>NZ_SHKY01000001.1:6112843-6769265 GCF_004217545.1 Krasilnikovia cinnamomea
GGACGCCGGGACGGCGACCGGCGGCTACGCCGACGAGGGGTACGCCTGTGGGCTGATCACCCGCGCTGACCTGGAAACGTTCTACGGCGGGCCGGTCGGCGAACCGGAGCCGAAGAGTGTCGGTGACTCGCGGTTCTGCGACTGGGCGGGCGCCCCGGGTGGAACCGACTCCTATGTGTTCCTGTGGATCGAAAAACCGATCAAGGGGGTTCGTGGCGACGCCAATACCGAGTACGACGAGCTGCGGAGCAAGCTCAAGGGTGACAAGGCCGTCAAGGACGTCGCCGGGCTCGGGGAGAAGGCGATGTCGGACTACTACCCCGGGGCGACCCGCGTGCGCATCGTCGTCGAGGACATGTACATCACGATCGGGGTGCAGTACGTCCTGGGCAAGCGGACGCTCACGCCGGAGGCCGACGTCGCCCGGGTGACCACGCTGGCCAAGCAGGTGGTTGGGCGGATGTAGCACCCCCTCCGGCCCGTCGTACTCGTGCTTGGCTGTCGCATTTTTCCGGATTTGCTTCCCCCAGGCTCCCGGCCGCCGGCCCCGGCTGCAAGAATGGCGGCCCGTGGTGTGCGGGAAGGGGGCGGCCGGGGTGCAGCCGATGATCGGCCGGGAGGCCGAGTGGCGCACGGTCACCGATGCCCTGCATTCCGTCGGGGACGGCCCCCAGGTGCTCGAGGTCGTCGGCGAACCCGGCATCGGCAAGACCCGCCTGCTGGCCGAGCTGGCCGGATATGCCCGGGAGCGCGGGCTGCTGACCCTCACCGGCAGGGCCACCGAGTTCGAGTCCGAGATCCCGTTCGCCCTGCTGACCGAGGCACTGGATGATCACGTACGTCTGAACAGCGAATCTCTGCGTGAGAGGCTGCCCCCCGACGACGTGTGGCGGCTCGGCGAGATCCTCGACGGCCTGGGCGCCGGGCCGGCGGCACCGCAGGTGTCGCTCGGCGGGGCGGCCGAGAGGTACCGGTCCCTGCGGGCGCTGCGCCGGTTGCTCGAAACCATCGCCGAGCCCGACGGGCTGGTGCTGATCCTCGACGACGTGCACTGGTGCGATGCCGCCACGACGGACCTTGTCGACTACCTGTTGCGCCGCCCGCCCGCCGGCCCGGTGGTGCTGGCGCTCGCCTACCGGCCGGCGCAGGCGCCGGCCCGGCTGGCCGCCGCACTGGTGAGCGACCATTCTGGCCGGTTCCACCGCAGGGTGGCGCTTTCGCCGCTGCCGGAGGCGGAGGTGACGCGCCTGCTCGGGCCCGACGCAGACCCCCGCGACGTGGCGTACCTGTTCCGCCTGAGCGGGGGGAATCCGCTCTATCTGGACGCGCTGCGCCGCTGTGGCACCACGGCAATCGATGCGGCTCGTACCCGGGACGACCCCGACCCCGCGCTGGCGGCCCTGCCCACCGAGGTGCGGGCCGCGCTCGGCGCGGAGTGGGAATCCGTCGGGCCGGACAGCCGCCTGGTGGCCTCGGCGGCCGCCGTCGGCGGCGACGAGAGCGAGCCTGCCCTGCTCGCCGAGGTTGCCGAGCTGCCCGTGCCGGCCGTACTGCGTTGCCTCGACGACCTGGTGGCCCGCGACCTCATCCAGGTAGTGGCCGGCACGGGCCGGTTCCGTTTCCGGCATCCGCTCGTGCGGCACGTCGTCTACGCGTCGGCCGCCGCCGGGTGGCGGCTGGGCGCGCACGCGCGGGCCGCGGCGCACCTGGAACGGGTGGGTGCGCCGCCGCGAGCCCGGGCGCACCATATCGCCCGGTCGGCGGCCGTCGGGGACGCCGGTGCGGCGGTCACCCTGGTCGCTGCCGCGCAGGCGGTCGGCGCGCAGGCGCCGGCAACCGCGGCCGAATGGCTGCAGATCGCGCTGCGCCTGCTGCCCGGCGACACCGCAACCGTCGGCCTGCCCGACCGCGCCGAGCTCCTCACCTACCTGGCCGAACGGCGGGCGGCGAGCGGAGACCTCGCCGAGGCGCGGCGGGTCATGGGTGTCGTCCTCGACGAGCTGCTGCCGACCGGGCATCCGGCCCGGTCGGCCGCCATCGCGTACACCGGCGTGCTGATCCGGCTGCTCGGCCTGCACGAGGAGGCGCAGGCGCTGCTCACCGCAGAGCTGGACCATCGGCCCGAGGCCGACAATTCGGATGTGCTGCTGCAGATCGCCACCTACGCGCTGATGCGTGGTCAACTCGGCGAGGCCGACGAACGCCTGTGCCAGATCATCGCGTTCGCCCCGGGCGGCACGGCTGCGGCGATCGCGCACGCCATGCGGCCGATGACCGGTTACGCGACCGGGCCGGCGGAGCTGTCCAGCGAGCGGCCGCGCTCAGCGACCGTCCTGCTGGACACGATGGGCGACGACGAGATCGCCCGCCAACTCGAAATCTTCGCCTGGCTCTGCTGGACCGGGCTCGAGGCCGAGGGGCCACGCGACTCGCTGCGCCGCCTCCTGCGCTGCCGGCAGGTCGCGGTCCAGTCAGGGCAGAGCTTCGTGCTGCCCTACCTGCTGGCCATGCAGGCGCTGATGCACGCCCGGCTCGGGCAGATCGGCGACGCGATGCGGGCCGCCGAGGAGGCCCTCACCATCGCCCGGCTGCTCGCCGCGGCCGAGCCGCTGGCCCTCGCCCTGCTGACGCAGTGCTGGCTGCATCGGTGCGCGGGCGATTTCGCGGCGGCGATCGTGACGGGTGAGCAGGCGGTCGCGGCGGCGTCGGCCAGCCGCGGCTGGCTGGCCACCGCTCAGGCGATGCTGGCATTCAGCCGGATCGCAGCCGGGGACGTACGGCGCGGCGCAGCCGATCTGGTGGCCGCCGGACGCGGACCCGAGTTGACCGCGCTGTACCCGCACAACCGGCTGATCGCCTGCACCGTGCTCAGCGAGTGCGCTGCGAAGACCGGCGAGCCCGAGTCCCCCGGGCACTGGGCGGAACTGGCCGAACGGGTCGCCGACCCCGAGCGTGGGGTCGAGCGCGGGCTGGTGTTGCTGGCACGGGCGTACGCGGTCGGCGCAGACGACCCGGGCCGCGGTGCCGATCTCGCCGAACAAGCTGGCGCCCTGCTGACCGAGGGGGAGTTGCTGCTGGTGGCCGGACGTGCCTGGCTGGCGGCGGCCGCGCTGCGCATGCGGACCGGCGACGAATCGGCAGCGCTGGACGACCTGGCTCGCGCCGAGAAGATCGGCGAACGCACGGACGCCGCCGACCTTCATACGGCGCTGCGGCGCCTGGCCCGGAGGCTACGGCCGGACGCCCCGCCACCGTCCGTCCCCGGAACGGCGGAGCTGACCCGGCGCGAGGGCGAGATCGCGGTGCTGGTCGCGGCGGGCATGTCCAACGCCGAGATCGCCGGCGAGCTGTACGTTAGCGTACGTACGGTCGAGACGCATGTGTCGCGGATCTACACCAAGCTCGGTGTCACCACCCGCGCCGCCGCGGTCAGCCGACTGGCGAGCTGAGACCCGCGTACGTATCCGCGGATGCGGGTACGTACGGATGTGCGTGCCCGTCCCCGCCTGACAGCGTGGCACCCGGACCGCACCGGGTGGTCCGCTGGTGAGGGAACGATGATGCGCAGCGGGGCCGACGAGAACCACGAGTGCGACACCGTCGCGATCCGGAAGACCGAAATGGGGGTATTGCGGCGGGCGCTTGCCCGTTGCAGCCCCACCGGTCGCTGGGTCGTCGTCGAGGTCGCGGGCGAACCCGGCATGGGCAAGTCCACGTTGTTGGCCGGTTTCGGACGGCATGCGGCCGATGCCGGATGGCGGGTCCTGCCGTGCCGCTCCGGACCTCCGGCAGCGGGGCACGGAAACCCCGAGGAGGGGTGCGACCCCGCCGATCCCGGCCGCGAGTCGCTGGTTCCCCGCATCGCCGACGTGCTGCGCGCGCCGGTCGAGACCGGGTCACGCGCCGATCGCCGTCTGCTGCTGATCGTCGACGACGTACACGGGGCCGACGCGGTCTCCGCGAGGCTGATCGCCGACCTGCTGCGCCACCCACCGCGCGGCCCGGTGCTGCTCGTCCTGGCGCACCGGCCACGGCAGCTCACCGGCACGCTGGGCGCCGTTCTGGCCACAGCCGCGGCCGCCGGGGTGGTGCAGCGCGTCACCCTCGGCCCGCTGGCACCGGCCGAATCCTCGGCGCTGCTGTCCACGATGGCCCCGGCGCCTCACCGGTTCGACATCCACGAGGCGAGCGGGGGCAATCCGCTCTATCTGCTCGGTTCCGCGGGTACGTCCGGGGCCGTGCCGGAACGCGTCCGGGCCGCACTCATGCCGGAGCTCCTCGCACGGTCCACGGCCGAGCGGCAGGTGGTGTGGGCCGCCGCCGTGGCCGGCGACCCGGCCGACCCCGAGTTGGTCGCCGCCGTCGCCGACTGCACACCGGCGGTCGTGCTCCAGGCGCTGGACCAGATCAGCGCGGACGACGTGCTGCGCCCGGCGCCGTCGGGCGCCGGATTCTGCTTCCGGCACGAGGTGGTGCGGGCCGTCGCGTACGAGTCCGCCCCTGCGGGCTGGCGGCTTGCCGCCCACGCGCGGGCCGCCGAGGCGCTCCGCGGGCGCGGTGCGCCCGCATCGGACCGGGCTCGTCACCTCGAGCACTGCGCCGTGCCGGGCGACGAGGATGCTGTCGAGACGTTGAGCCGAGCCGCGCGCGAGGTCCTGTACCGGGCACCCGCCGACGCGGTGCGCTGGCTTGTCGGGGCCGCGCGGCTGCTGCCGTCCGGGCCGCACACCGCCGACCGGCGGGCCGACCTGCAGTTGCAGTGCGCGCGGGCACTGGGACTGATGGGCCGGCTGGACGAGAGCCGCGGGTACCTGCACCGGCTGCTCGCCGGACTGCCGACCACCGATGCGGTACGCCGCGTGGAGGCCGCCGTGCTCGCGGCCCGTACGGACCAGCAGCTGGGCCGGCATGCCGAGGCCGACTCCCTACTGCGCGGCGAACTCCAGGCGCTGCGCCCGCCCGCCGGTTCGGCACCACCCGCGCTGTACGCCGCTCTCGCCTCCGGTGCGATGCTGCGCGGCGACGCCGCCGAGGCCCGGCGGTGGTCCACCGAGGCCCTCGGGCAGGACGTGGGCGCAGCGTCCCGGGTGGCCGCGTTGGCCCTGCGGGTGCTGGCCGACCGAATGACCGGCATCGCCGAGTCCGCCGCACACCTCGATGAGGCGGCCGACCTGGTGGACGCGATGCTCGACGACGAGTTGGTCGCCGTGCTGGACCTCGTCCGCTGGTTGGCCGAGGCGGAGCTGGCGGCCGAGCGGATCGGGGACGCGCTCCGGCACACCGAACGGATGCTGGCCGTCGCCCGGCAGGCGCGTCGCTACGAGCCGCTCGCCACCCTGCACGGGATCGCGGGCCGTGCATGGCTGCTGCGGGGCGACCTGACACGTGCTCTCCAGTGCCTGGATCGGGCGGCCGGCGCCGCCGAGCGCACCGGCAACCCGGCGACGCTCGCCGAGGTGGCGGCGGTCCGGGCCTGGCCGGCCCTGTGGCAAGGGGATGCCACGGCGGCAGCCCGGTTCGCGGCGCAGGCACACGAGCAGGACAGTCTGGTGGCGAGGCGGCTGGTCGGCGGTAGGGCAACGATAGGGGCGTGGCAGCAGTCCGGCGGCGACGCCGCGGCCGCAAACCGCTTGTGCCGTGCGCTGGACACGTCCGAGTGCGATCCGCTCGTCCGGGTCCGGTGGCTTGAGCTGGCCGCCGTGACCTGCGCGCAGCGGCGGTTGTCGGCGGCGGCTGCGGCCTGTGCCGCGGCGGCGCGGCAGCTCGCGGCGGAGACGTCAGGCCGCCGGATCCGGGGGTACGCGGCGCTGGCGGTGGCCCACTCGCTGCTGGGTACCGACTCGACTGCCGCGGCCGGGGCGGCCAGGCGGGCAGCCGACCTGCTCGCCATGGCCGGTGATCCGCTCGGCGCGGCGTGGGCCCGGCAGCGCCACGACGCCGCCCTCGGAGCGCCGGCAGGCATCGGTGGCGACGCGGGGCAGGGCAAGGCCGGCAAGCCGGCCTCCGGGATCGCGGCGCTGACCGTCCGGGAAACCGAGGTCGTCACGCTGGTCGCTGAAGGACTGACCAACAAGGAGATCGCCCGCCGGCTCTTCGTCAGTCCCGGCACGGTGTCGATCCACGTCGGACGCGCGTACGCCAAGCTCGGGGTCTCCCGTCGCGCCGCGGCCGCCGCCCGGCTGGTCGGAGCCGGACTTGTCGGATCGCGGCCGGGGGGCGAGCCGGACGCCCCTCTCGAACGGGCATGATCATGTCGCGCCGGGCAGACGCCCGGCGCGGCTCCTTCGACCCGCTTGATCAGGCGCCCCGGTGCGCAGTCGGGGTCGCCACACGCAGCTGGTTGCGGCCCGCTTCCTTCGCGCAGTAGAGCGCCGCGTCCGCTGCCTCGACGAGGTCGTGCGCGGATCCACCGGTCGCCGGTACGTGCGTGGCGACGCCGATGCTGAGTGTGACGACCTGGGCTTCGGTGCGCTCATGTGGCAGCGCGAGTGCCTCTACGGCGGCGCGGGCCCGTTCGGCGACGGCGGTGGCCCGGTCGTGGTCAGCGCCGGTGAAGACGATGGCGAACTCCTCGCCGCCGTACCGGCAGACGATGTCGGTGCCCTGGCGGACGGTGCCTGCGAGCTCGGCGGCGACCCGGCGCAGACATTCGTCGCCCCCCTGGTGGCCGTAGGAGTCGTTGTACCACTTGAAGTGATCGATGTCGATCATGGCGAGCGTGACGGCCGTGCCGGTCTCGCGCGCTTGCGTCCAGGTGGCTTCGAGGGCGTCGTCGAAGCGGCGGCGGTTGGCCAGCCCGGTCAGCGCGTCAGTCAGGCTGAGCGCGGCGAGTTGCTCGTTGGCGGCCTGCAGGGCGCTGGTGCGCTCGGCGACCTTGGTCTCCAGGCGCCGGTAGAGCTGAGCGTTGTCGAGGGAGACGGCGAGCTGTCCGGCGAGCAGCGTGACGGCGCCGAGCCGGTCGGTGGTGAAGGCGTCGACGCTGAGCCGGTTTTCCAGCACCAGCGCCGCCCGCAGTGCACCTTGCTGCAGCACGGGGACAACGAGCAGTGAACCGCGTGGCGCGTCCGTCAGGTACGGGTCGCTGGCGAACCGGTCGTCGCCGGCGGTGTCGGCGACCAGGAGCGGTTCGCGGGTGCGTTCGACGTAGTGCAGTGCCCGTACCGGCACGAGCCGTTCGGTTCCTGGCGTGGAGACGGGCACCGGGGCGTCGCCGGGCCGATCCGGGTTGGGCAGCATCCAGCGGCCCGCCTCGGTGTCGAACAGGGCGAGCCGGATGGTGGTGGCCCCGGCGAGGGCGCCCACCTGCTCCACGACGCGGGCCTGCAGCCGGTCGAGGTCGGTTTCCGAGCTGAGCGCCTGCGACGCGCGCAGGACCGCCAGCAGGTCGATGTCGTCGCCCCGGACGCTGGTGCTGAGCGCCTGCCGCGCCGGTGCCGCGTCCGAGGTGGGCAGGTCGGGGTGGGCGCGGTCGAGTTGATGGACCTTGCCCGCGGCGCCCCAGCTGCGGTAGTGCTCGCGCGCCTCGGCGAGCAGGCCGCGGCCGGTGCGTGGCAACCCGTGCCCCAGGTGGAACAGGCCGGCCCGCTCGGCGATCAGCGCCCTGTGCCACGGGCGCTGACGCGGCTCGACGTCGCCCAGGGCGGCGTCGAACGCGGTGGCCGCGGCGCGGAAGTCGTCGACCGCCCAGGCCCGTTCGGCCTCGACCAGGCGCAGCAGGTGACGGAAGTTCTCGGGCGCGTCGTTGGCGCGTTCGGCCAAGAAGTCCCGGCAGCCGTCGAGGGCCGCCAGCAGCGCGGGCCGCGCGTCGGGCTCGGCGCCGCGCAGCTGCCGGGCCAGCGCCAGCGCCTGCAGCAGTTGCGTCAGAGCGTACGTATAGCAGGCCCGCAGCATCGGGGCCAGACGTGCGGCCTGATCGGTGTAGCGGGCCACGTCGCTGTCGTCGAAGATGATCGCCGACAGCGCCCGGTACATGAAGTAGTGCAGCGCGACCCGCTTGTTGACTTCCAGGTGCCGCAGCTCGTCGAAGGTGTCGTCGCTGAAACCGCCCGGGGTGCTGGTCCTACCGCGCATGGCAAGCGCGAACTGCCGGTAGATGATCTGGATGGCGGAGGCGTTGTCGTTGCCGGTGCGGGCGGCGAAGGCCAGGGCCGCGTCCACCTCGGCGTCGAGGTCGTCGAGCGTAGGTCCGGTGTCGACCAGCGCGAACAGCGACGGCCAGTAGGCCATGCAGACCGAATGCAGGTCACCGCCGCGCAGCAGGCCCTCGCGCGCCAGGCGGGCCTGGCGCACCTCGTCCTCGAGCGGCTGGAACCAGTGCAGGGTACCGACGGCGTTGATGTACCGGGCCTGAGCGGTTTCGGTCTCGTAGCCACGCGCGACGCCTACGGCCAGGGCGTGCTGGACGAGGCGTTCGCCGACACCGTGCTCCCCGCCGATCTGGATGGTGGCGAATCCGGCACTGGCGATGGTGGGCACGAGCGCGGCGCAGGCGCCGTGCTCCGTCCACAGGCGGTGCGCCCCGGTGACCACCCACGCCAGGGCCACCGGATCGGCAGCGAACAACGCCACCGGGGCGAGCCGCTGCAGCACGCGTGCCGCTGCGAGGGCCCGCGGGTCGGTCGGCTCCGGACGGGCCAGGTCCTCGGTCACCGAGGCGGTCTCGATCCACCGGTACATCGCGTCCAAGCGGCGTCGCGCCTCGGCCCCGGCATCGTCGCCCGGAGGGGCGTAGCCGATCCGGTTCAGTAGGGCGAAGCCGAGACTGACCGCGTCGGCATGCCGGTACCGGTTACTCAGGCTCGAAATCTGGTTACAGGCCGCGTCCACCAGCGCGAGCGGGTCAGGCGCGCGGTGCTCCAGCGAACCGTACGCCTCATCTGCCTCGTCGAGGCGGCCGAGGCTGTAGAGGGCGCCGTGCCGCTGGGTCTCCCACGCGATCGCCAGGGGGTCATCGTCGGCCGCGTCGAGGGTCGCCCAGAGTCCGAGCGCCGCGCTGAGGTACTGCTCGGCGGTCGAGTGGTTGCTGATCAACCGCGCCGCCGCGGCGGCCTCGCCGCACAGCGCCGCCGCCGTGCGCCGCTCCGCCGGTTCGACGTCGCGCAGCAGCGGCCCGGCCGCGAGGTACTGCTCGGCGGCCTCGCCGCGGAAGGCACGGTCCACGGCCAGGCGCCAGGCGATCGCGAGGTGGGTGGCGGGCCGGGCCGTCGGGTCCAGGTCGTGGCGGGCCGCCTCCTGTACCCGGTCGTGCCGGAAACGCACCGTGGGCATGCCACCGTCGTCGTCCAGGACCAGCAGCGCGTCGTCCAGCGCGGCGGTCAGGCGCTCGCGAGTGGTCTCCGGACGGTGTCCGCTGGCGCGGGCGAGCAGGTCGAGCCGCACCGAGCCGCCGAGGCAGGCCATGACCCGCAGCAGCTCGCGCTCGGATTCGGCCAGCCGGCCGATGCGCTCGGTGAGCAGGTCGACGACGTTGCCCGAACCGATGTGGCGGCGGATCGCCGAGGAGTCCCAGCGCCAGCCCGATTCGCCCAGTTCCAGTGTGCCGTCGCCGCGCAGCGCGTTGATCAGCTCGACGGTGTCGAACGGGTTCCCACCGGTCCGCTCGCGTAGCACGCCGGCGAGCTCGGCCGCGGGTTCGGCGGGCAGGCGCAGCATCTGCCCGACCAGAGTGCCCAGATCGCCCGCGCCGAGGTTGTCCAGGTGCAGTCGTACGGGCGCCACTCCCAGTCGCTGCCATCGGTCGAACAACGCGGTGAGCGGGTGCGCCGCGTCGACCTCGCGGTCCCGGTACGCGCCGACCAACAGCAGCCCGCGAAGGTGGCTGTCGGTCTGCACGGCGTCGACGATGCCGAGCGCGGACGGGCTCGCCCACTGCAGGTCGTCGAGGACGAGGACGAGCGGGCGCTGCGGCGACGCGATCGCGCGCAGCAGGTCGAGTGCCGCCTGCCGCAGTCGCGCCTGCAGCTCCATCGGGTCGTCTATGCCGATCTCGTGGTCGCCGAGCAGCGTGGCGAGCTCCGGCGAGGCCGCGGCGATCAGGCCGGCGTTGGGGCCGAGCGCCGCGAGAATCCGCGTCCGGTGCTGTGCCAGCTCGTCCTCCGGCTCGGCCAGCAGCAGCCGGCCGATGCCGTGCAGTGCCTGAACGGCCACCCCGGAGGCGGCGTCGTGGCGGTACTGGTCTGCCTTGCCGGTGACGAACCAGCCTCCAGCGGCGGTGACCATGGGGCGCAGCTGGGAGATCAGGGCGGACTTGCCCGCCCCGGGGGCGCCGGTGACGAGCAGTCCCGTGGGGCGCCCGTGAACCGCCTGCTCGAACGCGGACCGCAGCGCGGCGCTCTCGGTGTCGCGCCCGACCACCGTCGAGGGCGGCGACAACCGGCTCGGGAAGTCCCGTTCACCGAGCCGCAGCGACGCCTGCGGCGCGGCGACCACCCGGGTCAGGTCGTGGACCAGCCCTTCGGCGCTCTGATAACGCCGGGCCGGTTCCTTCTCCAGCAGCCGGGCCACGATGTCGGACAGGCCCCGGGATACACCCGGTACGAGCTCAGCCAGCGGCCGCGGGGTTCGGGTGAGGATGTCCCGCACCAACTGCAACGGGTCGCCGTCGCCGAACGGGGGGTGCCCGGCAGCCAGCTCGTACAGGGTTGCGCCGAGTCCGTACAGGTCGGCCCGGGAGTCGACGGGCAGCCCGGTACGCCCGGTCTGTTCCGGCGCCAGGTACGGCAGCCGGCCGAGGATCTCGGTGTGGTGGGTGAACGCGGGGCGGACCTCGGCGAACGTGGTGGCCAGATCGAAGTCGATCAGGACGGGCCGGCCGTCGCGGCGCAGCAGGATGTTGGCCGGGTTGATGTCGCGGTGCACGACCGCGGCCCGGTGCACCGGGCCGAGGATGCGCGCGAGCGCCAGCGCGAACGCCGGCAGGCCGGCGATGTCCGGACGCTCGGACGGCGGCAGCTCCGCCAGCGCCCGCCCGGAGACGTCGACGAGGGTCAGCCCGTGCCGGTCCGCGTGCGCGTGGTCGCCCGCGAGCTGGCTGACGGCGTCGACGCCGGCCAGCCGGACCAGGATCGCGTGTTCGTGGCTGGCCCGCGCCACCGCGTTCGCCCCGAGCATCTCCTTGCGGACGACCGTGCCGCCATCCGCCGTCCGCACCCGCCTGACCCGGGTCAGGTCACTGTCGTGCAGCAAGCCGGATAGGTGCAGGTCGGTAGGAGACGACCCGGTCGGCGTTGCCACGGACATGACGTTTCGCTCCCATCACCGGCTCTCCGAAACGACTTGCCGGTGCCACGCCGGAGTACGCGGTCCAGGGATTCCGGTCGGTCGGGGCCGGGCAAACCTGAGAGGTCCATGCCGGTCGTCCGGGAAATCGTCTGACGGATGGACTCTCTCCACCCGGCATCGCTCGGTACTGGCCTGCGCAGCGGCGATCCGACCGCTCGGTGACCGTGACCGGGGTCAGTGCCGAGGGCCGGTTCCGCCCTAGCGAGTTGCTGCCTCATGGCCCACAAGCCGAGCGGACCACGTCGGGCCCGCGCCGGGCATCTGTTGATGCCCGCGCGAAACCGTGGTCCAGCCTTGCACCAGGTGCGCTGCCGGTATCTTCACCCTGGTAACACTGCGCTCGGAGGGCACGGACGTCTCGCCACTTGAGCGCGCGGAGGGTGCGGTGGCCGTGGCGCTGACTCGGCGTGATGATTGGATCCGGCGGGCGCCGCTCGGTCTCAGCCCAGGCTCGGCGCCGTGCCACGCGGCCGATGATGGTGGTGAGCGAGACGAACGGGTGGGCGCGAGACGGCGGTTCGGACATCAGGTTCCGCCTTCGGCGGATGTGGGGCCGGGCCAAGCGGTGGTTGGGGGCGCGTGCGTTCAGGGCCGGCGCGAACCTGTCTGACCTGTCACGGCTGCCGGATTCCATGCTGTGGCCCTTGCGCCGCGACGGCCTGGATCCGGTCGTGGAGTTGTCACGACACCGGGAGCAGGAGCGGGTCGCCCCGTTGCCGCTGCCGTTCGGCGTGCGGGCTTGGCTGGTGACCGGCTACGACGAGGTCAAGGCGGTCCTCGGCCACGTCGAGGGGTTCAGCAACGACTTCGCCAACCTCGCCGGTACCACCGGGATCGGTACCCGCCACAATCCTGGCGGACTGGGCTTCGCCGACCCGCCGGCGCACACTCGGCTGCGCCGCATGCTCGCTCCGGAGTTCACGATGCGGCGGCTGCGTCGCCTCGCGCCGCGCATCCAGAGCATTGTCGAGGAGGTACTCGACGCGATCGAGCCCGGCGACGCACCGGTAGATCTGTGGCCCACGTTTGCTCTGCCGATACCGTCATTGACGATTTGCGAGCTGCTTGGGGTGCCGTACGGTGAACGCGAGAATTTCCAGCGGCTGGCCGCCGCTCGTTTCGACCTGACCGGTGCCGCCGGCGGCTCACTAAACGCGATGAGCGAATCGCTGTGCTACCTGAGTGACCTGGTCGCCCGGCAGCGCCTCGCTCCCGGCGACGGGCTACTCGGCATGCTGATCCGCGAGCACGGCGACGCCGTCGACGACCGGGAACTCACTGGGCTGGCCGATGGCGTACTCACCGGGGGGCTGGAGACGACTGCGAGCATGCTCGCGCTCGGCGCGCTGGTCATCGCCCGCGAGCCGCAGCTGAAACGCCTGCTCGTGGGCACCCACCCCGACACCCAGAGCGGACAGGCGACGGCGCAGTTCGTCGAGGAACTGCTGCGCTATCTCAGCGTGGTGCAGGTCGCGTTCCCCCGGTGCGCCCTGCGCGACTTCCAGGTCGGCGACGTGCGCATCGCCGCCGGTGACCTCGTGGCGTGCTCGCTGAGCGCCGCCAACCGCGCCGGCGTCTTCGGCGCCGACCCAGATGTTCTCGACCCGTCCCGACCGGCCCACCCACACCTGGCCTTCGGCCATGGCGCCCACCGCTGTATCGGCGCTGAGCTGGCCCGCATGGAGTTGCACGCGGCCTACCCGGCGTTGGTCCGTCGCTTCCCACGCTTACGCCTGGCGGTCGACCCCACACAGTTGGCGTTTCGCGACGCCTCCATCGTGTTCGGGTTGCAGGCCCTGCCCGTGCTGGTCACCTGACTGCCGCTGCAATTGCCGCCGTGAACTCTGTCGCGTGCGGTCGCGCCTTCTGGGTTCGGCCGTACGGCCCTCCGCGTCGTTGGTGACACCGCACGCTCCGATGCGCCCGGACGGCTTGACGCAGCACGTTCACCGGTCACGGCAGCCGTAGGCTGCGGCCGATCTCGAGGATGCCCAACCGCAGCCGGGTACTTGCCGCCGATGGCCGTCGCGGCATCCTCGGCATGTGGGCCGGTGATGGCGATCAAGGCGCCCAGTGCGAATGCAGAGGGTGACTTGAGGTTCGGTTGACTGGCCGATGGCATCGTTTCCCGTGCGAACGAAAAGCGGGACAACGGCCCGGCGCGAGCCCCGGGCGGCGCTTCCCTCGTGACATTCAGTGGAGGTTCCAGTGCCGCACCAGATCCCCGCCCGCCCAGACGGGTGGCAGCCGCGCAGCAGCGCCGTCGATACCATCGTGGGGCACTACCGTGCCGCGGTGGCCGCGGAAGGCAAACCCGATGGCAGCGGCGAACTCGCGGCACTTCTGCTACTCGCCGTAGTGGTGGGTGGGGGGCTGTGGATCTACACCGGGTCCGTCGTCCTTGCCACCGTCGTCCCACTCGTCCTCGCTGGCGGGGGCGCGCTTGTCGTGCTCGGATCGCAGCGGCCCACCTCCTTGCCGGCGGACGTGGACGTGTTCGCATCGCGGGGCGGTGCGGGGACGTTACCGGCCGGATATCTGGTCAGCCCCGGGGTGTGGGATCTGGGGATGCGGCAGCGGACCGCGTCGGTCGCCGGCACGCACCTGCAAGCGGCGGCGCAGCTGTGCCGGGAGTACCCCGGATCTGTCAATGGCCTGCTGGAGTTCGTCGCCCGGATCGACGCGGTAACCGACAGCCGCGGCGCTGAAGGACAACCACGAGTCGAGCAGCTCGTGCGGGCCGGTGCGGCCGCGCTGGCGGGTGACGGGCCGGCACCGGCCCGGCCGGCACGGGCCCGGCCAGTGTCGCCCGGGCCGCAGCCGCCGATCTTCCATCAACAGTCCCGCATGCCGGGCACCACCACGCAGATGCATGTCAGCGTCGGCCGCCGCTGAACGCACGCCCGTCTGAGACCGGCCCGCACCGCGCGAGCCGGCCCCGTCGGGTCCCGCCCAGGTGAAGCGGGCCGCCTCCCGCGCCCGGCCTGGGTGCCCGGACGCTGCCCACCCCGGGTAGGTGCGCCATCGGCAGAGACGGCGTCGAGACGGCTGGACGACCGGGGCCGGGTCGGGTTCGACGCCCATCACCACGAGGTCGTCGTCCCGGTCGAGACAACGCCGAAAGCGTTCGCCTGACCCAACCGCGCGCTTCGGGCGAGCGTATCCTCGACGGGGTTGAATCCGCCGGCTTCGAACCCGTCGAGGTGCTTCACTCACCGCTGACCACCCATGTCCGCGTCAGCTAACCCGCAGGCGTTCCGCCAAATCCCGCGGTCGCGTCCCGCGCGATCGACGGCGTTCGCGAGCCCCACCGTAGGATTTCCCCATGTCGAGCATCGGCGTGATGCTGCCCCGTGACCTGCCTGCCGAGCAGGTACTGACTTTCGCCCGGCGAGCCGAACAACTCGGCTTCGACCAGCTGTGGGTTGTCGAGGACCTCGGCTTCCGCGGCGGCGTGGCCCAAGCCGGCGCCGTGCTCGCGGCCACGGCACACATCACGGTCGGGATCGGGATCATGCCCGCCGGGGCACGCAACGCCGCGTTCGCCGCGATGGAACTCGCCACCCTCGCCCAGCTGTTCCCCTGCCGGCTGATCGCCGGGATCGGACACGGCATGCCGGACTGGATGCGCCAGGCAGGTGCCTGGCCGGCCAGCCCTCTCACCCTGCTACGCGAATACACCATCGCCGTACGTACACTGCTGCGCGGCGAACCCGGACCCGCCGCCGGCCGGTACGTGGACGTCGAGAATGTCGTGATCGGCGAGACACCCGCCGTGGCGCCGCCGGTCGTGCTCGGTGTCCGCGGCCCGAAATCAATCACTGTCGCCGGGCAGGTCTCCGACGGGCTGCTGCTGGCCGAACCCGCCACACCGTCCTACGTCGCGGCCTCGATCGCGCGCCTCGCTTCTGCTTCGCCACAGGTCATCACCTACGACGCCGCCGTCATCGCCGACGACGGACGAACCGCCCGCGACCTCGTACGCCCGGCCCTGGCCTGGATCGGCGAACCCGACTGGGCCCCGCACCTAGCGACTCTGCCCTTCGCCACCGACCTCGCAGCCCACCGCGCCGCGTCGGTGGCCCCGGAGGAATTCGCCGCCACCATGCCCGACGACTGGGTACGCGAACTGTCCCTGGCCGGAACGCCCGACGACGTACGCACCGGCATCGCCGCCCGGCACGCCGCCGGCGCCACCAGCGTCGTGCTCGTGCCCACCGAACCCGACCGCCTCAAAGCACTGACAAACCTGGCCAAGGTGCTGAGATAGACGGCGGCTTACCCAACCCGGGGAAGATCAAACCCTCCATCAAACCCGGAGCTTGACAATTTTGGGGTGATAGGGGGCTACGGCTGTCGTTCGGTGTTGCGTCACGGTTCGCCGTGGCGTGCTCCGCTCGCGAGAGGTCCCGCCCGGCTCTACGCTGATCGGGTGGACGCTTGGGTGGAACGGATCGGTTCGACGATCACCGTCAACGGCGTTTCCGCCCTCCTGAGCGCGGCGGATCCGACGACCGGCACCCTGGACGTCGAAGTCAAAGATGATCTTGGGGTCGGTCCGTTTGATGTGGTACAGCTGATCCACGCGCCGCCGGTAAGCCGATGGTGGGCGGCCGTACGGATGGTCGGCGGTGGACGGGTCCAACTGGGCCGCCCTACGCAGGATGAGACCGACCGGCGCCAGTACCCGCGACGGGAGCTGGAACTTCCGGTGACGGTGTGGTGGCCCGACACCTCGGTGGAGAGCGTCGGTCGCACCCTCGACGTGTCGGTCGGCGGCTTTGCCGCTGTGCTCGACCACGCGCCACCAGAGGGTGCCGAGGTGGCGGTGCGGATAGACGGCTCCTATCAGCCGCTGCTGGCTGTCGCCCGGTGTATCACCGTGCGGGACGGGCAGGCCCACTTCGCCTACACCGACATCGGGGCGCAGGAGTCGGAGCTGGCCCGGAGCCTGGTTCTCACTCGCCCCGCCCGCGTCTGGGACGGCGCCAGCACCGACGCGGTTCTGTGGTCCAGCGTCGGCGCTCAGCCGGTCACCGCCAAGCCGACCCGGGTAGCCTGCGTGGTGTCCGGCGCCCAGCAGTGCCCAGCCCGCAAGGAACACGTGGTCCTGAAGATCAACGACGCGCTGCTTCGGGCCAGGGTGGTCTCGGTCGCCGGTGGGGTGGCCCGACTCGCCTGGCTGGACTGACCCCGACCCCGGCCAGCCGGTCGAACTTCTGGGCCCGGAAGTGGGCATTTCTCGTGCCCTGTCGTAGTGGTCCCGTAGCCGGATGACCTTGCAGGCCAAGGGCTGGAGCCCTGATCATCTAGTACACCCGTTCTATTCTGCTGTGGTGGTCGATCCGTTGGAGCACTGGTTCAATCACCGCTACGGCATGGCCGCCGCGACATTTACCTGATCCCTACCGCTACCGGATCGGCGACGGCAGAGTTGCAGCCGCAGCTCTAGGGGCACCGCATTGGAGGCACCCCATCGTCGTGCCCAGCGGTTAGCGCCTTGTCAAGGCAGGCGACGAGCTCCCGCGGGAGGAAGGGCTTGGTCAGGATCGCGGTGGCTCGCGCGTCGACAGCGCGGCGATCACCTGGCAGGAGGCTCCCGCTGACGAGGATCACGGGCAGGGCGGCGGTGTTCGCGTCGGTGCGGATGGCCTGACTGAGTTCGACGCCGGACATCCGTGGCAGGTCGAGGTCGCTGATGACTGCGTCGGGGTGGCGTTCCCGGACGGCCTGTAGTGCGACTGCTCCGTCTGGGGCCTCGATCACCTCGTGGCCCGCCCGATGCAGCATCCGGACAACCAGGGATCGGATGTCATCCTCGTCCTCAGCAACGACAACAAGCGCCATGTGGTCTCCTCCTTCAAGCTGCCGGAGGGTCCAGCGGGCCACGGGTAACCCCGCCTATTGCCCACCACTGCTCCGTTCAACCCTCATCGTGGTCTCCACGACCACCAGCTCCCTCAGAGCGTGCGACCTCGTGTTAGCTGTGCCGCTTCACGGATAATGTCCGGTGGTGACATCGGTGATCGTGGCAGAGGAGGATCTCGACCATCAGCGGCTGATGACCGAGGTGGTGGCGTGCGGGAGCTGGCCGAGGTGGTCGAGACGAACCTTGCCCCACAGACCGCAGGCCCTGCGCTGGTGCCGGCTCAGGAAAGCCCTGCCGGTGCGGATTCCGGGGTGACTCCCGACGGTGGTGCCCCCGCACCAGCGACACAGCACAGCAGATGGCTTCCGGCCGGACGGAGCGGCCGTCAGAACCCCGGGAAGGTCGACGGCCCGTCATCCGCCAGCGGTCTTGTCGTACGTGCCTGCCGCTCGTTCTTGTTGCTCGGTCTGGTCGCTCCTTCTCATCGCTCGGTTCTGTCGCTCGGCCTCGTCGCGTGCCATCGCGGCCAGTACCGTCGCCAGGCTCTGCGCCGAGTCGGCGGGAAAGGTCGCGCCGACCTCCATGGCCGCAATGCGGTCGACCCGAAACATCCGCGGGTCTTGCCGCAGTTCGCACCAGGCCACGAGCGTCCAGGCCTGTCCCCAGAAGGTAAGCCCGAGCGGACGAACGTCGCGGCGGGTCAGGACCCCGGCGCGGTCCTCGTAGTCGAGGGTCAGTGTGTGGCGGGCGGCGATCGCGGCGTCGAGCGTGTCGAGGCGAGCACGGTCGGCGTCGGCGGTCCGTACCGAGAACGCGTGGATGGGCACCGCTTCAGCCCGTCGGCGCTCGGCTTCAGGAAGCACGGCGCTGATCTTCACCAGCGCCTCCTCGGACGCTCGCGCCATCGCTGTTCCGCCGAATGCCCGGATGAGGCGCGCGCCGGCTACCAGCGCGACAATTTCATCGCGGGCGAACATCAGCGGCGGAAGCTCGAAGCCGGCCCGCATGAGGTAGCCGATGCCGGCTTCGCCGGTGATCGGAACGCCGGATCGGATCAGGTCGGCGATGTCGCGATAGATCGTGCGCTCGGACACCGTAAGACGCTCGGCCAGCTGCCGGGCGGTGACGAGCCGACCGCCCCGCAAGTGCTGGACGATCTGAAAGAGGCGGTCGGCTCGTCGCATGATCAGGCAGCCCACTCCCACAGGCCGATGGAGTTGCCGTCGAGGTCCGTGGCGTACTGGACGCGCCCGGCCGGAACGTCGTGCACCGGCCCGATGACAGTTCCTCCGGCCTGGGCGCAGCGTTGCGCAGCCTCCTCGACGGTCCCGACGATGGCGAGGTGGACGGTTGGCCCGCTCCCGTCGCTGGCCGGACGGCCGGGATACAGGTGACCGGTCACACTGGACACGGGGTTCTTCGCGGGGAACAGGGCCATCGGGTTCTGGCCGACTTTGGACTCGGTCGAAATGAGCGGCCAGCCCATCACGGCCTCGTAGAAGGCCGTGGACTTGGCCAGGTCCGAGACGGGGATCTCGGCCCAGACGACGGCGTGCTCGGGAACGATGGTCATGTGCATCTCCAATGCGTAGCGGAACACCACCATGCCCGACGGCCGTCGACGACTTCCACCGCGCTCCTGACAGCATTCTGTCAGGAGCGTTCCAGAGCGCGGACCGGTAGATGTTGCTCGGGTGATGGATCTTGCCGGCAAGGGTGTACTCCTGGGTGCGTGCCGAGCGATTCCGACGGCAGAAGAGATCTCTGCGGGTCGATGGTGATGTTGCCGCGCGAAGTCGGATTGCAGTGACTTGCCGCATGAGGGCGTCGGGCACCGTCACCCATCCCTGCATCAAGCAGGCGGGCTCGGCGCACTGGCGGCCGTTGCCACTCCGCGTTCGGCTATCGCAGCTTTGCCGAAAACGTGGCGAGTTTGACGGCGCCGCAGGCATGGGTATCGGGATTGGGGCTGGCGCCGTCGTGATTGGAGTCCCATGCTGGAACCGCAGGTCACTCTGGACCCGGCAGCACTGAACCCGGTCGAGGAGAAGCTCCGCGTGCCGCTCGAGGACCAGCTGACGTCGGCCCTGCGGGCCGCGACTGACGAGGTCACCGCGGAGTACGCCGGCGAGCCGGTGGACGCGGTGACCGCGATGCTGCTGGAGCGGACCCGTGCCGCGCTGCACCCCGACATTGCGGCGGGCTTCGAGCCCAACCTCGACGAACTTCGGCAGGTTGCCGAGGAGATCGTCCGCGCCGCCTGAGGCGAGTAGCGCTTAGCGCGAAAGACCACGGCCACGGCGCACTGTTCATAGATCTGCTAGTACCCCGCAGGCCGTTCACCGCGTTTGTGCTTCTGGCTGTGAGGGTACCGGGTCCTGCGACCATGAACCGGGGGTGACAGGGGAGCGGCAGATGCGGACGCTGGGCGGGCGGTATCGGCTCGAACGGCGCATCGGCGTTGGTGGCATGTCCGAGGTGTGGCGCGGGCATGACCGGGTGCTCGACCGGCCGGTGGCCGTCAAGATCATTGCACCGGCGGCCGCGGGTACCCTCGGCGAGGCCCGTGGGGCCGAATTTGTCCGCACCGAGGCCCGGTCCGCCGCGCGTCTCGTGCACCCCAACGTCGCCGGGGTGCACGACTTCGGCACCTCGCAGGCGTCGGATCGCGAAGTGCCCTACATCGTGATGGAGCTTGTCGAAGGGCAGACGCTGGCTGAGCATCTCGGCGCCGGGCTGTTCGACTGGCGCATCGCGGTCCGCATCTGTGCCGAGGTCGCCGCGGCCCTCGCTGCGGCCCACGCGGAGCACGTCGTGCACCGCGACATCAAGCCCGCGAACATCATGCTCACCCCGGCGGGGGCGAAGGTGCTCGACTTCGGCATCGCGGCCACGGTCGGCAGCCACGACCCGACTCCCGACGGCCCAGTAATGGGCACCCCGGCCTACGTCGCCCCCGAACGCTTCTCGGGACTGGCTGCGACCCCAGCGTCCGACATGTACTCACTCGGTGTGCTGCTGTACCACTGCCTCTCGGGGCGGCTGCCCTGGACGGCGGCGAGCCACACCGAACTGATAGACGCACAGAGGCGGCTCGACCCCGAACCGCTGCCGCACATCGACGGGCTCGCCCCCGAGGTTCTCGACCTCTGCTCGCGCTGCCTGCACCGGAACCCGGCCGAGCGGCCCACCGCGCTGGTCGCGGCGCTGCTGCTGGCCGAGGCCGTTGACGCCCGGGTATACGTCCCACTGGTCGACGCAGGTGCGAGAACGCCCCGGCCGTCCGCGGTGCCGCGGTGGGACACGCGCGCAGCCGAGGCGCCGACGAACATCGCCCTGCCCGCGGACCCCGGCTCAGCCTCACCCGGCGGGCGCCACCTCGACGAACGGCAGGGCCGGCACCGCGCTGGTTGACCCAGCCACAGGCAGGGGCGCGCCGCCGCGTCGCGGGCAAGGTGAACAGCAGCAAGTCGGCCGCGGCCCGATCGGCGGCGACGCGCTGGGTGTGTGGTCCGCCGGGCCGGCCTTCGAGTTTTCTGGAACGGCTCCAATGCAGGCGCACCCGGTCGGGAGGATTGACGACCCTGGTTGGGTGGGAATAGCAGCGGGCGAAGAAGGAGGCGCCCCGATGTCCCCCACACTCGTAATCATTCTCGTCGTCGTCGTCGTGCTGCTGGTGATCGCCGCGATCGTGTTCGGCGTACGCGCCAGCCGCCGCAGGAAGTTGCAGGAGACCTTCGGACCCGAGTACGACCGTGTCGTCGGCGACGCGGACAGCCGTACGGCGGGCGAGCGGGAGCTCGAGGAGCGCCGCAAGCGGCACGCCGAGCTCGAGCTCAAGCCGCTGTCGGCGGAGAACAAGGCCCGCTACTCCGTCGCGTGGGAAGAAGTGCAGATCCTGTTCGTGGACGCGCCCGAGCGGGCCGTGACGACGGCCGACGAGCTGGTGACCCGGCTGATCGCCGAGCGCGGCTACCCCACCGGTGACTACGACGAGCAGCTCGCCACCCTTTCCGTCGAGCACGCGCGCACGCTCGAGCACTACCGCGACGCCCACGCGATCAGCGAGCGCAGCCGCAACGGCGACGCGGAGACTGAGGATCTCCGTCAGGCCCTGGTGCACTACCGCGTCCTCTTCGCCGACCTGCTCGGCGAGGACCCGGTGCGGTCCGAGGGCGCGACGGCCCAGGGTACCGAGCCGGCCGTCCCGTCCCAGAAGATCAATGACCATGACAGCGACGTCGCGGTTTCCCGTCCCGACGCCACGAGCCGCTGAGGAGTCCGACGATGCGTTACTTCTCCAACGACGCCGGCGAGTCCACCGACGACGCGGCGCCCGGCGACCGCCCGGAGCGGGTGCAGTCCGAGCCCGTGGCGGTGCCGCGCCAGCCGGCCTCCTCGCCATGGTCCGACGCCCCGGGAGACGAGGCGCGCGACAGCGCCCGCCGGGACCGCCTGGGTCCGGACCGGGAGGACGACCCCGACCGCACCCAGTTCCACGAGCCCGGCCCGCAGCCGACCGCCTTCGGCGCCTCGACGGTGGGGGGCGCGGTCGCCGCCTCCGCGACGGCGAATCCGATCGACGACCGGAGGGACGCCACGGGCCGGGACAGCGACGCCGCCACCGGCGCGGCCGACAGCCGCAGTGTCGCGCCGGGTGAAGGGGCGGCCGAGTCGCGCTCGGAGTCCCACACGACCACCTATCCGTCCGGCACCGCCGGGAGCTCGCACGAGGACCCGGTCGACGTGGCCCTCGACGACCGCGGCACCTTCGAGGACCCGCGGGTCAAGGACGCCGACGACGACCGGCGCCCCGCCCCCGCCCCGGCGCCGGCGCCCGAGGACGGGGGCGGCGCCGAGGAGGCGAACGAGGTGGCCCCCGCGACCGCGCCTGCCGCGCACCAGCCGGACACCCTGTTCGCCGCCGCCGACACGCAGGGCCTGCAGGAACGGTGGCGCGACGTGCAGCTCCGCTTCGTCGACAGCCCGAAGGAGGCCACGGCCGAGGCCGCCGCGCTGGTGGAGGAGGCCGTCGACAAGCTCACCGCTGGCCTGCGGTCGCGCAAGGACAGCCTCGGCGGCGAGAGCGACGACACCGAGGCGCTGCGGGTCCAGCTCCGCGGCTACCGCGACATTCTGAACCGCATCCTCAGCCTCTGACCGGGTGTTCGCCGGCCCCGACGTCGCGGTTCGCGAGCGCGGCCTACTCGGCTATGCCGGCGGGTGGGATGACCAGGCCGAGCAGGTCGAGTTCCTCCACGCGCTGCTCGGGCATCGGTCCGAACTCCTCGGGTGCCGAGGCGGCGAGGGCCGGCCGGGGCCGGTACGTCGATGGTCACCGCGTACGTCATGAAGTTTCTCCTTGATCGGGTTCAGGCGGCAAGGCGGGCGGCGAGGCGCCCGCAGCAGCTGAGGAGCAGCGCGGTCAGTGGGCCGCGGACTTCCGGGCCGTGATGTGCCGCCGCGAACCGACCATGCCACGGATCGCCGCGATGATCTGAGCGGTGGTCAGCTCGGCCGCACGCACCCGAGCGACGTGCTCGTCACGCGCTGTTCCCCGGGCTGATGGACACGCACAGCCAGCCATGCGGCCGACGCAGTCGACCGGCGGGCCGGCCTAAAGGGAGGATCAGTGCAGCGTCGTCCGAGAATGACCGGCCAGGTATCTCCTGAGCCCACACAGGATGACCCGCATGGATTTTCGCTGCGGGGAAGGCAGGCTTTCCCGGGCGGCGATGAAGGCTTCCTGCGCGGCGAGGGCCTCGGCGTGCTCACCCCGGGCGGTGTGCACCTCGACTCTCTCCTGATACACCCGGACCAGGACTTCGTGCAGGCCACGCTCGGTGCACAGCGTATGGGCGGTGTGCAGGCTCCGCAGGGCCCGGTCGGTCGCTCTGAGACCACGTTGTGCGCGGGCCAGGGTCAACAGGTACTCGGCCATCTCGTCGGCGTCGTTCGCCCCGGCGCTCTTGCTGCGGGCGATGCATACCTGCATCGTCTGCTCCGCCTCGGCGTACTCGCCGTTGGCGATCTGGATCGCGCCGATCGTGTCCAGCGCATCCGAGTCGAGGTGGTAGCCGCGCACTACGGCGTGGTCCTGCATCCGCCGGGCGACCTCCGCGGCCTGCGGGAGGTTGCCAGCCCGGTATTCGGAGTAGGCCCAGTTGTTCAGTGCCACGAGGAGCCGTTCCCAGTCATGTAGCTCCCGGGCCAGTTCCTCAACCCGGCGGTAACGCGGCCGCGCCGCGTCCATGTCGCTGTTCTCGGCCAGCGCATCAGCGAGCCTCAGACGGTGCCAGACCTGCATGGGCGCTGTGGCCGTCTCGTCGAGCAGCTCGACCGCCTTCAGCGCGTGCTGCAGGGACCCGGCCCGGTGGCCGGACAGCCGCTCGATACTCGCCTGCACCAGGTGGGCGCGCGCCTGTAGCCGGCGGTCGCCGTGCTTACGGGCCCAAGCGTGGATGGCCTTGATCTGCCGGGTAGCTTCCCGGACGTCACCGGTGCGCCTGAGCATGTCGATCCAGCACAGCCGGGCACGCATGAGCAGGGCCTCGTTGCCCAGAGCGTCAGCCCGCCGTTCGAGTTCCACCGCGGCGGCGTACCCGGCGGCGGCATCCACGGCGACCCGGTCCTCCAGTGCCAGCAGGGCAGCCGACACCTGTTCGACGCCAGCCCCACTGCTGTCCACCCCGTACTGGTTCACCCCCGTCTGATCGGCGGTGAGCCCACGATGGGCGCCCCCTGGTGAGCTACCCCACAGCAACGTAACGGTTGACTACGCAGGGTAGTCATGCTCGCCTCGGCCGGCGGAACACCGCCCGGCCCGCGTGCAGGCCGACGAAGACACGATCGGGAGCGGAACCATCACACGGCTCGCAACGGAGCGGATCAAGCGTCGCCGCGCCGGGGCGTTTCGGCGCGTACGGCGTCGCGGTGCTGCCGCAATGAGGTGCTCATGGCCGCCATGAAGCGGTGGACGGTCTCCAGTTCGTCGTCGGTGAAGTCCGCCATCACCGCGTCGGTCCGCTGCCCGAGCGGCCGGAAGAACTCCATGGCGATGGCGGCGCCCTGTTCCCCGTAGTGCAGCAGAACCTTTCGCCGGTCGGCGGTGTCGCGGTCGCGGCGGATGTGGCCAGCGCGTTCCAGCCGGTCGATCAGTGCCGTCACGGAGCTCGAGGAGAGGCTGAGCTGTTCGCCGAGGCGGCCGGGGGTGATCGGAGCGTTCTGCAGCTCGGCGTCCATGACCGCGATCAGGGCCTGCAGATCGGTCGGCCCCAGTCCGTGCAGGCCGGCGAAGGCGTGGCCGACGTGCTGGGCGTCCGCCGCGTACCGCCGCAGGTCGTTGGTGATCTCGGCGATCAGCTGGTCGCGGCGTGTGTCCCGCCGCCGGTACATGCCGTGCGCTGCCACGTTCCGCCGCTTCTCCTCCCCGCCGGGTTGCAGCATACCTCAACAGCCGATAATCTCGATAGCCGAGATATACCACCGACGAGACTTCCCGCGCGTAAGCATCCCAGGTGAGGCAACGATGTCCCTCTTCACCCACGTCGCCCGCGGCCGGCTGGCCGCCTGGCTCACCGTGGTCGCCGCGATCATCCTCGGCGCCGCCGTCTTCGGACTCCCACAGCCCAGCAACCCCGCCCCCGTGTCATCGACCGGCTTGTCGGCGCAGTGGCAGTCCACCCAGGTGGAGCGGCTGCAAAAGCAGTTGCCGTCACGTGACGTCCAGCCGGCCCTCGTCGTCGCCGAGCGGGCGGACGGTCGGCCGCTCACCCCGGCCGACCGGGAGGCACTGGCCGCGAAGTCCGGAGCCCTGAGCCGGTTCGCGGTCAGCGGTCAGGTGGCACCGCCGCAGCTCTCCCCGGACGGGACGGTCGCCCTGATCGCCGTGCCGCTGTCCACCGCCGGCGGGCAGCAACAGGTCAGCGACACGATCGGCCAGCTGCGCGCGGCGCTGGGCGACACCGCGGCGGGTCTGACCGTCCAGGTCACCGGGGGACCGGCGTTCACCGCGGACCTGAGCAAGGTCTTCGAGGGTGCGGACGTCACACTGCTGGCCGTGACCGCCGGCGTGGTGGCGCTGCTGCTCCTGCTCACCTACCGCAGCCCGTTCCTGTGGATCGTCCCGCTGCTGGTCGTCGCGGCGACCGAGCAGCTGACCCTGCGTGCGGTCGACACGATCGTGCCCGCCCTCGGCATCAACCTTCAGGAGGGAGCAGTCACCGGCATCGCCAGCGTTCTCGTCTTCGGCGCGGCCACCGACTACGCCCTGCTGCTCATCGCCCGCTACCGGGAGGAACTGCGGCGGGTCCCGGACCGCTTCGTCGCAATGCGCGCCGCGCTGCGCCGAACCGCGGAACCCATCCTGGCCAGCGGATTCACCGTGGTTCTCGGCGTCCTCACGCTGTTGCTGTCGGAGCAGGAGAACAACCGGGCGCTCGCAGTCGCATGCGCGACCGGCGTCTTGTTCGCGATGCTGTCGGCCCTGCTGGTCCTCCCGGCCGCACTCCTGATCTTCGGTCGAGGCCTCTTCTGGCCCTTCATCCCCCGCGTAGGCAGCGCAGCCCGAGAGGGGCGGCTGTGGGGCCGGCTCGGTGCGTTCGTCGTCCGCCGGCCGGTGCCCGTCGCAACCCTGGCGACGCTGCTGCTGGCCGGCCTCGCCCTCGGCGGGCTGGGCATCCGCACCGGCCTTTCGGAGACCGAACAGTTCCGCGTCGAGCCGGAGGCGGTCGCCGGGGCGCGGACCCTGGCCAAGGCGTTTCCCGCCGGGACCACGCAGCCGGTAGCCGTGCTCACCAACCCGTCAGCGGCCGGCGCGGTCGCCCGCGCCGCCGCCGCGGTCCCCGGCGTCGCATCGGCGCGGCCCGGCAGCAGCGCCACCGCCGTGGCCCAGGTCGACGTGGTGCTGGAGGCCGAGCCGGGCACGGCCGCGTCCGACCGGGCCGTCGACGCGCTACGCGACGCGGTCGCCGCGGTGCCCGCCTCGGCGCCACCTGCCGTCGACGGCGCGGCTCCGCTGCGCGGGGCGGTGGTGGGTGGCAGCGTCGCCGCCACCTACGACACCGCCGAGGCGAACGAGAAGGACCTGCGACTGATCCTGCCCATCATCCTGTTGTTGGTGGCCGCCGTGCTGGTACTGCTCCTGCGCGGTCTGCTCGCACCGGCGCTGCTCGTGCTCACGGTCATCGCGTCGTTCTTCGCCAGTCTCGGGGCGGCGTGGCTGCTCTTCGACCACGTGCTCGGCTTTCCCGCCCTGGACAGCGGCGTCATCCTGCTCGCGTTCGTGTTCCTCGTCGCGCTCGGCGTCGACTACAACATCTTCCTCGTCACGCGGGCCCGTGAGGACGCCCGCCGTACGGGCACCCGCGACGGGATGCTCTCCGCCCTGCGCGTCACCGGCGGGGTCATCACCAGCGCCGGCGTCCTGCTCGCCGCAGTCTTCGCCGTCCTGGGCGTACTGCCTCTGATCGTGCTGACCCAGATCGGCGTCATCGTCTGCATCGGCGTGCTGCTCGACACGCTTCTCGTGCGGACCGTCCTTGTGCCGGCGCTGGCATTCCTGCTCGGCGACCGATTCTGGTGGCCTAACCGCCTCCGACCGCACGCCCACGCGCAGAATCCGGCAGCACCCGAGCCGGTCCTCTCGCGTCGATCTTGACACCCGGGTAGTGGGAGCGGGCGCGCCGCCTATCCCGCGGGTATCCCGACACAGTGCCGGGCCCGGGGCGGTCACGCGCTGCGTGACCGCCCCGGGCCGGGTTCCTTCTGCCGGAGCTACTGGGCGCAGATCAGGTACAGCGATGCGGTCCACGATCGGCTGGAGCCGTTGCGGTCGTGGCGGGCGTCGATGTCGCCGCCGGTGAGCAGGGACCGGGTATGCGGGACGAGGCGGTCGAGGTAGGCCTGGCCGCCAGCGCCGTCCAGCCCGCCCGCGGCGCTGATCGCCCGGGTACCGGTGGGGCATTCCTTGGTGACGGCCTTGTCGGCGGTGCTGCTCGCACTGATCGCGCGGGGCACGAGTTGCAGGCCGGCCGGTGCGTAGCCGCAGATCGCGGACGCGACGGTGCCCGCGTCGTTGTTGTTGGCCTGCTCCTCCTGGTAGGAGTCGACGGTGACCGAGCGCAGGTCGCTGGAGGGGGTCAGGCTGTCGAGGATCATGCCCGGCGCCTGGTGCTGGAAGTACCAGAACGGGCCGGCCGCGGCACCGCCGACGCTGATCACCTTCTTGCCGGCCGGGCAGGTGACGGCGGTCCGCACGCCCCGCGCCCCGGTGTTGGTGGAGTTGACGGCGGAGGTGTAGGCCAGGCCGAGTTCGGGCCGGTTCGGGCCGCAGACGGCCCAGGAGTAGACGGTCCAGCTGCCGGTGTAGCCGCCGACGGCTTCGTGGGCGCTGGCGAAGAAGTGTGTACGGTCGCCACGGCTGTCGAGCTCGTAGAGGATCACGGCGTGGCCGCCGCCGACGATGTCGCCGCCACCGCCGTAGACGACGGTGCCGGCCGGGCAGGTGGCCACGGCCGTCTTGGAGAAGCCGGAGTCGGTCGTGCTCTGCCCGGGCACGAGGCGCAGGTCGGAGCCGACGGACGCGGATGCCGGGCTGGACAGGGCCAGCTGGCCGGCGGTCAGGGCGGCGGCGCTGGCCAGGGCCAGGCCGATCAGGCGGGGACGGCGGGACGGCTGGGGTGTTCTGGTGTCGTTCACGGTGTTCGTCTCCTCGTGTCACCGGCATGCGCGGGCCGCGCCTGCCTCTCGCAGAACAGGCGTGAGGAAACGGCTCACAGGCGGTGAGGTCACAACTCCCAGCGAAGCGGGGTGGCCGGGCGGTAGGAGCAGGCCCGGCCGGTGGTCACCGACGCGTGCAAGTGGGCGCCGAGCTCAGGATGCGTACGGTCGATGCGGCGCAGCGCGTCGCGGATACGGGCGGTGACCGTGCTGCGGGCCCGCTCGCCGGTGTCCCCGAGGCGCCGGACGCGGCCGCCGAGCCCATATGCCCGGGCCAGTTCGTCGATCAGCGCGGCCCGTTCGGCGGCGTAGCGGTCGAGGCGTCCGGTGTCGTTGTCGTCCTCGGCCTCGGCGATCTGTTCGTCGAGGTCGGCGAGGCGCCTCTTGTACGCGGCGCGGGCCTGCTGGTCGATCACCTCGTCACCGCCGAGCTGCTGCGCGGGCGCGTCCACGCCAGCCAGCAGACGTGATGCGGGAATCTCCTGCCCGGGCACGGCCAGCAACGCGGCCAGGTCGCGCAGGCCCTTGGCGTCACGCAGCTGCACGGTCCGGTCGGCATAGCGCAGTGTCCACACCTCGCCGTCGCGGCGGAACACCGCCGTCGCACCGGGCACTGCCGGCGGCGCGGCCGCGTCGACCGTGGTGTCCCGGTTCAGGGTTCGCACGGTCTCGTCGTGCAGTGCTCGCAGGCCGAGCGCGTCGGCGGCCGTGGCCGCCTCGGCGAGAAGCGTCTGCGCGCGGGCGCGGTCCCCGGGCCCGCCACGGCGCAGCAGGGCGGCGCCGAGGTGGGCGCGGACGCGCGCGGTGAGGGGGCGGGCCGCCAGCCGTTCGGTGAGCGCCAGCGCGTCGTCGAGGTGCCCGATCGCCCGGTCCCACTGCTGTTGAGCGACGGCGGCCTGCCCGAGGTAGAGCGAGACCGGCCCGAGGACGCTGACCACGCCGCCGAGGACCACCATCTGCCGCGCGTAGGGCAGCAGCCGCTCGTAGTAGGCGGCGCAGCGTTCGGCCAGCCCGGTCGCGGCCGCGAGTTCGACGTCGAACGCGGCGCCGGCCAGGGTCTGCTCCCCGGCAGGCGACTGCTCAGTCTGCAGGGGCAGGGCCCGCAGGATTTCCGCAGCGGCCATCCGGTCACCGGTGCCGAGCGCCGCCATCGCGTGCAACAGCGGGGTGAGTTCCGGGCACACGGCCCGGTCGCCCAGCTCGGCCTGGACCTCGGTGGCGCCGGCCCACCCGACCCGGTTCAGGGCGGCCATCAGCCGCTGGCTGGCGTGCACCCCGGCACCGGCCGATTCGCCGATCAGCTCGGCGAACCGGGCTGCCTGCTCGCCGAGGCGCTGGGCGTCGTGGTCGCGTCCGCCCAGCTGGGCCAGGGCGGCCTGCCGGGACAGCACGAGGTAGCGGGGGACGGGCAGGTTCAGCTCGGCGGCGAGGTGCTCCAGTTCCCGGATGGCGGCTAGTGCGCGCGGGTCGGCCAGTTCCACCATGGCCACGAACCGGCAGAAGTAGGCCTGGAACATCAGGTCCGGCACGTTGCCGGCGGCCGCGGCCACCGCCATTTCGTCGGCGATCGCCAGCCGCTGGGGCGCGGTGCCCGGTCCCGAGAACACGTCGTGGCGCGCGTGCAGGCACCACGCCATCGCTGCCTTGTCGCCGCTGGCGTGGGCGGTGGCGCACGCGCGGTAGGCGAGTTCCGTGGCCTGCCGCGGGTCGGGTCGCGGCCCGCCGTGGTGCTCGCGGGCGAGTGCGGCAAGGACCCGGGCGTACAGGGCGAGCGCGGGGTCGCCCGGAGCGGCCGGCAGGGCGGCGGCGGCCTGGTTCAGCAGGCCGACCACCTCCCGGCGGGCAGGGTCGGAGTCGGCCCCGAGGCGGTGCAGGCCGAGCGCGGCGGTCCCGAGCGCCAGCGCGTCCCCGACGCTGGCGGCCTGCCGCGCCGCGTCGGCGAACCCGGTCCAGGCAGCCGTACGTTCACCGGCGCAGAGCAGGGCCTCAGCCGCGTTCAGCCGTACCGGCAAGGGCACGTTCCCGCTCTGTTCGAGCAGGCGCAGTGCCTGCCGCCAGTGGCGTGCCGCTTCCTCGTAGGCCAGCCGCGTGCAGGCGTCCTCGGCCGCGTCGATGGCGAACCGCGCCGCCACCCTCGGATCGATCTCGGGTACGGCGAGGGTGAAATGGTGGGCCAGCTCGCCGGGCGTGACGGCGCCGCCAGCCGCGGACCGCTGCTGCAGCGCGGTCGCGATGGCCTGGTGGGTTCGGGATCGGGCGCCGGCGGGCAAGGCGCCGTACAGCGACTCGCGGAACAGGTCGTGAGTGAACCGGTGCCGGCCCACACCCGCCGGGACGAGTACGCCGGAGCGCACCGCGGCTTCCACCTGGGCGAGGGATTCGGCATACCCGACACCGACCACCGCCGACAGCAGTGCGTCGTCGAACTCGGCGCCGAGGGCCGAGGCGGCCGACAGCTGCTCCATCATGGGCTCGGGCAACCGGGCCAGCCGTCGCAGGATGACGTCGCCGACCAGCGTGGGCAGCCCGCTGCCGGGCAACGATTCGGCCATGGGCGCCGGGCTGTCGGGTGTCAGCGTGAGCTGGGTGATGAAGAACGGGTTGCCTCCGGTACGCCGGTGCACCGCCGTCGCCAGCTCCACGGAGGGAACCTCGCCCAGGGTACGGCGGAGCAGCTCGCCGGTCGCGGCACAGTCCAGCCCGCCCAACGACACCACCTCGGCGTCGGCGGGCAGCGCCGCCATCAGGTCGCCGACCGGGTGGTCGGTGCCGATCTCGGCCTCGCGAAAGGTACCGACGAGCAGGGCCCGCTCGCGCCGCAGCTGCCGCGCGACGAAACCCAGCAGCCGGACCGCGCCCGCGTCGGCCCAGTGCAGATCGTCGAGCACGACAACCAGCGGTGCCCGCGCGGCGGCGCGCCGCAGCTGCTCGGCCACCGCGGTGAACAGCCGGAACCGCATGGCGTCGGCGTCCACACCGGGGGCCGCCGACGGCCCGTCCGGGAACAGGGGCTCCAGGCCGGTGCCGGCGACTCGGTCGTCACCGGCGGCAGCGCGGACGATCTGCTGCCACGGCCAGAAGCCCGACACACCGTCGCCTTCCCAGCACGGCCCCCAAGCCACCGTGGCACCCGTACCGGCCGCATGAGCGCAGACGTACTCGGCAAGCGCACTCTTTCCGACGCCCGGCTCGCCCCCGATCAGCACCAGCCGGCCCCGCCCGGCCGCCGCCTCCTCAAAAACCTGACGGAGTCGAGCGGTGGACGACTCCCGGCCCACGAGATCGGCAGCGGCGACTGGTACCGACACGCCCGCTATTGTCGCCCACGATCCCGCTCGGCCACGACACCCGCATCCGAGGCGACCTCGGCGGAGGGACACCGTACGTGGCTGATCCGGTCGGGGTCCGCCGGTCCGCCTGGTGAGGCGCCCGCGGGAACCCAACGCCAGCTCCCACCGGCCGGACCCCGGCCACACCCGTTGGCAGGCGGCCTTTCCGATCACACCGTAGGTGGTCAAACTGACGTTTATGACCCATAACCTCCCGTTCGTGCGGAGAGACTACGCCTGGATGAGTTCGGCATTCCGATAGTCGCGCCCCGCGAAAGGAAGATCGACATGTCAGCAGCTCGCGGTTTCCGTGTCTGCGTCACGCTGGGGGTGCTGGCCATCGTGCTCGGCCCCGCCACCTCCACTCAGGCGGCGGCCCACTGCACGCCCGTCACCGGCAGCTACGTCGAGCGGCCGGTCACCGGGCCCAGCTGCCCGTCCCCGGTCGGGCTGTGCATCCAGGCGACCTACCGCGGCGGCGTCAGCGGCACGCTCGTGGGCCGCGCCACCTCCATCGTGCCGACCGCGGACACGCCCACGACCACAGTGCAGCTGTTCACCTCCGACTCCACCCTGACCGGCAGGGTCGGTGGACGAACCGGCACCCTGATCATCAAGAACGCGGGCGCTTTCACCTCCGGCGGTGACGGCTCGATCGTGGACCTGCAGACGATCACCGGCGGAACCGGATACCTCGCCGGCGCCACCGGCGCGCTCCGGGCGCAGGGCACCTTCACCTTCCCCGACGGTGGGCGTTCCCGTTACACCGGCAAGGTGTGCTTCCACTAGCAACAACCGGGAGAGGGGTGTAATAGCGCCATGGCGGGCGTGAGAGCGCCCGCCGGGAACCTCACAGTGGCGGCGCCGGTATTGCCGGGCCGCCCTGGCTGCCCCGAGCCTGGACCCGAACCCTGGAGGTACGAGATGCCCTATGACGACCTGCGCGCCCTGGTCATCAACTGCACGCTCAAGCGCTCCCCGGAGCTGAGCCACACCCAGGGCCTGATCGACCTGAGCCGGTCGATCATGGAGACGCAGGGCGTCGCGGTCGAGGTGCTGCGGGCCGTCGACCACGACATCGCCACCGGCGTCTGGCCGGACATGACCGAACACGGCTGGGCCAGCGACGCATGGCCGGGCATCTACCGCGACAAGGTGCTGCCCGCCGACATCCTGATCATCGCGGGCCCGATCTGGCTCGGCGACAACAGCTCGGTCACCAAGCAGGTCATCGAACGCCTCTACGCCTGCTCGTCGCTGCTCAACGACCGCGGCCAGTACGCCTACTACGGCCGGGTCGGCGGCTGCCTCATCACCGGCAACGAGGACGGCGTCAAACACTGTGCCATGAACATCCTCTACAGCCTGCAACACCTGGGATACACCATCCCGCCCCAGGCCGACGCGGGTTGGATCGGTGAAGCCGGGCCCGGCCCGTCCTACCTCGATCCTGGCTCCGGCGGACCCGACAACGAATTCACCAACCGCAACACGACCTTCATGACCTGGAACCTGCTACACCTGGCCCGGATGCTCAAGGACGCCGGCGGGGTCCCCGCGCACGGCAACCAGCGCAGCGAATGGGACGCCGGCTGCCGGTTCGACCTGCCCAACCCCGAACACCGCTGAGTACGGCGTGACGAAGCGCCGTTACGAGATCCTGCTGCCGGCCGAGTTCAACGACGGTCGGCTCGTGATGGACGCCTGTCCGATGTGCGTACCGGAATCGCTGAAGGAGGTCAGCGACACCTTCGGCGCGTTCACGTTCCGGCCCGACGCCGCCGTGGGTAACTGGACCGCGGACGGCCGTCGCTACCAGGACCGGCTATTCGCGCTGATCGTCGACGTGGACGACACCGCCGAGCACCGGGCCTGGATCGCCCACTTCAAGGCGCATCTGCTGCAGCGATTCGAGCAGCTGGAGATCTACGTGACCAGCTATCCCATCGACGTGCACTGACCAACTGGCGGCCGCGGATCCGGGCACACCAGACGGCGAGCCCGGACCCCGGTCGGCGACCCGGGCTAGCGGCACACCCTGCCCGCGTTGAGGCAGGCGGCGATGCGCTGCATCGTACGGGTGGAATTGACGTTGATGAAGTCGTTGTGGTCGGAGAGCGGGTTGTGGTTCTCCTCGGGGAACGAGTCCAGTGCGTACTGGCCCTTCAGCTGCACGTCGCGGGGAATGTCGTAGGAGATGGTGATGCGCAGCTGCGGGATCGCGGTGAAACCGGCCGGGCAGGCGCCGGTGGTCCGGTCGGCGAAGGCGACGTGGCTGCGGTGGTTGGCGCTGTCGATGTTCCTGCCGTCCCAGCATCCCGGAAAGTCCTGCACCCGCTGAACCTGACTGCCGGGCGGGCAGATCGGGTAGCGGTCGGCGAGCCGGTCGGCGAAGCCGGAGCAGGTCCAGGTGGCGCGGGCGTTCGCCGGGCCCCGGCTGGTGGGCTTGGCGTCACCGGTCAGCTCGCGGAGAAATCTCGGCATGGGTACGACCTTGCTGACGGCGTTACCGCGGTACTCGATGAGGACCTTCGCCGGGCGTACGATGCCTCCGGTGTTGCCGGGCAGTTCCTGGTTGGGTCCCTGCGGGTCCGGTAGCGCGGCGGAACTGGCGGGTGCGCTGCTGGGCGCGCCGGTCGGCGGGGGACCAGCGGGTGACTGGTTCAGGGCACAGCCGGCGAGGGACTCGAGTCCCTTCGGGCGGGCGCCGAAACGGCCGATGGTGGTGGCGATGCGGTCGAGCACAGCCGTACGCTTCGCGCGCAGCGGCCCGATGATCGCATTCTCGACGAAGTCGCGGCCCTGGCTGCCGGCGGTGACGAGGCGCTCGTTCGCCGCGGACGTCTGCCGGTCGAGTTCGTCGAGGCCGCGGTTCACTTCGGCGACGGCCTGCGCGGGTACGCCGGGCAGCCTGCCGCGGACGGTGGGGCAGTGCACCTGAGGGTTCGCCACCGGGATGGCCGCCACGCTCGCGGCATGCCAGGCGCCCGGCATGGCGGCGTGCATGCCGTCGTAACTGACGTCGCAGTCGGCCAGCGAGACCAGGCCGTCGGCCCGGCTGCCGATGCTCGCGCTGATGCCGTTGATCAATGCCGCCCGGCGCGAGCGCAGCCAGCCGAGAACCTGATTGTTGAGGTCCGCGTCGATACGGCCGCGGCTGGCAGCCATCCGCTGGCCGGCGACGGCTTCCAGCTTGTTCAGGTCCGCGAGGCGGCGCTCAACACTGGTGCGGACGCCGGCGGGCACGGCGGGCAGCCGGTCGCGGACGCGGGGGCAGGCCACCTCCGGCTGGGTCCGGGTGAGCGCCTGCCGCACCTGGTCGTCGCTGCGGACGTTCCTGTCGATGCGGACCACCGGCCAGAAATACGACGACCGGTCGCCGTTGCGACAGGTGGTACCCGACGCGGCCAGGTCGGGGTCGGACGAGGTCGCGGTGATGGCCAGATTGCCGACGAAGTCGTGCACGTGCTCCGCGCCGTTCTTGATGCCGGGCTGTGCCACCGGGTTGTCCGGGCTGAACTTGCCGCCGCGATTGGTCCCGCAGTCGACAGTGAACCGCCCGGTCGACGCGCCACCGGATGGCCTCGGGGTGCGCACGTTCGGCGCGACGTCCTGGATCGGCACGAACTCATCGAGGGTGGTGGCGGCGTCCGCGGTGCCCTTGCCGCCGCTGGACACGAAGGTGACGGTCAGCCCCGCCGTGGCCGCCAGCACCGCCGCCGCCACAGCCAGCCTGGCCGGCCGGGACTCCACCAGCAACGGTCGCATCGCCCTGCGTCTCATGGGAATCTCCTTCATGGATTGTCAGAGACCGGCCTCGGTCGTGTGCCGGCGCCACGGGGTACGGGCCGCTATGCGCCGAACGGTCGATGACAGCCGGGTACGTCACCGTTCGGTAAGAAGTCGCGTCGCAGCCACGCGCGGCTTACCAGGTTGTGAGCAGCAGGTGATTGACGGTCAGGGCCACGGCCGCCTGCACGGCCAGCCACATCCGGCGGTCGCCGGGCGGGATCAGGGCGGCCCCGGCCATCAGCCATCCGGCGAACGGCAGCCAGATGCGTTCGACTTCGGCCTTGCTGTAGCCGGACACGTCGGCGGCGACGATGGCCGCCGCGACGGCAAGCGGCAGCAGCCAGCGACCAGATGCACCAGCGCCGGGCCGCCGCAGGTTCGCCACCACCGCGTGCCCGGCCCCGCTGATCCCGGCCCGGAGCCCGCCCGCCTGCCATCCGGTGCAGGCCGCACGGCGCACAATGACCGCGGCGGCCGGGCCGGCGGACACGGCCAGCACCGCGAGATCGGCCCACACCCAGTAGCCGTACGGGCGCCGGCTCGCAAGGCCCTGGTAATAGCGCTCGATGACGAGGTGGTAGCCGGTCAGCCAGTGGAACCCGGCGGCGGTGAACCCGGCCGCGACCAGCGCCGCACCGGCACCGGCCCACCACGCGGTGCGCCGGTGCGGGCCGGACAGGATCAGCACCGCCACGACGATCGGGGCCATCAGGACCAGGCCGTAGGACAGGTAGCAGCCGAACGCCAGCAGGACGCCGCCGGCGAACGCGGCGCCCGCGACCCTGCGGGTGACCCCGTGGGCCAGCAGCGCGACACCCACGGCGGTCACCCCGGCGAACATGCCGTCGGCGGACACGCCAGACCAGACCGCCCCGGGGAACACCACCACGAACGGCACGACGGCGCGCGCCGCGTCGTCGGTGCCGAGCAGCCGCACCGTGTACGGCACGGCGACCGCGACCAATGCCGCCGCCAGGATGCAGAGCGCACCGGCCGGCGCGCCACCACCCAGCCCGGCCCGGTCGAGCCAGACGAACGCCAGAAGCGCCCCGGGCGGGTGACCGGCCACGTGAGTGGTCCACGAGTCCGGCTGGAAGTCGAGGATCCGCGCGGTGAACCCGCGCAGCATGGCGGGAATGCCGCTGACGCCGCCGACCTCGTGCAGGTACTCGTACCGTGTGGTCAGCCGTCCGGCGATGCCACGCTGCCAGCCGTCGACGAGGGCCAGCGACGCCGTCCAGGCCGCGGCGGTGGCGTAGGCGAGGACCAGCAGGCGCCGCCACGGCAGTGCGGCGGCCAGCGCGGGCCCCCACCGGCAGACCAGTACGGCGAGCACCACCGCCAGCGGGGTGCCGGGGCCGGCATGCGGCAGCCACGCCGCGAACAGCGGCGCCGCGCTGGCATGCACCGGATGACCCAGCAGGTACAGCACCGCCCCCACGGCGGCGGCCGAGGCGAACAGGCTCAGGGCGGCGCCCGCAGCGATCAGATCGGCCCGCGCCGGCCGGTGTCGTGTCCGGACCGGCGCGGTCATCCGCGCAGGGTGGCGTGGGCGAACTCCGCGATGCCGTCGGCGGGGCCGACCCGCGCCCGGAAACCGAGGACGGCCTCGGCGCGCGCCGGCGACGCGACGACATGCCGTACGTCACCCAGCCGGAACTCGCCCGTGACCACCGGCGCCGGGCCACCGGCGGCCCGCGCCAGCCCGGCGGCCACCTCGCCGATCGTGGCCGGCTGCCCGGAGGCGATGTTGTACGCGTGCCAGCCGCCGCGCGCACCGGTTGCCGTCACGGCCGCCAGGTTGGCCGCCGCCACGTCGAGGACGTGCACGAAATCGCGGCGCTGGCCGCCGTCCTCGAACACGCGTGGTGCCCGCCCGGCCGCCAGCGCGGACCGGAAGATCGCGGCGACGCCGCTGTACGGGGTGTCGCGGGGCATCCCCGGCCCGTACACGTTGTGGTAGCGCAGCGCCACCACGGCGCCGCCGGTCTGCCGGGACCACGCCGCGGTGAGGTGTTCCTGGGCGACCTTGGTGGCGGCGTACACACTGCGCGGTTCCAGGGGTGCGTCCTCGTCGACCAGCCCCGGTTCCAGGGCGGATCCGCAGCGGGGGCAGCCGGGCTCGAATCGGCCGGTGTCCAGGTCCGCGATGGTGCGTGGGGCGGGGCGTACCGGGCCGTGGCGGGGGCACTCGTACGCGCCTTCGCCGTAGACGACCATGGAGCTGGCGAGCACGAGCCGGTGGATGCCCGCGCGGGCCATCTCGGCCAGCAACACGGCGGTGCCGAGATCGTTGCAGCCGACGTACTCGGGCAGATCGCCGAGGTCGACGCCGAGCCCGACCATGGCCGCCTGGTGCACCACCACGTCGATGCCGGCCAGGAGTTCGGCGACCGCGGCGCGGTCCCGCAGGTCGGCCCGGTGCAGCGGGGCCCCGGCCACGGTGTCGGGCAGCGGCGTGCGGTGGGCGCCGGGATGGCCGCAGTCCACGATGGACACCTGATGGCCGGCGTCGCGCAGGGCGGCGGCGACGTGGGTTCCGATGAAACCGGCTCCGCCGGTCACGAGTATGCGGGTCACCCGGTGACGGTAGGCCCGGATCGCGGCCGGGGACCGCGGTTGCGGCCAGCCGTCAGGGGTTCGTAAGAACCGTCGGCCACGTCACCGTTCCGTAAGACCTTGTCATCGCCGCGTAAGCCCTTCCCGGCCCGACCGCGGTTAGCGTCCGGCGTCATGACCGATGTTGTGCTTCCCTGCCGGAACGAGGCTGCGGCCCTGCCGGATCTCCTGGCCCGGATGCCCGCCGGGTACCGGCCGATCGTGGTCGACAACGGCTCCACCGACGGCTCGGCCGCGGTGGCCCGGGCGCACGGCGCCGAGGTGATCAGCGTGGCCCAGCCCGGGTACGGCGCCGCCGTCCACGCCGGTGTCCTGACGGCGGACCCCGCCGACGGGGTGGTGTGCGTGATGGACGCGGACGGCAGCTTCGACCCGGCGCAGCTGCCCCGGGTCGCCGACCTCGTGCGTACCGGGGTGGCGCGGCTGGGGGTGGGGCGCCGCCGCCCAGCCGCCCGCGCGGTGTGGCCGTTGCACGCCCGGGCCGCCAACGCCGCCCTCGCCTGGCGGCTGCGCCGCACGAGCGGGCTGCCCGTGCACGACATCGGGCCGGTCCGGGCCGTGCGCCGCGATGACCTGCTGGCGCTGCGGCTGCGCGACCGCCGTTTCGGCTACCCGCTGGAACTGCTGATCGCGGCCGGCCGGGCCGGCTGGCCGGTGGTGGAGGTCGACGTCGACTACCACCCGCGCGCGGCAGGCACCCGCTCGAAGGTCACCGGCACCCTGCGCGGCACGCTCCGCGCGGTCCGCGACATGAGCGCGGTGCTGGCCCGATGAACACGTACGCCCCGCGCCGGCCGCAGATCCTGGTGCTGGCGAAGGCGCCGGTGCCGGGACGGGTCAAGACCCGGTTGTGTCCACCCTGCACCCCCGCTCAGGCCGCCGGGATCGCCGCCGCCGCCCTGAGCGACACACTCGGCGCGGTCACCGCGTCCGGAGCCGGCGCCCGGGTCCTCGTCGTCGACGGCCGGTACCCGGCCCCGCCCGGCTGGACGACGCTCGCCCAGCGGGGCGGTCCGCTCGGCGACCGCCTCGCCAACGGGTTCGCGGACACCCGGGCGCTGGACGCCCCGGCCGTCCTGATCGGCATGGACACACCCCAGCTCAGCGCCGGTCAGGTGGATGCGGCCCTGGCGCCGCTCGGCGCGGCAGACGGCCCCGACGCGGTGTTCGGGCCGGCCGTCGACGGCGGCTGGTGGGTGCTGGGCCTGCGCGACCCCGGCCACGCCGAGCTGCTGCGCACCATTCCCACCTCCACACCGGACACCGGAGGGCGGACCCTGGCCGCGCTGCGCCACCACGGCCTGCGGGTGCACCTGCTGCCCCGGCTACGGGACGTCGACACGGCCGCGGACGCCCGCGCCGTGGCCGCGCTGTGCCCGCCCGGCAGCCGGTTCGCCGCCGCCGTCGCCGCCGAAATGCCGGCGCTTACGGCCGGCTCGCACCCGGCTCACGGACGAGATCTCGCCGCCCACCACCGTGGCGGGTCGGGCCGGCGCCCGATGAACGCCGCCACGATGCCGGCTCGGACGGCGGGTATCCGGTGAACGCCGTCTTCGACGCCGCACTCGCCCGGGCGGCGGCCGGGCGCCCGGCCGGATTCACCGCACGGCACGCGGGCGGTGGGACACACCGGTTCGACCCGGCCGCCTGGTGCCGGGACTCGATCGCCGGAGACGCGGCACTGCTCGAGCGTTGCACCGGCCCCACCCTCGACATCGGCTGCGGTCCCGGCCGGCTCACCAGCGCCCTCAACAGGGCGGGACGACCCGCCCTCGGCATCGACATCAGCGCGACCGCGGTCCGCCTCGCCCGCCGCCGCGGCGCCGTCGCGCTGCACCGCGACGTGTACGACCCGCTGCCGGGCACGGGCCGCTGGCGGCACCTGCTGCTGGCCGACGGCAACATCGGCATCGGCGGCGACCCGTACCGGCTGCTGCACCGCTGCCGCCGCCTGCTCACCCCCGGCGGACAGCTGCACGCGGAACTGTCGCCACCCGGCACGCCGGCCTGGTCCGGCACGGCCATGGTGCGCGAACCGGCCGGGGCCGGCAGCGCCCTGAACTGGGCCTGCGTCCCCGTCGACGAGCTTGCCGTGCTGGCCGCGGCAACCGCGCTGCGCATCCTCGACACCTGGACGGAGCAAGGACGATGGTTCGCCACCCTGACCCAGCGCTGAACTCCTCCCGCACCGTGTTGCGCCGACTCGCCCGATGGTGGCTGGCGCCGCTGCCGGCACCACCGGCGACGCTGCGCCGGGGACCGCTGCGCCCGGGCGCGTTCTCCTCGCCGCTGCGCTCGGCGCGGCTGACGAGCCAGCTCGGTGTCGCGCTGGGCGTGGCGTTCGGCGTGTGCTTCCTCACCGGGCTGCTCAGCCACCTGATCCAGCACCCGCCGGGCTGGTTCGTCTGGCCGGCCCACCCGGTGTGGATCTACCAGCTGACCCAGGGCATCCACGTGGCGACCGGCCTCGCCTCGGTGCCGCTGCTCGGCGTCAAGCTGTGGTCGGTCTATCCGCGCCTGTTCACCTGGCCACCCGTCCGGTCGCTCGCCCACGCGGCCGAGCGCGCGAGTGTCGCCGTGCTCGTCGCCGCCGCGCTGTTCCAGCTGGTCGGGGGCGTGCTGAACATCTCCCGGTGGTACGCGCCGATGCCGTTCTTCTTCACCACCGGGCATTACTGGGTCGGCTGGCTCACCGTCGGCGCGCTGCTGGCGCACATCGGCGTGCAACTGCCGGTCGTCACCAGCGCCCTCGGCAGACCGGCCCCCGATCCGCCGCCGGCCGTGCCGCCGCCGGCCGTGCCGCCGCCGGCCGTGCCGCCGCCGGCCGTGCCGCCGCCGGCCGTGCCGACGCCCGCCCCGAGCCCGGTCGGGCCGAGCCGGCGTGGGCTGCTCACGGCGACCGCCGCCGCGGCCGGGCTGATCACCGTGACGACGGTCGGGCAGACGCTGCGGCCCCTGTCCGGTCTCGCGCTACTCGCCCCGCGACGCCCCGACGCCGGACCACAGAGCCTCCCGGTGAACAAGACGGCCGACGGTGCCGGGGTACGCGCCGCCGCGCTGGATCCGTCGTACCGTCTGCTGGTCGCCGGGCCCGGCGGGCGCCTGAGCCTGGACCTCGCCGCCCTCAACGCCCTCCCGCACCACACCGCGCACCTGCCGATCGCCTGCGTGGAGGGCTGGAGCGCGACCGGCACCTGGACCGGCGTACGCCTGCGTGACCTGGTGGCGCTGGTGGGCGCCGACCCCGGCCGGGCCACGGTGCTGGTGGAGTCGTTGCAGGCGGCGGGCCGCTACCGCGCCTCGACGGTCGCGCCGCAGCTGACCGGTGACCCGTCGACGCTGATCGCGCTGCGCCTGGGCGGCGAACCCCTGCACGTCGACCACGGCTACCCGGCGCGGCTGATCGCCCCGAACCGGCCCGGCGTGCTGCAGACCAAGTGGATCGGCCGGATCACCGTGGGCGGGCCGCGATGAGGACCCGGGCCGTGCTGGTCGCCGCCGGGCTCCTGGTCATGACGTACGCGGCGGCCGGTGCCCTCGCCGAACCCGGCCTGAACGTGTTCGGCGTGCTGCTCTTCATGGCCGGGGTGCTGATCGCCCACGACGCCGTCTGGATGCTGGCCGTGCTGGCCGCCGGTGCCGCTCTGGCGCGTCTGGTCCCACCCCGGTACCGGCCCGTGGCACACGTCGCCGCGATCAGCGCCGCCGCCCTCACGCTGGTGGCGTTCCCCCTGGTCATCGGCGCCGGGAAGGCGGCGGACAACCCCTCGGTGCTGCCCCTGCCGTACGGTCGGAATCTGCTCGTCGTGCTGCTCCTGGTCGCCTGCGCGACGCTGCCGGCTTGCCTGCGGCGGGCCCGGGCCGGCCGACCGGCGGCAGGCCGTAAGAATTCCGAAAGACCAGGCGAGAGCGGCCCGGGGTCCGCGCATGGGTAGCGTGGCCAGGGTGGGACATCGGGTACTGGTGGTCGACGACGATCCGACGGTCAGCGACGTCGTCCGGCGCTACCTGGAACAGGCCGGCTGCGAGGTCCGGCTCGCCGCCGACGGCGCCGACGGCCTCGCCGCGATCGCCGCCGAGCGCCCCGACCTCGTCGTACTCGACCTGATGATGCCCGGCATCGACGGCCTGGAGGTGTGCCGCCGGGTCCGGCGGCAGCTGCCCGATCTGCCCGTGGTCATGCTCACCGCGCTGGGCGAGGAAGCCGACCGCATCCTCGGGCTCGAGGTCGGCGCCGACGACTACGTGACCAAACCGTTCTCCCCGCGCGAACTCGTGTTGCGGATCCGGTCGGTGCTGCGCCGCGCCGCCGGGCAGCCGGCGGCCGGACCCGCCGTCCCCGCGCGGCTGTCCGACGCGGACCTGGGCGTCGACACCGCGCGCCGCATCGCCGAGCTGGGCGGCGCGCCGCTCGCGCTGACCACCCGGGAGTTCGATCTGCTGGCGTTCCTCATGGGCCACCCCGGGCACGCGTGGTCGCGGGCCGAGCTGCTGGACCAGGTCTGGGGCTGGCGGTTCGGCGACCAGTCCACGGTCACCGTCCACGTCCGCCGGTTGCGCGAGAAGATCGAGCAGGATCCGGCCGAACCGCGCCGCATCCGCACCGTCTGGGGCGTCGGCTATCGGTACGACCCGCTCGACGAGGGGGACGGCCGGTGAACGACATGCTGCTCATCGGGCTCTACGCGCTCGCTGCCGCAGGTGTCGTCGGGCTGGCCGGAGCGGGGGCGCTGCGGCTGCTGCGCGGGCGCTCGATCCTCGTACACATCCTGGTGTTGCTGGCCGTCACCGTGCTGGCAGTGGTCGCCGGTGTGGCCACGGTGGCGCGGGCCATGTTCCTGTCCGGCCACGACCTCAATGTCGTGCTCGTGACGGTCAGCGCCGCCGCCGTGATCAGCCTCGCCGTGGGGGCGGTCTTCGGCCGCCGGCTCGCGGCCTCCGCCGTGTGGGCGCAGGCGGCCCGGGACCGGGAGCGACGGCTGGAGGCCGGGCGACGCGAACTCGTCGCCTGGGTGTCCCACGACCTGCGCACGCCGCTGGCCGGGTTGCGGGCGATGGCCGAGGCCCTGGAGGACCGCGTCATCGACGACCGGGCAACGGTCGACGAGTACCATCGGCGGATCCGGGTGGAGACCGACCGCATGACCCGGCTCGTCGACGACCTGTTCGAGCTGTCCCGGATCAATGCCGGTGCGTTGCGGCTCAACCCCACCACGGTGCCGCTGCGTGACGTGGTGTCCGACGCGATCGCGGGCGTGGCCCCGCTGGCCGCCCGCCGCAAGGTCAATGTGGTCGCGGCGGACAGCGGCTGGCCCCTGGTCCGTGGCGGCGAACGCGAACTGGCCCGCGTCGTCAGCAACCTCTTGATGAACTCCGTCCGGTACACCCCGGAGGACGGCACCGTGCAGATCACCGCCGGGCACGAACGCGACGACGTGTGGCTGGCCGTCTCCGACACCTGCGGCGGCATCCCCGACAACGACCTGGACCGGGTCTTCGACGTCGCGTTCCGCGGCGAACGCTCGCGTACGCCCGGCGCGGTCGACTCCGGCGGTGGGGGAGGGCTCGGCCTGGCGATCGTCCGTGGCCTGGTGGAGGCACACGGCGGCAATGTTGGCGTACGCAACACCGACCGCGGATGCCGGTTCGAAGTGCGCCTGCCACGGCGATGATGAAGGGCTCAGTCGTCCGCCTGGTCGAAATCCAGCGCAGCCGGTGCAGGCCGAACCATGTCCAGGCATCCACCCGTGCCCCGCGCGTTGAGGACCGTCAGGCGACGCAGGCCGCCTGCAGGCGTTGCCGGGCGGTGTCCAGGTCACGCAGGTACGACGGTTGGAACGTCCCGGAGTCCACGCGCAGCCGGGCGTACCCGATGGCCACCACAACGCCGTCGAGCGCATCGGCCAGGTCCTCGGGAGCACCGGACCGGGCCGACACCAACACGGTCTGCACCCTGGCCAGCTCTGCCCGGTCGGGTGCCGGGACGGTCGGGCGGTCCTTGGCGCGGTACGCGAGACGGGCCAGCGACAGCACCGGCTCGGCGACGGTCCGGCAGGTGCCCGGGCGGAACGCTCCCGGCGGCGGCAGCTCGGGGGCCGGGTCGTTCCGGGGGCCCAGGGTGTGCCAGCCGACCACGCCGGCGAGGGCGAGGGAGAGGGTCACGGCGGTGGCGATGGCGGCGTTCTTCATGGTCGCTCCCACGGGTTGCGAGTTGGAGCCGGCCGGGCGCCGCGAAACGGGACGCGACGCCCGGCCGGAGCGGGATCAGTTCCGGTTCACCGCGGCCACGTTGGGCAGCGCCAGGTACGGGAACCGGGCCCGGAACGGCACGTCGTTGGCGTCGACGGCGTCCCCGAGGCCGTCCACCGCGGCCGGATGCCCGGGCAGCAGCACACCCTCGGCGGCCTGCAGCGTGATGTCCAGGACGTCGTCGGTGAGCCGGCGGCCGTTGGGGAAGCCGGCGAGATCGCCGCCGAGCACGCCGAGCCGTTTGGGCTGGGCGGTGGGCGGGATCGACATGTTCAGCCGCAGCTGTTCGCTGAGCTTGAACTTCGCCGGGTCGACGTCCTTGTTCAACCGCTGCGAGTTCAGGTCCACGGCGACGGGGCCGCAGGCCTTGCACAGTCCGCTGAGGAACACCTCCGCCAGGTCGTTACGCGGGGTCGCCGGGGCCGGAATCCGGTACAGGTCCTGGATGCGTCGTGGCACCTCGGGGTTCGTGACGAACCGCGCGAACTTGGCGTCGTCCTGCGGCTTGGTCGCGTTGAACTCGTCCTTGCGACCGAGCGGGATGACGACCTCGTTGACCAGTGGCATGCCGAGTCGGGACACCTGCTGGTAGCCGCCGAACAGCTTGCGGCTGTTGTCGGCCCGTACGACCTCGGCGCGCTGCCGCGACGTGGTGCTCCAGATCCCGATCACCGGGTTGCGGGTCGCGTTGCCGTTGCGGGCGAGAACGTTCTTCGGCACCTGGATCGCCAGGGTGTTGACGTTGTAACCGGCGACCGTGTCCTGCCCGATCTCGGAGAAGTCACCGCCGTAGAACCGGTCGAACACCCGCAGGTCCAGGAAGAAGCCGTCGTCAGCCTGGCCGGCGAACGTCTTGCCGCCGCCGGGCAGCCCGGTGATCGCGGTATCGGCGAGCGTGCCGTAGTCGGGCATGGACCCGTTGCCGACCCGCGACGGCGCCACCCGGCCGTTGCGGACGAGGACGGTGGAGCCCTTCGGCGTGATGGCCTCCAGGCGGTACGTCTGGAAGAAGTTCAGATCCGGGTCGTTGAGCGACGTGACGACCCCGGTGTTGTAGAGGAACGTCCCACGGTCGCGGTAGTTGTCGGTGAACGTCCACCGGTACGTCAGGTCGGGCTTCGCGTTGCCGTCGGAGTCGATGTGGATGTCGTACGCGGTCTTCGTGGCGAACGGGTAGAAGTTCGGGCCACCGTTGGGTTCCTGGAACGGAATCCAGTTGGAGATGATCGTCACCGTGTCCGGCGCGTCCGGGCTGACGAACGCGTACACGTCCGTGTTGTCGAGCTTCGGCTCGCCGGCGATCAGCGGCGCTTCCCGGTGACTGGACGCCACACCGGCGGTCGGCGCGAGTGACGCGAGCCCCGCTGCTGCTACCGCCGCGACCGCCACCGTGGCGGTCAACGCTCGGCGCGTAGGTCGACTGTGGTGCATGTCGTGCCTCCTCGGATATGAGCGGCGAACCGGGTCTGCTCCCCACGGGCCGCCGCGGAAATGTCGGTGGGAGTTCGCACCCCGGGCCGGGGTGGATGGGTCGGGTGTCGGCAAGGCGACGGACGGCCATCCGAACCGTCACCGGCTCCGAAGCACGCGATGGACGCACCGGAACACGCGACGAGGCCTGCGATGAGGCGGTGCGGCACAACCCGTTGAGGAGGCGACCACATGCGCCGCAGTGCGATCATCATCAGTGGCGGAGTGCTCGCCGTCGCGCTTGTCGTGGCCGGCGGCGCACTGCTGCCGGAGCGCGGCGGCCGGGTCGCCGCGGTGGAACCGGCGAGCGCCGGGGCGGGCGGCGACGCGACCGCCCGGCTCGAACAGCGGGTGCGCCGGCTACCCGGCGACTGGAACGCCTGGGCCGAGCTCGGCGCCGCCTATGTACAGCGGGCGCGGACCACCGCGGACCCGTCCCACTACGCGAGCGCGGAGCGGGCGCTGCGCCGATCGCTGGAGATCCGGCCGGCGGGCAACGTGCCGGCGCTGACCGGGCTCGGTGCGCTCGCCGCCGCCCGGCACGACTTCACCGCCGCGCTGCGCCACGGCCGGGACGCGCTGACCGCAGATCCCTACCGGGCGAGCGCGTACGGCGTGGTGGCCGACGCGCTGGTCGAGCTGGGCCGCTACGACGAGGCGTTCCAGGCGGTCCAGAAGATGGTGGACCTGCGGCCCGACACCGCCTCCTACGCCCGCGCCTCGTACACCTGGGAGTTGCGCGGCGACCTCGGCCGCGCGCGGGCGACGATGGGCCGGGCGCTGGAGGCCGCGGCGTCACCGTCGGATGCCGCGTTCGCGCTGTATCAGCTCGGCGAGCTGGCGTTCGGCTCGGGCGACCTGGCGACCGCGGCGCAGCATTTCGACGCGGGACTGCGCCGGGATCCGGCCTACCTGCCGCTGCGGGTCGGGCAGGCGAAGGTGCGTGCGGCGCGCGGCGACCGGGCCGGTGCCGAGGCCGGCTACCGCGCGGTGCTGGCGGTGGCACCGCTGCCGGGGTACGCGGCCGAGCTGGGCGACCTGCTCGCCGCCGCCGGCGACGAGCGCGCCGCCGAGCAGCAGTACGGGCTGGTCCGGGTCACCCGCGAGGTGCAGGCCGCGGCCGGGGTCGCCCCCGACGTGGAAATCGCCCTGTTCGATGCCGATCACCGACAACCCGGGCGGGCGTTGACCGCCGCCCGGCAGATTTACGACCGGCAGCCGAGCATCGCCGCCGCCGACGCCCTGGCCTGGGCGTTGCACGCCAGCGGGCGGTCGGCGGAGGCCGTCAAGTACGCCGACCAGGCGCTGCGACTCGGCACCCGCAGCGCGGTGCTGCGCTACCACCGTGGCATGGTCCTCGCGGCGGCCGGGCGGGTGGACGCGGCACGCGCCGACCTCGAGGCCGCGTTGCGGATGAACCCGCACTTCTCCGTACGGCACGCGCCGATCGCCCGGCGCACCCTCGCGTCACTGGGCGGGCCACGATGAAGGCCCGCCTGCTGGCCTGGGTGGCGGCGGCCGCCGGAGCCGTGGCGGCGGTGCTGCCGGCCGCACCGGCCGCGGCGCACCCGCTGGGCAACTTCACCGTCAACCAGTACGCCGGCCTGACCGTCAGCCGGGACGCGGTCACCGTCGACTACGTCGTGGACCTGGCCGAACTGCCCGCCTACCAGACCCGTACGGAGCAGGTGGACGCCGACCGTAACGGCGCGGTCTCCACCGTCGAGGGCGAACGGTACGCCGTCGCCGCGTGCGCCGCGCGGGCCGCCGACGCCCGGCTGGAGGTGGCCGGCCGGCGCGCACCGCTGTCCGTCGTCACGACCCGGATCGACTTCCCGCCCGGCGCTGCCGGGCTGGCCACGCTGCGGCTGGAGTGCGTCCTGCGGGCGGCGGTGGTGGTGGAACGGGAGGCGGAGATCGCGTACCGCAATGACGCCTTTGCGGACCGGCCGGGATGGCGGGAGGTGACCGCTGTCGGCCAGGGGGTGCAACTGCTCGACTCCAGTGTCCCGGCCGCCAGTCGCAGCGACCGGTTGCGCGCCTATCCCGAGGGCGCCGCCGCGTTGGACGAGCGGACGGCGTCGATGCGGGCACGCCCCGGCGCCGACCCCGGTTTCTCGACGCCGGACGCCGGGGGGACGCGGGCGGCTGGCCCGGACGTCGACCGGCTCACCGCCGCGTTCACCGGGCTCATCGGGCGGCGGCACCTCGGTGTCGGGCTGGCCGTCCTCGCCTTGGCCCTGGCCGCCATGCTGGGCGCGGGCCACGCGCTCGCCCCCGGCCACGGCAAGACGGTGATGGCCGCGATGCTCATCGGCGAACGCGGGACCGTACGCCAGGCCGGTGTCGTGGCCCTCACGGTCACCGCGACTCACACGACGAGCGTGCTCGTGCTCGGCGTCGTCCTCGCCACCTCGCTGACGTTCGCGCCGGAACGGCTCTACGGCTGGCTGGGGGTCGTCAGCGGGTTGCTGATCGCCGCGGTCGGCACCGGCCTGCTACGCCGGGCCGTCCAGCGCCGCCGACAGTCGGCCGATCCCGCCCACAGCCACGACGATGGGCACGACCACGGACACGCGCACGGCCACCACCCGCACAGCCACCACCCGCACAGCCACAGCCACGGCCCGATGGGCGGCGGAATGAGCCTGCGCGGGCTGATCGCGATGGGCTTCGCGGGCGGCCTCGTGCCGACTCCGTCAGCCGTTGTCGTCCTGCTGGGCGCGGTGGCGTTCGGCCGACCCTGGTACGGCGTCCTGCTGGTGCTCGCGTACGGCATCGGCATGGCGGCCGCCCTGGTCGGCATCGGACTCGCGCTCAGCCGCTGGAGTGCGGTGCTGTCCCGCCGTCTCGGCCGCGGGGCCCGGATGGCCCGCCTCGGGCGTGTCCTGCCGTCGCTGACCTCGACGCTGATCGTCGTGCTCGGCTGCGGGATGGCGCTCCGGTCGCTGTTCGCACTCTGACCTTGATCACCGTTCGACTGAAGGGACCGGGACATGAGCCGATCATCGATAGGCGCCAGACTCCTCGGCGGCGTACTCGCCCTGTCGCTCCTACCGACGGCCGGCTGCGCTGCCGTGTCCGCGGCCGACGGTACGGGCCGGCTGGTGATCGCGGTGACGGTCGCCCCGTTGACCAGCATCGTGTCCGCCGTCGTCGGCGATCGCGGCCGGGTCGAGGGCATCGTGCCGGAAGGCACGAACAGTCACACGTTCGAACCCGCGCCGAGCGTCGCCAAGCTGCTCAGCCAGGCCGACGTCGTGTTCCTGAACGGGCTGGGCCTGGAGGAGCCGACGGCGCGACTCGCCGAGAAGAACAGGAAGCCCGCGGCGAAGATCGTGGAGCTGGGCACCGGCGTCCTGCCCGAGGATCAATGGATCTTCGACTCCTCGTTCCCGAAAGAGGACGGCAAGCCCAATCCCCATCTCTGGACCGACCCGACCTACGTCATCAGGTACGCCCGGTTCATCGCCGACACGCTCGGCGCGCGAAGCCCCGCCGACGCGACCTACTTCCGGAGCAACGCGGACCGTTTCGTCGCATCGGTCGACCGGCTGATCGTGGCCCTGCGCACCGACCAGGAAACCGTCCCGGTGGACCGGCGCAGGCTGCTGACGTACCACGACGCCTACGCCTACTTCGGAAGGTCGTTCCAATGGACGATCGTCGGCGCCGTGCAACCACGCGACTTCTCGGATCCCACGCCCCGCGAGTTGGCCGATCTGATCGACCAGATCCGGGCGGCGAGGGTGCCGACCATCTTCGGGTCCGAGGTGTTCCCCTCGAAGGTACTGGCGGAGATCGGGCGGGCCACCGGCGCCCGGTACGAGGACACCCTGCGCGACGATGATCTGCCCGGGTCGCCCGGTCAGCCGGAGCATTCCTGGCTGGGCCTGATGCGGTACAACCTCGGCACCATGATCCGCGGTCTGGGCGGAACAGCGACGAACGTGGACGCGGTGGCGACGGCCCAGACCGATGTCGTCGACGAGGCGGTGTATCCGCAGTGAAACCGCGCCGGGACCTCCTCATCGGGTTGCATGACGTGGCAGTCGGCTACGACGGTCCGCTCGTGCTGTCCGACATCACGGTCGACGTGTGCCGGACCGACTTCACGGCGATCGTCGGTCCGTCCGGCGGCGGCAAGACGACCCTGCTGCGGGTGCTGCTGGGCACGCTGCGTCCGGTCGCCGGCCGCGTCGAGCGCCGGCCCGCCCTGCGGACGTCCTATGTCCCGCAGTTGGAGACGGTCAACTGGGACTTTCCACTGACCGTGTCCGAGTGCGTCCTCACCGGCATCACACGCCACCGCGTGGTGCCGTGGCCGAGCCGGGCGGAGCGCGCCGCCGTCGGTGCTCTGCTCGACCGGCTGGGGATCGGCTCGCTGCACCGGCGGCACATCCGCGAACTGTCCGGCGGACAGCAGCAGCGCATGTTCCTGGCCCGCGCGCTCATGCAGGACCCGGAGCTGCTCGTCCTGGACGAGCCGACGTCCGGGGTGGACGCGACCACCCGGCACGAGATCCTGCACCTGCTCGCCGACCTGCACGCCGGGGGTATCGCGATCGTGCTCAGCACGCACGACTTGAACGGGATGGCGGCGCATCTGCCCCGACTGGTCTGCGTCAATCGACGGATCATCGCGGCGGGCGACCCCGACGAGGTCATCATGCCGTTGGTGCTGGAGCAGACGTACGGCGCGCGGATGGAGGTGCTGCGCCACCTCGGGCTCCCCCAGGTGGTGGAGTCCCCGGCGCGGTGGGCGACCCTCCGGAAGGCGGGCTGACGCATGAACCCGATCGTCGAGGCGGTCATCGATCCGCTGCGGTACGCCTTCTTCCAGAAGGGGCTGGGCGTGGCCGTACTGTCCGGCGCTCTGCTGGGTTTCATCGGCGTGTACATCACCCTGCGCGGCATGAGCTACATCGGGCACGGGCTGTCGCACTCGATCTTCGGCGGCTTCGCGGCGAGCCAGCTCATCAGCGCCAGGTACTACCTGTGGGGGGCCGGGGTCTGGGGCGTCCTGTCCGCCGTCAGCATCCTGGCCGTCACCCGTCGCCGCCGCATCGGCGCCGACGCCGCCATCGGTGTGGTCACGACGGCGTCGTTCGCCTTGGGGGTCGCTCTGCTCACCCGCTTCGGCACCACCGGGCCCAGCTTCGAGAACGCGCTCTTCGGCAGCATCCTGGGCATCTCACGCGGGCAGCTCATCGCCCTGTGCCTGGTCGCCGCGCTGACCGTGGCTGTCGTCTTCCTCCGCTACCGGGCGTTGCTGTTCGCCACCTTCGACCCGGACGTTGCGCAGGTCAGCGGCGTGAACGTCGTGGCAACGGATGTTCTGCTGCTGACCACGCTGTCGTTGAGCCTGCTCACCACACTCACCGTTGTCGGGGTCACGCTGGTCGCGGCGATGCTCGTCATCCCACCGGTCACCGCGCGCATGCTCAGCGACTCGTTCGCCCGGATCCTGTTGCTCTCCACGCTGGCGGGGGCGGCGTACGGCCTGGTCGGCATGTACCTGAGCTATCACGCCGGGGTGCCCTCCGGCACCATGATCGTCCTTGTCGGAGCCGCGGGTTTCCTCGTCGCGGCCGCGACCCGACGAAGGCGACCCCGCCCGGTCGGGGCCGCGCCCACCAGGACCCGCCGCCAGGCGGGGCGGTTCGCGAACCCACCGACTCGTTCGCCGTCGAGGCCGCATTCGTCACCGTCGCGGTGGTAGCTACCGGGAGATGATCCGAAATCATTCCGGGTCCAATCCGCTCGCCGCCGTGCTACGAATCCCGGGTGCCGCGTCGGACCCGCTGACCGCGCTGCTGGGAAGAGGGAGGGCCATGAGCGACGCTGGTGAGGGTGTGAACCGGCCGGAGCCTCCGGCGGCGGTGACCGGCCACGCACCGGTGCAGGACGCCGAGGCGTTGCTGCGGTCCGTCGCCCGCGGCGACGACGCGGCGTTCGCCCGCCTGTACGACCTGGTCGCGCCGCGGGTGTTCGGCCTGGTACGGCGGGTGCTGCGGGATCCGGCGCAGGCGGAGGAGGTAACCCAGGAAGTGCTGATCGAGGTGTGGCGCACGGCGGCTCGGTTCGACGCCTCGCGCGGCTCGGCCACCGGCTGGGTGTTCACCATCGCGCACCGCCGCGCCGTCGACCGGGTCCGCGCCGAGCAGGCCAGCGCGGAACGGGCGAGCCGGTACGCGGCCGGCACCGGCCAGACACCGTACGACGAGGTCGTGGACGCGGTCACCGGCCGGCTGGAACGCCAGCAGGTTCGCCGTTGCCTGCAGAGCCTGACCGACGTGCAGCGCGAGGCCATCACGCTGGCCTACTACGGTGGCCATTCGTACCGGCAGGTCGCCGAACTGCTTGGCAGCGCGTTGCCGACGATCAAGACGCGGATGCGGGACGGGCTGATCCGCCTGCGGGACTGCCTGGGTGTGGAGGTGGCGTCGTGAGCACCGACATCCACGCCCTGGCCGGTGCGTACGCGCTGGACGCGGTGGACGACATCGAACGGGCCGCGTTCGAACGGCACCTGGCCGGCTGCGCGTCGTGCGCGGCCGAAGTCGCCGGGTTCCGGGAGGCGACCGCCCGGCTGGCCGAGGGCACCTGGTCCGTGCCGCCGCCCGGGCTGCGCGACGAGGTGCTGGCCGCCGTCGGTCGCACGCGGCAGCTACCGCCCGGACCGGCGCGGCGGGAACGCGGTGCGGGTGCCGCGCTGTCCCGGTGGCGCCGGTACACGGTGGCCGCCGCCGCGGCGGGCATCCTGGCCGCCGGCGCGGGCGCGGCAACCTGGGCTGTTCAGGAGCAGCGGGTCCGCGAGCAGCAGGCCGTGGCGGACGCGGCGCGGGCCGGGGCGGCCCGGGTGCAGGCGATCCTGGCTGCCCCGGACGTGCAGATCCGCACGTCGGCCGTGCGCGGTGGCGGCCGGGTCGTGGTGGCGGCGTCGGCCAGCTACAACGCGGGTGTCGTGGTGTTGACGGCGAGTACAGCGCCGGCGCCGAACCAGGCGCTGCAGCTGTGGCTGATCAAGGGCGCGACCCCGACCAACGCGGGCGTCCTGCCGCCGGGACAGGCGGCGTCCCTTCGGGTGGTGGATGGCCTGGTCGGGTACGACGCGCTCGGCGTGTCCCTGGAGCCTGCCGGTGGCTCGACCACCCCCACCGAGCCGATCCTCGCCGTGGTTTCCATGGCTTGACCTCCCTCCTTGCCGGACAAGCGCATGGCCCGTGCCGGGCCGGATCAGAGCCGTGCGGACCCGCTGGGCAAGCGGGGGCGGCAGCTGCACGGCTGGCACCGCGGCGACCCGCGAGCCAACGATGCCGACAAGGTCGCGAACGAGTGGCTGATGCGCCCACGGGGCGCGTATGTGATGGGCGGAACATGTTCGGCCCGGGCCGCGGGACTGGGATGAGGAATGGACCGCCCAGGAGTCCGCGATGGCGCGACCGCCACCGCGGACCGATCCCGGAACGGCACGCATCAGGCGGTGACGAAATCGACGACCTTGGCCACGACGTCCGGGTCGTGCAACAGCCGCCGGTGCCCGAGCCCCTCGGTGACATGCAGCCGCGCCGCGGGCCAGGCCGCCGCGATCGCCGCGCCGCCGCCGACCGGGGTGTGCCTGTCGTCGCGGTCGTGCACGACCAGGGTGGGCGGCATCGCGACCGCGCGACCGAGTTCCGGCACGTCGAAGTGGTGCATCGGGACGCCGACGCGGCGTTCGACGCGCGCGATCAGCCGCTGGTAGGTGGGCTCACCGAAGCCGAGCACGTCCGTGAGCTGGCGGGCGTGCGACGCCGGGCTGGCCATCGGGGCCAGCAGCGCGATCCGGCCCGCGGGCAGGCCGTCGCACAGGGCCACCGCGGTGGCGGTGCCGCCCATCGAGTGGGCGATCACGGCGCGGGCCGGGCCGAACTCGGCGACGACCGCCGTGAGGGCGGCCGCGAACTCGGGGATGGACGACGACCGAGGCCCGTACGCGCCGGGGGCGGACCGGCCGTGGCTGGGCGCGTCGAACGCCACAACGCGCTGTCCGCGGTCCACCAGCGGCGTGACGAACGAGGCGAGCTGGCCGGCGTAGCCACCCCAGCCGTGCATCAGGAACACAGTCGGACCGTTGCCCCACACCTGGCCGGCGACGTCGTGCCCCTCGGCGCGGACGGTGAAGGGCTGACCACCCGGCACCGGAATCGGCCGGGCCTGGGTGGCGGATCCCGGCAGGGTGAACCAGATGTGTTCGGCCCAGCGGGCGGCGAGCGCGGGGGCGGCGCGGTTCAGCACCGCGAACGCCGCCCGCATCGGGGCTGGAACCGTAAAGAAACGAACGGTCGTGCTTTTTTGTACGCGCGAATCGGCGACGGCGGTCATTGCGGTTGTCCTTCTCTCGGTCGAAACGGGGAGGTGCTTCCAGTCCCCGTTGAAGCGGTGGCGTCAGTCGGACGGGGTGGTGCGGGCGGCGGCGAGCAGCGCCTCGAAGGCGCGGCGGGCGCGGCTGTCGGCGCGCTCGTCGCCGAGCAGCCGCATCGTGTGGTGGCGGGCGAGGATCACGCCGTAGAAGTCCTGGGCGAACTGGTCGGGGTCGGCGTCGCCCCGGAACTGCCCCTCGGCGATGCCGGACCGGAACACCGTGCCGATCGTCTCGAACATGTCGCGCTCGTCGCGGACCAGCCGGTCGCGCACCGCGCCGGGTCGGTCGTCGAACTCCGTCGCGGCGGCCACGAACGGGCAGCCACCGGGCAACGCGTCCCAGTTCAGCCACCGGTCGAACAGCTCACGGAGCCGGGGTTCGCCGCGCGGCGCGCGCAGCGCCGGCCGGGCCACGGCCTCCTCGAAACCCGCCCGGGCATGCTCCAGCACCTGGAGCTGCAACGCCTCCTTGGACCGGAAGTGCCCGAACAGGCCGCTCTTGGACAGCGCGGCCTGCTCGGCCAGCGAGCCGATGGTCAGGCCGCTCAACCCGACCCGGCGCGCGACGTCCACGGCCTGGTCGAGCACCGCCGCCCTGGTTTCCTCGCCCTTACTCACCCGCCAACAAAAGCACGACCGTGCGGGAAATGCAAGGCGCCGGATGAGTGATAGAGACAAACTCCACTCGAATTCCTTGAACCTCTGCAAACACGCAGGTCACGCCGTGTCGGGAGGGCGTTAACCGATCCTGACGCAAAGTAGTTCAGCGGAATTGCCACCCTCCGGGTCGCTGCATCGTCTGGGGGTTGTGGCGGATCTATCAAGCGAGCACAAAGAGCCGGGGCCGCGTCACCGGCGTCCGAGCCGGATGCGTCGGCTCCTGAAGCGTGCCACTGTGGTGGCCACCGTCTTGACGGTCGGAGCCGGCATCACAGTGGTGGGCTACGTACATTCCGTGCAGCTACCAGCTGACCCGGTCGAGGTGCAGGCGTCGACGCTCTACTACCGCGACGGCAGGACGATCCTGGCTCGGGTCGGTACGCAGAACCACAGTGATGTCGCGCTGTCCGCGGTGCCCGAGGAAGTACAGAGGGCGGTCCTGGCCGCCGAGGACCGCGATTTCTACGACCACTCAGGGTATTCGGTGCGCGGCATACTGCGCGCCGTGGTGGCGAACCTCCGCGGTAAGCGCCAGGGCGCGTCCACGGTCACCCAGCAGTATGTGCGCAATGCGTTCCTGACCCAGGACGTGTCCCTGGACCGCAAGGCCAAGGAGCTTGCGCTCGCCATCAAGCTCGAGCGCAAGCTGACCAAGGACGAGATCCTGGAACGCTACCTCAACACGATCTATTACGGCCGGAACGCGTACGGGATCGCCGCGGCGGCGCACGCCTACTTCGGCGTCACCACCGACCGGCTGACCGCGGCGCAGGGCGCCGTGCTCGCAGCCGTGATCAAGGATCCGTTCCGGTACGACCCGGCCAACGATGCGGCCGCGGCCCAGCAACGCTGGGCATGGGTCGTCGACGCGGCGCAAGAGAAGGGCTGGCTCGGCGGCGTTCTGGAGTATCCGAAGGTGTCCCAGCCGTCGGCGGCGGCTGCCGGGCCGAGCGGCATCGTGATCGACCGGGTGGAGCAGGAACTGGCCGCCCACGGCGTGACCTCGAGGATGTTGCACACGCAGGGCCTGTCCATCGTCACCACACTGGACGCGAAGGCGCAGGCGGCCGGCATCGCCCAGGTCGCCAAGCACCTGGCCGGGCAGCCGAAGGATCTGCGGGTGGCGCTGGTCGCGGTGGATCCGCGCAGCGGCGGGGTCCTCGCCTACTACGGTGGCAAGCAGCGCGGCTATTTCGACGACGCCTCGGCCGCTCACCCGGCCGCCTCGACGTTCAAACCGATCGTGCTGGCCACCGCGCTGGAGGCCGGGATCAGCGCGCAGTCTCTGTGGGACGGCAGTTCGCCCCGGCTGTTCCCGGGCCGGCTCGGCGTGCCGTTGTACAACCACGACGACCTGCAGTGCCCGGTCTGCACGCTGGAAGAGTCAATGATCGGGTCACTGAACACTCCCTTCTACGCGGTGACGGAGAAGCTGGGCGCGGACAGCGTCCGCAAGATGGCCCACAGTCTGGGCATTCCCACCGCCTACGGGGGCACCCCCGCACTGGTGGACGGAAAGGGCGACCCGAAGCCCGGCCGGACCCGCCCTGACATCGCGATCGGCCGCTACGCGGTCACGCCCGCCGACCTTGCCACCGTCTACGGCACCTTCGCCGGCGCCGGTGTCAGGCACGACCGGCATTTCGTGGAATCGGTCACCAGCCCCGGTGGGCGCCGCATCTGGGAAACCCGGCCGCGGACCCGGCATGTGCTGGATCAAGCCGCCGCCGCCGACGTCACCTCCGTGCTCGCCGCGGTCGTGGACAAGCACGCCATGACACCTGACCGGCCGGCCGCCGGCAAGACCGGTACCCAGCAGTGGGCCAACACCTCCGACAACCAGGACGCCTGGATGGCCGGCTACACACCCGAACTGGCCTGCGCGGTGTGGATCGGTAAGGCGGACCCCGGGCCGATCCGCGACAAACGAGGCAAGGCCATCGAGGGGGAGACCCTGCCGGCTCAGCTCTGGACCGCCTTCATCCGGGAGGCACTGCGCGGCCGCCCGGTGACGCCGCTGCCGGGACCGGCGAATGTCGGCCGGCCCGCCCCCTTCGACATCAAGCCGCCCACAGCCGAAACCGTGCCCGGTGAGGTTCCTCCGAAGGAGACCCGACCCCGTCCGGAGCAGTTGGTGCCGGACGCCCGCCGGAAGGCGGATCTCGGAAGACAGGACGCGGGAGTCACGAAGCAACCGCGAACTGCACAGTAATCGTGCTTGCCAAGCGAACTTTCGGGTAATCCGCCCAAATCGTCACAGAAGTAGCTTTCGGTCGCGATCAAGAGCTCGGCGCTGTGCGTACGTGCGTCGCGCGCTTTGGGGGGTACCGCTGATCCTTGCCGGTTCCTTGAAGCCCGATTGAGGCTGAGTTGACCCTGGTCGCCGACCTTGGATGTCGACAGCACCGGTTGGCACTCAGAGCTCCCGGTCGAGGGAAGGAACTTCTGATGCAGCGTGGCGGAATGAGCATGATCGCGGCGGCCGCGACGGTCGTTGGTGGCATCGCGCTCAGCACCGGCGTGATGTGGCAGGCGTCCAGCGCCGCTTTCACGGCGTCGACCAACAACGCCGCCAACTCCTGGAACGCCGGCACCGTCGCCCTCAACGACGACGACAGCAGCTCCGCGATGTTCACCGCCAGCGGCCTGCGGCCCGGCTCGACGGCCCAGAAGTGCATCAAGCTGACCTACAACGGCAGCCTCTCCGGCACCGTCAAGCTGTACAGCTCCGCCGTGTCCGGCGCCCTCGGCCCTTACCTGGACCTGCAGGTCGAAGAGGGCACCGGCGGCGACTTCAGCAGCTGCACCGGCTTCACCCCCGCAGGCGGGCCCACCTACACCGGCACGCTCGCGAACTTCGGCAGCACCAAGACCGACTTCACCTCGGGCGTGGGCACCTTCGCCCCCACCGGCGCCGGGCAGGTCCGCACCTACCGCATCACGTACACCCTGAACGCCACCACGCCCGACGCCCAGCAGGGCGCCACCGCGAGCGCGACGTTCAACTGGCAGGCGGCGAGCTGACCATGACCACTGGCCGTCCGATAGTGACAATCGCTGACGGCAACTGCTCCCACACGCCGTGATTCTCGCGACCCACCGTCGACGTTGCGACACGTCCTTGCGCGTCAGGTGCCCTCGCGGTCGCGGTAGGCGCGCACGCGGCGATCCCGGGGCGTCCCGGTGACCACCCGATTGCGGCCCTGGTGCTTGGCGGCGTACAGGTTGCGGTCGGCGTCGGCCAGGGCGCTGGACTGGGCTGGTGGCGAGGTCTCGTCGGCCGCGGCGACGCCGATGCTGACCGTGACCGACCAGCCGTCGGGGAGCCCGTCGCAGACGTGGTCGGCGATGGCCTGCCGGATGGTGTCGAGCTTGGCGGCCGCCTCGGCGACGGGAGTCGCCGGCAGCACGGCAAGGAACTCCTCGCCGCCAATGCGGGCGACGAAACCGTCGGGGGTGACGGCGGCCAGGCCGGTTTCCAGCAGCTTCGCGACCTGTACGAGCACCTGGTCGCCGGTGTCGTGCGACAGCGTGTCGTTGATGCGCTTGAAGTGGTCGATGTCGACCAGCGCCACGCTGAGAGCGGGATCCACCGCGATCAGGGCGGAGAGTTCCTCGTCGACGAAACGACGGTTGTGCAGGCCGGTCAGGGGGTCACGCAGGGCCTGCTCGCGGAAGCGCCTGGCGTCCTCCCGGGCCTCGGTGGTTTCGAAGATCGCGTGCCGGATCTGCGCCTCGGCTTCCCGTTCCTTTGAGCGCAGTCGCTCCTGGGCGGCGACGAACTCCTTCTGCGCGGTGAACGCCGCCGCGTAGTCGCCGCGCGCCGCGTGCAGTTCGGCCTGCTCCCCGTACGCCTGAACCAGCGGCCCGTTCAGCCCGCTCTCGTCGCATAGCGCGCGACAGGCGTCCAGGCTGTGCTGGGCCGCGGTAGTGTCGCCGAGCCCGCGCTGGGCGCGGGCCAGAGTGAGCAGGAAATAGGCCAGATCGTCGGCCTGGTCGACATGTCCGGCCTCATGTTGGGCGATGCACGTACGCATCGTCGTCGCGGCCTGCTGGTACTCGCCGTTCGCGACCTGGATGTCGGCGAGCGTGTGCAGGGCCGACTGGTCGAGGTCGACGGCGTGGGCCTCGGCGTACTCGACCATCCGGGCTGCGACGTGCTGGGCGCGGGAGAACTCACCAGCCTCATGCTCGAGGAAGGCCCAGTTGTTGAGCAGGATGATCAGCCGCTGCCACTGGTGCGCGGCCTGCGCCAGCTCCTCGGCCTGGCGGTAGCGCACGCGTGCCGCGTCCATCGCGCCGATCTGGGCCAGCGCGTCGGCCAGCTTGGTCCGGTGTTTGATCTGGGTGAAGGTGGTGGCGGTGTCGTCGAGCAGTTCCACCGCGCTCAGCGCGTGCTCCAGGGCCTTGGCCCCGTCACCGGCCATGCGCTCGATCATCGAGCTGATGAGGTGGGTGCGGGCCTGCAGCAGCCGGTCCTCGTGGCGTTGCGCCCACGCCTGAATGTCCTGAAGTTGCCAGGCGATCCCGGCGAGCCTGCCGGTCGCCAGGGCGAGAGCGGTCCGGCACAACCGGGCGCGCATGAGAAGGCCCTCGTCGCCCAGTGCCGCGGCCCGCTGTTCGAGGCCGGCCGCGGTGGAGTAGCCGGCCTCGGAGTCAGTGATGACCTGTTCCTCGATTTCGAGCAGGGCGGCCGACAGCTCCTCGACGCCCATCGCATGATCGTCCATCACCACCCGGCCTCCACCGTCGCCGATCGGTCGCCAGCCTATTGTCCGGTAATCGACCCAATCACGAGGATTAACGATACGTTGTCCCACGCACGCGGTGCTGCGGGCGAGTTGGTGGCGCCCGAAACGGGCCATGCGTTGGCGAACGCGACGGCATCGGTCAGCACCCGACGCAATCCGTCGATCGCGGCCCCGACCAGACCGCCTTCCGGCGCTCCGCGGCGGTACAGCCGGACGGTGCCCAAGGCGAGTAGCCCCGACACCGGGCCGGCACTATCGCGAACAACGGCACGATCCGGTCCAGGACGTACGCCGCCTCGTCGGTCGACGCGGAGCAGTTCGTCGCCCATGAACGCCGCGAACAGGACCGCTGGAAGCGGGACGGATAGCCGCGGGGCCGGCGCACGGTCCCGCAACCGAAAGTAAGCTGCGCCGGGCGGGGTTCCGTACTGAGGCACCATGGACGGTATGGACCCGGCACAGGATCGGCCCCCTACCGGCCCGGACCCGCACGACGGCTACGGGCCGCCCCCACTGCGCTGGGTGGTGGAGCAGGTGGACACGCGGCTGCTGGTGCGCCTGTCCGGTGAGTTGTCGACGGCCAGCGCCCCCCGGGTGCGGGCCGTACTGGTGAAAGCGCTGGCCGATCACCCCGACGCGGTGGTGGTGGACCTTGCCGGGCTCGTCGTGCGGCAGTCCGCGGCGGTGACGGTGTTCAAGGCGGCGGCCCGGCAGGCCGCCCGCTGGCCCGGTATCCCACTGCTGCTGTGCACCGCCGACCCGCCCACCACCAAGCTGCTGCGCGCCCTGCGGCTGCCGGTGTTCCCGACGGCGCAGCAGGCGCTGGCCACCGCACCGCAGCCCCGGCTGACCATGCTCGCCGACACGCTGCTGCCCGTGCCCAGCGCGGCGCACCACGCCCGGGAACTGGCCGCCGAGGCGTGTACCCGCTGGCGGCTGCCGCATCTGATCGGCTTCGCCGGCTTGATCGCCAGCGAACTGGTCGCCAACGCCGTCGAGCACGCCCGCACCCTGGTCGATATCCGATTCACGGTCGGCCACCGATACCTCATGATCAGCGTACGGGACGGCTCGACGGACGTACCGTCTCCGAGCTGGGCGCCGCTGTCCGACGCTGAAACCGGGCGGGGCATGCTGCTGGTCGACGCCACCGCGCACCGATGGGGGAGCCTCCCCGTGGAGGGCGGCAAGGTCGTGTGGGCCACCCTGCGCACGCGACCTGTCCCAGACGACCGGCCGAACGGGGGACCCGCGTAGCCGGGGGCGAGGTCAGTCGCCAGCCAGGCTGGCCAGCAGCTCCGCCACCCCGGACACGCGCAGCACGTACTGCGCGATGCCGTGCGCGCCGACTACCCGGTACCGGTATCCGCGCTCCGCCGCCGCGTCCCGGCCCCGCAACAGCGCCCGAATCCCGGCCGCGCCCAGGAACGACACCTGCGCCAAGTCGATGACCAGCACGGCCACCTGGCACTGCTCAACCGTAGCGACGATGACGGCGGCCAGCGCCTCGTCCACGCTGGCGTCCACGTCCCCACGCACCACGATCCGGATCGCCCCTCCCGGATCCTCGTGGTGTGTTTCCCAGGAACACTGCTCCGTCATCACGTACCCGCCTCGGCCGGCCCCGTGCCACATTCACCCCCTATCAAACACCGGCGGGAGTCAACCGGTGGGTCTGCGGACGGCCGCGGGCGGGCGGTCAGGGTGGCCCGTACGATCTTGTCAATGCGGCGTGGGCGTCGATCCCCGTGCGGTGGCGGTGGTGTGCACCGCGTGCGGGCCGAGCCTACGGGCCGGATTCCCGAGCATCCGGCCCGCCGGATCGACGCTGCGGGCTCGCCGAACGGATGCCGGAACGTGCACTACACGCAATTCCCGCCGGTTTGGAGTGAGGGGTGCGGGTATCCGAAGCGGACATGTTCAGGCGGCTTCCGGGAGCGATCATGTTCAACCCGCTGGATCACAAGGGCATCCCCCTTGATCAGCAGATCCGCAACTGGCGTGAGCTCAATGTGGAACCGATCGACCCGGAAGCGGTGGACCCGTACACCCGGTGCCGGATCATCACGATGAACGGGATCGAGGTGGAGGCGATCCTGTTCCAGCACCAGTTCGCCCGTAACTGTCCCGACGACGAGGTGCGCCGCCAGCTCGCGTACACCCGGTTCGTGGAGAGTCAGCAGCAGCGGGTAGTGAACTGGCTGCTGCCCGGTCTCGCGTCGGTGCTGGAGACCACGCTCGGGTACGAGCAGGTGGCGGTGGACCTGACCGCGTGGGTGGCCCGGCACGAATCCGATCCGTACCTGAAGCAGGCGTACGAGTTCGGGGTGCTGGAGGACTTCGATCACCTGTACCGGTACGCGAACCTGTACGAGATGGTGGAGCGGCGCAAGGCCGAGAAGATCGTCGACGAGCTGACCGAGGTGATGCCCGGACGCCCGACCGTGGCCGAGTTCCGGCACCCGTACGACAACGTCCGCGACCCGTACCAGAAGGACGCAGCCGACCCCCGCTCGAAGCTGCACGCGTTGACGATCCTGTCGGCTGAGCAACAGGTGATGATCTACTACATGAACGTCGGGCCGCAGTACATGGAGCCGATCGCCCGGCAGCTCTATCAGGAGATCAGCCTGATCGAGCAGGAACACGTCACCCACTACGAGTCGCTGCTCGACCCGCGGGAGACGTGGTGGGAACGGCTGGTGCTGCACGAGTACAACGAATGCTGGCTGTACTACTCGTTCCACCGCCAGGAGAGCGACCGCCGCATCAAGGCGATCTGGGAGCTGCACCTGCAGATGGAACTGGCCCACCTGCAGCAGGCGTGTGAACTGCTACGCCGCTTCGACGGCCGGGAACCGGAACAGATCGTCGGCACCTCCGGGCTACCGGAGCCGTTGTCGTTCGAGCCGAACAAGGACTACCTGCGCCATCTGCTGGCCACCCAGATCGACCTGACCACGCTGGGCGCCGGGTACGTCCGCGAGGCCCACGAGCGGTTCGAACAGATGCAGGAACAGATCCACGGCGGGCAGCAGCCGCCCAGCGAGCAGGTCATCGACCTGCATCGGGAACGGTTCGGCGACGAGTACCGGATCGAAACCGAAGGCCCGCACCCGGTCGAGTCGCTGCGCGCCAGGGAGGGGGACCGTCGTGCCTGAGCCGACGACTGCCGACACGGCGGTCCCGACCGGTCCCGACGTCGATGTCGTGGACCTGCTGCTGACCCAGCACGCCCGGATCGAGGAGCAGTTCCTGCTGGTCGCCGCCGCCACCGGCGACGCCAGACAGGAAACATTCGACGACCTCGTCCGGCTCCTCGCGGTGCATGAAACCGCCGAGGAGGAAGTCGTCCACCCGCTCAGCCGCAGCCTCCTCGACGACGGCGACCCGCTCATCGACGACCGCCTCGCCGAGGAACACCAGGCCAAAGACATGCTCAAACAAATGCTCGACGCCGGAGCCGACGACGCCGGCTTCGACGACGCACTCCTGCTGCTGCGCCACGCCGTGTTGTCGCACGCCCGCCACGAGGAACGCTACGAGTTCCCCGCACTGCGCGCGAAAGTGCCCGCCGACCAGTTGCGCGCCCTGGCCACCGCCGTCCGGGCCGCCGAGGCGCTCGCCCCGACCCGCCCGCACCCTGGCACGGAGTCGGCCACGGCCAACCTCGTACTGGGGCCACCCCTCGCGATCATCGACCGCGTCCGCGACGCCATCCGCAGCGCCACCAGGCCCGGGTCGTGAGCCGGCCGGCACCCCCGGCTCCCGACTTCCACGCGAGCTCCCTCGCCCAGGACCGATAAGACCGCATCGCCAAGCAACGCATTTGGGCCCAGCTTCGGTCTGCGCAGACGACGGAGCAGAATCCCGCCCAGGGACACACGGTGGCGCAAGGGGCGCCGCGTCGCAGGCGTCCGTCGCGGTTTGGTGTGCTCCGCGAGCCGGGCCCTCGGCCATGCGATCCAGACGGCCCGGCCGCACCGGTCGGCGTCTTTGCTCAGATGCCCTTCGGCCAGGTCGTCGCCCCGATCGAGGTCGGGTCCCGGCCGTGCAGCCCGCAGTGTCCCGGCTTGCGGCAGACCAGCGGTTGCGCCGGTCATTCACTGCCGGGCTGTGTCAGCACGTCGGCTGGCGAGCAGGCCGAGCCCGATCATGCCGAGGCCGAGGACGAAATGCAGCCAGTCGTCGGCGTTGTTGATCGGGAGGAAGTTGGCGCCGCTGCTCTCATTGATGATCAGCCCGTACAGCCACAGGAGCAGGTAGATGGCACCGCCTCCGATGAGGTAGAGCCGCGCGGTGTCGACCCGGCGGGCCATCGCGATGCCCGCGATACCGAACAGCAGGTGCACGATGTTGTGCAGCACCGACACCTGGAAGACACCCAGTAGTAGAGCGTCGGAGTGGTGACCGGCGAAGGTCATCTGGTCGTAGTTGCTGGTGAGTCCGGGGATGAACCCGGCGATGCCCACCACCAGGAACACCACGCCGACGATCAACGCGAGCCGGCTGACAAGGGCACCGGAGGTGGCCCTGGTTCGTGAAGTCACCATGATTGCTTGGTCTCCTGTCGAAGATCGGGTGTCGAAGGCGCCGTTCCCGGCCCCTGCGGCGGCGTAGTGCCTGACCCCGGGATTCCCTCATCGACGCCGATAAACCTCATTGGCGGGAGTTTCGGTGCCTGCCCTCCGGGAAGCCCGTGAGGGTCAGCACCCACCCCACACCGGAGGTAGGCCATGCCAGAGCAGGTACGTGAGCTGATGGCCGTGCCAATCACCGTTCCGGCCGACACCACGCTGAGCGAGGCGGCCGAGCTGATGCGCGACGCCGACATCGGCAACCTGGTCATCGCCGACGGCGGACGGCCACACGGCATCGTGACCGACCGGGACATCGTGATCCATGGCATCGCCGATCACCGGTCCCCGGACGCCACCACCGTCGGTGACATCTGCACCAACGACCTCGCCACCGTCGGGCCGGACGCTCCGGTGGAGCGGGCAGCGCAGCTCATGCGCGAAACAGCGGTCTGGCGACTGCCGGTCGTCGACGGCGACCGGGTGGTGGGGGTCGTGGCGTTAAGTGACCTCAGTCCGGACCCGCGTCACCCGGCTGCGGCCTGAGCAGATCCTTGTCACGTACGGCCGGCAGTGAGAGCGTCCGGTAGCCCTCCGCGTCGAAGAGCACGGTGAGCCGCTCATGCGCGAGCCGGCCCGGGTGATCGGTGGCTTCGACCGGCCCAACATCTGGCTGGGCGTCCACCGCCAGCTCACCGCCGAGGACAAGCGTAAGGAAAGCCGAGACGGGGCAACACGGAGCCATGCTGGCTTTCCACCGGACGCTCGCGGGCGCGACATTGGCCGCCGCCGCGATGGTCGGCTGTGCCGGTTGCGCCGAGCGTGACGGTGCCGCAACCGCCGTGCAGTATCTGAGCGCGGCGGTGACCGCCGGCGACGGCGCCGCCGCGTGCGAGGTCCTCGCTCCCGAGACCCGGGCCGCCGTCACGGAGTCCGCCGGTGTGAGCTGCCCGGAGGCGATCATCGATGCGGGTCTGACGCCGCTGGGCGCCGTGCACAGCGTCGCCGTGTACGGGCAGTGGGCGCGCGTGGTCACGGATCACGACACCGTGTTCCTGGCGGCCTTCGGCTCGGGCTGGAAGGTCGTGGCCGCGGGCTGCCGATCCCAGGGCGAGCGCCCGTACGACTGCCGCGTCCAGGGGGGTTGATCATGCGTACGCTGTTCGTGTCCTGCCTGGTGGCCATCGCGGTGGGCCTGGCGTACTTCGTCGTCATCGGCGTGTTGCAGCGGTGAGGCGGCTACTGATGCGGCGGTTACGCGACCACTCGCTCGGCTCGGTGTTCGGGCTGTTGTTCCTGCTGGCCCTGGTCGGTCAGGCATTCGCCGGGCACGCCGACTTCAACGCTCAGCAGCTCACCAACGGGCTGCCGCCAGTCTCGCTGGGCCGGTACCTGACCTCGGCCAGCTTCGCCGTCGACGTCGCTGAGAACTGGCAGTCCGAGTACCTGCAGTTCTTCCTGTTCATCATCCTGACGGTGTGGCTGGTGCAGAAGGGGTCACCTGAGTCGAAGCCGCTGGACAAGGCCGGGCTGGAGTCCGACCGGGACCAGCACGTCGGGCAGCACGCCTCGGCGGCGTCCCCCGCCTGGGCGAAGGCGCCGGGTTGGCGCCTCGGCGTCTATTCGAACTCCCTGGGCATCGTCATGGGAGTGGTCTTCGTGCTGGCCTGGCTCGCGCAGTCGGTGGCGGGTGTCGCGGCGTACAACGAGCGGCAGCTCAGTCAGCTGCAGGATCCGGTGTCGTGGGCGGCGTACCTGCTCGAGCCGGACTTCTGGAACCGGACGTTGCAGAACTGGCAGTCGGAGCTGCTGGCCGTGGCATCCATGGTCATCCTGTCGATCTACCTGCGCCAGCGTGGCTCACCGGAGTCGAAACCGGTCGGCACGGCACACGGCGTGACCGGCGTCGAAGGGTAACAAGGGCATAGCACCCCTTCGCCGGTTCACGATGCGGTGTCGGTGGTGATGTCGAGGCCTCGGGCGGCGATCATCTCGGCGCTGCCGTCGGCCAGTCGGTAGCTCAGACCCACGACGGCGGCCCGGCCGGCGCCGACCCGTTCAGCGAGTACCCGGGAGCGGTCCAACAGCAGGTCAACCGTGTGCCTGATGTGCTCCGCCAGGATCTCGTCGGCCTCCACGCGACCGGCGGCCCGAGCCGCGAGCAGGCTGGGCGTCACCCGCTCGATGACGTCGCGGACGTACCCGGCCGGCGCCATCCCGTCCTCCAGCGCGGCGCACGCGGCGTTCACCGCCCCGCACGAGTCATGGCCGAGAACCACCACCAGCGGGCAGTCCAGCACGTCCACCCCGTACTCGATGGTGCCTATCACCTCAGCGCCCGTGACGTGGCCCGCGGTGCGCACCACGAACAGGTCACCCAGGCCGCGATCGAAGATGATCTCCGCCGCCAGCCGGGAGTCGGAGCACCCGAACAGGACGGCGAACGGCCGCTGCCCCGGTGCGATCTCGGCGCGGCGAGCCGCGTCCTGGTTCGGGTGCTCTGGGGTGCCCGCGACGAAGCGCCGGTTACCGGCGAGCAGCAGCTCGAAGGCTTCCCTGGGCGTCGGGGACTTGATCTCCGCCATGGCCGCAGCCTAGCCGCCGGCCCGCGGTCTCGCTGAGGCGCTCGGACGTGTGCTCCCAGCGTCGTTACTCCGCGTGATCTCCCCGTTCTCAGTCTGACGTCGTCGCCGGAAGCCGTGCGGCATCGACGGACCCGCTCGCCTCGCACCATCGGGTACCGCGCTGGCCGGACCCCTGTCGTGTTCGGGCGTGGCGTGGCACGGTGGACAAAGTCGCGCTTTTGCATTGACATGTGTCGCCGTGTTGGCGGGGCGTGCGGGTTGGGAGTTGCCATGTCGGACCAGGACGCCGGCTGGTGTCAGCGAGCCGGGAGCGGCGATGCGGAGGTACGTGGCAGTATGCCGCTACCGCCTCACATCTCCCGGATCCACACCGACAGCCCGGACGAGCACTATGCGTGGCTGGCCTCCCGGTACGCCGACCATCACCGCCGGATCCGGGCGCAGGCCCGCGGGTTCGAATTCCTCTCCGAGACCGGCGCGCTGGGTGCCCTGAGTTTCATCCGCTCCCGCTACCTGGCGGCGACCGCGTACGCCGAGTGGCCACCCGTGGCCTACGTCCTGGCCCCGCATGTGTACTCGGGCCGTTGCCTGCTGAACTGGAAGGGACGGGAGGTGCGGGTGCCCGCACGAGGCGCCGTGCTGATCCCGCCCGACAACTTCTCCATGCTGCTCGACACCGCCGAGTACGCCGGCCTGCTGATGCCGCTGGGTGTGGTGCGGCGGGTGGCCGAGGAGACGACCGGGCTGGCGCCGGACCGCCTCCGCTTCACCGGGCTGCTGCCGGTCTCGGCCGACGCGCAGCGGCATTGGCTGTCCACGGTCGACTTCGTGCGACGCGGCATCTACAGCCGCGCCCTGGAGCCACCCTTGCTCCTTGCCGCGGCCGAGCAGGCAGTCGCGGCCAGCCTGCTCGCCACGTTCCCGAACACCGCCACGATCGCCGCGCAGCGCCGGCCCCGTGACCCGGCCACCCCGGCCGTGGTACGCCGGGCGATGGCGTTCGTCGACGCGCACGCCGAGGAACCGATCACGCTGACCGACATCGCCGCCGCGGCCGGCGTCGTGCCCCGCACCCTGCATCAGGCGTTCCGCCGCCACCGCGACACCAGTCCCGCGACGTATCTGCGCCAGGTGCGGCTGGCCCGCGCCCACGATCAGTTGCGCGCCGCCCGGCTCGACGACGCGACCACCGTCGCCGACGTCGCGGCCCGCTGGGGTTTCCTGAGCCCGCGCCGCTTCGCCGTCTACTACCGGCAGACGTACGGCCGGCCGCCGGGCCAGGCTCCGCACACCGGCCACCTGGCCGGGGGCGGGTAGGCGGCGTGGTCCCACCAGCCTCACCCGGCGATCGCAGCCGCCGAGCGGATCCGGTTGGCCACCGACGTCCGGCTTCCGCGCAATACCGCGATCGGTACTGAAGCCAGAGGCCGGCTTGAGGTGGGGTTGAGCTCGGCCGGCGATTGTTGGTGGTGTCAGCCGCTGCTGATAGCCGCAGGATGGACCGTTACGAGCCGCCCCTCTCAACTGCCTCCGGGGTAGCGCCGCTCATTACGGCCATCAATGGCTGCACGGGGTGGACCGCGCGCCGAACGGGCGCAGGCCCACGAACCGGCGTCCAGCCGGGAGCAATGCGACGCGCCCGTCACGCTCGTGACGGGCATGGGTGTCCCATCCATGTGAGCTCTTCACCGGGTGGGATCTGCCTTTCCAGCGGGTACTCCCCAGCGGCGGCGTCGGCCCGGCTCTTGAAGATCGAGGCAACGATCCTCTGGTGCCCGATGTAGGACCGGACGTATCGGGTGATCGACCAGCCGGGCCGCCGCCCATCCCGCCAAGATCTTGACCCGGCGTGTTCGACACGGTGGGGCCGGGGAAAGAGAGAGACGCGCCGGCCGGTCGTCGACGCCGCGCGGACCGCTCCGTCGCCGCATACGAGATGCTGCCGTTTCCCGGGGACAGCGGCAACATCCGGCGCCAACGCCTGAGGCTCGATTCGGCGCGTTTCCTCAACTGACCGGGCCTACCGGCCGATGGCTCTCCGGAAGGCGAGGGGAAATCCATGTTCCGACTGCTTGACCAGGTGCCGGTGAAGCCGCGCACGACCGCCGCACTGCTCTGCCTGGTGGGAGGCTCGCTCGGCCTCGGCCTGTACACGCATTTCACCGTCGGCGCGGTCGCCGAGCGGCTGCCGGCCGGCTCGGCCGGCCGGGCGGAACTGGAGTCGGTGGCAAGCCTCGCCCTGTGGCTGCCACTCGTGCTCGCGCCGCTCGGTGTGCTGTTGCAGATGTCGTCCTGGATGACCCTGGTCCGGGCGCTCAAGCACTGCGCTCAGATGATCACGACAGCGGCGAGCGGCGACCTCAGCCCACGGATGATCGTCTTCGGCAAGGACGAGCTGGCCCTGTTGGCAACGAGCTTCAACACGATGATGGGCCAGCTCGGCACCACCGTCGTGGGCATCCGCCAGGCGGTCGAGGAGCTCGCCGCCCACTCCGGCACGCTGGAACGGGCGAGCGCCACGATGACCGAGGCCGCCGGGGCCACCGCCACCGAGTTGGAGTCGGTCGCCGGCGAGGCGCGCCGCACCAGCGACGAGGTCGAGTCGATCGCCACGGGGACCGAGCAGATGCGGGTGGCGATCGAGGAGATCAGCAGCAACACGTCGGCCGCCTCCCGCGCCGCCGACACCGCCGTGGCCGGCATCGATCAGGCCACCGCGAACGTGACCCGGCTGCACGAGTCGAGCCAGCTGATCGGCGACGTGGTTCGGACGATCAACGCCATCGCGGCCCAGACCAACCTGCTCGCCCTCAATGCCACCATCGAGGCGGCCCGGGCCGGCGAGGCCGGCCGCGGCTTCGCGATCGTGGCCGGCGAGGTCAAGGAACTGGCGCAGGCGACCGCCACCGCGACCGAGGAGATCGCCCGGCGGGTGGAGGGCATCCAGCGCGACACCGACGAGGCGGTCACCGTGGTCACCGGCTTCTCCGAGGTGATCAGCTCGATCGCCGAGCGGCAGATCACGATCGCCTCGGCGGTCGAGGAGCAGACCGCGACGACGGCCGCGATGGTGGCCGGCGCCGGCACGGTGAGTGTCAGCGCCGAGCAGATCAGCCGGGCGATCGACGCCGTCGGCTCTGCGGCCTACGAGGTCCGTGGGGCGGCGGTCGACAGCCGCGAGGCCGTCGAGGGCCTGAGCCGTACCGCCAGCCGCCTCAGCGAGATGGCCTCGGTCTTCCGGAACTGAAGCGATCGCGAAACGTCCGGTGGCCACGGCGGCGGATCCGGTGAGCGCCTCAGGGTGAGCGGCAAATGGGCGGAATGTGAGCACCGAATGGGCTTCATTCTGGCCAGCCGGCACGCCTACGGTGACGACGTCCGAACCGAGGAAGCCGTCCGAACCAGCGGCTCGTCCTCGGGCACAGCGAAGTCACCAGGAGGAGCCATGCACAAGCTGATCAGCCGCGGAACGGTCGTCGCCGCCGCCGTGGGTACCGCACTGCTGGCCGCACCGGCGGCCGCGCACGCCGCGGTCGGCATCACCCAGAACCTCAGCCCGGGGCAGGAGGTCTGCGTCAGTCAGAACCAGTCCTACTACGCCAGTGTCACCACGTGGGCCAGCCCTAATCCGGCCCGGTTCCGGGTCTACTTCCAGGGTGGACTGATCTTCGACGCGCCCAGCAGCTTCGGCATCAGCCGGACCTTCTACAACGGCGCCGGCCGCTACACGCTGTGCGGCAGGGCCAACACCAACAACGGCCCCACCACGGTTTCACTGAACATCACTCCGTAGGGATGGACGGTCCCGCTGCAAGCCGCACCTTTGACAGCCGGGCTCATCTCGCCAATAGTAGAACACGTTACAGTCGTTGCGAAGGCGCCCGCAGCGACCCCCCAGGCACGTACCGCTCCCTGCCCTAAGGAGCTCCGATGCCCCCAACCCTCAGCCGACGTACGGTCCTCGCGGGTGCCGCAGCCATCGGCGCGGGCCTGGCGGTCGGGTCGGCCTCGCCCGGTCGCGCGGCTCTCGCCGCCGAGCAGCAGTTCGACGCGGTCGTCATCGGGTGCGGCGCCGCCGGGATGACCGCGGCCCTGCGCCTGGCCAGGCGCGGTGTCAGCGTCCTCGTGGTGGAGAAGGCGCCGACGTTCGGCGGTTCCGCGGCCCGCTCCGGTGCCGGGATCTGGATTCCGAACAACGACGTCATCCTCGCCGCAGGGGTGCCCGACACTCCGGCGTCGGCGGCGGCCTACCTGGCCGCGGTGGTCGACGGCGACGTGCCCACCGCCAAGCAGCAGGCGTTCCTGGACAACGGCCCGCGGATGATCTCGTTCGTGCAGGCGAACAGCCCGCTTCGCTTCAGGTACATGGCGGACTATCCCGACTACTACCCGGAACTGCCCGGCGGCATGCCGCAGGGCCGCTCGATCGAGCCGGACCTGTTCGACGGCAAACTGCTCGGCCCGGAGCTGGCCAACCTGAACCCGGCGTACATGCCGACCCCTCCGGGACTGACGGTGTTCACCACCGACTACAAGTGGCTGACCCTCGCTCTGGTCAATCTGCACGGCACGGCCGTCGCGGCGGAGTGCGCCGCCCGGTACGCCGCCGCTGTCCTGCGCGGACAGACCCCGTTGACCATGGGGCAGGCACTGGCGGGCGCGCTGCGCGCGGGGCTGGCCACGGCCGGTGTCCCGGTCTGGCTGAACACACCGTTCCAGGACTTCCAGTTCGACGCGCAGGGACGGGTCACCGGTGTCGTCGTCAGCCGCGACGGATCGCCGACCGTCATCCAGGCCAGGCGCGGCGTCATCGTGGCCGCGGGCGGTTTCGAACACAACCTCGCGATGCGGCTGGCGTATCAGCGCAAGCCGATCGGCACCGACTGGACCGTGGGCGCCGCCGCGAACACGGGCGACGGTATCCAGGCCGGACTGCGCGCGGGCGCGGCCACGGACTTCCTGGACGACGCGTGGTGGGGACCGGCCATCCCACTGCCCGGCGAGCCGTACTTCTGCCTGGCCGAGCGCACGCTGCCCGGCTGCATCCTGGTCAACAGCGCCGGATCGCGGTTCGTCAACGAGGCGGCGCCGTACGGCGACGTCGTGCACGTCATGTACGACAAGAACGGTGCCACACCGGACATCCCGGCCTGGCTCGTGTTCGACCAGAACTACCGCAACCGCTACCTGTTCCGGGACGTCCCGCCGCTGCTGCCGTTCCCCGACTCCTGGTACGACGCCGGGGCCGTGTTCCGGAACCCGACCCTCGGTGGCCTCGCCCGCGAGATCGGTGTCCCCGCGGACGCGTTGTGCGCGACGGTCGCCCGGTTCAACCGGTACGCACTGGCCGGCTCCGATCCCGACTTCCACCGCGGCGACAGCGCGTACGACCACTACTACACGGACCCCGCGGTCCGCCCGAACTCGTGCCTGGCCCCGCTCTGGCTGCCGCCCTTCTACGCCTGCAAGATCGTGCCGGGTGACCTCGGCACCAAGGGCGGGTTGCGTACCGACGCCCGCTCCCGGGTACTGCGCACCGACGGCACGGTCGTTGCCGGCCTCTACGCGGCAGGCAATTCGAGTGCCGCCGTGATGGGGCACAGCTACGCCGGTGCGGGCGCCACCATCGGCCCGGCGATGACGTTCGGATACATCGCCGCCAACGACATCGCCGATCACCCCTGACCGCACCTGCCCGAGACGCTCGAAGGGCCGCCCCATGCCCAGTCATCCCCGACCCCCGTCACCGGAAATCTCCCGCCGAGGGCTGCTCCGCGCGGGCGCCGCCGCGGCCGCGTTCGGCGCGTCGGCGGGCGCCCTGCTGGCCCGGGCGTCCGCGGCGAGCGCCGTGCTGTCCGACGGCGACCACGTGCCCGCCCTCGTCGTCGGCAGCGGCTACGGCGGCGCGGTCACCGCGCTGCGGCTGACCCAGGCCGGGATCGCGACCAGCGTCGTCGAGATGGGGATGGCCTGGAACACCCCCGGCCCGGACGGCAACGTCTTCTGCGACATGATCAAGCCGGACCAGCGCTCGTTCTGGCTGCGGACCAGGACCGACCAGCCGCTCGGCTACTTCCTCGGCATCCCGGTCAACAAGCCGATCGGCCGGTACACGGGCGTGCTGGACTCCGAGGCCTTCTCCGGCATCCGCGTCTACCAGGGCCGGGGTCTCGGCGGCGGATCGCTCGTCAACGGCGCCATGGCCGTGCTGCCCAAGCGTGAGTACTTCGAGGAGATCCTGCCGTCGGTCGACGCGGATGCGATGTACCGTACGTATTTCCCGCGCGCCATGGCCGCGCTCGGTGTGAACAATGTCGACCCGGCCTGGTTCGAGTCCGCGGCGTGTTACCGGTACGCCCGCCTCAGCCGCGACGAGGCCCATGCCTCCGGCTACCGGACCACGTTCATCCCCAGCGTGTACGACTTCGCGTACATGGCGCAGGAGCAGGCGAACGCCGTTGCGCGTTCCGCGCTGGGCAGCGAGGTCATCTACGGCAACAACCACGGCAAGCGGTCACTGGACAAGACGTACCTGGCAGCCGCCGCGGCGACCGGCCGGCTGACCGTCACGACCCAGCACGTCGTCACGGCCGTGGCGCCGGCCAACGGCGGCGGGTACGTCGTGACCCTGACCCAGCTCGGTACCACGGGCGACGCGGTGAACACGAAGACCGTGCGGGCCGACCGGGTCTTCCTCGCGGCCGGCAGCGTCGGCACCAGCAAGCTGCTCGTCGCGATGAAGGCAACGGGTAAGCTGCCCGGCCTGGGCGACGCGGTGGGGCACGGATGGGGCAACAACGGCAACGTCATGGTCGCCCGCGCCAACCACGTCTGGCAGCCGACCGGCTCGCTGCAGTCGGCCATGCCGGCCGTGGGCATCGACAACTGGGCCGATCCGGCCGGGCCGGTGTTCGCGGAGATCGCGCCGTTCCCCTCCGGCAACGAGACGTGGATCAGCCTGTACCTGGCGATCACCAAGAACCCCCACCGCGCCAGGTTCGTCTACAACGCCGGTACCGGTGCGGTCGATCTGACCTGGCGTACGGAACAGAACCAGCCGTCGATCGACGCGGCCAGCCGGGTCTTCGACACCATCAACCGGCGACAGGCCACCATCTACCGCAGCGACCTGTTCGGCGTGTGCAAGGTCTGGGGCGACGACCTCACGTACCACCCGCTCGGCGGCTGCGTCCTCGACCAGGCGACCGACAACTACGGCCGGCTGCCCGGGCATCCCGGCCTGTACGTCATGGACGGTTCGTTGATTCCCGGCAGCACCGGTGTCAACCCGTTCGTCACGATCACCGCCCTGGCGGAACGCAACATCGAAAAGATCATCAGCACCGATCTGCCGTAGGTCAGGTCGGACCGTTCAGCCCAAGGAGGAACGCGATGCCAAAGGTCAGCGTCTCGACGGATGCTACGGCCGAACCGCAGCGGGTCTGGCAGCTGGTCGTGGACCTGTCCCGAGTCGCCGAGTGGAACACGATGCACGAGGGCTTCACCGGTGAGGTACCGGCGAGCCTCGGCGCCGGTGCGACGTACCGGCAGCGGGTGAAGCTGATGGGGATGCCCGCGGAGATGGCCTGGCGGGTGACCGACGCGGTAGCGGCGCAGCGTCTCGAACAGTCCGGTGACGGTCCGATGGGCGTCAAGGCCAAGAGCCGTCTCGTGATCGAGCCGTCCGGCGACGGCTCACAGATCACGTACGAGATGGAGTTCACCGGCCCGGCGCTGGCCGGCCCGATGGCCGGGATGCTGGAGAAGCAGGCGGGCGCGGCGACTCAGGAGTCACTCACCAGGCTGGCGGCGCTGCTCGGCTGAACCCGTACGCGGCGGCGCCGCCGGTGGCACGGTGGCGTCGCCGCGTAGTCAGCGCAGCAGCAGGCGGCTGGCCAGCTCCAGGTGGTTGATCACGTCGTCGGCCGAGGCGCGGCGCGTCACCCATGCCACCAGATTGGACAGCCACACGTCCCCGATCACCCTGGCCTTTGCCCGGTCGTCGGCGTCCGGCTCGCCGTCGTGCATCGCGTGCGTGAAGATCTCCTCCATCAGCCGCGCCACCGCGTTGACCTCGGCGCTGGCGGACGGGTCGGCGAACATGAACGCACGGGTCATGGCCTCGGTGACCAGCGGCTCGCGCTGCATCGCCCGGGTCACCCGGTCGAGCACGAACTGCACCCGCTCGTACGGGGTGTCGCCGGGCACGGGCCTGCGGTTCAGCTTCTCCTGGATCCGCTCCAGCTCCAGCGCCAGTGCCGACACCAGGAGATGGATCTTGGAGGGGAAGTACCGGTACAGCGTGCCCAGCGCGACCTCGGCCAGTTCGGCGACGGCGCGCATCTGTACCGCCTCGTAGCCACCCTTCGCGGCCAGGCGCAGCGTGGCCTCCAGGATCCGGCGGTGCCGGTCCCGCTGGGCGGCGGAGCCGTGCTCGGCGTCCGTGCCGGCGAGCACCCGGCGCCCGGTGCCAATTCTGGTATTCGTTCTCGCTGCCATCGTTGCCCCTCGCGACGGTTCGACCACGGTCGGCGACCAGGTCATTCGCTCTCCTCAAGGGTAGCAACGTCGCATGGCGCGCCCGTGACAGCCGCCGAACGCCCCAGTAAACTGAAACGTGTTCTCATTTCGTTCGGAGGGTGGCGATGGACTTCGAACTGGACGAGGCGCAGCGGGCCATCGTCCGCCTCGCCGGTGATGTGCTGGACGACAACGCGGACGCCCCGGAGCGAGCGTGGAAGGCGCTCGGGCAGGCGGGCCTGCTCACCCTCGCGGTCCCTGCCCGGCTCGGCGGCGCCGGGCTGGGCGTACTGGAAACCGCGCTGGTGCTCACCGAGATCGGACGCCGGGCGGCCGGAGTCCCCGCGCTGTCCACCCTGGCCCTCGGCGTGCTGCCGGTGACCCGGTGGGGCGGCCCGGGACAGCAACGCGACCTGCTGGACGCGGTGCGGCAGGGCAGGGGCCTCACCGCGGCGCTGGGCGAGCCGGGCGAACCGTTCCCGGACCGGCCGCGTACCACGGCCACCGCCGGCTGGACGCTCGACGGCACGGCGACCGGCGTGCTCGACGCCGAGCAGGCGTACCGGATCCTCGTCCCGGTGAGCGTGCCGGGCGGTGGGGTCGCGGTCACCGTCGTCGACCCGGCAGCCCCCGGCGTCTCGCTGCGGCGCACGCCCACGTCGGCGGGCACCCCGGAGTACACCGTCATGCTGGACGGGGTGGTCGCGGAGCCGCTCGGCGACGACACCGACGGCCGCTGCGTCGCCGACCTGCACCGGTTCGCGGTCGCCGGTGCGTGCGCGCTCGCCGACGGGCTGCTGGCCGGGGCGCTGCGGCTGACCGCCGACCACGTCCGTACCCGGCACCAGTTCGGCCGCCCGCTCGCCGCGTTCCAGGCCGTCGCCCAGCAGATCGCCGACATCTACGTCACCGCGCGCACGCTGCGCCTGTCCGCGCTCGCCGCGCTCTGGCGGCTGGGCGCCGGCCGGCCGGCGGACGACGACCTGTGGGTGGCCGCGCACTGGCTGACCAGCGAGGCACCACCGGCCCTGCGCACCTGCCACCACCTGCACGGCGGGCTCGGCCTGGCCGCCGACTATCCACTTCACCGGTACGGCGCGCAGCTGCGCGACCTGGTCCGCCACCTCGGCGGCAGCGAGTACTGCCTGCACCGGCTGGGAGGTTGCCTTGCTCATCGACCTGACTGACGAGCAGCACGCGCTGCGGCAGCGGCTGCGGGCGTACCTGAGCGATCTGATCTCGCCGCAGCAGCGGGCCGCGCTGCGGCACGAGCGGCACGGCCCGGCCCACCGCGAGGTGGTCGCGCGGCTGGGCCGCGACGGCTGGCTCGGCCTCGGCTTCCCCACCCGGTACGGCGGCGGCGGGCTCGGCCCCATGGAACAGCAGATCTTCGTGAACGAGGCGGCCCGCGCCGACGTCCCGCTGCCGTCGGTCACCCTGCAGACCGTGGCGCCGACCCTGCTCGCGCACGGCACCCCGCAACAGCGGGACTTCTTCCTCCCACGCATCCTGGCAGGCGTTCTCCACTTCGCCATCGGCTACACCGAGCCTGAGGCCGGCACGGACCTTGCCGCGCTGCGCACCCGTGCCGTGCGCGACGGCGACACGTACGTGGTCGACGGCCAGAAGACGTTCACCACCGGCGCGCACGACGCCGACTACCTGTGGCTCGCCGCCCGGACCGACCCGGACGCCTCCCGCCACCACGGCCTGTCCATTCTCATCGTGGACACCCGAGACCCCGGGTACGCGTGGACCCCGATCATCACCTGCGACGGCGCGCACCACGTCAACGCGGTCTACCTCACCGGCGTGCGCGTACCGGTGTCGATGCGGGTCGGCCCGGAGAACGGCGGCTGGCGGCTGCTGACCACCCAGCTCAACCACGAGCGGGTGATGCTGGGACCGGCCGGGCGTCTCGGCGCCCTGTACGACCGGGTGCGGACCTGGGTGTCCGCGAACCCGCCGCTGCCGGAGCACCCCGACGTGCGCCGCACGCTCGCCCGCACCCACGCCTGCCTGCGCGTCAACGAGCTGCTCAACTGGCAGGTGGCCGGCACCGACCCGCCCTCGGTGGCGGACGCGTCGGCGACCAAGGTCTTCGCCTCGGAACGGCTGCTGCGGCTCGGCCAGGACCTCGAGGAGCTCGTCGGCCGGTACGGCGATCCCACCGACCCCGCGACCGCCGACCTGCTGTCCTGGCTGGACCTGCAGGCCAAACGCAACCTGGTGCTGACGTTCGGCGGCGGCGTCAACGAGATCCAGCGGGAACTGATCGCGTCCGCGGGCCTGGGCCTGCCCCGCGTGCCCAGATAGCAGCGGCCACAGCCGGCAGGTCAGCCGGAGCGTGCCGCGCGACCGCGCAACGGCAGGACAGGAGCGTGCCGAATGGACAAGCCGAGCACGGAGGCCGCCGAGGCCGCCGCCCGGGGTACCGCGACGCCGGCGGTAGGGGGCGGCGCCACGGCGGGTGAGGCGATCACGGCGGCCGCGCGGCGTATCCGCGCGGCGGGGGAGTCACCGGCCCGACCGGCCCGGGACCCGGTCAACCTCCCGGCGATCCGCGACTGGCTGGGGGCGGTGGGCGACAGCAGTCCGGTCTACGAGCGCGACGGGCTGGCCCCGCCCGCGATGGCGCAGGTGTGGACGATGCCGGGGCTTCGCCCGGCCGCACCGGAGGTGGCCGACCCGCTGCGGGCCATGTCGGCGGTGCTCGACGAGGCCGGGTTCACCTCCGTGGTGGCGACGGACAGCATCCAGACGTACCTCCGGTACCTGCGCGTCGGGGAGCAGGTGTCCGTGCGCAGCCGCCTCACCGAGGTGACCGGGCCGAAACGGACCGCGCTCGGGGAGGGCTGGTTCATCACGACCGAGAGCACCTGGTGCGTGGGCGCCGAACCGGTCGCGACCATGCGGTTCCGCGTCCTGAAGTTCCAGCCCGGCACCGCACCCGCCCCGGAAGCAGGGGCGGCCGCCGCGCTGCGGCCGGTGATCAGCGCGGACACCGCGTACTTCTGGGCCGGGACCGTCGCGGGCGAGCTGCGGATCCAGCGCTGCGGCGAGTGTGGCGCGCTGCGCCACCCGCCCGGCCCGGCCTGCCCATCCTGCGGCGCCACCAGGCCCGGGTACGTGCTCGCCACCGGCACCGGCCGCGTCCACAGTTTCGTCGTGCACCGCCACCCGCCGCTACCGGGCCGCCGGCTGCCCGTCGTCGTGGCGCTCATCGACCTGGACGAGGGGGTACGCATGACCGGCGAGCTACGCGACGTGGACCCGGACGACGTACACATCGGCATGCCGGTGCGGGTCGAGTTCGTCCGCGTCGACGACGAGCTGACCCTGCCGGCGTGGCGCCCCGCCGACCGGCCCGGGAACGTCCTGCCGCCGTGGGAGCTGGAGGTGACCCCCACCGTGGTGATCAGCACCGCCCTCGCCACCCGCGACTTCCAGGACGTCCACCACGACCGCGACGCCGCCGTCCGGCGCGGCGGCCGGGACATCTTCCTCAACATCCTCGCCACCACGGGCCTGGTGCAGCGCTACGTCACCGACTGGGCCGGTCCCGGGGCGCTCGTTCGCGGCGTCGCGGTCCGCCTCGGCACACCGTGCTACGCCAACGACACACTCACCTTCACCGGGCGGGCGGCGCCGGACACCGGCGGCGAACGGGTGGTGACCGTGAGCGGCCGCACCGCGCGGGGCGAGCACGTCGCCGCCACGGTCCGGGTGACGTCATGATCGCGGGGACCGCGGCCGTCGCCGGGATCGGAGCCACCGAGTTCTCCAAGAACTCCGGCCGCAGCGAACTGCGGCTCGCGGTCGAGGCGGTCCGCGCGGCGCTCGACGACGCCGGCCTGGCCCCCTCCGACGTCCAGGGCCTGGCGACGTTCACGATGGACCACACCGCCGAGGTCGCGCTGGCCCGGGAGCTGGGGATCGGCGAGCTGTCGTTCCTCAGCCGGATCGCATACGGCGGGGGAGCGGCGTGCGCGGTCGTGCAGCAGGCCGTGCTCGCCGTGGCGGCCGGGCTGGCCGAGGTGGTGGTCTGCTACCGGGCCCTCAACGAACGCTCCGGCCGCCGCTTCGGGCAGGTGACGGCCGAACTGCTGGCGCCCACCTCGGCGGGCGTCGACGCGAGCTGGCACCATCCGATGGGGCTGGCCACCCCGGCCGCGATGGTCGCCATGGTGGCCCGGCGCTACCTGCACGACACCGGCGCCACCACCGACGACTTCGGCCGGGTCGCGGTGGCGGCGCGCCGGCACGCCGCCACCAACCCGCACGCCTGGTTCCACGGCCGCCCGATCACCCTCGACGATCACCGTACGTCGAAACCGATCGCGGAGCCGTTGCGGCTGCTGGACTGCTGCCAGGAGAGCGACGGGGCGGTCGCGCTGGTGGTGACGTCGGCGCGCCGGGCCCGTGACCTGCGGCAGCCACCCGCGGTGGTGTGCGCGACCGCCCAGGGCAGCGGCCCCGACCAGTACGTGATGACCAGCTACTACCGCCCGCGGATGGGCGCGTTGCCGGAGATGGGTGTGGTGGCCCGCCAGCTCTGGCGGCAGTCCGGGTACACGCCGTCCGACGTGCGTACCGCGGTGCTGTACGACCACTTCACCCCGTACGTGTTGATGCAGCTCGAGGAGCTGGGCTTCTGCGGCCGGGGGGAGGCGCGGCACCTGATCGCCGACGGCGGCATCGAACTCGGCGGGCGGCTGCCGGTCAACCCGCACGGTGGGCAGCTCGGGGAGGCGTACATCCACGGCATGAACGGCATCGCCGAGGCGGTCCGTCAGGTGCGCGGCACCGCGGTCAACCAGGTGCCCGGGGACGGCCCGGTGCTGGTCACGGCGGGCACCGGCGTACCGACCAGCGGGTTGATCCTCGGCCCGCCGGTCAGCGCAGGGTGACGGCCGCGTCAGCCCGTTGCGACCCCGGCCAGGTCCAGCGCGGCGAGATGACCGAACGTCATGGCGGGGCCCAGCGTCGCGCCGGCCCCGGCGTAGCCGCGTCCCATCACCGAGGCGCTGGCGTTGCCCGCCGCGTACAGGCCGGGGATGGGTGTGCCGTCGCCGCGCAGCACCCGGGCCCGTTCGTCGGTGCGCAGCCCACCCTTGGTGCCCAGGTCGCCGGGGACCACCTGGAACGCGTAGAACGGTGGCTTGGTGACCGGGCCCAGGCACGGGTTCGGCCGGTTGCGCGGGTCGCCGTAGTAGCGGTCGTAAACGGAGTCGCCGCGCAACAGGTCGTCGTCGTGGCCGTGTGCGGCGAACGCGTTGAACCGTTCGACACTCGCCCGCAACCGTTCGGCGGCGACGCCGATCTGCCCGGCCAGCCCGTCCAGGGTGTCCGCGCGGCATGCCACCCCGGCGTCGAACCAGCGGCGCGGCAGCCGCGTGCGCGGGGCGTGCCCGGCGAACAGGTAGCGGTCCCGGTACCGCTGGTCGGTCACCAGCCAGGCCGGCACCCGCCCCGGCACGGCGAGCATGGCGTGCACGGCCTCGACGTACGGCGCCGACTCGTTGACGAAGCGCCGGCCCGCCGCGTCCACGATCAGGCAGCCGGGCAGGTTGCGTTCGGCGAGGCAGAAGTACGGCCCGCCGGTGAGCGGGAGCACCGGGCCCCACCACGCCTCGTCCATCAGATCCAGCGCGGCGCCCAGACGCCGGCCCGCCTCGATGCCGTCGCCGGTGTTGCCGGGCGCGCCGACCGTCCACGCGGCACCGACCGGCTGGTACCGGCGCCGCATCTGCTCGTTGTGCTCGAATCCGCCGCTGGCCAGCAGAACACCGTGGCGGGCGCGCAGCCGCCCGCCGGTTCCGGCGCGGATCCCGGTGACCCGGTCGCCCTCGACGAGCAGACCGGCCATGGGTGTGCCCAGCCGGACCTCGACCCCGGCCGCGCGCAGCCCGGCGCGCAGCCCGGCGGCGAGCGCCTGCCCCATGGTGAGCCGTCGCCGGTGCCGCAGCCGGGCGGCCAGCCCGCTCGCAACGAGCCGGGCCGCGGTGGCCAGCGCCCGGGGGTGGCGGATGCCCAGCGACAGCCACCGGTAGTCCGCCGCGGTCACCGCGACGCCGTCCGGCGCGGCCCGGTACGGCGGGGCGAGGGTGCCCAGGTCCGGCCCGATCAGGCGGGCGCCGAGCGGTCGCGGCTCGACGCTGCGGCCGCCGGGCAGCCCGCCGGGTGCCTCCGGGTGGTAGTCCGGGTACCCGGGCACCCACGCGAAGTCGAGCGGCGTGTGCGCCCGGACGAACGCGAGCATGGCCGGACCGGCCGCGAGGAACGCCTCCCGGCGTGCCGCCGGGACCTCGGATCCGGCGACGTGGGCCAGGTAGGTGCGGGCGGACGCGGTGTCGTCGGTGACCCCGGCCTGCCGGAGCACGTCGTTGCCGGGCAGCCAGAGGCCGCCGCCGGAACGGGCGGTGGAGCCGCCGTACACGTCTGCCTTCTCCACCAGCACGGCGCGCAGGCCGTGGTGCGCCGCGGTGAGCGCCGCGGTCATCCCGGCGGCGCCGCTGCCGACCACGACGATGTCGAACTCGCCATCGTCCGTCATCACTAGAACAGGTTATAGTTAGTGCCGTTCCGGCGCCATCGTGGTCCCGGAAACCGTTCTGCTACGTGTTGCAGATTCGGAGGCATCGTGACCGAGGCGTGGGACGAGTCAGCCGACGTCGTGGTGGTGGGTTTCGGCGCGGCCGGCGCCTGCGCGGCGCTCGAGGCGGCCCCCAGCGCCCGCGTGCTCGTGCTGGACCGCTTCGCCGGCGGCGGCGCCACCGCGGTCTCGGGCGGCGTCGTCTACGCGGGCGGCGGCACCCGGCAGCAACGCGAGGCCGGCGTCGAGGACAGCACACAGGCGATGGTCGACTACCTGAGCCAGGAGGTGGGCGACGCCGTGACGCCGCAGACCCTGCGCCGCTTCTGCGCGCAGAGCGCCGACATGCTGACCTGGCTGGAGGGGCGCGGGGTGCCGTTCGACGCGCGGCTGTGCCCGTACGAGACGAGCTACCCCACGAACCGGCACTACCTGTACTACTCCGGCAGCGAGCGCAGCTTCGCCCACGTCGCCGCGCCCGCGCCGCGCGGGCACCGGGCGTACGCTCGCGGGACCTCCGGCCGGGCGCTGTACGCCCCGCTTGCCGGGGCCGCCCGCGCGGCCGGCGCCGGCATCCTGCTCCAGACCCGCGCCCACCAGCTCATCACCGCAGCGGACGGCCGGGTGACCGGCGTCGCCTGCCGGACCCTGCGCGGCGCACCGGCCTGGGTCCGGTTCGGCCACCGCGTCCTGCACCGGTGGTCGGTCAAGCCCGGCATGTACCTTCCCGCGCTCGGTCGCGCACTGCACCGGCCCGTGGCCTGGCTGGAGCGCCGGTACTCCCGCCCGGTGCGGATCGGTGCCCGCAGCGGCGTCGTCCTCGCCGCCGGTGGGTTCGTCCTCGACGCCGAGATGCTGCGCCGCCACGCCCCCGACTGCCGGGGCACGCTGCCTCTGGGCACGGCGGGCGACGACGGCTCGGGCATCCGGATGGGCACCGACGCCGGCGCCGCGACTTCTCACCTGGACCGGGTCAGCGTGTGGCGCTTCCTCGCCCCGCCGTCCGCGCTGCTCGGCGGGCTGCTGGTGGACCGCGACGGGCGGCGCGTCTGCGACGAGTCCCGCTACGGCGCGGCGATCGGCGACGCTGTCCTGCGCCGCCCGCAGCGGCGGGCGTGGCTGCTCGTCGACGCGGCCGTGCTCGCCGAGGCACGCCGCCAGCTCCGCGATCAGACGCTGTGGTTCCAGCGGATCCAGGCGCGGTGGCTGCTGCACATCGACCGGGTCGGTGCGCCGACGCTGCGGCGGGTCGCGCGGCGGGCCGGGGTGGATCCGGTGGGCCTGGCCGCCACCGTGGCGGCGTACCACGATGCGGCCGCGGCCGGCCGGCCGGATCCGGCGGGAAAGCCCGCCGGACTGGTGCGGCCGCTGACCCGGCCGCCGTACTCGTTGATCGACTTTTCGGTACGGGCGCGGCCCGCCGCGCCGGCGCCCGTGCTCACGCTCGGCGGCCTGCGGGTCGACGAGGAGACCGGGCAGGTGCTTCGCGCGGACGGTCGCGGGGTGCCGGGCCTGTACGCGGCGGGCCGCACCGCGGTCGGCATCTGCTCGCGCAGCTACGTCAGCGGTCTGTCGTTGGCCGACTGCGTCTTCTCCGGCCGGCGTGCGGGCCGCAGCGCCGCGATCGGGATCGGGCCAGCGCTGCCCGGCGCGCCGGATCCCGGCGGGTTGGATCCCAGCCCGTCAGATGCAGAGCGGGGAGGGACCCATGCTGACCGATGCTGAGCGCCGGACACTGGCCGACCGGCTGTACGTCGCGGAGCGCGACCGTGCGCCGGTCCCACCCCTGGTGCTGCGACACCCGGACCTGAGCGCGGCCGACGCGTACGAAATCCAGCTCCACAATGTGCGCCGCCGCGGGCAGGCGGTGGTGGGCCACAAGGTCGGGCTGTCGTCGGCCGCGATGCAGCAGATGATGGGCGTCGACGAGCCGGACTACGGTCACCTGCTGGCCGACATGCGCCTGTCCGAGACGGCACCGGCGGACGCCGCACGCTACTGCTTCCCGCGCGTCGAGATCGAGGTCGCGTTCCTGCTCGGTGCGGACCTGCCCGGCCACGGTTGCACCGAGTCCGACGTGCTGGCCGCCACCGAGGCGCTGGCCCCGGCCATCGAGCTCATCGACAGCCGCATCGTGGACTGGCGGATCAGCCTGGCCGACACGATCGCCGACAACGCCTCCTCGGCGGGCTTCGTGGTCGGCGCGGCCCGGGTGGCGCCGGACAAGCTGGACCCGCGCGCCATCGACGCGGTGCTGTACCGGGGCGACGAGCCGGTGGCCCAAGGCCGCTCCGATGCGGTACTCGGCAACCCGGCGACCGCGGTGGCGTGGCTGGCCCGTACGGTCGCCGGCTTCGGGGTGCGGCTGCGCGCGGGGCACCTGGTGCTGCCGGGCGCGTGCGCCCGGGCGGTCGACGTCCACCCGGGCGAGACGTTCCGGGCGGTGTTCACCGGCCTCGGCGAGGTCGGCCTGTCCTTCCAGCCCGCATCAGACACGGGGGAGTGCCGCCGATGACGAGACTGACCGCCGCGATCGTCGGGTCCGGCAACATCGGCACGGATCTGCTCTGCAAGCTGCTTCGTTCGCCGCTGATCGAGCCGCGCTGGGTGGCCGGTGTCGATCCGGACAGCCCGGGCCTGCGCCGTGCCGCCGAGCTGGGCGTGTCCACCAGCGCGGGCGGCGCCGACTGGCTGCTGGCCCAGGATCCGTTGCCAGACGTGGTTTTCGAGGCCACGTCGGCGGCCGTGCACCGGACCAACGCGCCCCGCTACGCGCAGGCCGGCATCCGCGCGGTCGACCTCACCCCGGCGGCGGTCGGGCCGCTGGTGGTGCCGGAGGTCAATCTGCGCGCACACCTGGACGCGCCGAACCTCAACCTGATCACCTGCGGCGGGCAGGCCACCATCCCGATGGTGTACGCGGTGTCCCGGGTGACCCCGGTGAGCTACGCCGAGATCGTGGCGACCGTGGCGTCCCGCTCGGCCGGGCCGGGCACCCGGGCCAACATCGACGAGTTCACCCGTACCACCAGCCGGGCGCTCGAACTGGTCGGCGGAGCGGCACGGGGCAAGGCGATCATCGTGCTGAACCCGGCCGAGCCGCCGCTGGTCATGCGGGACACGGTGTTCTGCGCGATCGACCCCGAGGCCGACCCCGCCGCAGTGACCGCGTCCATCGCGGCGATGGCCGCCGAGGTCGCCCGGTACGTGCCCGGCTACCGGCTGCTCAACGAGCCGCAGTTCGACCCGCCGTCGGCGGCGACCGGCGGGCGTGCCCGGGTGGCGATCTTCGTGGAGATCGCCGGTGCCGGTGACTTCCTGCCCCACTACGCCGGAAACCTGGACATCATGACCGCCGCGGCGACGCGGGTGGGCGAGGAACTCGCCCGCTCCACGGTGCCCGCCTGACCGTGGGAGGACCGCATGCCGAACCGCTTCTCCGCCGACCTCGACGTGCGCATCACCGACTCCTCGCTGCGCGACGGCTCGCACGCCAAGCGCCACCAGTTCACCGCCGCCGAGGTGGCCGCGGTGGTCGCCGCGCTGGACGCGGCGGGCGTTCCGGTGATCGAGGTGACGCACGGCGACGGCCTGGGCGGCTCATCCTTCACGTACGGGCTGAGCCGCACGCCGGAGCAGGAACTCATCACGGTGGCGGTGCGCACCGCGACCCGGGCGCGGATCGCGTTCCTGATGCTGCCCGGGGTCGGCGTGATCGACGACATCCGGGCCGCGGCGGACAACGGCGCGAGCGTCTGCCGGATCGCCACCCACTGCACCGAGGCGGACATCGCGGTGCAGCACTTCGGGCTGGCCCGCGAACGCGGGCTGGAGACGGTCGGCTTCCTGATGATGGCCCACTCCCAGCCGCCCGAGGCGCTGGCCCGGCAGGCCCGCATCATGGCCGACGCGGGCTGCCAGTGCGTGTACGTGGTGGATTCGGCCGGTGCGCTGGTCCTCGACCAGACGGGCGAGCGGGTCGCCGCGCTCGTGGCGGAGCTGGGCGACGACGCGCAGGTGGGCTTCCACGGGCACGAGAACCTGGCCCTGGGCGTGGCGAACTCCGTGCTGGCGGTGCGGGCGGGCGCCACCCAGATCGACGGCAGCACCCGGCGGTTCGGGGCGGGCGCCGGGAACACGCCGGTCGAGGCGTTCGTGGGGGTCTGCGACAGGCTCGGCATCCGTACCGGTGTCGACTTCTTCGCCATCGTGGACGCGGCCGAGGAGGTGGTCCGCCCGGCCATGCCGGACGAGTGCCGGCTGGACCGGCTCGCCCTGATCATGGGGTACGCGGGGGTGTACTCCAGCTTCCTCACCCACGCGTACACGCTGGCCCGCCGCTACGACGTGTCCGGCGCCGAGATCCTGGTCCGGGCCGGGCAGCGGCGCCTGGTCGGCGGCCAGGAGGATCAGCTCATCGACATCGCCGTGCAACTCCGCGAGGAGGCTCACTCGTAGGTGACCGCGACCGTGTCGCTGCGGGCGACCGCCTGGCAGGCGAGGATGTACCCCTCGGCGAAGTCCTCCTCCTCCAGCACCTCGTTGCGTACGAGCTCGACCTGGCCGCTGACCAACCGGCAGGCGCACGTGCCGCAGTTGCCCTGCCGGCAGGAGAACGGTGGATTCAGCCCCGCCGAGATGATCACATCTAGCAGGCGCGAACCGGCGGGCCACGGCAGGTGGTGGGTCTGCCCGTCCAGCGTGACCTCGGCTGTCGCGTCCCGGGCCACTGCGGGCACTGTCGTGTCGGAGTCGAAGCTCTCCACGCGCACCCGGTCCGCCGGGACGCCGGTGCGCTGCAGCGCCTGCCGGGCGACCCCGACGAACGGGTCGGGCCCACAGACGAACGCTTCGCGATTTGCGTACGCGCACAGCAGCGGTGCCAGGGCGTCCCCGGTGGGCGCCCCGCGCTCGCTGTCCAGCCAGTGCGTCACCGAGAGCCGCCCGCCGTGGCGCTCGCCCAGCGCGGCCAGCTCCGTGGCGAAGATGACCGACCGGGCGTCGCGGTTCGCGTACACGAGGGCGAGGCGCCCGGATCCGCGGGCGAGCACGGACTTGACGATGGCGATCACCGGGGTGATGCCGCTGCCACCGGCGAGCAGCAGCAGGTCGTCGTCGAGCGAGGCCGGGGTGAACGTACCGGCCGGCGGCGTGAACTCCAGTGTGGTGCCGGCCCGGACGTGGTCGCAGATCCAGTTCGACGCCCGCCCGCCGGGCACCCGCTTCACCGTGATCTTCAGGTCCGTGTCGGTGTGCGGTGAACTGGACAGCGAGTAGCACCGGGCGAGGGTGCCGTCCGGCGTCCGGACCGTCAGGTACTGCCCGGGCCGGTAGGTGAACGCGGCGGTCAGCGCCGGTGGCACCGGAAGCACCAGCGAGTGCGCGTCGGCCGTCTCGGCGATGACGTCGGCTACGCGGAGCCGGTGATACGGGGCGATGGCGCCGGTGATCCGGGTGCCGGCCATCAGGCCGCCCCGAGGTGGCCCTCGGACACCGCGAGACGGCCCTCGCAGACCGCGCGATCGATGCTGTCGCGCAGGTCCGGGCAGGTCGGCACCAGCGCGGTGACGCCACCGGCGGCGGCCGCCGCGGCGAGCACGGCGCAGGCGCGTTCGGCCCGGGTGCTCCACTGCACGCTGGTGTGTCTCGGGCTCAGTTTCCGCGCCCGGACGTCGGCGCCGCAGCGGCCGCAGCGGACCTCGGCGAGCCCGCCCTCCAGGTACGCATGCCGCTCGGCCAGCGTGTCCGCCCGGGTCATGACGGCGGTGCCGCGGGCGCCTGGCGCTGGAGGTTGTCGGCGACCTCGGCCTCCCAGGTCTGGTTGGCGCGGGTGGTGTCGACCTCGAACTCGTAGCGCGCCACCATGTCCTCGGTGATGTCCGCGACGTCCACATAGAACTGCTCGTACCAGCGGCGGAGCTGGTAGACCGGGCCGTCCTCGGCGCACAGCAGCGGATTGTCGATGCGGCTCTTGTGTTTCCAGATCTCCACGTCCTGCTGAAAACCCACGCCGATGCTTCTGGCGAACCGGGCCGCCGCCTTGTCCGCCTGCGCGGCGGTGAGGCCGGGCAACCGCTTGACGATCACACCCCATTGGAGCACGAACGAGTCGGGCGTGACCGGATAGTGGCAGTTGATCAGTACGGATTCCACGTCGGTGCCGTGATAGTCGTGGTGCAGGTAGTCGATCATGTACGAGGGTCCGTAGTAGGCGGCCTCGGAGCGCAGGGTGGCGTCGCCGGACTGGCTCGCGGTCAGCGGCACGTCCGGCCGTGGCCGGGTGTGCAGGAACTGCGCGGCCACGTGGCCTTCGAGCACGTTCTTGAAGAACGTGGGGAAGGCGAAGTGGATGTAGAAGAAGTGGGCCATGTCGACCACGTTGTCGATGACTTCGCGGCAGTTGGCGCCGTCGATCCGGATCGAGTCCCAGGTCCAGGAGCTCCACTCGGGGGAGAAGGCACCCTCGATGCGCGGGATGGTGATCTCCGGCGGGGGCGGGTTGCCCTGCGGGTCGTGCCAGACGAAGAGCTGGCGGTTCTGCTCACACGTGATCCACGAGCGGGTGCGGGCCCGCATCGGCACCCGGTGCGCGTACGGCACCGAAACGCACCGGCCGTCACCGCGCCAGCGCCAGTCGTGGAACGGGCAGGCGACGGTGTCGCCCTTGACCGTACCCATGGTGAGGTCTCCGCCCATGTGCCGGCAGTATCCGTCGAGCACGTGCAGCGCGCCGCCGGTGTCGGCGAACACCACCAGCTTGGTCCCGAACGCCTCGACGGCATGCGGGCGGCCGTCGCGGAACGAATCGGCCAGTCCCAGGCAGTGCCAGCCCCGGGCGAACCGCGCGGGCGGATCGCCGGTGTCGATCGTCCGTGCCGCCTCGCCGTTGCTCATGTCGCCCCCAGTCCCATGGAACGCGTTCCACGCCCCCGCTCCCGCGATTAGGGCGCCGCCCGATCCCGTGTGGCCCATAGAGTAGAACGTGTTCTAGTATAGGGCCGTCGAGTTCACCGGCCAACCTGGTTGGGGGGATCTCATGGAGGCAAGCGGTGGCGTCGCGGTCCTGACCGGAGTGCGCGACCTGCTACCGGTCCTGCGGGAGCGTGCGCAGGAGACCGAGGACCGCCGGGCACTGTCCGCCGAGACCGTCAAGTCACTGGCCGAGACCGGCTTCTTCCGGCTGCTGCAGCCCGCCCGGTTCGGCGGATTCGAGGCCCATCCGCTGACCTTCCTGCGCGGCGTGCGGGAACTGGCCAGCGCATGCGGCTCCACCGGCTGGGTGGCCTCGGTGATCGGGGTGCACAACTGGCAGCTCGCACTCTTTCCCGACCAGGCGCAGCAGGACGTGTGGGCCGACGACCCGGGCACCCGGATGTCGTCGTCCTACGCGCCCACCGGCACCATCCGGGCCGTCGACGGGGGATACCGGGTCGACGGCAGGTGGAGCTTCTCCTCCGGCTGCGACCACGCCGACTGGGTGCTGCTCGGCGGGATCGTCCCGCCCGGCGACGACGGCACCCCGGCCGACTTCCGTACGTTCCTGCTGCCCGCCGCCGACTACACCATCGAGGACGTGTGGCACACCGTCGGGCTGCGCGGCACCGGCAGCAACGACATCGTCGTGTCCGACGCGTTCGTCCCGGTGCACCGGTCACTGAGCTTCAACGACACGGCGCGCTGCGTCTGCCCCGGGCAGGAGCTCAACACCGCGCCGCTCTACCGGATCCCGTACGCGTCGATCTTCTCCTGGGCGATCACCACGCCGATCATCGGCATGGCCATGGGCGCCTACGAGGCACACGTGAGCTACCTGAAGGAACGGGTCCGCGCCTCGTACGTCGGGGTGCGCGCGGCCGAGGACCCGCACTCGCAGGTGCGCGCCGCCACCGCGGCCGGTGACCTGGACGCGGCATGGCTGGCCCTGGAATCCGACATGGGCGAGCTGATGGAGCTGGCCGCCGCGGGCCAGCGCCTGCCGATGCGGCTGCGCCTGCGGGTCCGCCGCGACCAGGTGCGCGGCACCGAGCTGGCGATCGGTGCGGTCGACCGGTTGTTCGAGAACTCCGGGGGACGGGCGCTGCAGACCGGGACCCCCATCCAGCGGTTCTGGCGCGACGCGCACGCGGGCCGCGTACACGCGATCAACGACCCCGAGCGGGCACTGTCCATGTTCGGCCGCGGCGAGTTCGGCCTGCCGATCAGCGACGCGATGGTGTGAGGACGAGATGACCACGACCAGCATTCCCGCTCCGGGCTCATACGCCGCCGGCCTGCATTACCACCGCGCCGGACCGGACGGAGGGCACCCGGTGGTGCTCCTGCACGGCGGCGGTCCCGGCGCCTCCGCGTGGAGCAACTTCGGGCGTACCGTGCCGGTCTTCGCGCGGGCATTCGACACGATCGCCGTCGACCAGCCCGGCTACGGCGGCTCCGCCACCGGGCCGATCGCCGGGCAGTACTTCACCCATTCCGCCGACGCGCTGCTCCGGCTGCTCGACGAACTCGGCATCGAGCGGGCCGACCTGGTCGGCAACTCGCTGGGCGGCGGCACCGCGGTCCGGTTCGCGCTGCTGCACCCGCAGCGCGCGGGACGGCTGCTGCTCATGGGCCCCGGCGGGCTGAGCCTCAACCTCTTCGCCGCCGATCCGACCGAAGGGATCAAACGGCTGGCCGCGGTCGGCGCGCCGCCCGGACCGAGCCGGGACAAGGTCGCCGCCTTCCTGCGTACGCTCGTGTTCGACCAGTCGCTGATCACCGAGGAGCTGATCGACGAGCGGTTCCGGGCGGCCGCCGACCCGGCGGCGCAGCGCGCGATGCGCGAGATGGGTGCCTCGTTCACCGACCCGGAACACTACGAGCAGGGCCTGCTCTGGCGCGACGCGCACCGGCTGCGCCACGAGGTGCTGCTCGTGTGGGGCCGGGAGGACCGGGTCAACCCGCTCGACGGCGCCCTGGTCGCACTCAAGCTGATCCGCCGCGCCCGGCTGCACGTCTTCGGCGGCTGCGGACACTGGGCACACCTGGAGAAGTTCGACGAGTTCAACCGCCTGGCGTTCGACTTCCTGGAAGGGGACCGTCCGTGAGCCTCATCCGATCCCTCGGCTACCTGCGTGTCGAGTCCACCGACGTCGCGGCGTGGCGCGAGTTCGGCGTCACCGTGCTCGACATGGCGCCGGGGCGCGGGCCCGATCCCGAGGCGGTCTACCTGCGCATGGACGAGCTGCCCGCGCGGATCGTCGTGGTGGCGGGCGAACGGGACCGGCTGGCCGCCACCGGCTGGGAGGTCGCCGACCCGGCCGCGCTCGCCCGGCTCACCCGCGCCCTCGAACAGGCCGGCGTCGCGATCAAGGCCGCCGGTGGCGACGAACTCGCCGAGCGACGCGTGGCGCAGATGATCAGCCTGGACGACCCGTTCGGCAACCGCCTCGAGTTCTTCTGCGGCGCGGCGCTGGACACCCGCCCCGCCCAGGGCCGCTACGGGACCAGGTTCGTCACCGGCGAGCAGGGCATGGGACACGTGGTGCTGCCCGCCGGCGACGACGCCGCGGCACTGCACTTCTACACCGACGTGCTCGGCTTCCGGCTGCGCGACACGATGCGGTTCATCCCCGAAACGGTCGGCCTGCCGCCCGGCGACCGCCCGCTGTGGATGCGGTTCCTCGGCTGCGGCCCGCGCCACCACAGCGTCGCGCTGGCACCGATACCGGCGCCCAGCGGCCTCATCCACCTCATGGTCGAGACCGAATCGATCGACGACGTGGGCCGGGCCATGGACCGCTGCGCCCGCCACGACGTGCCGACGATCTCAACGCTGGGACGGCACGCCAACGACCAGATGATCTCCTTCTACGTGCGGACCCCGAGCGGCTTCGACATCGAGTACGGCACCGGCGGCTGCACCGTCGACGACCGTACCTGGGTGGCCCGGCAGACCACCGCGCACAGCGTGTGGGGCCACCGCTTCGAGCGCGCCGGCCACTGAGGCTGCGGTGGCGGCGGCCCGTACGGACTCGGACACCCGGCAGTTCCGCCGGGTGTTCGGCCACTTCTGCACCGGCGTCACGGTCATCACCACCCGCGACGCGGACGGCCCCGCCGGATTCGCGTGCCAGGCGTTCGCCCCGCTGTCACTGGACCCGCCGCTGGTGCTGTTCTGCCCGCAGGCCGGCTCGGACACCTGGCGGCGCATCCGCGACTGCGGCACGTTCTGCGTCAACGTCCTCGCCGGAGCGCAACGGGAGGTGTCCCGGCGCTTCGGCACCCGGGGCGCGGACCGGTTCACCGACGCCGGCTGGTCCCCGTCACCGGCCGGGGCGCCGATCCTGACGGGCGCGCTCACCTGGGCCGAGTGCCGGGTGGAGGCGGTGCACCCGGGCGGCGACCACGCCATCGTGGTCGGCCGGGTGACGACGCTCGGCGAATGCCGGGCCGACGGACCGCTGCTGTTCTACCGGGGCCGCTACACCACGGCGGCCCCGGCCTCGCCGCACGAGTCACCCGAGGTGGTCGACACCCTGCTGGCCTGGCCCCGCCACACCGACTGGATCTGAGCACAGCGACCGCGCCAGGCGCTCGAGGTGGTGGGCGGGGGAGCCGAAGAGCTGCGCCGAGGCGTACGCGCGGCGCAGGTAGAGGTGGGCGTCGTGCTCCCAGGTGATCGCGATGCCGCCGTGCATCTGGACCATCTCGGCGGCGATCGCCTGCAGCGCCTCGGAGCAGTAGACCTTGGCCACCGCGGCCAGCGCCGGCGCTTCGGGGGCGCCGGCCATCAGGGCGTCGGCCGCGGCGTACGACGCCGAGCGGGCGGCCTCCATCCGTACGTGTGCCCCCGCCAGCCGGTGCTGCAAGGCTTGGAAGCTGCCGATCGGGCGCCCGAACTGGACCCGGATCCGCACGTACCGGATAGTGGCCGCGAGCGCGTAAGCGGCCGCGCCGATCTGGTCGGCGCTGAGCGCCACGCAGGCCAGGTCGCGCAGACCGCCGAGGTCGGTGTCGCCGCCGATCCGGCGCGCGGGTGCGTCGGTCAGGCGCAGCACACCGAGCCGCCGCGTCGGGTCCAGCGGGCTGGTCTCGTGGCGGGCCACCCCGGGCGCTTCGGCCGCCACCTCGTACAGGATGGTCGTGTCGCCGGTGCGCGCGGGGACCAGCAGGGTGTCGGCGCAGGCGAGGTCCAGGACGTGGGGGACCTCGCCGCTGAGCCGCCCTCCGGCCGAGGCGGTGCAGGGCACCTCCGCCGGATCTCCCGCGAAGGCCAGCGTGGCGGTCCGTGCCCCGGTGCACAGGTCCGGCAGCAGTCGCGCGCAGGCTTCGGAGTCGCCCGAGCGCAGCAGCGCGTGCGTGGCGAGGACGGCACAGCCGAGCATCGGGCCGGGGGTCAGCGTGCGTCCCAACTCCTCCAGCACCACGCAGGTCTCCCGCAGGGTGGCGCCGGATCCGCCGTACGGTTCCGGCACGGCCAGGCCGGCGACGCCGATCTCGGAGCACAGCCGGGTCCACAGGGCCGGGTCGAAGCCGTCCGGCGCGTCGATCGCGGCCCGGGTGGAGTATCCGGACAGCAGACCGCGCACGGCGTCGCGCAGCGCCTGACGTTCCCCGGTCAGCTCCTCGGTTGTCATCGCGGCCTCCTCAGCGCCTTCCCAGGGCCGCCGCCACCCGGGCCCGGTGCTCGGTCGGGGTGCCCCACGCCAGGGTCAGCACCCGGACCCTGGTGAGCCACCGGCCCAGCCCGTGCTCCCGGGTGTAGCCGATGGCGCCGTGCACCTGCAGCGCGGCGCGGGCGGCCCGGTTGGCGGCGTCCGCGCAGGCCACCTTCGCCGCCGAGACGTCCCGCGCCGCGTCCTGCCGGTCGTCGCCGGTGGAGGCGACCACGTTCGCTTCGTGCGGGTCGTTGCCGGTGGAGGCGACCGTGTTCGCGTCGTGCGGGTCGCGGGTGAGGGCGACCGCGGCCGCGTACAGCAGTGGCCGGGCGAACTCCAGGGCCACCGCCACGTCGGCGAGCCGGTGCTGGACCGCCTGGAACTGCCCGATCGCGCGGCCGAACTGGTGTCGGGTTTGCGCGTAGGCCACCGCCGTCTCCAACAGTGCGCGGCCGGCGCCGAGGAGCTGGGCGGCGCAGACCAGCACACCCATGTCCAGGGCGCGGGCCACCACGGCGGCCGTGTCCGCACCGGCGGCGAGCGTGTCGCCCGGGAACACCTCGAACAGCCGCCGGGCCGGGTCCATCGAGGTGTGCGCCGGGCCGACGCGGGCCAGCCTGACGGCGTCGCGCCCGGCGAAGAGCACGAGGTCGGCGGCGTGCGCGTCGGTGGCGTACGGAAGCCAGGGCGGCGCGGCCAGCGTCGCGACCGTCCGCCCGGCGGCCAGCTCGGGCAGCCAGGTGCTGCGCAGCCGGTCGTCGCCGACCGCGGTGAGCAGTGTGGGTACCGCGGCCACGGACTCGGCCACCGGCCCGGGCAGCGCGTGATGGCCCAGCTCCTCGGCCGCGAGCACCAGGTCGCTCGGCGCGCCACCCAGGCCGCCCCAGCATGCCGGCACGGCGAGCCCGCAGACTCCGGCCTCGGCCAGCCGCGACCAGACAGCCCGGCCGGGGGCGGCGTCGCCCAGCGCCCAGCGGTCCGCTGTCGCGCCAACGTCCACATCGCTGAGGAGCCTGTGCAGGACGGCCGCGAACCCGTCCTGCTCCGGCGAGGGCACCAGTCTCATCGTGGTGCTCCGGGGTTCGGCTCGCGGGGCAGGCCGAGCACTCGCTCGGCGACGATGCTCCGCTGGATCTCGTTGGTGCCGGCGTAGATCGGACCGGCCAGCGCGAACAGGTATCCGCCGGTCCAGCCAGCGTCGGTCTCGGCATGGGCGCCGAGCACGTCGAGCGCCGTGGAGTGCAGGGCGATGTCCAGCTCGGACCAGAACAGCTTGGTGACGCTCGCCGCGAACGGCCCGGGCGGTGCGTCCAACGCGGCGAACGCGTGCATCCGGTACGCCTGTGCGCCGATCCACGCGTCCACCACGCGGTCGCGCAGCCCGGTGTCGCCGGGGTCGCCCGCCTCCCGCCAGAGCGCAACCAGCCGCGCGGCGGCCGCCACGAACCGGCCCGGGCTGCGCAGCGTCAGCCCCCGCTCGTGGCCGGCCGTGTTCATCGCCACCCGCCAGCCGTCGCCGGGCGCGCCGATGACATCCGCGTCCGGGACGAACACGTCGTCCAGGAAGATCTCCGCGAAGCCCGGTTCGCCGTCGAGCTGCTGGATTCCGCGTACGCTCACCCCGGGCGCCCGCAGGTCGAACATCACACAGGTGAGGCCGCGGTGCCGCCGCGCCTGCGGATCCGTACGGAACAACCCGAACGCCCGGTCCGCCACGGCGGCCCGGGAGCTCCACGTCTTCTGGCCGGACAGCAGCCACCCGCCGTCGGTGCGCCGGGCAACCGAGCGGATCGCGGCCAGGTCGCTGCCCGCGTCCGGCTCGGACCAGGCCTGCGCCCACACGTCGTCCGCCCGGGCCATCCGGGGCAGGATCCGGTCGCGCTGCTCCGGCGTCCCGTGCGTGAACAGCGTGGGGGCGAGCAGGAACAGGCCGTTCTGGCCGATCCGGGCGGGCGCGGCGGCGGCGTGGTACTCCTCCTCGAACAGCAGCGTGTGCAGCGGCGGGGCGGTCCGCCCGCCGTACCTCTCCGGCCAGGACACGACGGCGAGGCGGGCGTCGGCGAGACGGCGTTCCCAGGCCCGGTGCGCGGTGGCGCCCGCCGGGGTGTGCACGCTCGGCAGGGGAGTGGCCGGGACGTTGTCCGCGAGCCAGGCGCGGACCTCGTCCCGGAACGAGCGCGCGGACGGGTCGAGGTCGAGATTCACGACGCGGACCGTTTCATGGCGGCCGCGTCCAGGCCGCCGAGCGGGTTCCCGGTGACCTCGGCGTTGTGCGCGTGGGCCAGGTGGTGCAGGCCGAAGACGGCGTCCATCCCGGCGCGCATGCCCATCAGGTCCTCACACTGGTTCAGCGCGCGCTTGGCCAGGCTCAGGCCGAACCCCGGCATCGCGGCGATCCGCTCGGCCAGCGCGACGGTCGCGGTTTCCAGCTCGGCGCGGGGCACCACCCGGTTCACCATGCCGACCTGGTACGCGCGGTGTGCGTCGAACCGGTCACCGGTGAACAGCACCTCGCGGGCGAAGCGGGGGCCGAGCATCCACGGGTGGGCGAAGTACTCGACGCCGGGGACACCCATCCGCAGCACCGGATCGGCGAAGAACGCGTCGTCGGCGGCGACGATCAGGTCGCACGTCCAGGCCAGCATGAGGCCGCCCGCGATGCACGCGCCCTGCACCATCGCGACCGCCGGTTTGGGGATGTCCCGCCATCGCCGGCACATCCCCAGGTAGACCTCCGCCTCCCGGGAGTAGCGCCGGTCCGCGCCGGCCCGCCCGGTGTGGTCCCACCACAGGACCGCGCGCCGGGGGAACGGGGTGTCCGCGTCCCGCTCCGGGGTGCCGATGTCGTGTCCGGCCGAGAAGTGGTCGCCGGCTCCGGCCAGCACGATCACGGCGACCTCGTCGTCGTCCACGGCGCGGGTGAACGCCGCGTCCAGGGCGTAGGTCATCGCCGAGTTCTGCGCGTTGCGGTACCGGGGACGGTTCATGGTCACCAGGGCGAGGCGGCCGCGCCGTTCGTAGCGGACCGGGTCGGTCACGGGGTGCCTTCCTTCCGGAGCAGGTACTTGAGGACCTTGCCGGAGGCGTTGTGGGGCAACTCGGTGCGCCACTCGACCGTACGGGGCACCTTGTAGCCGGCCAGCCGTTCCCGGCAGTACGCGATCACGTCCGCGCCGGACAGCGTGTGCCCCGGCCGCGCGACGACATAGGCCTTGCCCACCTCGCCCAGGCGCGGATCACTCACCCCGACCACGGCCGACTCGGCCACCCCGGGCAGCCCGGCCAGCGTCCGTTCGACCTCGGCTGGATACACGTTGAAGCCGCCGCAGATGTACATGTCCTTGAGCCGGTCGGTGATCTGCAGGTATCCCCGTTCGTCCAGGCGGCCGATGTCACCGGTGTGCAGCCAGCCGTCGGCGTCGATGGCGGCGGCGGTGGCGGCCGGGTCGTCGAGGTAGCCGAGCATCACGTGCGGGCCGCGCAGGAGCACTTCGCCGGTGGGCGGGCCGATCCGGACCTCGAAGCCCGCGGCGGGCCGCCCGCAGGTGTGTGCGACGGTCTGCGGGTCGTCGCCGGGCCGGCACATGGTGGCCACCACCGCCTCGGTCAGCCCGTACGCGGTGAGTACGGTGCGTACGCCCAGATCCGCCTGTATCCGCTCGACGAGTGCGGGAGCGACGGTGGCCGCGCCGGTCACCGCGAGGCGCAGCGTGGACAGGTCGTGCCGGGGTCGCTCGGGGTGGTCGAGCAGGCTGAGGTAGAGCGTGGGTGGTCCGGGCAGGACGGTGATGCGCTGGGCGGCGATCAGCGCAAGCGCCCGGGCCGGGTCGAAGACCGGCATCGGTACCACCGTGGCGCCGCTGAGCAGGCATGCCAGCAGGCCGGCTTTGAGCCCGAAGCTGTGGAAGAACGGGTTGACCACCAGATACCGGTCGCGCGGGCCCAGCTCGCCGATCTCGGCCCAGGCGGCGGCCACGCCGAGTGACTGCCGGTGTGCGCTCATCGCGCCCTTGCTGCGCCCGGTGGTGCCCGAGGTGAACAGGATGTCGCTCACGTCGTCCGGAGTGACGGCCCGGGCGCGGGTGTCCGCCTCGGACACCGGCACGTCGGCGGCGTGGCGCAGGAAGGCGTCCCAGTCGAGCGCTCCGGATTGCGGCGAGGACGGACCGGCGGGCACCTGCACGACGAGACCGGGCAGCGGGACGCCGCTCCGGGCTGCGGCGGCGCGCAGCGTGGCGAGCCGGTCCACGCCCAGGAACGGGCCGGCGACGATGAGGCCGCGCGCGCCGCTGCGATGGATCACATCGAGGGCCTCGGCGCCGGTGAACCGGGTGTTCACCGGCACCAGCGTGGCACCGGCGTAGCTCGCGCCGAGCGCGGCCAGCACCCAGTGCGACGTGTTCGGCGCCCAGACGGCGAGCCGGTCACCGGGTCGCAGCCCGGCGGCGATCGTCGCGCGGGCGACCACGCGCACCTGCTCCAACAGGTCCGCGAAGCTCCACTGTGGCCCGCCGGGCTCCACCAGAGCCGGAGCCGCCCCGAATCTGCGGGCCGCGTCGGCCACGGCCGCCGGGAGGGTGGATTCCACGGTGACCTCCCAGTCGGGCGGGTCCGGCGGGCTGAGCAGACCAAGCAAGTGCAGACCAAGCAAGTGCTTGGTAGGGTGACGATACCCGTGGTGCAGGAGGTGGCGCCAGTGGACGATGACGAACAGTTCCGGCGTGAAGTCCGGGACTGGCTCGCCGCGAACGTGACGGACCAGCTGCGCGGCGTCGGCGGCCCGGGCCGCGAGAACGAGGCGTATCCGCAGCGTCTCGCGTTCACCCGCCGCCTGGCGGCCGCGGGATGGACCTGCCTGGCCTGGCCCGTCGCGCACGGCGGGCGCGGTGCGTCGCTCGCGCGGCAGGTCATCTTCCACGAGGAGTACGCCCGGTCCGGCGCGCCCGCCCGGGTGGACCACATCGGCACCACCATGGTCGGCCCGACCCTGATCGCACTCGGCACCGAGCGTCAGCGCCGCCGGTTCCTGCCCCGTATCGCCGCGGTGGACGAGCTGTGGTGCCAGGGCTACTCCGAGCCGGGCGCCGGGTCCGACCTGGCCGGTGTCACCACCCGCGCGCGGCTCGACGGTGACCAGTGGGTGATCACCGGTCAGAAGGTGTGGACGTCGCTGGCGCACGTGGCCGACTGGTGTTTCGTGCTGGCCCGCACGGAGCCCGTACCGGACGGTGGCCCGCGCCACGCCGGACTGTCGTATCTGCTGGTGCCGATGCGCCAGCCCGGGATCACCGTGCGCCCGATCCGGCAGCTCACCGGCGACAGCGAGTTCAACGAGGTCTTCTTCGACGACGCCCGCACCGAACGCGACCTCGTGGTCGGCGAACCGGGGCAGGGCTGGCGAGTGGCGATGGCCACGCTCGGCTTCGAGCGCGGCGCGGCCACGGTGGGCCAGCAGATCGGTTTCCAGCGGGACCTGGACGACCTGGTGGCGCTGGCCCGGCGTACCGGAGCTATCGCGGACCCGGTGCTGCGCGAGCGGATCGTGCGCGCCTGGGTCGAGTTGTCCGTGCTGCGCGCGCACACCCTGCGCGCCCTCGCCGGGCCACCTTCGGCGGGCACCGCGTCGGAGATCAAGCTGCTCTGGTCGCGCTGGCGGCAGGGCCTCGGCGAGCTCGCCATGGCGGTGCTCGGTTCCGCCGGGGCCGCGGCGGATCCCGGCGACGAGGAGGTCCAGCGGTGGCGGCGGCTGTTCCTGTTCAGCCGGGCCGACACCATCTACGGCGGCTCCGACGAGATCCAGCGCACCATCGTGGCCGAGCGGGTGCTCGGGCTGCCCCGGCAGGACCGCCGGTGAGCGGGGCTGCCGATACGCCGACACCGGAGGTCGGCACCGCGGAGACCTCGGTGGACCGGCTGCCGCCGCCCGGGCACGGACTGCTGGCGGGCAGGGTCGTGGTCGTCACCGCGGCGGCCGGCACCGGGATCGGCTCCGCGATCGCCACGCGGTGCCTGGCCGAGGGAGCCGAGGTCGTGCTCAGCGACCACCACCGGCGTCGGCTCGCCGAGGCCTGGGAGCGACTGGCCGTGACGTACCCGGGCCGGGTGTGGTCCGTGCCGTGCGACGTCACCGACGAGGCCGACGTCCAGGCGCTGGTCGCCGGTGCGGTCGCCCACTGCGGGCGGATCGACGTGATGGTGAACAACGCTGGCCTGGGCGGCACCCGGCCGGTGGTCGAGCTGACCGACGACGAGTGGCGGCGGGTCCTGGACGTCACGCTGACGGGGACGTTCCGCGGCACCCGGGCGGCGTTGCGGCAGATGATCGCGCAGGGCGGCGGCGGCGCGGTCGTCAACAACGCCTCGGTGCTGGGCTGGCGCGCCCAGGCCGGGCAGGCGCACTACGCGGCGGCGAAGGCGGGCGTGATGGCGTTCACCCGGTGCGCCGCGCTGGACGTGGCCGCACACGGCATCCGGGTCAACGCGGTGGCGCCGAGCCTGGCGAGCCACCCGTTCCTGGCCAAGGTGATCGACGAACGGGAGCTGGCCGGGCTCGCGCTGCGGGAGGCGTTCGGCCGGGCCGCGCAGCCGTGGGAGGTGGCGACCGTCGTGGCGTTCCTGGCCAGCGACTACGCCTCGTACCTCACCGGCGAGGTGATCTCGGTGAGCAGCCAGCATCCCTGAGGAGTCACAGCCGCTCGATGATGGTGGCCGTGGACATCGCGCCGCCCGCGCACATCGTGATCAGGGCGGTGCTGCGGTCACTGCGCTCCAGTTCGTGCAGGGCGGTGGTGATGAGCCGGGAGCCGGTGCTGCCGACCGGGTGCCCGAGCGCGATCGCTCCGCCGTTCACGTTGACCCGGTCGGGATCCGCGCGGTGCGCGCCCAGCCAGGACAGCACCACACTGGCGAACGCCTCGTTCACCTCGAACAGGTCGACGTCGTCGATCGTCATCTCCGCCCGGGACAGCACCCGGTCGGTGGCCGCGATCGGCCCGTCCAGGTGGTAGTACGGTTCGGCGCCGACCAGGCACTGGGCGAGGATCCGCGCGCGCGGGCGCAGGCCCAGCGCCCGCGCCCGCTGGGCGTCCATCAGCAGCACGGCCGCGGCCCCGTCGGAGATCTGCGACGAGGTGCCCGCGGTGTGCAGGCCGCCGTCGAGGACCGGGCGCAGCCGGGCCAGACCCTCCACGGTGGTGTCCCGCAGGCCGTCGTCGCGGTCGACCCGGCAGAGCTTGCCCGTGGGCTGGCCCGTCTCGTCCAGTTCCGGCGCGTCGACCGGCACCACCTCGCGGGCGAAGCGGTCCTGCGCCCAGGCCCGCGCCGCGTTCGCCTGCGACCGGGCGCCGAACCGGTCCAGGTCGGCGCGGGTGATGCCGCGCCTGGTCGCGATGCGTTCGGCGGCGACGAACTGGTTCGGCAGGTCGATGCTCCACGACTCGGGCCGCGGCGTCCCGGCGTCCGTGCCCAGGTTGGCGCGCAGCGGGACGCGGCTCATCGACTCCACGCCGCAGGCGACGCCGACCTCGACGGCGTCCGCCGCGATGAGCCCGGCCAGCAGATGGACGGCATGCTGCGCCGAACCGCACTGCGCGTCGATGGTCAGGCAGCCGGTCTGGTACGGCAGGCCGGCATGCAGCCACGCCGTACGGGTGATGTTGTTGGACTGCTCGCCGCCCTGCGTGACGCAGCCGCCGACGGCCTGCTCGACCAGTGCCGGGTCGAGGCTGGCCCGCGTGAGCAGCGCGCGTTGGGCCGAGCCCAGCAGCTCGGCGGCGTGCAGCCCGGACAGCCGGCCGCGGCGCCGGCCGATCGGTGTGCGGACCGCGTCGACGATCGTCGGAACACCCACCAGCGCCTCCTGTACGAAAAGTAGAACGTGTTCTGCTATAGAAGCACGGAACCGGTACCCGCGGGCACGTTTACATGCTTGAATTGATAGAACCGGTTGCCAAAGGAGGAGCCGTGTCCGGACCTTGCATCCCCGAGGGTTTCGACTTCACCGACCCGGAGATCTACCTGCGCGGCATTCCGCACGCCGAGTTCGCCGAGATGCGGCGCACCGCCCCGGTGTGGTGGATCCCGCAGGCCCGGGGCAGCGCCGGTTTCGATGACGAGGGGTACTGGGCGGTCACCCGGCACGCCGACGTGATGACCGTGTCCCGCGACACCGACACGTTCTCCAGCTGGGAGAACACCGCGATCGTCCGGTTCCAGGCGGACCTGCCGCGCGAGCGCATCGAGATGCAGCGGTGCGCACTGATCAACATGGACCCGCCGCAGCACACCAAGCAGCGATCCATCGTGTCGCGCGGCTTCACCCCGCGAGCGATCAACAGCCTGCGTGCCGCGCTGGCCGCCCGCGCCGAGCAGATCGCCCGTACGGCGGCCACGGCGGACTCCGGCGACTTCGTCACCGAGGTGGCCTGCGAGCTGCCCCTGCAGGCGATCGCCGAGCTGCTCGGCGTCCCGCAGGACGACCGGCGCAACGTCTTCGACTGGTCGAACGCGATGATCGGCTACGACGACCCGGAGTACGGTGGCGGCGCCGACCCGCTGGAGCCCGCCATGGAGCTGCTGGCCTACGCCATGACGATGGCCGAACAGCGGCAGGCCTGCCCCCGCGACGACATCGTCACCACCCTGGTCCAGGCGCAGATCGGCGGGGAACACCTGTCCACCGACGAGTTCGGGTTCTTCGTACTGATGCTCGCGGTCGCCGGCAACGAGACGACCCGCAACGCGATCTCACACGGCATGCTGGCCCTGCTGGAACACCCCGACCAGTGGAAGCTGTTCAAGGCGCAGCGCCCGCGCACCGCGGTGGACGAGATCGTCCGCTGGGGCACCCCGGTGAACGTCTTCCAGCGCACCGCGCTGCGCGACACCGTCCTCGGCGGCCAGCACATCGCGGCCGGACAGCGGGTGGCGCTGTTCTACGGCTCCGCCAACTTCGACGACGAGGTCTTCGACGACCCCCAGCGCTTCGACATCACCCGCAGCCCGAACCCGCATCTCGGCTTCGGTGGCAGCGGCGCGCACTTCTGCCTCGGCGCCAATCTCGCCCGGCTGGAGATCGACCTCATCTTCAACGCGATCGCCGACCACATGCCCGACATCGAGCTGGCCGGCCCGGTGCAGCGGCTGCGCTCCGGCTGGCTCAACAGCGTCAAGCACCTGCCCGTCCGGTACCAGCGGCCCTGACGCCGGGCTACCGGCCCTCCGGCTCCGTGGCGACCAGCCACAGGGAGAAGAACTGCGACCCCCCGCCGTACGCATGCCCCAGTGCCGTTCGCGCTCCCGCCACCTGATGCTGCCCGGCCCGGCCCATCACCTGCATCGCCGCCTCCGCGAAACGCAACAGGCCGGAGGCGCCGATCGGGTTGGAACACAGCACCCCGCCGGATGGATTGACCGGCAGCCGGCCGCCGATCCGCGTCTCGCCGGACTCGGTCAGCTTCCAGCCGTGCCCCGGTGCGGCGAAGCCGAGGTTCTCCAGCCACATCGGCTCGAACCAGGAGAACGGCACGTACAGCTCGGCGACGTCGACCTGCTCCAGCGGCTCGGTGATGCCCGCCGAATGCCACAGCGCCTGGGCGGCCTCGGCACCGGCGCGTGGGCTCACGTGGTCCTTGCCGGCGAAGAACGTGGGCTCGGTGCGCATGGCGGTGGCGCGGATCCACGCCACCTGCCGGTCGCTTGCCTCGGCCGCGGCCTGATCGCCGATGACGATCGCGCACGCCCCGTCGGAGGAGGGGCAGGTCTCGTCGTACCGGATCGGATCCCACAACATCCGCGACGCCCGCACGGACTCCACCGTGATGTCCGGCTGCCGCAGGTGGGCGTACGGATTGCGGGCGCCGTTGCGACGGTCCTTGGCCGCCACCACCGCCCCGATGTGCTCCGGCGCGCCGAACCGCCGGATGTACGCCCGGATGTGCGGCGCGAAGTAGCCGCCGGCCCCCGAACCGATAGGAGCGGTGAACGGCGGCTGGATCGACAGCGCCCACATCGCGTTCGACTCCGACTGCTTCTCGAACGCGACCGCCAGCACCCGCCGGTGCACCCCGGCACGCACCAGGCTGGTCGCCACGTTGGCGGTGGCCCCACCGACCGAGCCGGCGGTATGCACCCGCAGCAGCGGCCGGCCGGCCGCGCCGATCGCGTCCGCCAGGAACAGCTCGGGCATCATCACGCCCTCGAACAGGTCCGGCGCCTTGCCCAGCACGACCGCGTCGATCTGCGACCAGTCCGTGCCGGCGTCGGCCAGCGCCCGGTCGATAGCCTCGCGGCACAACCCCGCCATCGACACATCGGTACGCCGGGTCCGGTGGTGTGTCTGCCCGGTACCGAGCACAGCCGCCCGTCTCACTGTTCCGCCTCCAGCACGCAGACCAGGTTCTGTTGCAGCGCCGGGCCGCTGGTGGCATGCCCGACCGCCCGCCCCGCGCGCCCGGACATGACCTGCTCGGCCGCGGCCCCGATCCGCGCCAGGCCCGCCGAGAACATCGGGTTGCCGCAGAGCGCGCCGCCGGACGGATTGATCCGCACCGAGTCACCGAGCCCCAGCGCGGCGCGCAGCAACAGCTCCTGATGGGTGAACGGTGCGTGCAGCTCGGCCACGTCGAGGTCACCGGCCACACCGGCGGCCTCGGCGGCGGCCCTCGCCGACGGCACCGCGGCCAGGTCCCGCTCACCGAGGCCCTGCGGGTCGATGCGGTGGGCCATGCCGGCGATCCAGGCGGGCCGGTCACGCAGCTCGCGGGCACGGTCACTGGCGGCCAGGACCAGCGCGGCGGCACCGTCGGACACCGGCGCGCAGTCGTGCGCCCGCAGCGGGTCGGCAACGTACGGCGCGGCCAGCAGCGTCTCGGCCGTGGTCGCCCCGGCCACCTGCGCGCAAGGGTTCGCGGCGGCGTCCACCCGGCTGCGTACCGCCACCTCGGCCATGTCCCGCTCGGTGAGGATGCCGCGCTCGCACGCGAGCCGGGCCTGCAGTGCGGCGATGCTCACCGAGTCCGGCCACAGCGGCGCCGTCACGTACGGGTCGAGCTGCAGCGCCAGCACCCGCGGCAGCTCACCGGCCGAGGACTTGCCGAACCCGTACACCAGCGCGGTGTCCGCCTCGCCGGCCAGGATCTTCACGTACGCCTCGTAGCACGCCCAGGCCGCGTCCATCTCCACGTGGGACTCGCAGATCGGCGGATAGGCGCCGATCGCGTCGACCGCGTTGACGAACGAGAACGCCCGCCCGGCCAGGTAGTCGCAGGAGCCGGAGCACCAGAAGTCCACCTCGCGCCGCGCCAGCCCGGCCTCGGCCAGTGCCCGCTGGAAGACCGGCACCAGCGTCTCGACCCCGCTGGTCGTGCCGGCCTCGGGCCGGCACGGGGACTGGGCGAACCCGACGACCGCGACCGCGCGCTGCCGGCTCACAGCTGGTCCGCGTAGGACTCGCAGGGTGCGTCCGGCTCACCGGTGGGCGCGAAGTGCGCGATGTTCTCCGGCGTGTGCGACCACTGTGCGCGCTCGCGCCAGACCGCGGCCACCCGCATGCCCATCCGCACCTGCCCGGCCGGGCAGCCGAGGATCAGATGGGACAGGGGGATGTCCGCGCCGTCCAGCAGCACCTGCGCGACGACGTACGGCGGGTCGAGCCGTTGCCCCGCGAACGGGACGTTGACCACGCAGAACGTGGTGACCGTGCCCCGGTCGGTCACGACCACCTCCTCGTCGGTCGGCACCCCGTCGGCGGGGCAGACCCGCGGCGGGAGGTAGACCTTGCGGCAGGCGGGACAACGCCCGCCGAGCAACCGGCCCTCGGCCAGGGCCCGCAGGTACCGGCTCTCCTGGTCCGAGGCGGTGTGCCGGTAGCGCAGCAGGATCGGGGTGACGATGGTGGTCACGGGCGCGTCCGGGGCAGGTGCGGCCACGCGGGCCGAGGCCTGGGACGGTGACGTTTCGGCCGGCTCGAAGCATTCGATGTCGCGGATGTGGCCGACCGGGTTCGCGGCCCAGCGCGCCCGCACCCGCATCCCGGTCCGCATCCGGCCGGGCTCACCCGCGTCCACGGCGTGCAGCAGGGTGGTGTCCGCCCCGTCGAGCCGGATCAGTGCCCACCCGAACGGGTGCGCCAGCGGCTGCCCCTCCAGCGGCCGGTGCGTCCAGGTCCAGCTGATCACGGTGCCGGTCGTGAGCACCTCCACCAGGTCCGTCACCGGAGCATGGGTGACCGGGTCGTACTCCAGCGGGGGGACGTGGATCCGCCCGTCCGAGGTCCGGCTGCCGAGCACGCGGCGCTCGCGCAGGCCGGTCATGAACGATCCCAGGACCGGACCGAGCGAGCGGGTGTAGTCGAAGCCGATGACCATCGGCGCGGAGAGCGGTGGCGCCGAAGCGATGTCCACGTTCCCGAGTGAAACACGTCCTCGTTCGCGCGGGCAAGAGCTTCTCCTGACGACTGTTTCGCTAATAGAACACGTTATAGAGTGGCGGCATGGACGCCATCGGGCTGTGGGCCATCGCGGCCCATTCGCCGCACAGTGCCGCAGTGGTGGACCCCGGCGGTCGCACCGTCACGTACGGAGAGCTGGCCGCCGGGGCCGACCGGATCGGGCGGGGGCTGCAGAGCCTCGGGTTGTCCACCGGCGACCGGATCGCGCTGCTGCTGCCCAACGGCGCGGACCTGCTCGCCGTCCACTTCGCCGCCCTGCAGACCGGGCTGCACGTCGTGCCGCTCAACTGGCACCTGACCGCCGCCGAGATCGCGTACATCCTCCACGACTGTGACGCGCGGGCGTTCGTGGCCCATGAGCGTTTCGCTCCCGCGGCGTCGGCGGCGGCGCGGGAGGCGGGAACGCCGGGCCGCTTCGCGGTCGGCGAAGTGCCCGGGTTCGCCGCGCTCGACACGCTCGGCACGGGCGGCTCGGGGCGGCCCGTCTCCCGTACGCTCGGCGCGCTGATGGCCTACACCTCGGGCACCTCGGGGCGGCCCAAGGGCGTGCACCGGCCACTCACGGGCACCGATCCCGACGACGTACCGTCGGCCTCGACGTGGTTCTTCGGCCTGTTCGGGCTCGAGCCGTTCGACGGTCACGTGCACCTGTGCTGTTCCCCGCTCTACCACACTGCCGTGCTGAACTTCGCCACCATCTCGATCCAGCTCGGGCACGCCGTGGTGATGATGGACCGGTGGGATCCGCACGACATGCTCCGCCTCATCGAGCGTCACCGGGTCACCCACAGCCACATGGTGCCGACCCAGTTCCGCCGCCTGCTCGCCCTGCCCGAGCCGGTCCGTACCGGATACGACCTGTCCTCGATGCGCGTGATGATCCACGGCGCCGCGCCGTGCCCGCGGCACGTCAAACAAAGGATGCTCGACTGGTGGGGCCCCGTGGTGGTGGAGTACTACGCGGCGTCCGAGGGCGGCGGCACCCTGATCACCGCGGAGGAGTGGCTGCGGCGGCCCGGCTCGGTGGGGCGCGCCTGGCCGGGTAGCCGGGTGCGGGTGCTGGACTCCGACGGTAACGACGCGCCGGCCGGCGGGCTCGGGCAGGTCTACCTCCAGATGGGGGAGGCGAGCTTCGAATACCTCGGCGACGCGGAGAAGACCCGCAACGCCCGGCGCGGCCGGATGTTCACGGTCGGCGACATCGGCTATCTCGACGACGACGGCTACCTGTTCCTGTGCGACCGGGCCAGCGACGTGATCATCTCGGGTGGGGTGAACGTGTACCCCGCCGAGATCGAGGGCGAGCTGGCCGGTCATCCCGGCGTCGCCGACGTCGCGGTCTTCGGCGTCCCGCACGACGACTGGGGCGAACAGGTCAAGGCGGTGGTGCAGCTGGAGCCGGGCGTGCGCGGCGGGCCCGAGCTGACCGCGCAGTTGCTGGAGTTCCTGACCGGCCGGGTCGCCCGGTTCAAGCTGCCGCGCATCATCGAGTACGCCGACGAACTCCCGCGCGACCCGAACGGCAAGCTCTACAAGCGACTCCTGCGCGATCCCAGCTGGGCCGGGCGCGAGCGGCGGATCTGAGGCCCCGCCGTCGGCCTGCCCCGCACGACATCGACCGTCAGCGTCCGCGGAAGGTCGGGGTCCGCTTCTCGGCGAACGCGCGCGGCCCCTCCTGCGCGTCCGCGCTGGTGAAGACCGCCATCCCGAGACGGGCCTCCACGGCGAACGCGTCGTTCTCGGCCATCGCCTCGGTCTCCCGCATGGTGCGCAGAATCGCCTGCACCGCGAGCGGGCCGTTCGCGGCGATCGCGCCGGCCAGTTCCAGCGCCTTGGCGAGGGCCTGACCGTCCGGAACGACATGCCCGATCAGGCCGATCTCGCGGGCCTCGGCGGCAGACAGATGCCGGCCGGTGAGCAGCAGATCGGCCGCGACGGTGTACGGGATCTGCCGCGGCAACCGGACCGCCGACCCGCCCAGCGGGAACAGCCCCCAGCGGGCCTCGGAGACACCGAACCGGGCGCTGCTACCTGCCACCCGTACGTCGGTGGCCTGGAGGATCTCGGTGCCGCCCGCCACCGCCGGGCCCTCCACCGCGGCCACCAGCGGCTTGGTCAGGCGCCGTCCCTTGAGCAGCGCGTCGATCCGCGACAGGTCGGTGCCGCCGGTGCGGAAGCCGTCGCCGGGATGATCCCGGGTCATCGCCTTCAGATCGGCGCCCGCGCAGAACGCGCCACCGGCCCCGGTGAGCACACACACCCGGATCTCCGGATCACCGTCGACCCGGTCCCAGGCGCCACGCATGATGGCGAGCATCTCGGGGGACAGCGCGTTGCGGACGTGCGGCCGGTTCATCGTCACGATGAGAACCGGTCCACGCTGCTCGACGAGGGCGTGCGGCTCCTGGGCTTCCACGCGGCCACCTCCCGGCGCCTGTTGGGGCTTGCTCGCGTACGGTAACACGTTCTACTTTCGGTAGATGGCGGCCAATATTGCGGACCTGTTCGAGCATGCGGTTGACGCCTTCGGTGAACGCGTCGCCGTGGCCTGCGGCGAGCACGCGACCCGCTACGCCGAGCTGGAGGAGCACGCGAACCGTCTCGCCCACTTCCTGCAGGGCCGTGGTGTCGGGGCGGGCGACCACGTCGGTCTCTACGCGGGCAACTCGATCGAGGCCGTGGCGGCCATGCTCGCGGTGTACAAGCTGCGCGCCGCGGTCGTGAACGTCAACTACCGGTACGTCGAGAACGAGTTGCAGTTCCTCTTCGCGGACGCCGACCTGACCGCGCTGATCCACGACCGCGGGTACGCCCCACGCGTCGCCGCCGTGCTGCCGTCCGTGCCGGATCTGCACACCGTCGTGGCCCTGCCCGACGGCACCGACGCCGACATCGGCGCCTACGGCGGTGTCACCTACGCCGCCGCCCAGGCCGCGGGCGATCCCCGGCGGGACTTCGCGCCGCGCTCCGGCGACGACCGCTACCTGCTGTACACCGGCGGCACCACCGGCTACCCGAAGGGCGTCATCTGGCGTCACGAGGACGTGTGGCGGGTGCTCGGCGGCGGCATCGACTTCATGTCCGGGATCCCCCTCGACGACGAGTGGGCGCAGTGCCGGCGCGGCGCCGAGACGGGCGGGATGGTGCGCCTATGCCTGGCCCCGCTGATCCACGGCAACGCCCAGTGGGCGGCGCTGGCCGCCCTGTTCGCCGGGGACACCGTGGTGGTCCTGCCGCGCTTCGACGCCGACGAGGTGTGGCGGGCGATCGACCGGCACCGGGTGAACGTGGTCGTGCTCATCGGCGACGCGATGGCCCGCCCGATCATCGAGGCGTACCTGGCGGGCGGCCACGACGGGTCGTCGCTGATCGCCATCTCCTCCAGCGCCGCCCTGTTCTCGCCCGTGGTCAAGCGACAGTTCCTCGAAGCGCTGCCGAACGTCCTGGTCACGGACGCCATCGGCTCGTCGGAGACTGGCTTCGCGGGCCTCGGCGTGGTCACCGAGGGCGGCGCTGTCGACGGGCCCCGGGTCATGCCCGGCCCGCACACGATCGTGCTCGACGAGCACGGCCGCCCGGCGCCGCCCGGCGTGATCGGCCGCCTGGCCCGCGGCGGCCACGTGCCGGTCGGCTACTACAAGGACCCGCAGCGGACCGCCGCGCTGCTGGCCGAGGTGGACGGCGTGCTCTACGCCGTGCCCGGCGACCTGGCCCGCCTCGAACCGGACGGCACGATCACCCTGCTCGGCCGTGGCAACACGTGCGTCAACACCGGCGGCGAGAAGGTCTTCCCCGAGGAGGTCGAGGCGGCGCTCAAGGCCCACCCCGGCGTCTTCGACGCGCTGGTCATCGGCGTTCCCGACGAACGGCTCGGGCAGCGGGTGGCGGCGCTGATCCAGCCCCGGCCCGGTGCCCCGCTCGATCCGGCGGACCTGGATGGGCACCTGCGCGGGCGGATCGCGGGCTACAAGGTGCCGCGCACGGTGTGGGTGGTGGACCGGATCACCCGCACGCTGAGCGGCAAGGCGGACTACGGCTGGGCCCACGCGTACGCGCGGGAACACCCGGCCGAGGCGGTGTCGCGTGCGGACTGACCTGTGCGACCGGCTCGGCATCGCACATCCCGTGGTCGGCTTCAGCCCGTCGGAGCACGTGGTGGCCGCGATCAGCCGGGCGGGCGGCCTCGGCGTGCTGGGCTGCGTACGCTTCAACGACCCCGACGAGCTCGACGCCGTGCTGTCGTGGCTGGACGAGGCGACCGGCGGCCGCCCGTACGGGGTGGACGTCGTGATGCCCAGTCACGCCCCGGCCGACGGCGCCCCGGCCGACCTGGATGCCCTGATCCCGGCCGGGCACCGCGACTTCGTCGAGCGCACCCTGCTGCGCCTGGGCGTGCCCCCGGCCCTCGACGGCGAGTCGCGGGCCGGTGTGCTGGGCTGGCTGCACTCGGTGGCCCGCTCGCACGTGGAGGTGGCGCTCACGCACCCGATCCGGTTGATCGCCAACGCGCTCGGCCCGCCACCGCCCGACGTGACCGACCGGGCGCACGCGCACGGGGTGCCGGTGGCCGCCCTGGCGGGGCGGGCGGACCACGCCCGCAGCCACGTGTCCGGCGGCGTCGATCTGGTCGTGGCGCAGGGCTACGAGGCCGGTGGCCACACCGGCGAGATCGGCAGCATGGTGCTGATCCCGGAGATCGTCGACGCGGTCGGCGCGCGGGTGCCGGTGCTCGCCGCCGGCGGGATCGGCAGCGGCCGGCAGATCGCGGCGGCGCTGGCGCTCGGTGCGCGCGGCGTGTGGCTGGGCTCGATCTGGCTCGGCACCGAGGAGTACCGCAGCGCGCCCGCGCTGCGGGAGGCGCTGCTGCGGGCCGGCTCCGGGGACACGGTGCGCAGCCGCATCTACACCGGCAAGCCGGCCCGCCTGCTGCGCAACCGCTGGACCGACGCCTGGAGCGAGCCGGGCGCGCCGGCGCCGCTGCCGATGCCGTTGCAGAATCTGCTGGTGGCGCAGGCGCACACGCGGCTGATGGAGTCCGGCGATCCGAGCGTGGTGCCGATGCCGGTCGGGCAGATCGTGGGCCGGATGAACGAGGTCCGGCCGGTCGCCGACGTGCTGGCCGACCTCGTCGCCGAGGCGGACGACACGCTGGGCCGCCTGGGCGCCTTGACCCGGCCGGGGGCCGACGGCTCGCGGTGAGCGCGCCGCGCTGGATCGGTCATGCCACGTCTGCGGCCCGCTGACGGCAGGCGGCCAGGGCTCGGAGCTGCGCCGTGGCGCCCCCCAGCAGGAACTCGTGGTACTTGGCGGCCAGGAAGTAGCGGTGCAGCGGGTACTCCAGGTCGATGCCGACGCCACCGTGCACGTGGACCGCGGTGTGCAGCACGCGGTGGCCAGCCTCGGCGGCCCAGAAACCGGCCGTGGCGGCCGCCGCGGTGGCGAGCGGATCCCCGGGCGGCGGGTCCTCGCCCAGCAGCCAGGCCGCCTGCCACACGGTGAGCCGCAGTGCCTCGACCTCGATGTGCGCGTCGGCCAGCCGCTGGGCGACGGCCTGGAACGCGCCGATCGGCCGGCCGAACTGGACCCGGGAGCGGGCGTACCGCGCGGTCATCTCCAGCGCGCGCTCGACCACGCCGAGCTGCGCCGCGGCGGCCCCGACGGTCGTGTACGCGGTCAGCCAGGCCCCCGCCGCAGGGTCGCCGAGCCGCCGGTTGTCGGGCACGGCGACATCGGCGAGCCGCACCAGGCCCGCGCCGGGCCCGCCCGCCACGTGCTGCGACTCGACGTGCACACCCGGGTCGCCGGGCTCGACGAGGAACACTCCGGCCCCGTCGGCCGGTACGAGGATTCCGGCGGCGTCGGGTGCCGCCGGAACGGCCGGGATCGTGCCGTCCAGCCGCCACCCGCCACCGGGATCCTGCCGCGCGCGGGCCGCTGCGCCAGCGGCGGTGAGCACCACCTCGCCCCGGCTCGCGGGCACGGCCCACTCGCTCACCTGCTGCTCGGTGCCGAAGCGCGCCAGCGCACCCGCGGCCACCACGATGGACGGCAGGTACGGCACGGCGGCCGCGGCCCGGCCCAGCTCGGCCAGGATCGCGCACTGCTCGGCCAGGCCGTACCCGTCGCCGCCGGCCCGCTTGGGCAGCGCGGCGCCGAGCACGCCGGCCTCGGCCAGAGCCCGCCACAGCGGACGGCCGGAGTTGGCCAGGTCCCGGGTCAGATTGGTCAGGTCGTGCGCCTCGGCGCTCAACGAGAAGTCCACGTCCGCACTCCTATCGGTGGACCGGCAGGCCGAGCGCGCCGGCCGCGATGATGTCGCGCTGCACCTCGTTGGTGCCGCCGCCGAACGTGAGGATCAGCGAGGCCCGGTGCAGCCGCTCGATCCGGCCGTGCAGCAGCGCGCCGGGCGAGCAGTCCCGCACCGTGGCGGCGGGCCCGAGCACCTCCATGAGCAGCCGGTACGCCTCGACCGCCAGTTCGGTGCCGTACACCTTTCCGGCCGAGGCCCGCACCGCGGCGGGTGAATCGTCGGCGCCGGCCGCCACCCGCCAGTTGAACAGTTTCAACGCCTCGGTCCGGGCGTGCACCCGGGCCAGGTGCAGCTGGACCCACTCCTGGTCGATCACCCGCCGGCCGTCGGGCAGCGGCGTTTCCGCGGCCCAGTCGGCGACCTCGCGCAGCGCCCGGCGCAGCGGGGCGGCCGGGGTCAGCGCCACCCGCTCGTGGTTGAGCTGGTCGGTGATCAGCGCCCAGCCCTGGTTCTCCGCGCCGACCAGGGCGGACGTCGGCACCCGCACGTCGGCGTAGTAGGTCGCGCTGGTCGTCACCCCGGCCACGGTGCGGACCGGCGTCCAGGAGAAGCCGGGCGCGCCGGTGGGCACGAGGATGATGGACAGGCCCTTGTGCCGGGGCGCGTCCCCAGTGCGGCAGGCCAGCCAGACGTAGTCGGCGTACTGGATGAGGCTGGTCCACATCTTCTGGCCGGTGATGACGTACTCGTCGCCGTCGCGGACCGCACGCGTGCGCAGTGCCGCGAGGTCGGTGCCGGCGTCCGGCTCGGAGTAGCCGATCGAGAAGTGCAGCTCCCCGGCGGCGATCCGGGGCAGCAACTCGGCGCGCTGCTGCGGCGTGCCGTGCCGCATGATGGCCGGGCCCACCGTGGAGAGTGTCAGGAACGGCACCGGCACCCCGGCCATCGCGGCCTCGTCGGCGAAGATGAGCTGGTCCATGGGGGAGCGTCCGGCGCCGCCGTACTCGGTGGGCCAGCCCAGCGCGAGCCAGCCGTCGCGGCCCAGCCGCCGGACCACGGCACGGTACGCGCTGCCGTCGCCGTACTCACCTTCGTTGCCGGTGAGCGAGGCGCGCAGCGCGGGCGTCATCAGGTCACCGAAGTACGCCCGCAGTTCGTGGCGCAACTGTTCCTGTTCCGGTGTGTATCCCACGTGCATGTGTCACCCCGCCACAGGTAAATTAGAACAAGTTCTAGTAGACGGCACCGGGTGGGAGGCGTCAACCGTGGAGGCGTATCTGGTGGGTGCGGTCCGTACGCCGGTCGGGCGCCGCGGGGGCGCACTGTCCACCGTGCATCCGGCGGACCTCGGCGCGCACGCGATCACCGCACTGCTGGAGCGCACCGGCGCCGACCCGGCCGCGGTCGACGACGTGTTTCTCGGCTGCGTGGACACGCTGGGCCCGCAGTCGGGCGACATCGCGCGTACCTGCTGGCTCGCCGCCGGTCTGCCCGAGCACGTGCCGGGCGTGACCGTCGACCGGCAGTGCGGCTCCGCCCAGCAGGCGGTGCACTTCGCGGCGCAGGCCGTGATGAGCGGCACGGCCGACCTCGTGGTGGCCGGCGGGGTGCAGAGCATGAGCCACGTACCGATCGGCAGCGCCATGGCCCCGCACGGGCCGTACGCGGGCTCGTCCGGATGGCACGCCCGCTACGGCGAGCGGGAGATCTCCCAGTTCCGCAGCGCGGACGAGATCGCCACCAAGTGGGGCCTGACCCGCGCCGACCTGGAGGAGTACGCGCTGGCCAGCCACCGACGGGCGGTCCACGCGATCGACGCGGGCCGGTTCCGGGCCGAGATCGCGCCCCTGGCCGGATGCGACACCGACGAGTGCCCGCGCCGCGACACCCGCGCCGAGCGCATGGCCGCCCTCGACCCGCTGCGCCCCGGCGGCGCCACCACCGCGGCCACGTCCAGTCAGCTCGCCGACGGCGCAGCCGCGCTGCTCGTCGCGTCCGGCCGGGCACTGCTCACGTACGGGCTGCGGCCCCGCGCCCGGATCCGGCACCTGTCCGCGCGCGGCGACGACCCCGTACTGATGCTCACCGCTCCGATCGCGGCCACCGCCCACGCGCTCGCCCGCGCCGGGCTGGACGTCGCCGACATCGACCGGTTCGAGGTCAACGAGGCGTTCGCCAGTGTCGTGCTGGCCTGGCTGCGCGACACCGGCGCCGACCCGGAGCGGGTCAACGTCAACGGCGGCGCCATCGCGCTCGGCCACCCGCTCGGCGCCACCGGGGCCCGGCTGCTCACCACGCTGCTGCACGAACTGGAGCGCACCGGCGGCCGGCGCGGCCTGCTGACCATGTGCGAGGGCGGCGGTCAGGCCAACGTCACCGTGATCGAACCGTGCTGAGCTCGGCGATACGGTCGTCCGCCTCCCGCATGATCCGCTCGATCAGCGCGGCGCAGGACGGCAGGTCGTCGATCAGCCCGGCCACCTGACCGGCCGGCATCACCCCGGAGTCGGGGCGACCCTCCACCATCGAGACGCGCAGCAGGGCCGGGGTGTTGGCCGCCATCAGCGTCTGCGCCCACGACAGCTCACGACCGTGCCGCGCGGCGCGGCCCGCCCGCAGCATGGCCGGCCACGACAGGCCGGCCTCCCGACGGTACGCGGCGGCGTGCCGCACCGACCGCACCAGCGCGGTGAGCCGCCCGGAGCGTTCGAGGCCCTCGACCAGCGGGGTACGCAGCATCCGGTGCGGCACCCCGTCGACCCGCGTGGTGACCACCGTGTCCGTCACCGAGGCGGCCAGGTACCGGCGTTTGACCTCCGCACCGACCGGGCTGTCCGAGGTGAGCAGGAACCGGGTGCCCATCGCGACGCCGGCCGCGCCGTACGCCAGCGCGGCCACCAGCCCGCGGCCGTCGAAGAACCCGCCGGCCGCCACGACCGGAACGCCGACCGCGTCGACCACCTGCGGCAACAGCAGCGACGTCGGCACCGCCCCGGTGTGGCCGCCGCCCTCGCCGCCCTGCACGAGCACCGCGTCCACGCCCCAGCCGGCCACCTTCACGGCGTGCCGCACCGCACCGATCGAGGGCATCGTGAGCACCCCGCCGTCGGCGCACCGGCGGACCAGGTCGCGGCTGGGCGCCAGCGCGAACGAGGCCAGCCGCACGCGTTCGCGGACCAGCAGGTCGACGCGCTCTGCGGCGTCCGGGGCGTCCGCGCGCAGGTTCACCCCGAACGGCGCGTCCGTGCGCTCCCGGACCTCCCGGATCGTGGCGGCCAGCCGGTCGAGACTCATCGTGGCCGACGCGACGATGCCGAACCCGCCCGCCTCTGAGGTGGCCGCGACCAGCGCGGCCCCGGCCACGTAACCCATGCCGGTCTGCACGACCGGGTAGCGGCAGCCGAGCAGCTCGGTCAGCCGGGTCCGCACCGGATCTCCCGTTCACGCAGGCCCTGCGGGTCCAGGCGGTCCCGGATCAGGGCCAGCTCGTCCGTGGTGGGCCACCGAGTCGGCGGCACCTCGTCCGCAACGGCCAGCGGGAAACCGGTGGCCCGCACCACCTCGGGCACGGTCACACCGGGGTGGAGCGAGCGCAGCCGCAGGGACCGGTCCGGGGTCGCGAAGTCCAGCACCGCGAGGTCGGTGACCACCACCCGGATCTCGTGGAACCGGTTGGCCGGTGCCCCGAGCGCCGCCGCGCGGTCGTACCCGATGCCACACACCATGTCGACCCGCTCGACGAACGTCCGTGGCGAGTGCCGCGGCACCCAGTAGCTGGTGACGTGGTTGATGGTGTTGCCCGGCGCGCCGCGCACGCCGAGCAGCTGGGAGTCGGGCCGGGCCCAGTCGCCGATGCAGGAGATGTTCTGGTTGCCGTACCGGTCGAGCTGGCTCGCCCCCATCATCACGTGCCGCCGCCCCGCCGCCACCACCTGAAAGACCGCACGGTACGGCAACCAGCCCTCGCTCTCCCCGCCGCTGTTCACGAGCGTGGCTTCCCCGTCGCTGAGCACCAGCTCGGGCGCGAACGTCAGCTGTGCCAGCCGGGCGCCCAGGCGGGGGATGAGCGCCATCGGACCGGCCAGGATCGCGCCGTCGCCGCGCCACGCCTCGGCGCACGCCACCACACACACCTCGGCCCGGCTCGCGTCGCTCATCGCGCGCCGATCGTGCTGGTGCCCAATCGCCGCCGCACCGCCTCCTGGTAGTCGTCCTCGTCCCCGTCCAGGTAGGTGGCGCGGAACCGGTCCCAGTCCGGCGGGCTGGCCGCGGCGTCCGCGTACGCGCGCTGGAACGCCTCGTCGCGCCCGTAGTCGGGGACGCAGCTCGTGAAGTGCGCACCGTGCGGGGTGACCACGACGCCGTCGACCATCATGCGGTTGACCAGCAGGCCCTGCGGCGGGCCGGCGGCCACCAGCTCGTCGGTGCCGACCAGCCGCTCACAGGACACGAAACGGCGCCGCGCGGCGAGACAGAACAGGTCGTCGAAGTACGGATCGGGGCCCAGGTACCGCCCGTTTCCCCGGCCGTCTGCCCGGTTCAGGTGGACCAGCGCGGCGTCGAGCGGCCACGCCGGCACGGCGACCAGCTCCTCGCCGTCGGAGTACGGCGAACGGACCGTACGCAGGCCGGGATTGACCCGCAGCACGTCGGAACCCAGCCCGGCCCGGGTCGGCAGGAACGGCAGCCGGTGCGCCGCCGCCAGCAGCCCCCAGTAGAGCATCCCCTCGTCCAGCTCGGTCAGCTCCAGAGCCGCCTCGTGCCGGGCCCGCCGGAAGTGTGGCTCCAGCGCGATGCTGTCCAGCGAGACGAAACCGGTGACCAGTCGCCGTACGCAACCCGCCGCGACCAGCAGCCCGACGTCGGGACCACCGAAGGTGACCACGGTCAGGCGGGTCAAACCGGCGCGGGCGATCGCGCGGACCAGCGCCATCGGTTTGCGCCGCGACCCCCACCCGCCGATCCCGATCGTCATGCCGCTGCGCAGCTCGCCGACCACCTCGGCGACCGTCATCACCCGGTCCGAGGTCACTGTCCCTCCACGAATCGCTGCCGGGCGAGGTCGCCCGCCCCGTCGAGGTTCAGCTCGAACGTGAAGCCCTGCTCGAACCGGTACGACCGTTTGACATCGACCGGGTCGATCCCGTTGAGCGACTCCTTGGCCCGCCGGATCACTTTCGGATCCTTCGCCGCGATCTGCTCGGCCACCGCGCGCGCCGCCGCCCGCAGCCGGGCGCCGGGGACCACCTCGAGCACCGTGCCGAAACGGTGCAGCTGTTGTGCGCTGACCGTCCGGCAGGTGTAGACCATCGTGCGCATCAGTTGCGGCGGCACCAGGCGGGCCAGGTGGGTGGCCGCGCCGAGGGCGCCACGATCCACTTCGGGCAGACCGAACGTGGCGTCCTCGGCCGCGACGACCAGGTCGGCGTTGCCGGTCAGGCCGACGCCGCCGCCCAGGCAGAAACCGTGCACCGCGGCGACCACCGGAACCGGGCAGTCGTAGACCGCCGCGAACGCCTCGGCGCAGCCACGGTTGGCGGCCAGCAGCGCCTCATGGCCGGGGGTGCGCTGCATCTCCTTGATGTCCACGCCGGCGCAGAAGCCGCGGCCGTCGGCGGCCAGCACCACCACGCGCGTGTCCGGATCGGACCCCGCCGCGATCAGCGCCTCGGCCAGCTCCCGCCAGCCCGCCGCCGGCACCGCGTTGACCGGCGGAAAGTCGATGACCACCTCGGTGACAGCGGCGAGATGCAGGTGTACGCCCACCGCGTGAGGCTAACCTAGCGCTTGCTTGGGAGGCTACCGTTGGTCGATGGACCCCATCGGCTTCTCCGGCAGCGGTGTCGTGGTCACCGGCGGGACACGGGGGATCGGCGCCGCGATCGCGCACGCCTTCCTCGCCGCCGGGGCCCGCGTGATGGTCTGCGGACGGCACACACCAGCCTGGGCATCGTCAAACGGCGCGTGGCCGGAGTCGCCGGTAAGCGACGCGATGCCCGAGTTCTTCCAAGCCGACGTTCGCGAGCCCGAACAGGCACGCGCGCTGGTGGCCGCGGCTGCCAGCCGGTTCGGGCGCCTCGACGTGCTGGTGAACAACGCCGGGGGAGCGCCCTTCGCCGCGGCCGACACCGCCTCCCCCCGGTTCCACGCGAAGGTCATCGAACTCAACCTGATCGCCCCGCTGCACGTGTCACAGGCGGCCAACGCGGTCATGCGGGATCAACCCGGCGGCGGGGTGATCCTCATGGTGGGCAGCGTCAGCGGGGTGCGTCCCTCGCCCGGCACCGCCGCGTACGGCGCGGCCAAGGCGGGGTTGCACCACCTGGCGACCAGCCTGGCCATGGAATGGGCGCCGAAGGTCCGGGTGAACAGTCTGGTCGCCGGCCCCGTGGCGACCGCAGCCCCGGACTCGAATGTGGACGCCGCCGCGGTGGCGCGCACCGTCCCGCTGGGCCGGGCCGCGACGCCCGCCGAGGTCGCCGCCGCCTGTCTGCTGCTGGCCTCCCCACTGGCCGGCTACGTCAGCGGGGCGGCACTGGCCGTGCACGGCGGCGGCGAATGGCCGGGGTATCTGGCGGACCTGTGGGCTACGGCGTACCCTGCGCAGAAATAGAACCTGTTCCAGAAAGTCCTTCGCCGGAGGTGTCGCATGGTTCTCTCGATCAAGCCCAGGCGGGACGCGGCCGGACTGACCACCGGCGAGCTGCTCATCGACGGCGGGTGGCGGCCCGCCGCGCAGGATCACACGTGGACACACCGGCACCCAGCCACGGCGGAGGAGGTCGGTGAGTTCGCCGTGGCCGGGGCCGACGATGTGGATGCGGCCGTGCGCAGCGCCCGCCGCGCGTTCGACGAGGGACCGTGGCCCCGCTCCCGGGCCAAGGAACGGATCCGGGTGCTGCGCCGGATCGCCGAGCTGGTGCGCGCCCACGGCACCGAGCTGCTGACCCTGCAGGCGCTGGACAACGGCGTGCCGATCAGCTTCGGCGAGGCGTACGCGATGTCGATGGAGTGTGTCGCCGACGTCTTCGACCACCACGCCGGCTGGGTGGACAAGCTGGGTGGCGAGACCCTGCCGGGCTACCAGGGCGGCGAACACCTCGTGCTGACCCTGCGCGAGCCGCTCGGCGTGGTGGCCGCGGTGATCGCCTGGAACGCGCCGCTGCTGCTGGCCGCGCAGAAACTCGCACCCGCACTGGCCGCCGGCTGCACCGTGGTGCTCAAGCCGTCCGAGTACGCGACGTTCGCCGTGCTGCGCCTGGCCCGGCTGATCGAGGAGGCGGGACTCCCTCCGGGTATGCTCAACGTGGTCACCGGGCCCGGCGAGCCGACCGGCGACGCGCTGATCAACCACCCGCTGGTCGACAAGGTGTCCTTCACCGGCAGCCGCGCGGTGGGCCGGCGTGTGCTGGCCGCCGCGGCCGACGGCGTGAAGCGGGTCAGCCTCGAACTCGGCGGCAAGAGCCCGTCGGTCGTGTTTCCCGACGCCGACGTGTTCGCCGCCGCGACCACCACCATGGGCACGGTGACGCTGGGACTGTCCGGCCAGGCGTGCGTCGCGCACACCCGGGCACTGGTCCACCGCGACGTGTACGACCAGTTCGTCGCGCTGGCCGAAGGCACAGCCGGCCTGGTCAACTACGGGGATCCGTTCCACCCCGAGACCACCGCCGCCGCCCTGATCAACGAACGGCAGCTCACCCGCGTGCTGGACTTCATCGCACGCGGGCAACAGGACGGCGCCCGGCTGGTCTGCGGCGGTACCCGGGCCGACGGCGAACTGGCGGCCGGAAACTTCGTGGCCCCCACGGTCTTCGCCGACGTGCGCAACGACGCTGCCATCGCCCAGGAGGAGATCTTCGGGCCGGTCCTGGCCGTGGTGCCGTTCACCGACGAGGACGAGGCCGTCCGGCTGGCCAACGACACCTCGTACGGGCTGGCCGGGATGGTGTGGACCACGGACGTCAAACGCGCGATGCGGATGGCCCGCGCGGTGCGCGCCGGCACCATCGGCGTGAACGGCTACCAGTTGGAGCCGCACGTGGCGTTCGGCGGGTTCGGCCGCTCCGGGCTCGGGCGCGAGGGCGGGCGCGGCTCGATCGAGGCGTACACGGAGGTGAAGACGGTCCTGGTGCCGACCACCGACGAGCTCATGTGACCAGGCGGCGGTGGTCCCAGGTGACCACCTGGCGTGGCTCGACGAGAAACGCGACACGCTTCGCCGCGGCACGCGCCACGTACTCGTCGAGCACCTCGGGCAGCGCGCCGCTGCCCGGTGCGCCCGGCAGGCGGGCCGCGACCAGCCGGCCGACCTCGGCCACTGCGTCCGGGTCGTCGATGCGCCGTGCCGTCCCGGTCACCTGGACGCCGCGCAACTCGAAGTAGTCCTCGCCGTCCTCGATCAGGCAGGTCACCCGGGGGTCGCGGGCCAGATTGCGGGCCTTGCGTGAGGCGCGGTACGTCCAGAACGCGAGGTGGCCGTCGCGCAGCCCGTAGAACATCGTCACGAGATGCGGCGTGCCGTCCGGGTTGATGGTCGCGAGCTGCATCTTGCGCGCGGCGGCCAGCATCGCGGCGGTCTCGTCGGCCGCCATCGACACGGCGGCCCGCTGGTTCACCGATCCTCGCCGAACGTGGCCGCGGCCAGCGGCAGCGTGTCCTCGCAGACGAAGCCCGGCTGCGGCGGGTCGCCCGTGAACAGCGGCGCCAGAGCGGTGTCCAGCTCGGTCGCCGACCACTGCCCGGCCGGAGCGCGGAAGCTCGCTCGGACCGTCGGCGGCCCCAGCACCGCCACCACGTCACTGTGCACCACGAAGACCTCGCCGGTGATCCGCGCTCCGGCCGGACCGGCCAGGTAGGTCACCAGTGGGGCGACCCGCTCCGGCGCGAGGGGATCCGGCCCGTCCGGCGGTGGGCCCATCAGATCCCCGGTCATCGCGGTGCGGGCGCGCGGGCAGATGGCGTTGGCGCGCACCCCGTAGCGGGCGCAGCCGCGCGCGGTGGTCAGGGTCAGCGCGACGATGCCGCCCTTGGCGGCGGCGTAGTTCGGTTGACCGGCGGAGCCGAGCAGGAACGCCTCCGACGAGGTGTTCACGATCCGGGCGTACACCGGTGCGCCGGTCGCCTTGCTCCGCTCCCGCCAGTACGCCGTGGCGAACCGGGTGGTGACGAAGTGTCCGCGCAGGTGCACCCGGATCACCGCGTCCCATTCCTGCTCGGACATCGCGAAGACCATCCGGTCGCGCAGCACGCCGGCGTTGTTGACCAGGATGTCGAGCCCGCCGAACGCCTCGACCGCCCGGCGCACCAGCGCCTCGCCGGTCGGGAAGTCGGCGACGTCGCCGGGGCAGAGCACCGCCTCACCACCGGCTGAGCGGATCGTCTCGCCCACCGTTTCCAACGCCGCGCCGGGCAGGTCGTTGAGCACCAGCCGCGCGCCCGCGGCGGCGAGAGCGACGGCTTCGGCCGCGCCGAGACCGTTTCCCGCGCCGGTGACCGCGGCGACCCGTCCGGCGAGCAGCTTCCCACCCATGTCAGCGCCCCCTGCAGGGCGGGCCGTCGTGTGCGCGTCTGCCGTCCAGCCGCCTCATCGCGTCCTCCCGGGATACGCACATGCCAGCCCCGCGGCAGGCTCCACGGAATTCACCAAGCGCTTGCTTGGGAGGAGACTAGCAGGATGCCCGGACGCATGTGACCCCCGATCTGCGAGCCCCGCCCCACCTACCTGCTGCGCGCGTTGCGCCGCTGCGGCGCCGGTGTGGCGGGGGTGGTGATCCCATCGAAGATCAGCCGCAGGAGTCCATCGACGATCTGATCGGTGCGCCAGGCCTTGGCTGGGCGTTGCCGCCAGGAGGTGGGGATCCACAGGATGTCGCGCAGCAACCGGTAGGTCAGGCGGGCGTCGAGGTCGTCGCGGAACTGTCCGGACCGCTTGCCCTGCTCGAGCTGTTGCACCCAGGTCCGTTCAATCTCCTTCATCGCCGTGCGCAGGTACGCGAACCGAGGCTGCCCGCTGAAGTACGTCCAGTCGTGCTGCAGCATGGTGAGCGCGGCCCGGTGCTGGCTCAGCGCGGCGGTGCTGGATCGGACGATCTGTTCGATCGCGGCACGCGGATCGTCGCAGTCGCGCACCGCGGCGCGGTAGCCGGCGAGCACGTCGTCCAGGAAGGCGCTGAGGATCTCGTCGCCGATCGACTCCTTGGAGTCGAAGTGGTGGTAGAGGCTGCCGGAGAGGATGCCCGCCGCGTCGGCGATCTCGCGGACGGTGGTGGCCCGGAAGCCCTTTTCGGCGAAGAGGTCGCCGGCCAGCCGGACCAGATGCGCGCGGCGCTCCGAGGCTGGCGCGGCTGTGCTGGCCCGGGAGGCCTTCTTTGCGGTCGTCACCAGGCACATTATGGCGGCCATCGGTTGGCCTTGACCAACCGCTTGCTCGGTACGGCGTGGCCGGTTAGCGTAGAACACGTTCTATTTCCGAGAGGTGGTCAGAATGCGGGCGGCTGTTCTCCACGCGATCGGCGACGAGAAGTTCGACATCCGCGACGATGTGACAGTGCTCGGGCCGGGCCCGGGCGAGGTCCGGATCAGGGTCCGCGCTGCCGGCATCTGCCACTCGGACCTGTCCGCCCGCGACGGTGGCCTGCCCCAGCCGGTGCCGGCCGTCCTCGGGCACGAGGCGGCCGGTGATGTGCTCGAAGTCGGCGAAGGAGCCGAGGACCTCGCCCCCGGCGATCGGGTGACCGTGAACTGGCTGCCGGCATGCGGTGCCTGCGCGGCCTGCCGGCGCGGCGAGCCGTACCTGTGCATGGCGCACGTGATGGCGGGCTACGCCATGCCTCGCTTCATGGTCGGCGACACCCCCGCCTTCGGCATGGTCGGCTGCGGCGCGTTCGCCGAGGAGATGGTCGTCCACCGCGCGGGCCTGGTGAAGATCGCCCCGGATGTGCCGTACGAGGTGGCCGCACTGCTCGGTTGCGGGGTCACGACCGGGGTCGGCGCGGTCGTCAACACGGCGGCCGTACGGCCGGGGGACACCGTGGCGGTCATCGGCTGCGGCGGCGTGGGCATCGCCGCGATCCAGGGCGCCCGGCTCGCCGGCGCGGCGGTGATCGTGGCGGTGGACACCGTGGCGGCCAAACACGACCTGGCGCGCCGTTTCGGCGCGACCCACGCGGTCACCCCGGACGGGCTCAGCGACCTGTCCGCCGAGCTCACCGACGGCGAGGGCGTCGACTACGCGTTCGACGTCGTGGCCGTGCCCGCCACCCTGCGTACGGCGTGGACCGCGGTCCGCCGGGGCGGCACCGTGGTCGTGGTCGGCGCCGGGCGCGCCGAGCACCACGTCGAGTTCAGCCCGTTCGAGCTGCTGTTCGAGGGCAAACGGATCATCCCGTCGCTGTACGGCTCGGCCGACCCTCCGCGCGACTTCGGCCGCCTGCTCGCGCTGTGGCGGGCCGGCCGGCTCGACCTCGAGGGCATGGTGAGCCACCGGCTGCGACTCGACCAGCTCGACGACGCACTGGCCGCGCTTGGCCGCGGCGACGTGATCCGGCAGGTCATCGTGCACGACACCGGTGCCTGAGCCGCCATGCGCCTCGGTGTTCAGCTCGGATACGAGGGCGAGGGCTTCGCACACGCCGCCGAGGAGGTGGTCGAGTACGAGGCGGCGGGCGCCGAACTGGTCGTGGTGCCCGAGGCGTACAGCTTCGACGCGGTCAGTCAACTCGGCTACCTGGCGGCCCGGACCACCCGCCTGGAGCTCGCCTCCGGGGTCATGCAGCTCTACACCCGGACCCCGACGCTCACGGCGATGACCGCGGCCGGACTCGACTACGTATCCGGCGGTCGTTTCTCGCTCGGCCTGGGGGCATCCGGTCCACAGGTGATCGAGGGCTTCCACGGGGTCGCCTACGACGCGCCGCTGGCCCGCACCCGCGAGGTGGTGGACATCTGCCGCCGCGTCTGGCGCCGCGAGACGCTGACCTTCGACGGATCGAAGTACCGCATCCCGTTGCCGCCGGACTCGGGGACAGGGCTGGGCAGACCGCTCAAGCTCATCAACCGTCCGGTGCGGGCGCGTATCCCGATCCTGCTGGCCGCGATGGGCCCGCGCAACGTCGCGCTCGCCGCCGAGATCGCCGAGGGCTGGCAGGCCCTGTTCCTGGATCCGCGGGCCGCGTCCCGGGTCTTCGCCGAGCCGCTCGCCGCGGGCCTGGCCCGGCGTGACCCTGAGCTGGGTCCGCTGGACGTGATGGTGCCGGTCCCCTTCGCCATCGCCGAATCCACGCCGGAGCTCCTGGGCCGCCACCGCGCGCAACTCGCCCTCTACATCGGCGGGATGGGTGCCCGCGGCCGGAACTTCTCCAATGACCTGATCCGCCGCTACGGCTACCCGCACGAGGCCGCACGCATCCAGGAACTCTTTCTGGACGGCCGGCGGGCCGAGGCGGCCGCGATGGTCCCCGACGACCTGGTGCATGCCACCGCCCTGGTGGGTCCGCCGAACGCGATCCGGCGGCGACTGGCCGAGTTCGCCTCCGCCGGAGTCACGACGATGTTGGTGGCGCCGCTGGCAGCCACCCGCGCCGAGCGGATCAAGGACGTCGCCGAGCTCCGGCGCATCATCGACGAACGGGACGGCGAGCAACGCTGACCGGCGAGCCGATCGCGGCGAAGCACGGCCTATCATCGCGGGCATGCGGCGACGGACCATGCTTCCTCGTAGCGATGCTGCGCTCGGCGCCGGGCAGGGTTGTCGTGACAGCCACCGGCGTCTACCACCGGACGGTGGCATTTGAGCACATCGTGCCTTGGGAGGCTGTCGTCGACGTGTCGGCCCAAGACAATCCGATCCCCAGGATCATCGTCAAGGCCCTGCCGTCGACCGCCGCTCAAACACTACTTTCCTCGCCCGCACGAACGGCCAAGCCTCGCAAGCATCGACGAACGCGGTACCCGCGGTCAACCGTCCTGACCTGGAGGTCTCATGGTCGACTTGAGCTGGTCAACTCGCTGCACCGCTTCGGTGTTACTGGAAAGACGTGGAGGATCGACCGGAGCTCCGGCGCCGGGTGGATCGTGCGGGTTTGGAACGGTGGAGTGCCGCGCTGGGCTGGGGTGTACCGCAGATCGGACAGTTTGGGGCGGTGCCGTTCACAGGCATGTCGCCGACGCATCCTCGCTGGCACGATCCAGCAACCGGGTCAACGCGTCCATGACACCTGTCAAGGTCAACTGCATGGGGCGGGCCGGCCACCCACCATCCGGCAGGGTGGCCGGCCCGCCGCTCGGTCAGCTGATCCGCAGATCGTCGATGACCCAGTACCAGTTGTTGCCGGCGTCGTGGTAGCGGAACTTCACCGCCATCCTGGTCGCACCGGACGGAACCGCAACCGGCAATGACTCGACAGTGGCCCGGGCATCCGCGGAGTACCGCTTCACCAGTTGGTCCGGGCCGTCGTTGAACGAGACCAGGACATCGCCCTTCTGGCTGCCATGCTGGCGGTAGTGCGTCACGTAGTTCAGGTACGCCGTGCTTCCCGCGGTCACAGGGTAGTCCGGCGAGACGAGCGTGGAGTCGTAGCTGCTGCCGCCGGTCTTGTCGGCGAACTCGTCGCTGTCGGCGACGGCGAAGACGCCACGTGTGCGCAGGGCGTTCTCCCGTTCCTGGCCCGCCTGGGCGCGGCTCCAGAACTCGTCGGTGGTGAACGACCAGCCGCGCCACTCGGTGACCCCGCCGGTTGGCATGGCGCTGCGCAGGACCGACCAGCCGGCCGGAGCGTCCGGGGTCCAGCCCGCCAGGGTGGCGGGAATTCCGGTCTCGTCCACCCGCGTGCGCAGGGCGAGGCCGTCGAACGGGTCGGTGGAGCGTACCCGGACGCTCTTGCCGTCCAGGGCGGCCTCGACGCCGAAGTGCGCCAGCGCTGAGGCGGCGACGTCGGCCTGGCGTACGTCGATGGGGCGGAGCCCGGCGCTGATCCCGGCGCCGCTCGCGAGCAGGAACGTGCCGCGCTCGTCGATGCCGCAGAAGCCGTGCCCGCCCTGCGGTACCCGGTGCCCGTGGTCGGTGGTCACCATGATCAGCCAGTCCTCCTGACCGTACGTGGGCCGTGACCGCACCGCGGTCAGGATCCGGCCGAGCTGTTGATCCTGCTGCTCGATCGCGGCCTGGTACGCGGCGCCGGTGCCGGAGGCGTGGGCCACCACGTCGGTGTTGCCGAGGTAGACGAAGGACGCGTCCGGGCCACCGCTGCTGAGCCGGCCGATCGCGTCCGCGGTGACATTCTCGTCCTGCGCCGGATAGCCGCCCGTGTCGCCGTTGAAGGTGACCCGGGTGTCGACCGCGGACGAGAAGGTCCCCTGGTTGTGCAGGGGAGGCCAGTCGACGACAGAGTAGGTGGCGTACGAGGGGTCCGCCTGCTCCAGCCGGGTCAGGAAGTCCGGGTACGTGCCGTACCGCTTGCCGATGAAGGTGTTGCTGCGTACGCCGTGCCGATCCGGCCACACGCCCGTGGCGATGGTGGACCAGCCGGGGCCGCTGGCCGATTCGGCCGTCGATGGGCACTGCACGAGGCTGCGACCGAGCAGACCCTGGTCGGCGAGCGCGTGCAGAGTCGGCGCGTTCGCCGCGAGGACGCTGTCCCAGTTGAGCCCGTCCATGCCTACGACGAGCAGCTTCTTCGCCGGCGTGGCGGCCGCTGCCGGTGCGGCGGGCGCGGTCAGCGCTGCTCCGGCCAGCAGGGCCAGGATGAGGCCCAGGCGTCCGATTGGCATTGCGTACCTCCAGAGCGGATGTCATCGACCTATGCATCGAACACGATGAATGCATTTGTGGGAAGTCCGTGTTGCAGCCGAGCGCCCTCCCGGCCGCTGCGATCTCCCAGGATTCTGGGCCCGGCCGCGCTCCAAGGTGGCCCCGTTTCCGCCCCTTCGGGTGGCCCATTCGCGCGCGACATACGTCCGCACGGAGGCGATCATGCAGTCATGGCACTTCCATCGCACGAGTTTGTGATCGCCGAGGTCGACCGCGAGTTCCATCTGCAACATCCGGAAGCTCCCGAGCATCTCGACCCCAACGACCCGGCCCAGGCCGAGCTGGTTCAGCAGTGGAACGCGATGTACCACGAGTTCCTCAGCGCCACGGTGGACAGCCACTTCTTCCGCTTCTTCCCGCACGCCCCGCGGCAACTGGACCCCAACGACCCGGATCAGGCCCAGCTCGTCGAGTACTGGACCGACCTGCGCGACGCCATCGTCACCGGCACCTCCAGGTACGACTGGAGCACGCCGCCGCAGACCAACGAGAACACCGCCGCCGGCGACACCGGCGCCCACACCGACGGCAGCGGTCAGGCGGTCGCGGCGGGCGGTGCGGCGCCCGACGTCGACGTGCACATGGACCAGAGTCAGTTCCTGGAATTCGTGCACCTGTGCCTGGAAGGTGCCCACATCATCGGCGACACCGCCGAGGTGCTCGGCAACCTGTCACTGGCCGCCGGGGCCAGCGAGGAGGCGGCCGTGGTGCTGCTGGGTGAAGCGCTCGGGCCGGTCGGCATGATCGCTTCGACGATCATCATGGGCTGGGAGGTGGTGAACGCCTTCGGCACCGGCGAGCGCCTGCAGGAGCAGCAGGGCTTCTGCTACGGCGTGATGTGGCAGGTCTGCGGCCTGCCCGATCAGGCGAAGGGTTTCATCGACTGGGCGCCCAACACCGCGGACGAATTGAAGGAAGCCTTCTACTCGGGAGTGGCCGAGGGCCGGCAGAAGGCCAGCGACCCGGCCGTGCACAACCGCGCGATGCTGGCCATCGCGTACTACCAGGCTCACGGCAGCGACCTGGACTGGTCCCGCCACTACGTCCTCAACGACCTGTGGCATCACGTCCGCGAGTCCGGCCTCGGCAACGAGTTCATCACCTGGCCGGACCCGGAGGACATGCAGCCGCTGTGACTACTCCGTACCCGGCGCTCGATACTGCCGGCGGCCGCCCGGCGTCGAGACCTCCTCCCTGCCTACCGAACCGGGCGCGCCGTCCTCAGCCTTTGGCGCAGGCGGCGCCGTTGAGGGTGAACGCCGCCGGGGTGGCGAAGGTACCGGCGTAGGTGCCCTGTAATCCGAAGGACTGGCTGCCCCGGGCGGGGATGCCGCCGTTGTAGGACCCGCCCGGTCAGACGTTCGTCCGGTAGGCGACGGTGCAGTCCGTTCGTGTGGTGGGTGGTGTGCTGCCGCCACCGTTCACGGTGGCCGAGAAGGACTTCACCGCGAGCCCGGTGCCGCCGATCCACGGTTCGAATCCGGCCTGGATGCTGGTCAGATACCAGGCGCCGGTGATGGCGCCACGATTGCGTACGTCGGTGATGAAGTCCAGCACGCTGAATCCCAGGGTGGTGATCGGGGCCGGGGCGACGTAGCTGACGACCTCGTTCTGGCCGTTGCTGCCGCGCCAGACCTCCCACGTGCGGCCGCCGATCGTGGCGGTGCCGACGACGGATCCGATCGGCTGGATGGCCCCCTGGCGGTTGAACCAGATCATGATCTCCTGCTGGTTCACGCCGTCGGTCTTCGGCGCCGGATCGAGCCAGATGTCGTACGCGGCGTTGTAGGTGGCGCCGCCGACGAAGCCGTACTCGATGCTGCTGGTCGCGCTGGTGATCTGGTCGACCCGCAGTGGCAGGTTCGTGCCGGGTGAGCAGGTGGTGTAGTGGCAGCCGTAGTAGACCGCCGGGTACGACACCGGGGCGCCGCTGGTGTTGCCGACCCCCTGCTGGCTGGCGATGGCGAAGCCGGTCGCGGTGACGGTGATGCACTGCTCGGCTGAGGTGCCCCAGCGGTTGTTCATCACGACGTAGCGGCCGCCGATGGTCGTGGAGCCGAACTGCTCGCAGATCCGGGTGTCGGCCTGTGCCGGCGGGGCGAGGACGATCGCGGTCAGCGAACCGGTGGCGAGCAGGCTGGCGGCGAGGGCGGCGCGGAGGAGGCGTCTCATGACACTCCTAGCGTTGGGGGCTCCCCGGGGATGAAGGGAGTGGGAGCGCTCCCATCGACGGTAGCGCAGATCGAAGGATGTGAAAATAGTGTTGCCGGATAGTTTCGGGCCGAAGCGCCGGCTCAGTGGATGGACCCGTCCTCGACGAGCCGCCTCAGCGACGGCAGCAGGGTATCGAGGTCGGTGGAGGTGGTGAACGCGACGATGGTGGTGCCCTGGTCGTGACCGTCGCGCTGCTCCGTGGGGGCCGGGAAGAGTCGCAGGACCTCGCGCATCGCGTCGTCGACCTCGGTCACCGGATCCGCGGACTCGCCGCGCAACCACCGGCGCAGCACATGGTTGTGTGCCGCGGCGACGGACGCCGCCATGAGCTCGGCCCGCAGTGACGCAGACTCGGTCGGGTCGCCCATCCAGTCGGCGATGAACTCGCGGAACAGGCGCTGGTAGCGGGCCACGCTCGCGATCTCGCGGTCGCGCAGGGCGGGCACCTTGCTGGTCAGGGCGTACCGGCGGCGCGCGATGTCGCCTTCATCGATGTAGTGCAGCAGGACCAGCCGGACCGCGTCCGAGACGGCGATCAGGGCCGTGCTGTGGTTCGAGGTCGCCAGCCGGTCCCGGATCAGCGCGAGAAGCCGGTCGTGGTCCGGGAAGATGACCTCTTCCTTCGACCGGTAGTTCCGGAAGAACGTCGTACGTCCCACCCCGGCCCGCTCGGCGATGTCATCGATGGTGGTCTGCTCGTACCCGCGTTCGTCGAAGAGTGCGAAGGCGGCCTCGCCGAGCCGGACGCGCGTGGATGGCTTGCTCATGGGCGCCCATTCTTCCCGGTGGTCGACCTCTTGTCCTGCGCAGTGGTACCGAGTACCGTCATCACGATACTCAGTACCGGGAGGTTGGGGATGGATTTCCTAGCGACGACCGAGTCCGGTCTGCCGATCCCGCCGGTCTGCGACAGCCGGGCCCTGGCGGACTTCGACGCCGACGCCAAGCTGGGCGCACCGGGCAGCTTCCCGTTCACCCGGGGCGTCTATCCGTCGATGTACGCCGGCCGGCCCTGGACGATGCGGCAGTACGCGGGGTTCGGTACCGCGAAAGAGTCCAACGAGCGTTACCACCAGCTCGTCGGTGCCGGAACGGGCGGCCTCAGCGTGGCCTTCGACCTGCCGACGCAGATGGGCTACGACTCCGACGACCCGATCGCCCGTGGTGAGGTCGGCAAGGTCGGCGTGGCGATCGACTCGATCGACGACATGCGCACGCTGTTCCACGGACTGCCGCTGGACCAGGTGTCGACCTCGATGACGATCAACGCGCCCGCCGCCCCGCTGCTCCTGCTGTACGAGCTGGTCGCGGCCGAGCAGGGCGTGCCGGGCTCCCGGCTGACCGGCACGATCCAGAACGACGTCCTCAAGGAGTACATCGCCCGCGGGACCTACATTTTCCCGCCCAAGCAGTCGTTGCGGCTGATCAGCGACATCTTCGCCTACTGCCACCGGGAACTGCCGCGCTGGAACACCATCTCAATCTCCGGCTACCACATGGCCGAGGCGGGAGCCACGCCCGCGCAGGAGGTCGCGTTCACCCTCGCCAACGCCAAGGAGTACGTACGGGCCGCGATCGCCGCCGGCCTGGACGTCGACGCCTTCGCGCCACGGCTGTCCTTCTTCTTCGTCGCCCGCACCACCGTGCTGGAAGAGGTCGCCAAGTTCCGCGCCGCGCGCCGGATCTGGGCCCGCATCATGCGCGACGAGTTCGGCGCCCGGAACCCCAAGTCGCAGATGCTGCGCTTCCACACCCAGACCGCAGGCGTGCAACTGACCGCGCAGCAGCCCGAGGTCAACCTCGTCCGCGTGGCGTTGCAGGGCCTGGGCGCGGTGCTGGGCGGCACCCAGTCCCTGCACACCAACTCGTACGACGAGGCGATCGCGCTGCCCACCCAGAAGGCGGCCCGCCTCGCCCTGCGCACCCAGCAGGTCATCGCCCACGAGACGGACCTGACCAAGATCGTGGACCCGTTCGCGGGGTCGTACGTCATGGAGTCGATGACCGACGACCTGGAGGCCGCGGCGTGCGAGCTCATCCGGGCCGTCGAGGACCGCGGCGGCGCGGTCGCCGCGATCGAGCAGGGCTTCCAGAAGTCGGAGATCGAGAACTCCGCCTACCGCATCGCGCTGCAGATCGACAACGGCGAACGGACCGTGGTCGGCGTCAACAAGTACGCACTGGACGAGGAAGAGGTCTACGAGCCGCTGCGCGTCGACCCGGCGATCGAGACCGACCAGCGGGAACGCCTCGCCGCCCTGCGCGCCGAACGCGACAACGGCGCCGTCGAGCGGGCGTTGGAGGCGCTGCGCACCGCCGCCCGCAGCACGTCCGAGAACGTCCTGCCCCCGATGCGCGAGGCCCTGCGGTCACGCGCCACCGTCGGCGAGGTTTCCCATGCCCTGCGCGACGTGTGGGGCGTGTACGTCCCCCACGACGCCTTCTGAGCACCGAGAGATCCGGGTGGACAGCATGGCCGACATCGACATCATCATCACCACCACCGCCGGCAAGCTCGCGGATCTGCGGAGTCGCGTCGAGCAGGCGGCGCAGCCCGGCTCGGAGCGGGCGGTGGCAAAGCACCACGCGGCGGGCAAACTGACGGCGCGCGAACGTATCGATCTGCTGCTGGACGAGGGCTCGTTCGTGCAGCTCGACGAGTTCGCCCGGCATCGCACGAGCCAGTTCGGCCTCGCCGCCACCCGGCCGTACGGCGATGGCGTCGTCACCGGCTACGGCAGCGTCGACGGGCGGCCGGTGGCGGTCTTCGCGCAGGACTTCACCGTGTTCGGCGGCGCGCTGGGCGAGGTCCACGGGCAGAAGATCGCCAAGGTGATGGATTTCGCGCTCAGGACGGGCTGCCCGGTGATCGGGATCAACGACTCCGGCGGCGCCCGCATCCAGGAGGGCGTGGCCGCGCTCGGCGCGTACGGTGAGATCTTCCGCCGCAATACGCACGCGAGCGGTGTCATTCCGCAGATCTCGCTGATCGTCGGCCCCTGCGCGGGCGGCGCCGTCTACTCCCCGGCCATCACCGACTTCACCGTCATGGTCGAGCAGACCTCGCACATGTTCATCACCGGCCCGGACGTCATCAGGACCGTCACGGGGGAGGACGTCGGCTTCGAGGAGCTCGGCGGCGCGCGCACCCACAACACGGTGTCCGGGGTGGCCCACTACCTCGCGGGCGACGAGAAGGACGCCATCGACTACGTCCGGCAACTGCTGTCCTACCTGCCGTCGAACAATCTCAGCGATCCGCCCGCCTTCGACGCCGACGCGGACCTCTCGCTCACCGACACCGACCGCGAGCTGGACACCCTGATCCCGGACAGCGCGAACCAGCCCTACGACATGCGTACCGTCATCGAGCACGTGCTGGACGACGCGGAGTTTCTCGAGACCCAGCCGCTGTTCGCGCCGAACATCGTGACCGGCTTCGGCCGGGTGGAGGGCCGGCCGGTCGGCATCGTCGCCAACCAGCCGATGCGCTTCGCCGGCTGCCTCGACATCGACGCCAGTGAGAAGGCCGCCCGGTTCGTGCGCACCTGCGACGCGTTCAACCTGCCGGTGCTGACGTTCGTGGACGTCCCCGGATTCCTGCCGGGCGTCGGCCAGGAGCACGACGGCATCATCCGGCGCGGCGCGAAACTGATCTATGCGTACGCCGAGGCGACCGTGCCACTGATCACGGTGATCACCCGCAAGGCGTTCGGCGGCGCCTACGACGTGATGGGTTCCAAGCATCTGGGCGCCGACCTCAACCTGGCGTGGCCGACCGCGCAGATCGCCGTCATGGGTGCGCAGGGCGCGGTCAGTGTCCTGCATCGGCGCACCCTCGCCGAGGACGAGTCGCAGCGCGCCCGGCTGATCCAGGAGTACGAGGACACGCTGCTCAACCCGTACGTGGCGGCCGAACGCGGCTATCTCGACGCGGTGATCCTGCCTGCGGACACGCGGCGCCACATCGTGCGGGGACTGCGGCAGTTGCGCACCAAACGGGAAAGCCTGCCCCCGAAGAAGCACGGCAACATCCCTCTGTAGAGCGGGGAATCGACATGACGATCAACGTGGTGCGCGGTGACCCGAGCGCCGAGGAACTGGCCGCCGTGGTGACTGTGCTTCTGTCCGCCACCGTCACCGCGGACCCGGCCCGGGACCGCCCGCAGACCAGCGCCTGGGCCGCACCCCACCGCGTGCTGCGCACCGCGCACGCCTACGGCCGCGTCGGCTGGCGCGCCTCGTCCTTCCCCCGATGAACCCGAACGGAGAGTCCGTGAACAGCACGCCACGCCACGTACGGATAGTGATCGCGAAGCCGGGCCTGGACGGCCACGACCGGGGCGCGAAGGTGGTCGCGCGCGCCCTGCGCGATGCGGGCCACGAGGTCATCTACACGGGCCTGCACCAGACCCCCGAGCAGATCGTCGCCACCGTCCTCGCCGAGGACGCTGCCGTACTGGGCCTGTCCATCCTCTCGGGAGCCCATCTGACCATCGTCGAGCGGGTCACCCACCTGCTGAGGCAGGCCGGCGCGGACGATGTCCGCATCCTGGTCGGCGGCATCATCCCGGACGCGGACATCCCCACCCTCGAAGCCATGGGCGTGGATGCCACGTTCACCCCCGGCGCGGAGATCCGCCACATCCTCGCGGCGGTCGGCCGGCTGCGCGAGACCGACCTGGTGGAGGTGCCATGCTGAGCAAGGTGCTCATCGCCAACCGCGGTGAGATCGCGGTCCGGGTGGCCCGGGCCTGCCGGGACGCGGGGATCGCGAGCGTGGCCGTCTACGCCGACCCGGACCGGGACGCCCTGCACGTCCGCGCCGCGGACGAGGCGTTCGCCCTGGGCGGGGACACCCCGGCCAGCAGCTACCTCGACGTCGACAAGATCCTCGGTGCGGCCCGCGCGTCGGGCGCCGACGCCGTGCACCCCGGCTACGGCTTCCTCTCCGAGAACGCCGACTTCGCCCAGGCCGTCCTCGACGCGGGTCTGATCTGGATCGGCCCACCCCCGCAGGCCATCCGCGACCTGGGCGACAAGGTCGCCGCCCGGCACATCGCCCAGCGGGCGGGCGCCCCGCTGGTCGCCGGCACCCCGGACCCGGTGGCGGGCAGCGCCGAGGTCGTCGCGTTCGCCGACGTGCACGGCCTGCCGGTCGCCATCAAGGCCGCATTCGGTGGCGGCGGGCGGGGCCTCAAGGTCGCCCGCACCCGGGAAGAGATTCCCGAACTGTACGAGTCGGCCGTCCGCGAAGCCGTCGCCGCCTTCGGCCGGGGCGAGTGTTTCGTCGAGCGCTACCTCGACCGGCCCCGGCACGTCGAGACCCAGTGCCTCGCCGACCGCCACGGCAACGTCGCCGTGATCTCCACCCGTGACTGCTCCCTGCAACGGCGCCACCAGAAGCTCGTCGAGGAAGCGCCCGCGCCGTTCCTGTCCGACGCGCAGGTCGCCGAGCTGTATGCCGCGTCCAAGGCCATCCTCAAGGAGGCCGGCTATGTCGGCGCCGGCACCGTCGAGTTCCTGGTCGGCAGCGACGGCACGATCTCGTTCCTGGAGGTCAACACCCGGCTGCAGGTGGAGCATCCGGTCACCGAGGAGGTCTCCGGAATCGACCTGGTGCGCGAGATGTTCCGGATCGCCGACGGCGAGGAACTCGGCTACACCGACCCGCCGCTGCGGGGTCACTCGTTCGAATTCCGGATCAACGGGGAGGACCCGGGACGCAACTTCCTCCCGGCTCCCGGCGCGATCACCCGTTTCGAGCCGCCGACCGGACCCGGCGTCCGTCTCGACACCGGCGTCGAGGCCGGCAGCGTGATCGGTCCGGCCTGGGACTCGCTGCTGGCCAAGCTCATCGTCACCGGCGCCACCCGCGAGCAGGCCCTCCAACGCTCCGCGCGGGCGTTGGCGGAGCTGGCCATCGAGGGCATGGCCACGGCGGTCCCGTTTCACCGTGCCGTGGTCACCGACCCAGCCTTCGCCCCCGAGCTGTCCGGCCGCGCAGGACCGTTCACCGTCCACACCCGATGGATCGAAACCGAATTCGTCAACGACATCCCGCCATTCGGTGCGGCCGCCGCCGGGCAAGCGGGGGAGGACCACCCCCGGGAAACCATCGTGGTCGAGGTCGGTGGCAAGCGGTTGGAGGTCCGCCTCCCCTCGGATCTGGGTACGTCGCGAGCCCGCGGCCCGCGCGTGCCCGGCGCCCGGCCCACGCACCGGGCGGCGGCGAAGTCCACGCCGCCCACCTCCGGTGACGCCCTGACGGCACCGATGCAGGGCACCGTCGTCAAGGTCGCCGTCGAAGAAGGCGACGAGGTCAAGGAAGGCGACCTGATCGTCGTCGTGGAGGCGATGAAGATGGAGCAGCCGCTGACCGCGCACCGCTCGGGCACGGTCACCGGACTTGCCGCCGAGGTCGGCGCCGCCGTCACCGCCGGAACGCTCATTTGCGACATCAAGTCCTGACGGTACGTGTGCCTGCGGCGTCATCGAAAACCAGGGGGACCATGTCCGAAATCTCGCTGCGGCCCTGACCGCGCCAACTGCGCCCGATCGGGCGAGACAAACGATCGCGACGGCAGGCAGAATGGCGCGTCCGTGTCCTGGGGCGTGCCGCCTCACGCGCCCGATCTGAGGAGTGGCACCGCGATGCGCCAGCCCGATGGCTTCGAATCGATCCCGCCCGCGGCTTCCGGCGGGGTGAGCCGGCGCTCCCTGCTCGCGTTCGTGACGGCGGTGTCCGCCGCGGCGTTGACCGGCTGCGGCCTGTTCGACGACGACGAGCCCGGTCCGGACGCCGATGGTGCGTTCGGCCTGTGGGAGCAGCTGCGGACCTCGGTCCGGGCCAGCCCGGACCACGTCGCCGCGGCGGCCGAGCGGGTGGTGGCCGGCAAGGATCCGGAGGCCATCCTCGCTTTCGTGCGCGATCAGATCGTCGTGTACCCGTCCGTGGGCCGTTCGCTCGATCTGGTCGGCGACACCAGGTGGGGCGTGCGCGGCACGCTGCGCGGCGGCGCCGGGTCCGCGCGGGACAAGGTCGAGACGCTGGCCGACCTGTACCGGCGGGCGGGCTTCAAGGCGGAGGTGCTGGTCGGGGAGCTGGCCGACGACGTCGACCTGAACAGCGTCTTCCGGCCGGTGCGCCGCTCGTTCGAGCCGAAGGCGGACGAGGACACGATCGCGCGCTGGCACAGGGCCATCGGGAAGCCGGCCACCACCGCGAGCGACCGTCTCGCCGCGGTCCGTGACGAGGCCAAGGCGCGTACCGACCTGGCCCGGCAGCTCGCCGACGCGCTGCCGTCGCGGCGCGCGGCGGAACCGGCGGCGTCGCGCGACCGCCGCGTACCGTTGGTGAAGGTCGTCGTGAACGGCAAGGAGACGTACGCGAACCCGCTCGTCGCCGGGGCCAAGCTCGGGGCGACGCACACCACCGGCGAGCCGTCGCGCGGCTACCTCGGTGCGGGGTCGGGTCTGTCGGTGGAGGTGCGGCTGCTGGCCGCGACGACCGCGGAACCCACACTCCCCACGACCCTGGTCAAGGCCGAGTACCACGCCGAGGATCTGATCGGGCGGCAGCTGCACGTGGCGTTCCGGCCCACCGCCGAGATGGCAGAGCTGATCCACCTGCGGCCGCAGGACCTCAACACGTTCACCCCGACGCTGGCCGTGGCCGGGCCGGGACTGGCCGCGGACGCCGCGGCGAAGCTCGCCTTCAGCGGATCGGCGATCTCGCTCACCGGCCAGGTGATCGAGGTCAAGGACGATGAGGTGCTGGTCGACGGCGAACCACTGGAGGCCCCCGCGCAAGCCGACCCCCGCGCGGGCGAACGGGTGGCCAAGCTCCAGGTCGACGCCGCCGGTGGCGGCTTCCCGGACGTCTCGCTGCGGGTCAGCGCGTTCGACGCGGCGGGCAAGCCGGTGACCGGTCTGCCCGCGTCCGCGTTCCAGCTCGCCGAGGACCAGACGAAACTGGCCCTGCGGCTGACCGCCAACAAGCAGCAACCTCCGCGCGTGATGCTGGTGTTCGACCTCTCCGGCTCGATCAAGACCGGGCCGGAGCCGAAGGCGTTCGCCACCGAGCTGGCGCGCCGGTTGTTCGCCCGCAACCCTTCCGCGCGGGTCGGGGTCATGGCGGTCAGCGGGGGCTCGCGGCTCGACGGCTTCCCGCTGCGTACCCCGGAGGCCGTGGGCGACGCCGTGGGCAGGCAGAGCAGCGTCCGGTCGGGGATCTGGGAGTCGCTGAAGCAGGCCAACGAGGAGCGGCCCACGGTCATCGTCATCGCCAGCGACTTCGAGGACGACGAGACGGACGCCGCGCGGGTGGCGGCGATGCAGTCCCGCGTCGGCTCCGGCGCCCCCATCGTGGCCATCGGCATCGGGGACGTGAACAGGGCCACGCAGGAGAAGATCGTCGAGCTGACCGGTGGGGTGGCCACCGAGGGCAGCGACGTCGAGCGTACGGTCGCCGCCACCGACGAGTTCCTGCGGCGGCAGGAGGTCCGGCCGTACCAGTTGCGGTACCGGGCGCCGGCCGACGGTCCGGCCGAGCGGACCGTGACGCTCACCGCCGGCAAGGGGATCCGGGCCACCGCCACGTACCGGGTGCCGGCGCCGGACAAGCGGACCGCCGCTTCGGGCTTCGCCGGGATCTACCTCGGCGTGCGGGTCGGCTACGAATCCGAGGTGATTCGCGTGCTGGCGGGCGTGGACCCGGACTCCGCCGGGGACGGCCCGCTGCCCGCGACGGCGGTCGACGAGGTGCAGGGCCTGATGTTCGGCACCACGCTGGTGTCCTTTGAGGGCGCCGCCCCGTCCGTCGGCACCTGGCTCGATGACCTGCTCACCGCGCGCCTCGGCACGAAGGCGTTCGTCGAGGCGGCCGCCGCGAAGGACGAAAAGCGCCTGGTGAGTGCGCTCGAGGCAGGGCTGCCGCGCCTGCCGTCGATGGTGCCGGCCCTGCACCCGCCGGTGTCCGGCGAAGGGGACCTGACCTTCGAGACCGGTCTGCGCGCCGTTCTGCACGTCCACCGACCCCAGTTCGGAACCAGCACTCGGGTCCGGCGCGCCGACGTGCTGCCATGCACCCGGTGGGCGACTCTCGGCGGGGACCGGGTGCGGGCGTTCGACCGTACGCTGGAGCAGTCCGCCGCGCTCGCGCTCGCCGAAGGGGTCGGATTCCGGACCAGCACCTGGAGCGCGCTCAAGGGCAAACGCCTGACCCTCGTACCGAAGGGATCTGTCAGCAGCGACCAACTGGCCGCCCTGCCCGAGGCGTCGCGGGTGCAGTGGCGCAGGCTGCTCGACAACTGGGACGACTACGACCGCCTGATGCCGGCGGACGGCACCCCGGTGGCGTTCTGGGCGGTCGAGCCCGACACCGGTTCGATGCTCGGTGTGCTCGCCGACGGCAGCGGCGGCGGGGCGAGCTCGGATCCCGAACGCGACATCGCTCGCGACAGCGCCATCATCTCGCTGGTGATGTCGGCGCTCGGCCTGGGCGGGTTCGCCGTCGGCGCGTTCGTGGCCTACGGCAAGGCCATCAGCGCCCAGATGCGGCGCTACGCCCACGTGATCGAGAACCTGGATCAGCCCAACGTCGCGGAACTGGCCAAGGCCGCGAACCAGGCCGCCATCGACGACGTGACCAACGCCTTCTGGGACAAGGTCACCGGTCCGGCCGAGGCCATGGCCAAGAAGGAGCTGATGGAGAAGCTCGCGCCCTGGCTCATCAGCAGGGCGACCGGGTTGGACAAGGCCGACGCGAAGTTCCTCATCGACGCGGTGGAAGAGGTCAACGGCTATCTGGATCTGCTCGACACGGCGGTGACGGCGGCCGGGCTGGACGAAGACGAGTAGCCCGGCCGCTCGCGGCAAGCGGCGCCGGTAGCTCAGGCCCGCTCGGACGTCAGGAGCGTCACGTCAGGTCGCGAACCGGCCCGTCAGGAACCGGTCGAGGACCCGGACGCCGAAGCTGAGCGCCTCCACCGGCACCCGCTCGTCGACGCCGTGGAACATCGCGTGGTAGTCGTAGCCCGCCGGCAGGCCGAGCGGGGCGAAGCCGTAGCCGGCGATGCCGAGCCGGGCGAACTGCTTGGCGTCGGTGCCCCCGGCCATGCAGTACGGCACCACGCGTGCGGCCGGGTCCTCGGCGCGCAGCGCGGCGGCCATGTCCGCCACCGTCGGGCTCGCCAGCGGCGCTTCGAGGGGGACCTCGGAGTGCACGTACTCCCAGGTGACGTCTGGCCCGGTCAGCGTGTCCAGGGTGGCCTCGAACTCGGCGAGGTGGCCCGGCAGGACCCGGCCGTCGACGTACCCGATCGCGATGCCGGGGACCACGTTGACCTTGTCGCCGGCCTCCAGCATGGTGGGGTTGGCGCTGTTGCGCAGCGTCGAGGCGACCAGCACGCCGGCTGCGCCGAGCGCCGCGGAAAGCCCGGCGGCGTCGGCCTCAGCCAGCTCATCGGCCCGGCGTCCGGTCAGCCCGGCAAGGCATGCCCGTACGGTGGGAATGAGCCGCACCGGCCACTCGTGGCCGGCGATCCGCGTCACCGCGGCCGCGAGCTTGGCCACCGCGTTGTCCGGGTTGGCCCGCGAGCCGTGACCCGCCCTGCCCCGGGCGGTGAGGCGCAGCCACGCGGTGCCGCGCTCAGCGGCCCCGACCGGGTAGACCCGGGACCGTCCGGTGTGGACGGCGTAGCCCCCGGACTCGCCGATCGCCTCCGTGCAACCCTCGAAGAGCCCGGCGTGCCGGTCGACCAGGAACTGCGCGCCGTAGGCGGCGGTGTCCTCCTCGTCGGCCGTGAACGCGAGGACCACGTCGCGCCGTGGCCGGCGCCCCTGCCTCGCCCAGGAGCGCACCAGCGCGAGGATCATCGCGTCGGTGTTCTTCATGTCCACCGCGCCACGGCCCCAGAGCACCCCGTCCACGACCTCCCCGGACGTCGGCGGCACCCGCCAGTCCGCCGGATCGGCGGGCACCACGTCGAGGTGGCCGTGCACCAGCAGCGCGGGGCGGTGGGGCTCGGTGCCCGCGATGCGGGCGACGACGTTGGCCCGCCCCGGCGCCGACTCCAGGATCACCGGCTCCAGACCGGCCTCGGCGAGCCGGGCGGCGACGTACTCGGCGGCCGGGCGTTCGGCCCCGTCGCCGCCGCCACGGTTGGTGGTGTCGATGCGGATCAGCTCGGCGCAGAACCGGACCACCTCGGCCTCGACCAGCGGATCATTCATCGTTCGCGGTCCGTGCCAGTGGTGCTCTCCGGGTTCGCCGGGAGGTGGCTTCGCACCCGGGCCTACCAGGTGGGGTTGGCCGGGTCGGCGACCTGCGGCAGCCGCCGGCCGGGCGGCGTGAGGAGGTACGCGACGCCGCCCGAGCCGCGCCCGGTCGAGCCGTCGGCGCGGGTCCAGCGGGTGCGCAGCCACACGTTCTCGAACGCGCGGCGGGCGAAGACGTGCCGCACCGCGGCGTTGGACGTCGCCGCCGGGTCGTTGACGACCACGTCGCCGGTACGGGTGAACCCGACGACGACCCACAGATGGCCCCTGACGCGGTAGTCGGCGCCGGGGATCTCGCCCGCGTCGAACGCCTGCGACGTGCAACCGGGATGCCGTCCGCGACGAGCCGCTCCAGGTCGTCGAGTGAGCGCAGCCGCACGACCCGGGCGTTCAGGCCGTGCGCCGACGCGTACGCGGTGTTGAACGGCCAGTTCCCGGTGCCGCCGTACGCATGGTCGTAGGTGCCGCCGGCGGCTACGGCGACGCTCGGGTCGGCGTACGCGGGGTGGACCCGGGCGAGCTGATCGGGGCCGGGGTGGGCGCCCCAGAACTCCATCACCATCTCGGTCGAGGCGGGGCTGCACCAGGCCCGGCCGCCGCCGTTCCACTGCGGATACTCGCCGGCATGGACCATCTGGGAGTAGGCGGGCACCGGTAGTTCCGTACCTGAGCGGGACGCCGGCCCGGGAGTGCTGGCCGGCACCTCGGCGCGGTCCGGCACCGCCGAGACGGCCGCGGCGAGCTGCCACAGCCGTGGTGAAGTCGGCGTGCCGCTCGCCCGGTAAAGGGTGGCGCGCAGCCGGTACGCATGCACGTGATGGCCGGTGGTGGCGGTGAACGTGTCGGTGTCCACGCACCCGTACGGCGCCGCCGACGGGCTGACCGAGTGGCGGCGGATGTCGCCGTCGCCGGACGCCCACGGCCCCAGGGCCAGCCAGCCGGTGCGCGCGCCGTCCTCCATCGTGGCCTGCAGCTCCACCGTCAGCCAGGTGCCCGCCGGGGTCCGGGCGTTCCAGGAGGGCAGCACCTGGGTCGCTCCGAAGCCGAGGCGTCGCAGGGGAGAGGTCCAGGTGCCGTACTCATAGTCCTGGTCGGTGTCCAGGTACGGGTCGTGGTACCGGGTGACGCCGGCGGGTCGCGCGACCACGATGCCCAGGGGCTGTCCGGGCGCCACGCCGTCGCCGGTACCGGCGGCGAAGTCACCGGCGGTCGTCCAGGCGTGGAATTCGACGCGGGCGGCGGTGCTCGCCTTGGGCCGCGCGGCTGCGGCGCGCGCCGCACCGGCGATGCTGGTCGAGACGTCGGCGACGGCCACGTGCGCGCCGTTGGGTCGGTCACCTCGCATGGCGTCACGATCCCGCCGATCGGGTAGTACCGCAAGAACCGGCGTGGAGTTTTGTGGAATCTGTATCCATGACGGTCGAATCCTTCTCACTTCCGCGAGGGTCCTCTAATATCGGCGATCACTCTCGTGGGTGGACCGCGACGCGAACGGAGGGCCCATGCCCGACCCGACCCGCGCGTCTGCGGCGCGGCGGCCCGGCTCACTCGTCATCGGGGTCGAGGCCGGCAGCGCGATGGTGGAGGTCCTCGTGGCCACAGTGGACGGCATGCCGATGGGCGCCGGCCGGTCCGGCTCGGCCAACCCCACCGCGCTGCCCGTCGCGCAGGTCGCCGGACAGCTCGCCACCGCCGTGGCCCAGGCGCTGGCCGACGTCGACCCGGACGAGGTCGGCCGCGTGGTGGTCGGCGCGGCCGGGGTGCTGTGGTTCTCGCGGGGCACCTCGGCGACCGCCCTGGCCCAGGTCTGGGCGGCGGCGGGGCTGAGCTGCCCGGTGCGGGTGGTGCCCGACGCGGTCACCGCGTTCGCCGCGGGTACCTGCGCGCGGTCCGGCTCAGTGCTGATCGCCGGCGCTGGAGCGATCGCCGCGCACGTCGACCGCGAGGCCGTCACCGCGCGCATCGACGGCAACGGGTGGCTGGTCGGTGACGACGGCTCCGGCTTCTGGATCGGGCGCCAGGCGGTACGGGCGGTGTTCGCGGACCTCGACCGCCGGGGCGAGCCGACGCTGCTGCGCGACGCCGTCCTCGCCGCGCTGACCGGCGACGAGGACGTCCCGGCGGACCCGGCCGAGCAGGCGGAGACCCTGCGCGCCGCCGTGTACGACGGACCGCCGATAGCGCTGGCCGCGCTCGCCCCACTGGTGCCCGCCGCCGCCGAGGCCGGCGACCGGGTCGCCCAGCGCATCGTGGACCGCGCCGTCACGCTGCTGGTGGACACCGCGGCCGCCCTGGTCGGCGAGGATCCGGCCGGGCCGCTCGTGCTGGCCGGTTCGCTGCTCGGGCGCGGCGGGCCGATCGGCCGGGAGGTCGCCCGCCGCCTGGCCGGGCACGACGGCGGCCCACCCCTGCGCGCCGGCAGCGGTGCCGGCGGCGCGGCCTGGCTGGCCGCCCGGTCGCTCGCCCCGCACCTGGGGCCCGACGCGCACGCCCGGCTGACCGGCGGGGCCTGAGTGGACGGCGTCGCCGTACTCGGCCTCGATGTGGGCGGCAGCTCGACACGGGCGCTGCTGGCCACGACGCGCGGCGAGCGGATCGGATCGGGTACCGCGGCCGGTGGCAACCCCTCGGCGCACGGGGCGCGGGTCGCGGCCGGGCGGATCGCCGAGGCGGTCGGGGCCGCGCTGGCCGGCGTGGACGCCGCGACCGTACGCGGCTGTGTGGTGGGCCTCGCCGGGGTCAGCCGGTACGCCGCGGACCCGGCGACCGCAGAGGTGTTCGCGCACACCTGGCGGCGGCTCGGGCTGACCTGCCCGGTGCGGGTGGTCAGCGACGTCGCGGTGGCCTACGCCGCAGGCACGGCCCGGGCCTCGGGATCGACCCTGGTGGCGGGCACCGGCGCGATCGCCGCCGAGGTCCGCGACCGCGAGCCGGTGCGGCTGCACGACGGCTACGGCTGGCTGCTGGGCGACGACGGATCGGGCTTCTGGATCGGTCGCGAGGCCGTCCGCGCGACGCTGGCGGCGATCGACGGCCGCGCCGCGAGAACGGAGCTGGCCGACCTCGTTCTCGCCCGGTACTTCGATGGCGCGGCCGGTCTCGGCTCGGCCGGCCGCACCGATCCTGGCGCCGCTCACCGGGCCGACCTCGGCGGCGCCGGCCGGGCCGATCTGGGCGGCGCCGACCGGGCCGACCTCGGCGGCGCCGACCGGGCCGATCTGGGCGGGGGCGGCGCGGGCCTGGGCTCGGCGCAGCGGCGGCTCGCGACCTCGCTGGTTCAGGAGGTGACCCGTCGGCCCAGCGTCGCGCTGGCGAGCCTCGCGCCGCTGGTGATGCGGGCGTGCGCGAACGGCGACCCCGCCGCCGAGGGCATCGTGCGCCGCGCGGCCGACCTGCTGGTCGCCACGCTGTCGCGCGCCCGCCCGGCCGATTCCGACGCGCCGATCGTCCTGGCTGGGGCGATTCTGACCGCGTCCACCCCGGTCCAGCGGGAGGTGTTCGCCCGGGTCACCGCCCGGTGGCCCCGGTCCGGCGTGAGCGTGGCCCGCGACGGGGCGGCGGGCGCCGCCTGGCTGGCCGCCCTGCCCCACGTCACCGGCCCGGCGGCCGCCGGGGACCTGCACGCCCGCCTGCTCGCCTGAACCGGCTCCTCCGACGCGGGCGCCCGGCCCGTGACGAAGGCCGCGAACGCGAAACGCAGCATGCAACGCGACCAGGCACTCCGGCAGCTCCGTCCGGTCAGGACCGGGCAGGAATCCACAAGAGTGTCGATGGACGGCTACCCTGACCCCGGTGAAGGACGAGCTCCTGCCCGCGGTGCTGCCCGAGCAGCGGCGCCTCCAGATCGCCGCGCAACTGCGCCGCGAGACCCGCGTACGCGTCGACGAGCTGGCCCACCGGTACGCCGTGTCCGGCGAGACGATCCGGCGTGACCTGCAGGTCCTCGAAGCCCGGGGCCTGCTGCGCCGGGTCTACGGCGGCGCCGTGCCCCTCGGCGCCCGGGGCTGGGACGCCGACGGCGCGGTCGCCCGGCTGGACCCCAAGCGGGCGATCGCGGCCGCCGCAGCCGCACTGGTCGAGCCCGGCGACACCATCGTCCTCGACATCGGCACCACCGTCGCCGAGGCGGCCCGCGCGCTGCCCGCCACGTTCGCCGGGCGTGCCCTGTGCACCTCGGTGGCCGCCGCCGCCGAGCTGGCCGGCCGCGAGGGGGTCGAGGTGCACCTGGCGGGCGGGCGGCTGCGCCGGGCGGACCTCGCCTGCACCGGCCCGAGCGCCGAGCGGTTCTTCGCCGAGTTCTTCGCCGACCGCGCGTTCCTGGCCGCCGACGGGATCCACCCCCGGGCCGGTGTCACCGCCGGGCGGCTGGAGGAGGTGGCGGTCCGGCACGCCATCCTGCGTCAGTCCCGGGAGAACTACGTGCTTGCCGACGCGTCCAAACTCGGCCGGGTGGCGGTCGGCCGGGTGTGCCCGCTGTCGGACATCACGGCGGTCGTCACGGACGCCGATGCCGACCCGGACACCGTCCGTGCCCTGCAACAGGCGGGCACGAAGGTGGTGGTCGCCCCGTCGACCGCGGTCCTGGACTGACGGGGCGCCGGTCATTTCAGGTGGCCGGCGGTGAGTCCCGACTGCACCTGGCGCTGGAAGACCGCGTACGCCAGCAGCACCGGCAGCATGGCGATCGCCATCCCGGCGAAGAGCCCGCTGTAGTCGCCGGCGTAGCCCTCGCTGACCGCCAGCGCGGTGAGGCCCTGCGCGAGCACCCACCTGTCCTGCGCGCCCTCGCCCTGCATGAGCACGATCGGCAGCACGTACTGGTTCCACTGGCCCAGGAAATTGAAGATGGCCACGCTGATCAGGCCGGTGCGGGCCATCGGCAGCATGACCCGGAAGAACAGGCCGAAGTGCCCGCACCCGTCGACCAGCGCGGCCTCGCTGACCGAGGTGGGCAGGGTCCGGAAGAACGCGGTGAGGAAGAAGACCGTGAACGGCAGCGAGTACGCGGTGTACACCAGCATCAGCCCGGGCAACGTGCCCAGCAGGCCGAGGTCGCGCACGACGAAGAACAGCGGCACCAGCGCCAGGAACACCGGGAACATCATGCCGCCGGCGAACAGCAGGTACACGAGCCGGTGGCCGCGGAACGTGTAGCGGGCCAGCACGTACGCGGCCATCGAGCCGAGCAGCATGGTCAGCGTCAGCGATCCGGCGACCACGATGACGCTGTTGAGGAAGTAGCGGCCGATGCGCGCATGACTCCAGGCCCGCGCCCAGTTCTCCCAGCGCAGCGCCCCGGGCAGCCCCCACGGATCGGTGAGGATCTCCTCGTCGTTCTTGAACGAGCTGCCCAGCGCCCACAGCAGCGGGAACGTGGTCAGCACCGCCCAGCCCAGCAGGAAGAGGTGGGAGAACGCGGTCGCGGCGCGGGAGTCCCCGCGCGGCGGCCGGTCAGGGTCGGCCGGGCGCCGCGCGGGTTCGGACGCCGGAGCGGTTGCGGCCGGGGAATGGTCGAGATCGGTGCGCGTCATCCGGCGTTCCCTTGCTAGAACTCGACTCGCTCGCGCCGGGTGAGGCGCAGGGCGAGCACGGCCACGGACAGGGTGAGGAAGAGCATCGCCACGCCGATGGCGGAGGCGTAGCCGAACCGGGCCTCACCGAAAGCGGTGCTGTACAGCCGCAGACCGATCACGTCGGAGCTGAAACCGGGCCCGCCGCCGGTGACGATCTGTACGACCGCGAAGCCGTCGAGGGCCAGGATCGCGAGGTACACCCAGGCCACCTGCACGGTGTCCCACAGCAGCGGCACCGTGATCCGGCGCAAGGTGCTCGCGCGGCCGGCGCCGTCGAGCAGCGCCGCCTCGTAGATGTCGCGCGGGATGGCGTGCATCGCGGCGCTGAACAGGACGACGTAGAAGCCCACGTTGCTCCACACCAGCACGGCCAGCACACACCAGAACGCGACGTCCGGGTCGCCCAGCCACGGCCGGGTCAGCGCGTCCAGGCCGACTGCCCGCAGTGCGCCGTTGATCAGGCCGGTGTTCGGCGCGTACATCTCCTTCCAGAGCACGCCGATGACGGCCACGGAGAGCACCTGGGGGAAGAAGTAGACCAGCCGGTAGGCGGCGGCCCCCCGTACCGGCTGCACGCCCGCCGCCCTGCGCCGGCCGCCGACGGTCAGCATCGAGGCGAACAACAGGCCCAGCGCGATCGTCACGACCGGCAGCACGAGGAGCAGGACCGCGTTGTGGCCCAGCGCGTTCCAGAGGTACGGGTCCCGCGCCAGCCGCAGGAAGTTGTCCAGCCCGACGTACGAGTAGTCCGGGGACAGCCCGCCCCAGTCCGTGGTGGAGATCTGCACCGCCTGGGCGTACGGCGACAGCACGAACACGCCGTACACGGCCAGCGGGGGCAGCAGGAACGTGGCGACGAAGAGACGCTTGCCGTGCCGCATCTCAGCGCCGGTACTTCTTGACCGAGTCGTCGCGGGCGATCTCGTCGGCGGCCCGCTGGCACCGGCTGGTGAACCCGGCGGTGTCCAGGCGCCCGGCGAAGAACTCCCCGCAGGCCGCGTCGATGAGGTCGCGTTCCAGCCTGCGGTAGAACTGGCCGTACCGGAAGTTGAAGGTGTGTGCGCCGGAGGCGGCCAGCACGCGGGTCACCGACGCGAGCCCGGGCGTCAGCGGCACGCCCGCGGCCCCGTCGCGCACGCAGGTCAGGCTGCTGGTCCGCCGGGTGAAGTCGGCGGCGCCGGCCTTCGAGAGCATCACGCGTAGATACTCCAGCCCGCCGGCGACGTTGTGTGCCTTCGCGGGGACGATGAACGACTCGGCGGCGGTGCCCCGGACGGCCTGGAACGGCAGCCGGTCGCCGGTGGTCAGGCTCGGCGTCGGCGCGAGCGTCATCCGGAAGTCCGCCGGCGTGACCGCCCTCTGCTCGTTCTCCAGCCACGACCCGCAGGACACGAACGCGGCCCGGCCGCGGCACCACTCGGTCTGCGCCTGCACGTGGTCCATGCCCTCCGAGCCGGGCAGCAGGTACCGGTCCACGACCAGCTGGCGGTACGCCTCCGCCGCCGCCGTGACCGCCTCGTGCTTCCACGCGTTGGGTTCGAGGTTGTCGATGGCCACCAGCACCTCGGGACCGGCCAGCTTCGCCGCCGACGCCAGGATCGGCCAGCTCAGGTAGCGCGGGTGCTTGCCCTGGTACGCCCACGGAGCGATCCCGGCCGCCTTGATCCGCCGGCACAGCGCGATCATGTCGTCCCACGTCCGCGGGTACGCCCACCCCCGGTCGGCGAAGAGCCGCCCGGAGTACCAGACGCCGTACGCGGTGTACGCGTAGTTGAGGGCCAGCACCCGGCCGTCGAACGTGCCGGACTCGACGGCGCCGGGCAGCAGCGTGTCGCGGACCCGCGCCGCCGGGTCGTCCAGGCTTGGGGCGTCCAGCAGCGGACCGAGGTCGGCCAGCGCGCCCTGGGCGACGAGGGAGTTGAAGTCGATCTGGTTGGCGCCGGCGTTGTTCACCACGTCCGGCGGGTCGCCGCCGACGAAGCGCGGCTGCAACGTCTTGGCGATCTCCTGCGTGGCGGAGTGCCGGATGTGGGCGCGCGGATGGCGCTGCTGGAACATCACCTCGTGGTTCCGCGCGTACTCCTCGCCGAGGCCGCCGTTGAAGATGACCACCTCCAGCGGCGCGGCGGGGTCGACGCCGAGGGGGTTCGCGGCGCTCTTCTCGCCGTGGGCGCTGTCGCGTCCGCCGCCACCGCCGCCCAGCGCGCATCCGGTCAGCGGGCCGGTGGCGGCCAGTACGCCGGCGGCCGCCGCCCCGCGCAGCAGGGCGCGGCGCGGCACGGCCGGTTCTGGATTGGTTGACATCGGGGTCTCCTCGCTCACTTCTCCGACGAGCTCACTTCTCCGACGAGCTCACTTCTCCGGGGAGCTCACTTCTCCGGCGAGCTCACATCTCCGACGGCGCCCAGCCGTCGGCCTCGAACCGGCGCGCGTCGCCCGCCTCGCCGTGGAAGAGCGCGCCGGTGCGGTCGAGCACCAGCACCCCGTCCACGTAGACCCCGCGACCCTGGGCGGTGGCGTCGGTGGTGTAGGCCCACCGCAGGTGGGTGGTGCCGGGCGGGAGCGTGGCCGAGACCGCCGACCAGTGGCGCCCGCCGTACCCGTCGAGCACGCCGTCGGACTCCCACCCGCCGGTGGCCGACCGCAGCCGCAGCGCGACCGGTCGCCAGGTCGCGCCGCCGTCGGCGGAGGATTCCACGCGGACGCGGTCGTAGCCCGGCTCGGTGTCGTACCAGAGCAGGAACGCGGCGGCCGCCGGGCCGGCCGCCGGCGCCCGCAGCGGCGCGGTCAGCGTCACCGTGGCGGCGTCGCGCCGCGCGGCCCGCCAGGCCGCGCCGCCGCGCTGCGGGCGTACCGGGCTGGCGTCGGCGAAGGCCCGCGCGACCGCCCGGCGCGCCTCGTTGTTCCCGCCCCAGTTCCGGTCCGGGTGCACCCGGTTGGTCAGCAGGATCACGAACGAGTGCGACAGCGGATCCACGACCACGGACGTGCCGGTGAAGCCGGTGTGGCCGAACGTCACCGGCGAGCTCAGCGCGTCCATGTACCAGGGCGCGTTCAGCTCGAACCCGAGGCCCCGGTCGCCGTCCGGGGTGTGCACCCGGGCGGTCAGCATCGCCCGTACGGTGCTCGCGCGCAGGATCCGGGCGCCGCCGTAGCGGCCGCCGCCGAGCAGCGCCTGGCACAGCACCGCCAGGTCGTCGGCGGTGGAGAAGACGCCCGCGTGCCCGGCGCCGCCGCCGAGGCTCCAGGCGTTCTCGTCGTGGACCTCGCCCCACACCATGCCGCGACCGGCGTACGGCTGGTACTCGGTCGCCGCCACCCGCTCGCGGTTCCGTGGGTGGTAGCCAGTGTCGGCCATGCCCAGCGGGCCGGTGATCCCGGCGTGGACCGCCCGGTCGAGCCGCAGACGGCTGACCTGTTCGACGAGGGCGCCGAGTGCGATGAACCCGAGGTCGGAGTACAGGTACTGCCCGCCCGGCACCGTGCCGGGCAGCAGCGGGCAGGCCAGCGCCGCGGCCAGCCGGCTCGGCGGGTCCGGATACGCGCTCCACAGTGGCGCGGACGCGGGCAGCCCGGACGTGTGGGTCAGCAGCATCCGGACGGTGACGTCGACCTTGCCGAATTCCGGCACGTACCGGGCCACCGGCGCGTTCAGGTCCACCCGGCCGTGCTCGGCCTGCTGCAGCACGGTGATCGCGGTGAACAGCTTGGACACCGACGCCAGGTCGAAGATGGTGTCGGGGCGGGTGGGCCGCTGCTCGGCCGGGGGCAGTTCGACGCCGGCCCGCTCGGGCGGTGGGCCGACCGCGCGGTAGCGCACGGCGGTGCCGAGCGCCGCGCGTTGCACCACCACGCCGTCGCGCGCGGCGAGCACCACCGCACCGGCGTACGCCGGATGTGCGGGGTGGTCGGTGGTGGGGGAGAGGTACGCCTCGGCGCCGGTGCGCACCCGGTCGACGTACTCCGGGATCAGACCGACCTCCTGGGCCGTGCCGGTGCGCAGCACCCGGGGCCGGAACCGGATGTCGGCAGGGGTCACGCCGGGCTTCGCGCCGGTGTGCGCGGCGGCCTGCCGCGCGGGCGCGGCCAGGCCTGCGGCGGTCGCGATCACGGCCGACCCGGCCGCTCCCAGGACCGTACGCCGATCGACCATCGTCCACCTCCAAGGTCCTCGATGTGAGGATGAAGGTTTCTTACCATTCTTTCAAGAGGGTGGAAGGTTATTGCCATCGCCGCGGCGGCGGGTTAGCGTCCGACGGACCGACGACGCACAGGAGGCGCCATGCGAAACCGGCTGCTGACACTGATCATGTCGCTGGCGCTGGTGACCGCCACGGGTGTCGCGGCGACGGCGTCCGATGTGGGCGCCCGAGACCCCGTCGGGCGCTTCCTCGCCCGGATGAGCCTGCCCGAGAAGGTCGGCCAGCTCTTCGTCACCCAGGTGTACGGCGCCGACGCCACCGCGCCGTCCACCGCCGACGCCGCCGCGAACCGCCAGGCGTACGGCGTCGACACCCCCGCCGAGGTGGTCGCGCGCTACCACCTCGGCGGCGTCATCTACTTCGCCTGGTCGCACAACCTCGACGCACCCCGGCAGATCGCGACCCTCTCCAACGGCCTGCAGCACGCCGCGACGACCAGCGGGTCGCGCATGCCGCTGCTGATCTCCACCGACCAGGAGCACGGCGTGGTGACCCGCCTGCCCGCCCCCGCCACGCAGTTCCCCGGCAGCATGGCCCTGGGCGCGGCACGCAGCCCGGCCCACGCGTTCACCGCGGCCGCGATCACCGGGCGGGAACTGCGCGCCGTCGGCATCGTCCAGCCCTGGGCGCCGGTCGCCGACGTCAACGTCAACCCCGCCAACCCCGTCATCGGGGTACGGTCGTTCGGCGGCGACCCGCGGCTGGCCGCCGGCCTGACCGCCGCCCAGGTGACCGGCTTCCAGCAGGGCGCGGACGCCTCCGCCGCGGCCAAGCACTTCCCCGGGCACGGCGACACCGCGACCGACAGCCACACCGGGCTCCCGGTCATCGAACACACGCGCGAGCAGTGGCAGCGGCTCGACGCGCCCCCGTTCCGCGCGGCCATCGCCGCCGGTGTGGACACCATCATGAGCGCGCACATCGTGGTGCCCGCGCTCGATCCCTCCGGCGACCCGGCGACGCTGTCCCCACGTATCCTGACCGGCCTGCTGCGCCAGGAACTGGGCTTCCCGGGCGTGGTGGTGACCGACTCGCTGTCCATGGCCGGGGTCCGGGAGAAGTACGGCGACGACCGGGTGCCGGTACTGGCGCTCAAGGCCGGCGCGGATCTGCTGCTCATGCCGCCGGACCTGGACCTGGCGTACCGGTCGGTGCTGGACGCGGTGCGGAGCGGCGAGCTCACCGAGGCGCGCATCGACACCTCGGTGCGGCGGGTGCTCGCCCTCAAGCAGCGCCGGGGCCTGCTGGCCGACCCGACCGTCGACGTCGGCGCCGCCGAGCGCGTGGTGGGCCGCACCGCGCACCTGCGGATCGCGCAGGCGGTCACGGACCGCACCGTCACCGCCGTACGCAACGACGCCGGCCTGCTCCCGCTCGCCCCGGTGCCGCGCTCCGTGCTCGTCGCCGGCTGGAACTCCGCGACCGCCCGCAACGTGCCCGTGCTGGCCGAGCGGCTCGCCGCCCGGGGCACGCGGTCCACCGCCCTGCCCACCGGGCTGCCGTCCGACGCGGCGATCGCCGAGGCCACCGCCGCCGCCCGCGCGCACGACCTCACCGTGGTGCTCACCCGCCGGGCCGACCCGGCCGGCGACCCGGGCGGACGGCAGCGCCGGCTCGTCGCGGCCCTGCTCGGCACGGGCCGCCCGGTGATCGTGGTGGCCGTGGGGGAGCCGTACGACATCGCGTACCTGCCGGGAGTCGGGACCTACCTCGCCACCTACGGCACGGCGCCGGTGTCCATGGAGGCGCTCGCGCGGGTCCTGCTCGGCGAGCGTCCACCGAGCGGCCGGCTGCCGGTGACGATCCCGCCCGCAGACGACCCGGAGGGCGTGCTGTACCCGTACGGCCACGGCCTGAGCTGGTAGGGGGCGTGTTCATGGACCGTCGTCGCCTGCTGGCGCTCTCCGGCGGCGCCGCCGCGCTCGCGGTCGGCCCGGCGCCGGCCGTCGCCGCGCGATCGCCGCGCCCGGTGCGCACCGGCCTCGACCGCCTGGCGGCGACCGGCTGGGCGATGCTCACCGGCACGCGCGTCGGAATCATCTCCAACCCGACCGGGGTCGACCGTCACTACCGGCACCTGGTCGACCTCATGCACGCCGACGGCCGGGTCGACATCGCGGGGGTCTTCGGGCCGGAGCACGGCTTCCGCGGCTCGGCGCAGGCCGGCGGCAGCGAGGGCACCGGCGTCGACGCCCGCACCGGACTGACCGTGTACGACGCGTACGGCGCCGACCCCGGCCGGTGGGCCGCGCTGTACTCCCGCGCCGGGGTGCGGACCGTCGTCTTCGACATCCAGGACGTCGGCGCCCGCTTCTACACCTACATCTGGACCCTGTACGACTCGATGGTCGCCGCGGCCCGCGCGGGCCTGCGCTACGTGGTGCTCGACCGCCCGAACCCGATCGGCGGCCGGGCGTACGGGCCGGTGCTGGACCCGGCGTACGCCTCCGGGGTGGGCCGCAAACCGATCGCGCAGCAGCACGGGATGACCGTCGGCGAGCTGGCCCGGCTGTTCAACGGCGAGTTCGTGGGCGCCGACGCGGGCCGGACGGTCGCACTGGAGGTGGTGGCGTGCCGGGGCTGGGTGCCCGGCACCGGCGCCTTCGGCGCCCCCTGGGTGCTGCCCAGCCCGAACATGCCCACCCTGGACACCGCGCTGGTCTACCCCGGCACCGCGATGTTCGAGGGCGTCGCGACGATCACCGAGGGGCGCGGCACGACCCGGCCGTTCGAGCTGGTGGGCGGCCCGGGGCTGGACCACCACTGGGGCGACCGGCTCAACGCGGCCGGGCTGGGCGGCGTGCGGTTCCGGGAGGCCTACTTCACGCCCACCGCGGGCCGGTTCGCCGGCACGCTCTGCGCGGGCGTCGAGGTGCGGGTGAGCGACCGGTGGGCGTTCGACCCGGTACGCACGGGCGTCGCCATGCTCGTCGAGGCCCGCCGGTATCCGCACTTCGCCTGGCGGGTCGACGCCGGCGCGTACTGGATCGACAAACTCACCGGCTCCGACCGGCTGCGCGCGATGGTCGACGCGGGCGCCGGGGCCGATGAGGCGGTGGCGGCGTGGGGCGCCGAGCTGGCCGCGTTCGAGGCGCGGCGCAGGCCCTACCTGCTCTATCGGCGGCCTCGTTGACGAAACCTACGTTCGGAAGGAAAGTTTCCTACATGAGGGCGAAGAAGTCAGCGGCGCGCGGGGAGGCCGGCCGGACCCCGGCGACCGTCAAGGCGCGGGGGCTGCTGCCGTCGCTGTCCCCGGCCGAGCAGCGCGTGGCCCGGGTGGTGATCGACCAGGCCGGCGCCGCGGCCCGGCTGACCATCACGGAGCTGGCCGCGCGGGCGGGCACGTCGGAGACGACGGTGATCCGCTTCTGCCGGGCAATGGGCTTCGCGGGCTATCCCGCGATGCGCCTGACCCTGGCGGCCGAGGCGGGCCGCTCCCCCGACGACGCCCCGGCCGAGGAGATCGGCGGCGACATCAGCCCCGACGACGAGCTCGGCGAGGTGGTGAAGAAGATCGCCTTCGCCGACGCCCGGGCGGTGGAGGACACGGCGGTGCAGCTCGACCTCGCGGTGCTGCGCCGGGTCGTGGACGCCGTGGTCGAGGCGCGCCGGGTGGACATCTACGGCGTCGGCGCCAGCGCGTTCGTCGCGCAGGACTTCCAGCAGAAGCTGCACCGGATCGGCCGCGTCGCGTACGCCTGGTCCGACCTGCACCTCGCGCTCACCAGCGCGGCGCTGCTCGACCGGCGCGACGTCGCGTTCGGTGTCTCGCACACCGGCAGCACGATGGACACCCTGGAGGCGTTCGGGCAGGCCCGCCGGCGGGGCGCCCTGACCGTGGCGCTGACCAACTTCCCCAAGTCGCCGATCGCCGCGGCCGCCGACCTGGTGCTCACCACGGCGGCGCGGGAGACGACGTTCCGCTCCGGTGCCACGGCCAGCCGGCTCGCCCAGCTCATGGTCGTCGACTGCGTGTTCGTGGGCGTGGCGCAGCGGACCTATCCCGAGACCCGGGCGGCTCTGGAAGCCACCTACGAGGCGGTCCGGGGCCGGCGGGTCGGGCGGACGCAGGGGCGCCGGTGACCGCCGGGCCGGATCCGTCACCCCCGCCGCCGACGGAGGAGCGCAACCCCCGGACCGTCCACATCGACCAGCTACCCACCCTGGAGGTGCTCCGGCTGTTCAACGCCGAGGACGCCACGGTCGCCGGTGCCGTGGCCGCGGCACTGCCCCGCCTGGCGGAGGCGGTCGACCTGGCCGTCGCGGCGCTCACCGCCGGGTGCCGGATGCACTACTTCGGTGCCGGCACTTCGGGGCGGATCGCGGTGCTGGACGCCGCCGAACTGCGCCCGACGTTCGGCATCGCGCCGGGCCGCGTGGTGGCACACCTGGCCGGCGGCGCGCACGCGCTCACCAACCCGTCGGAGGGCGCCGAGGACGACGTCGACGGTGGCGCGGCGGCCGGATCGGCGGTCGAGCCCGGCGACGTGGCCGTCGGTGTCACGGCCAGCGGGCGCACGCCCTACGTGGCCGGAGCACTGCGGACGGCCCGTACCCGCGGCGCCGGCACCGTGCTCGTGTCGGCCAATCCGCGGGCGCCGCTGGCCGACCTGGCCGACGTGCACGTCGCCGTCGACACCGGACCCGAGGCCGTCACCGGCTCCACCCGGCTCAAGGCGGGAACGGCGCAGAAGCTCGTACTCAACTCCCTGTCCACCGCCCTGATGGTGCGGCTGGGGCGAACGTACTCGAACCTCATGACCGACATGGTCGCCAGCAACGAGAAGCTGCGGGTCCGCCAGTTGCGCATCCTGGAACACGCCAGCGGCGCCGATCCCGAGACCTGCCGCACGGCCCTGGCCGCGGCGGGCGGGGACGCCAAGGTGGCGCTCGTGTCCCTGCTGGCCCGGACCCACCCGCAACAGGCGCGCACGGCGCTGCAGAGCGTCGACGGGCTGGTGAACCGGGCGGTGCTCGCCCTGCGGGACGGCGACCACGCCTCGGCCTGCTGACACCCTTCCCGGGAGGACGTCATGAACCACTCCGCGAACGCTCCCGTCCACCGCCGCCGCCTGCTCGCGGGCGCGGCCGCCGTAGCCGGTGGGGTGGTGCTCGGCGCCGGCCGCGCGCCCGGCCCGGCCTACGCCGGGGTGGCGGCGCCGCGCGTCTACACCCGTGCGGAGTGGGAAGCGCGCCCGCCCTCCGGGGCCATCGAGTACCTCGACCGGGTGCCCGACCACATCGTCGTACACCACACGGCCGGGGAGAACACGTCGGACTTCTCGCTGGCGGCGGCGTTCCGGCACTCCCGGTGGATCCAGGACCTGCACATGGACCGCTACGGATGGGCCGACGCCGGGCAGCAGCTGACGATCAGCCGGGGCGGCCACGTGATGGAGGGGCGCTGGCTCAGCCTTCGCGCGATCTGGGAGCGCCAGCACGTCCTCGGCGCGCACACCGCCGGCCACAACGAACACACCGTCGGCATCGAGAACGAGGGCACGTACGTCACCGCCGAGGTGCCGGACGCCCTGTTCGCCGCGCTCGTGACGACGTGTGCGTGGTTGTGCGCCGGGTACGACCTTGACCCGTACACCGCCATCGTCGGTCACCGGGACTACGTCACCACCACCGCCTGTCCCGGCGACGTGCTGTACGACCGCCTGCCCGAGCTGCGCCGCCGCGTCGCGTCCCGGTTGGACGGCCGCTCGTAGCATATTGAAAGTTTTCAACTTTTACCATTGTGTTGCCAAGAAGTTACCTTCAATAATGGCCTGCATCCCGACTCATCTCTCACCCCACCCGAGGGGGATCCGATGATCAGTGCAGGCCACCGCCGTCCCGTACCCGGGCACCACCGTGCCCGCCGGCCACTCGCCCTCACCCTGGCCGTCACCGTTGTTGCCGCCGTGTTGACGGCCATGCCGGCCGCCGCCCAGGCGGCCACGACGGCAGGTATCGACGTATCGAACCACCAGGGCGCGATCGACTGGCCGACAGTCCGCAACGCAGGCACAGAGTTCGCCTTCATCAAAGCCACTGAGGGCACCGGCTACCTCGATCCCCGCTTCGGCACCAACTACACAGCGGCGTACAGGGCCGGCGTCGTCCGCGGGGCGTACCACTTCGCGCTGCCGGACCGGTCCTCCGGTGCGACGCAGGCGAACTTCCTGGCCAGCAACGGCGGCGCCTGGTCCGCCGACGGCCGCACGCTGCCCGCCGCACTCGACATCGAGTACAACCCCTACGGCGCAGTGTGTTACGGCCTCAGCCAGGCCGGTATGCGCGATTGGATCGCCGACTTCCTCGCCACCTACCGCACCCGCACCGGCCGGTACGCCGTCATCTACACCACGACGAGCTGGTGGACCACCTGCACCGGCAACTACGGCGGGTTCGCGGCGCACCATCCCTTGTGGATCGCGCGGTGGGCGAGCGGGCCGGGCACCCTGCCGAGTGGCTGGAACGTGTACACGTTCTGGCAGTACACGGCGTCTGGCCGGGTGCCGGGTATCGCCGGTGACGTGGACCGGAACTACTTCAACGGCGCCCGTGACCGGCTCGTCGCTCTGGCGAACAACACGTAGCCCGCACACCCGCGACTCCGGGCATGGTCCGGCGGCACCGCGCCGCCGGACCATGGCACCGGGAGCGTCGTAGGGGAGGGTCAGCGGCGGAACCAGCGGACGGGCTCCAGGGCGGTGCTGCGGACCTCGCCGCGGTTCTCCAGCCGGATCAGATGCGCCAGGGTCTCGGCCAGCGCGAAGCAGCAGGACTCGGCCGAGAAGGTCTCCCACGGCCGGGACCACAGCAGCCGTCCCGCGAGCTCCCAGGCGGTCGAGCCGGGATGCGCCTCTACGGCCCCGCGTAGCTCCAGCAGGCGCCGGACGTGGTGCTCGGCCATGTCGGCAAGCCGTGGGGACAGTCCGCGGAAGCGGTACTCGTGGGCGGGCAGAACCTCCTCGACGTCGAACTCCTCCAGGCGCCCGAGGGAGTCCAGGAAGTCGGCCAGCGGGTCGCTGCGGCTCCCGGCGTACACGGCCACCTGGGGCGTGATCCGGGGCAGGACGTGGTCTCCGGAGAACAGCAGCCGGCGTTGCGGCTCGTAGAAGCAGCTGTGCCCGGGGCTGTGGCCCGGCGTCCACACCACCTGGAGATTCACACCCGGCAGCCGGATCCGCTCGCCGTCCTCGAAGGTGACGTCCGGGGCCGCCGCGTCGAGGAACGTCTCGGCGTCCATCGCCGCGGCCGCACTGCGGGCCAGCGCCCGCGGCGTGCCGTGCCGCACCATGTTCTCCGCCACCGATGAACGCCAGCTGGCGGGCGAGTGCCGGTCCGGACCCTCGCGGGGCGCGTCCAGGCGGTGGATCGCGATCCAGGCGCCGGACGCCTCACGGATGCGTCCGGCCAGACCGAGGTGGTCGGCGTGGTGGTGGGTGACCAGGACCGCGCGAACGTCGCCGACCGCCGCGCCGATCTCCGCCAGGCCGAGGTTGAGCGCCGCCCAGGAGGCGTCCGCGTCCCAGCCGGCGTCGATCAGGACCAGGCCGTCGGCCGCCTCCAACGCGTACACCAGGACGTAGCGCAGCGGGTTGTCCGGGATCGGTACCGGAACGGACCAGAGCCCTTCGCGCACCCGCTCGACCCCGGGCAGTGCGCCGCAGCGCCATGCCTGCCACTGCGCGGTGCCGGTTATCTCGACGGTCATCAGGCGCGGACCGCGCGGACGGGTGTGTCACTCATCGCTGGCCCCCTGGGGATCGCTGTACCGGCTGATCAGGACCATAGACGCGAACTTACCGTCCGTCCAGACGGTTTGTTTGTGGGCCGGCTCTCACCCGTACGCTCATCCCATGCCCGACGCCCGTCGCACCCAGCAGCAACGCCGGGAGGAGACCCGGCAGCGGCTTCTCGACGCGACCATCGACTGCCTCGTCGAGCATGGCTTCGCGCGCACCACCACCCAGCGGGTGCAGGAACGGGCCGGTGTCTCCCGGGGCGCCCTGCTGCACCACTTCTCCTCCAAGGCCGACCTGCTCGCGGCCGCCACCCACCACGTCGCGGAGGCCCGGCTCGCCCGGATCCGCGCCGAGGCGCCGGGTGGCACGCCGACCCTCGGGCAGGGGCTCGCGCTGCTCAAGGCGGAGATGTCCGGCCCGTACTTCCTGGCCGCGCTGGAGCTGTGGCTCGCGGCCCGCACCGACCCCGATCTCAAGGCCGCGCTGCTGCCCGGGGAACGCGACTTCGGGGCGGCCCAGCGCGCTTTGATCGGCGACATCCTCGGGCCGGAGGTGACCGAGCGGGACGACTTCGCGCTGATCTGCGAGTCCCTGCTGGTGCTGTACCGCGGCCTCGCGCTGACCGGAGTGCTGCGCGAGGACCCGAGCTTCGACGACGCGATGCTCCGGCTGTGGGCACAGCGCTTCCTCGGAGCGCAAGCCGGCTGATTTTCCCTTCACCAGGGTCTTGCCCTGCCGAAGCTAAATTACGATACTCGCCGTAATGTATTAGCGGTCGCCGAACCGCCGATGCACCGGATGACAGTGCACACCCGCCGGGAACGACGCGCCGGTTCCCCCTCGACCAGCGCCGAACACGATCTGCCCCTCTGCGGAAGGCCCCCCTCATGACCAACCACGACTACGACGTGCTCGTCATCGGATCCGGCTTCGGCAGTTCCGTGTCCGCGCTGCGGCTGACGGAGAAGAACTACCGCGTCGGTGTGCTCGAAGCCGGCCGACGCTACACCAGCGAGGAACTACCCAAGACCTCCTGGGATGCGCGCAGGTTCGTGTGGGCCCCGGCCCTGGGCCTGTACGGCATCCAGCGCATCCACCTGCTGCGCGACGTAGTCATCCTCGGCGGCGCGGGTGTCGGCGGCGGCTCCCTGAACTACGCCAACACGCTGTACCAGCCGCTCGCGCCGTTCTTCACCGACCCGCAGTGGGCGCACATCACCGACTGGCGCGATGAGCTCGAGGCCCACTACGACCAGGCCCGGCGCATGCTCGGAGTCACCCAGAACCCCACCGTCACCGAGGCCGACAACGTCGTCAAGTCGGTGGCCGACGACATGGGTGTCGGGCGCAGCTTCACGCTGACGCCGGTCGGCGTGCTCTTCGGCGAGGCCGGCCAGCAACCCGGCACCGAGGTCGACGACCCGTTCTTCGGCGGTGCCGGACCCAGACGCCACACCTGCGTCGAGTGCGGCTCGTGCATGACCGGCTGCCGTCACAACGCCAAGAACACGCTGGACAAGAACTACCTTTACCTGGCGGAACGCAACGGCTGCGCCATCCACCCGATGACGACCGTCGTCGACGTCAAGCCGCTGCCCGGCGGCGGGTACGCCGTGGACACGGTGACGACGGGCCGGTCCGCCCGCCGTCGGCGCAACCGGCGCACCTTCACCGCCGAGCAGGTCGTCTTCTCGGCCGGCACCTACAACACGCAGAGGTTGCTGCACCGGCTGCGCGACACCGGCTCGCTGCCGAACGTCTCCGAAAGACTCGGTCAGCTCTCCCGGACAAACTCCGAGTCCATCCTGGGCGTCAAGGCGCGAGCCAAGAATCCCGCCTACACCCAGGGCGTCGCGATCACGTCCTCGATCCACATCGACGACCACACGCACATCGAGCCGGTGCGCTACGGCAAGGGCAGCAACGCGATGGCGTTCCTGCAGACCGCGCTCACCGACGGCGACCAGGGCCACCCGCGCTGGATGACGTGGCTGCGCACGCTGCTCACCCAGCCGCGGCAGTGGACCTGGTTCTCGCCGCGGAACTGGTCCGAGCGGACGATCATCCTGCTGGTGATGCAGGCACTGGACAACTCCATCACCGTACGCGGGCGCAGGACCGCACTGGGCCGGTTCAAGCTGACCTCCGGTCCCGGCCACGGCGAGCCGAATCCGACCTGGATTCCCGCCGCTAACGACGTGGCGCGCCGGGTCTCTGCCAAGATCGATGGTGTGGCGGGCGGCTCCCTCGGGGAGGTCGCCAACATTCCGATGACGGCCCACTTCATCGGCGGTTGCGCCATCGGCGACTCCGTGCGGACCGGCGTCGTCGACCCGTACCACCGGATGTACGGGCACCCGGGCATCCACGTCGCCGACGGCTCGACGGTGTCGGCCAATCTGGGGGTGAACCCATCGCTGACTATCACCGCGCAGGCCGAGCGCGCCATGTCGTTCTGGCCCAACCGGGGCGAGGCCGACCCGCGACCGGCGCTGGGTTCCCCGTACCAGCGCCTGGCGCCGGTCGCGCCGGTCCGGCCCGCGGTCCCGGCGGGCGCGCCGGGCGCGCTTCGCCAGCCGGGCACCGCGCGGCCTTCCGCGGACAACGCCACCCCGTGACCTGCACGGGCCGCACCGCGACGAAACCCGTTCCCGGGACGGCCCCCCGCAAACGGCCCTGCCGGACCGCGCTCACTTACGGAGACTCTCGATGAGTACTACACCCGATTTCGATTTCGACAACGCCGATCGCGGCTTCGTCGCGGCGCTGACCCCCGGGGTCGTCAGGGCCTCCGACGGGCGGGTCGTGTGGGACGCCGACGGATGGGCGGCGCTGTTGGCGGGCGAGTGCCCGGACACCGCGAACCCGAACCTGTGGCGGCAGAGCCAGCTCTGCGCCCGTCAGGGCCTCTACCAGGTCGCCGAGGGCATCTACCAGGTCCGCGGCCTGGACATCTCCAACATGACGATCGTCGAAGGCGACACCGGAGTGGTCGTCATCGACCCCCTGCTTAGTGTGGAGACCGCCGCGGCGGCGCTCGGCCTGTACCGCGCACATCGCGGCGACCGCCCGGTCACCGCGGTGGTCTACAGCCACTCCCACGCCGACCATTTCGGCGGTGTCGCGGGTGTCACCGACGGCGGCGTCCCGATCCTCGCGCCGGTCGGCTTCATGGAACACGCCGTGGCGGAGAACGTCTATGCCGGCACGGCGATGACCCGCCGGGCGGGTTTCATGTACGGCAGCACGCTGCCGACCGGAGCGGCCGGGCAGATCGGTTTCGGGCTGGGCCTGGCCTCCTCCACCGGCACCGTGTCGTTGCTCCCGCCCACGGTCCACATCACGCACACCGGGCAGGAGGAGGTCGTCGACGGCGTGCGCATGGTGTTCCAGCTGACGCCGGGCACCGAGGCGCCCGCGGAGATGAACTTCCTGTTCCCCGACCACCGCGCGCTCTGCATGGCCGAGAACGCCACGCACACCATGCACAACGTGCTGACCCTGCGCGGCGCGCTGGTCCGCGACGCCCGGGTCTGGTCGCGGTACCTGACCGAGGCGATCACCGTGTTCGACGGCCGGGCGGACGTCCTGTTCGCCTCGCACCACTGGCCGACCTGGGGCCACGACGACATGATGCGGTTCCTGTCCGAGCAGCGCGACCTGTACGCGTTCCTGCACGACCAGACGCTGCGGCTGCTCAACCAGGGCCACACCGGGATCGAGATCGCCGAGATGATCCAGCTGCCGCCGGCGTTGGACGCGGCCTGGCACGCGCGCGGCTACTACGGCTCGGTGTCGCACAACGTCAAGGCCGTGTACCAGCGGTACCTCGGCTGGTTCGACGGCAACCCGGTCAATCTGTGGCAGCACCCGCCGGTGGAGACCGCCAGACGGTACGTCGAGTGCCTCGGCGGCGTGGACGCCGTGCTGGCCAAGGCGGGCGGCTACGTCGACGGTGGGGACCTGCGGTTCGCCGTGCAGCTGCTGCAGCACGCCGTCTTCGCCGACCCGGATCGCGGCGACGCGAAGGAGCTGCTGGCCCAGGTGTTCGAGCGGCTCGCGTACGGTGCGGAGAACGGCATCTGGCGCAACTTCTACCTGACCGGTGCGCAGGAACTGCGGCACGGCCCGAAGGTGGCGCCGGTGGACCTCGGCAGCGGCATGGCCGCCGTACTGTCGATCGAGCAGATCTTCGACACGCTGGCGATCCGGGTCGACGCGCCCAAGGCGTGGCACGACACGGTCGTCATCGACTGGACGTTCACCGATTTGGGCGAGTCGTATCGCACGACGCTGCGCAACGGGGTGCTCCTGCAGCAGCGCGACCCGGGTGCCGGGCGGGCCGACCTGAGCCTCACCCTGACCAAGCGGGATCTGCTGGGCCTTCTCGCGGGCCAGGGCCCCGGCGGGGCCACCCACGACGGCGACTTCGGCGTCCTGCTACGGCTGGCGGGATACCTCGACGCGCCCGATCCGAGCTTCGCGATCGTGACGCCCTGATCTGCGCCCGTACGCTTTCGCTATGGCCGAGGTACGGGTGGAACGACGGCCGGGACGCCCCCGGGAGGAACGCGTCACCGGCGCGGTCCTCTCGGCGGTGCTGGACCTGGTGGCGGAGCAGGGCCTCGGCGCGGTCACCATGGACGCGGTGGCGGCGCGCGCGGGGGTGAGCAAGCCCGCCATCTACCGGCGCTGGCCGGGCAAGCATGACCTGCTGATCGCCGCTGCCGAGACCCGGATCGGGACGCTCAGCGTGCCCGATCTGGGGGATTTCCGCGCCGAGTTGCGGGCGGTGCTGGACGCGCGTCTGCAGGCATACCGGATGCCGGGGACGGTCCAACTGCTGGCCGGGCTGATCGCCGCCTCCCAGGAGGGCGGCGAGGCGCAGGGCGCGTACCGGCGCTACGTAACAAGGATCATGGGGGAGACGCGGAAGGTCCTGGAGCGGGGGATCGCCCGCGGCGACGTGCGCGCCGGGGTCGACGTCCGAGCCGCGGCCACGCTGGTGGCGGCGCCGATGATCTTCCGCCTGGTCATCGAGCAGGAGTTGCCCGATGAGCCCTTCGCCGCCGAGGTGACCGACATGATCGCCCGCGCGGTGGGCGCGCCGGCCTGACCGGGCCGCGGGCGGGACTTTCAGATCTTTCTGCCGCAGGCCCTTGTCCTGGCGGCTCCTAATAACGATACTCCCCGTAACGAAAGCACGGTGGTGGAGGTCACACGCGCTGAGCGCCTCTCGATGACCGATCGCCACACCCGTTCAGGCCCTGTTTCCCCGCAGCCCCCGCGGAGTCCCCGTGACCGGTATCGAAGTCGCACCCGCAACGCCCGCAAGCCTCTCCGAGACGAGCCCCGGCAACCGGCGCCGTGCCTGGATCGTCACCGCCATGCTGGTCGCCTTCATGATGGTCAACTTCGCGGACAAGGCCGTCCTGGGTCTCGCCGCCGATCCGATCATGGCGGACCTCGGCCTGTCCGCGACCCAGTTCGGGTTGGCGAACAGCGCGTTCTTCCTGCTGTTCTCGCTCTTCGGCGCCGTCGGCGGGCTCCTGGCCGACCGGGTCTCGCCCCGGTGGCTGCTGCTGGGCATGGCCCTGCTCTGGTCGGTGTCGCAGTCGCCGATGGCACTCGGCGGAGGCGTCGCGATGCTGTTCGCCTCGCGGATCCTGCTGGGCGCCACCGAAGGGCCCGCCTTTCCCATCGCCCAGCAGACGGCGCTGTCCTGGTTCCCGAACCATCGGCGCAACCTGCCCACCGCGCTGATCACCGCGGGCACGACCCTGGGTGTCGTGATCGCCGCGCCCGGGCTGACGTGGGTGGTGCGGCAGTACGGCTGGCGGTCCGCGTTCGCCGTGGTGGCGATCGTCGGGGTGCTGTGGGCAGTGGTGTGGGCCTTCGTCGGCCGGCAGGGCCGCCATGCGGTCGCGGCCGAGGATGCCACCGCCGAAACCACGGAGAAGCCGGGTTCCAGCGCGGTCGGATACCGGCGCATCATCGCCACCCGCAGCTGGATCGGCGTCACCGCCGGGTTCGCCAGCACCTACTGGATCCTCGCCCTCGCGCTCGTCTGGCTGCCGTCGTACCTGCACAACGGGCTGGGCTACCGCACCACGACCGCGGCGAATCTGGTGGCCCTGGTGTGGGCCGTCAGCGCCGTCGCGGTGGTGGGCCAGGCCGGGCTGACCGGATGGCTGCTGCGACGCGGGGTCAGCAGCCGCTGGGCCCGTGCCCGGGTCGGCGGCATCACCCTGATTCTCGCCGCGGCGGGTTGTCTCGCCCTGGCCGGCGGGCAGCGAGGACCGCTCACCGTACTGTTCATGGTCCTCGCGTTCGGGATCTGCGGGGTGATGGCGAGCATCGCGGTCACCACGGTGGCGGAGTTCGCCCCGCCCGGACGCCGGGGCGGCGCGCTGGGTCTCATGAACGCCGTCGTGACCGTCGCGGGCCTGCTCGGGCCCGTCCTCATCGGCCGCCTGGTGGACACCCAGGGGCTGGCCGGATACCGCAATTCCATCGTGCTCTCCGGGGTCCTGCTCCTGCTCGGCGGGCTGGCCGCATGCACGCTCGTCGACCCCGACCGGGACCGCCGCCGCCTGGCGCGGTGACACCGCCGGCGACACCCCACGTTCATTCACGTACGAAAGGGACATCTGCTCATGACCAACCTCGCGACGAATCTCGCCGTGTCGGCAGCTCGCGACGGCGCCGCCCCCGCCATCCGTCTCGGTGCCGCGGAGGTGTCGTTCGCGCAGCTCGACGCGGCCAGCGCCCACGTGGCCGGGCTGCTGCGCGAACGCGGTGTGCAGCCCGGTGACCGGGTCGGCATCATGCTGCCGAACGTGCCGCAGTTCGCCGCCGCCTACTTCGGCATCCTGCGCGCCGGCGCGGTGGTGGTGCCGATGAACGTGCTGCTCAAGGCCCGTGAGGTGGGGTTCTACCTGGATGACTCGCAGGCCAAACTGGTGTTCGCCTGGCACGGGTTCGCCGAGGACGCCGTGGCCGGCGCCGCCGCCGGCACCGAGTGCCTGCTGGTGACGCCGGGGGAGTTCGAGGCGCTGCTGGCCGCCACCACGCCCCAGCCCCAGGTCGTCGAGCGGGCCGCGGACGACACCGCGGTCATCCTCTACACCTCGGGCACGACCGGTACGCCGAAGGGCGCCGAGCTGAGCCACGCCAACCTGATCCGCAACACGGAGGTCGTGACCGGCCTGTTCACGTTGACCGCCGACGACGTCGTGCTGGGGGCCCTGCCGCTGTTCCACTCGTTCGGGCAGGTCTGCGGCCTCAGCGCGACGGTCGCCGCGGGCGCCTGCCTCGCGCTGGTGCCGCGCTTCGATGCGCAGGCCGCGCTGGACACGATCCACCGCTACCGCGTCACCATCTTCGAGGGCGTGCCCACCATGTACGTCGCGATGCTGGCCCACCCCGATCGGGCCCGGTTCGACGTGAGCAGCCTGCGGATGTGCGCGTCCGGCGGTGCGGCGCTGCCGGTGGAGGTGCTGCGCGAGTTCGAGGCCCAGTTCGGCTGCATCGTGCTGGAGGGCTACGGCCTGTCGGAGACCTCGCCGGTGGCCTCGTTCAACCACGCCGACCGCGAACGCAAGGCCGGGTCGATCGGCACGCCCGTCGCCGGGGTGGAGATGGCGCTGCGCGACGTCGAGAACGGCGTCGGCGAGATCGTGATCCGTGGCCACAACGTCATGAAGGGCTACTGGGGCCGCCCGGACGCGACCGCGGAGGTGATCGATGCGGACGGCTGGTTCCGCTCCGGCGACCTTGCGCGCATGGACGAGGACGGGTACTTCTTCATCGTCGACCGGAAGAAGGACATGATCATCCGCGGCGGGTACAACGTGTACCCGCGCGAGATCGAGGAGCTGCTGTACGAGCACCCGGCGGTGCGTGAGGTGGCCGTCATCGGCGTACCGCACGCCGAACTGGGCGAGGAGGTGTGCGCCGCGATCGCGCTCAAGGAGGGAGCCACCGCCACGGCCGACGAGCTGCGCGAGCACGTGAAGGCGCAGGCGGCGGCGTACAAGTACCCGCGGCACGTGTGGCTCGTCGACGAGCTGCCCAAGTCGCCGACCGGCAAGATCCTCAAGCGTGCCGTCGAGACGCCCGCGGGCCTGCTCGACTAGCGCCCCGCCCCACCCCAGCCACCCCTCGCCGACAAGGATGTTCCCCCCGATGACCGTCAGCCCCACCGTCACCACCCGACTCGACCAGATGATCGCCGAACTGTCCGACGGCGAGCGCGGCTGGGCCGGCGAAACGCTGGCCGCACGCCGGGCCCTGCTGATGCAGGTCCACGCGAAGGTCGCCGAACACGCCGAGGAATGGGTACGCATCGCCGGCGACATCAAACAGCTGCCCGCCACCTCGCCGCTGCGTGGCGAGGAATGGACCAGCGGCCCGTGGGCCGTCCTCGGCTACCTGCCCGCGCTGGCCGACACGCTGGTCCGCCTGGAACAGGGCCGCGACCTGCTGGACGGATACCGCGTCGGCGCGGCCCCGGGCGACCGGGTGGCCGTCAACGTGCTGCCGCACCACGTCTACGACCGGCTGCTGCTCAGCGGCTTCACGGCCGAGGTCTGGATGGAGCCCGGCGTGACCGAGCGCGAGACCCGCGAGCACGCCGGGCTGGGCCTGCGCGCGCCGGAACAGACCGCCGGGGTCGCCGTGGTCATGGGCGCCGGCAACATCACCTCGATCGCCCCCCTCGACGTGCTCTACCAGCTGTACGCGTACAACCGGGTGGTCCTGCTCAAGCTCAACCCGGTCACCGACGCGCTACTGCCGGTGTTCGAGGCGGTGTTCGCCCCGTTCATCGAACGTGGCTACCTGCGCATCGCCACCGGCGACGCGTCCGTCGGCGACCACCTGGTAACCCATGCGGGTGTCCACGCCGTACACGTCACCGGCAGCGAGGCCACCCACGACGCGATCGTCTGGGGCACCGGCGCGGCCGGTGTCGCGGCGAAGGCCGCGCACACGCCGCGCCTGACCAAGCCGATCACGAGCGAACTCGGCGGTGTCTCCCCGACCATCGTGGTCCCCGGACGCTGGTCGGACGCCGACATCCGGTTCCAGGCCGAGCACATCGCCACCCAGCGCCTGCACAACAGCGGGTTCAACTGCATCGCCGCCCAGATCGTGATCGTCGGCAAGGACTGGCCGCAGAAGCAGCAGTTCCTCAGCGCGCTGCGCGCCGCGTTCGCGGCGGCGCCCGAACGCCCCGCCTGGTATCCCGGCTGCGACCTGCGGGTGGCGGGCGCGCGGCAGGCCCACCCGAACCACGAGGCCGTCGACGGCGCCGCCGGGCGCACCCTGCTGTGGGGGCTGGACCTCAGCGACGCGACCGAGTCCGCGTTCGGGACCGAGTACTTCGGCCCGGTCCTCGGCGTCGCGGAGCTGCCCGGCACCGGCCTGGAGTTCCTCAACGCCGCGGTGCACCTCGCGAACGAACGCCTGCACGGCACACTCGGCGCCAACCTGGTGATCGACCCGCGCACGCAGCGGATGCTGGGCGAGCACCTGCGGGAGATCATCGCCCGCCTGCGCTACGGCACCGTCGGCGTCAACGCGTGGACCGGCGTGGGCTATCTGACCGCCCGCGCGACCTGGGGTGCCTTCCCCGGTCACCCGCTCGACGACATCGGCAGCGGCCGCGGCGTGGTGCACAACTCGCTGCTGCTGCACCGGCCCGAACGGACCGTCGTGTACGGGCCGTTCCGTCCGCTGCCCAGGTCGGTGATCACGGGGCAGTTCAGCATCACCCCGAAGCCACCGTGGTTCGTCACCAACCGCACCGCCGCCACGACGGGGCGGCGGCTGACCGCGTTCGCCGCGCGGCCCCGCTGGACGGCCCTGCCCGGGATCTTCGCCTCCGCGTTGCGGGGGTGAGGACGGGTCGCACTCCGCCGGCGTGCGGGTTCCGTGGTGGCGCCGCCTCTCCGACTCATTCCGCAGACGTGGGAGGTGGGGCCGCCAGTTGAATGGTGAAGAGCGCGCCGCCCTGCGCGTGGTTCGCGGCCCGGACGGTGCCGCCGCACTGGTGGACGATCTGTTGCACGATGGCGAGGCCGAGGCCGGAGCCGGGCGCGGCGCGGGCGTCGGCGGCGCGGTAGAAACGGTCGAAGACGTGCGGAAGATCCGCCGGGTCGATGCCCCGTCCGTGATCGCGCACGTCGATGCGTCCGGGGCGTACGGTCACCTCGATCGGTGTGCCGGGGTCGGTGAACTTGACGGCGTTGTCGAGCAGGTTGCCGACGGCGCGCAGCACGTGCTCGGGCCTGGCCACAAGGGGGGCCGGGACGGCGTCGACCACGATGCGTCGGCCGCTGCGGCGCCGGGCCCGCTCAGTCGCGCGTCGCACCAGGTCGGCCAGGTCGACGTGCTGCTCCTCCTCGGCCTCGTACCGGTCGGCGGCGAGGGCGACGACCTCGTCGACGAGCGCGGACAACTCTCGCAGTTCGCCGTCGAGGTCGGTCAGGACGCGGTCACGCAGGCTCGGGTCGAGGTGCGGGTAGCGTCGCAGCGTGTCCACGTTGGCCCGCAGGCTGGTCAGCGGTGTGCGCAGCTCGTGGCCGGCGTCCTGGACGAGCTGCTGCTGCTGTTCGCGCGAGCGGGTGAGGGCGGCGAGCATCGCCGCGAAGGCCCGCGCCAGCCGGCCCACCTCGTCGCGACGGCCGGTCGGCACGTCGATGCTCAGGTCACCGGTGGTGGCGATCGCCTCGGCTGTGGCGGTCAGCCGGGTCACCGGTGCGCTGGTCCAGCGGGCGACGAGGACGCCCGCCGCGGCGGCCAGCAGGATGATCGCGAGGCCCGCCGTCGCGGACCGGGCCCGCACCGAGGCGAGCACGCGCTGCGTTTCGGCAAGGCTCTCGGCGATCCGCAGCTCGCGCTCGGTGAGCCGGATGACCATGACGCGGTAGTCACGCCCGCCCACGCTCTCGGTCCAGGGCTCCCGCACCGCGCCACCGACGTCTACCGCCGGGCCCGGCTCCCGCAACCGCACGCCGTCCGGGCCGATCAAGGAGACGACCTGGCCGTCCGGATAGGCGCACTGCACGATGTCCGGCACACCGCCGCCGGCTGGCAGAGCGGCGACGCCGATCGCCGTGGCATCCGCGGACTCGCTGGTGGGGCAGTAGCTGGCGCTGTTGACGGCGCCCGACGCGACCGCCGCCGCGAAACCCTTCAGGCCGGTGTCGACCGCCTCGTGCAGGCGCCGCTCCGTGACCGCGTAGTTGATCGCGCCGGCCGCCACGACCGACAGCGCGGCCAGCGTGCCGAGCGCAAGCGCCAGGCGGGTACGCAGGTTCACGGCGCACGCAACGTGTAGCCGACACCTCGCACGGTGTGGATGAGGCGGGGCGAGCCGCCGGCCTCCAGCTTGCGCCGCAGGTAGCCGATGTAGACCGCGAGTGCCTTCGAGTCCGGCCCAAAGTCGTAGTCCCAGATCCGACCGTAGATAGTCGAATGGCTGAGCACCACACCGGTGTTGCGGACCAGCAACTGCAGTAGATCGAATTCGGTCTTGGTCAGCTCCAGCTCGCGGTCACCGCGCCAGACGCGTCGTGCGGCCTCGTCCACGCGCACATCCGCCACCCGTACCTCGCGCTCCGGCTCGTCGTAGCGGGCTCGCCGCAGCAGCGCGCGGACCCGCGCGAACAGCTCGTCCAGGGCGAAGGGTTTGGGCAGGTAGTCGTCCGCGCCGGCGTCCAGACCGGCCACGCGATCCGACACCTCCGTGCGGGCCGTCACCATCAAGATCGGAGCCCGGTTCGCACCCGCCCGCAGCCGCCGGCAGACGGTCAACCCGCCGACGTGCGGCATCATCAGGTCGAGCACGATCACATCGGCATGCTGTGCCGCCACCGCCTCGAACACGCCCGCCCCGTCCGCGACCGCGTGGACCTCGTAGCCCTCCAGTTCGAGGGCGCGCGTCACCGACTCGCGCGTGGCGCGGTCGTCCTCGGCGTACACGATCCGGTTCGCCATACCGATCAGGCCATACCTCTCCACCGGTTGCGGGGAGTCGAAGCATAGGCAGCCGCGCCGCAGTGTGCCGAGAGGCGGTGGACGTCGGAGCGCGGCGCGCACGCCCCCGGGGCGGCCAGCGGGCCGCCCCGGGGGCGTCCGGCGCTCGTCAGCGGCCAGTCTTGCCGACCACGGCGCCGCCGGTCTTGCCGGTGACGGTGCCGCCGGTCTTGCCGGTGACGGTGCCGCTGTAGCCGGTCTCGCCGACCACGACGCCGCCGGTCTTGCCGACCACGACGCCGCCGGTCTTGCCGGTGACGGTGCCGCCGGGCAAGCTGGTGCAGGTGACGCCCGTGCTGCCCTCCGGGCGCTTCGGCTCGGACGGCGTTGTGCCGCGAGCACCCGCCGCGGTGCCGCTCGCGCCCCGCACGCCCGCGTCACCGAGCACGAAGCACTCGCCGACGACGTTGCTCTGCTGGACCGGCGTGGTCGGCCGCAGCGCCGGGGAGTTGCTGGCGTGGGCGCTGGCCGCGAACCCACCGGCCAGCAGGGTCCCGCCCGTTACCACGGCCGCGATCGCCATCTTGCGCATGGATACTCCTTGAGTGTCGGGGACTGTTCGTCCGCCACGACCCCGCTCGTTGGGGGCTGTCAGGAGACTGGCCGAGACGGGTAAGACCAACGCCGAAGAATTCCTACAGGAAGGTAAGAAAGCCACCAGTCCACTCGGCGAGCCAGGCGTGGTCATCCGCGGTCGCTGTCACCAGCACAGCGGTGGTGACGCACCGTGCTGCCGCGCGCACGCGGCACCCGCACCGGGCGGCACATAGCCTGTAGGGGTGTCTCTGGTCCGTTCCGCCGGTCTGCAGAAGTTCCGGCAGGTCGTCGAGTCGCTCGGCGGCGACGCCGTCGGCTGCGCCCGGCGGGTGGGGCTGCCGGTGGAGGCGTTGGACACCGACGAGTTGCTGGTCGAAGACTCGAAGCTGGCGGCGGTCCTCGAAGTGGCGGCGGCCGAGCTCGGCTGTCCCGATCTCGGGCTGCAGGTGGGTCAGGCGCAGGACCTTAGCCTGCTGGGCCCGCTGGCGGTCGCGATCCAGCATTCGCCGTCGGTGGCCGACGCCCTGGAGTGCACGTCGCGCTACATGTTCGTGCACGCCCGCGATCAGAGTGTCTCGGTGGTCGACGACCCGGAAGGGGACCGCGGTGTGATCGCCGTCCGCTATGCGTTTCCGGGGGTACGGCCGCTGCCGCAGGCCACGGACATGACGGTGATGTTCCTGCACCGTACGGTGATGTTCCTGGCCGGCGGCCGCCAGTACGGGCTGAAGTCGGTCGATCTGCCGCACGGCCCGGTGGCGCCCCGGCGGCGGTACGAGGAGGCGTTCGGGGCGCGGGTGCGCTTCGGTCGTTCCGCGGCGGTGCTCCGGCTGCCGTCCAGCCTGCTGTCGCGCACGCTGGACGACGTCGACGCGACCATCCGGGGGCTGGCGCTGGCGTTCCTGTCGCAGCAGTCTCCCGAGTCGGGGGCGGCCGTGACGTCGCGGGTCCGCGCGACGCTCGACCAGTCGCTGGGTACCGGATCGACCGAGCTGGCCGATGTGGCCCGCCTGCTGGCCGTGCATCCGCGGACGCTGCAGCGGCAACTCGCCGCGGAGGGGACGTCCTTCGGCACCGTCCTCGACTCCGTGCGCCGGGCCCGGGCGCGCTCGTACCTCACCACCACGACCATGCCCTTCGCCCAGGTCAGCAACCTGGTGGGTTTCGCCGAGCAGGCGGTGCTGACCCGCTGCGCGAGGCGGTGGTGGGGACGTACACCCTCGCAGCTGCGGCGGGAGGCCCGGACCCGCGACTGACCTGTCGCGTACGATCAAAACCTTGTCGCGTACGATCAATTATTGTCCGGACCACCGCCTACGCTCGGGGCATGGATTTCAGTCCGTCTCCCCGGGCCGCCGAACTGACGGAGGCCGTCCGCGCTTTCGTCGAGGCCGAGATCGCCCCGGTCGAGCGTCGCCTGGACGCCCGGATCAGTGAGGCACGCCGGCACGGCGGCGGAGCCGACCTGTGGCGCGTGCCCGACGAGGTACGCGAACTGCAGCGCAAGGCACGTGCCCAGGGATTGTGGAACCTGTTCCTGCCGGCGGGACACGAGGGCCCGTACGCGGAACGGTTCGGCACCCGTGGGGGAGCGGGGCTGACCAACCTCGACTATGCGCCGGTCGCCGAGGCGACGGGCTGGTCGTCGCTGGCCCCCTACGTGTTCAACTGCAACGCGCCCGACACCGGCAACGCCGAACTGCTGCTGCGCTACGGCTCCCCGGAACAGCGCGACCGCTGGCTCGACCCCCTGCTCGACGGGCGGATCCGCTCGGCGTTCGCGATGACCGAGCCCGGTGTGGCGTCCTCGGACGCCACGAACATGCAACTGACCGCCGTGGTCGACGGCGACGACGTGGTCCTCGACGGCCGCAAGTGGTGGACGACCGGCATCGGCCACCCGGACTGTGCCGTCCTGATCGTCATGGGTCTCAGCGCCCCGGACGCCCCCAAGCACGCCCGGCACTCGATGGTGCTCGTCCCCGTCGACACCCCGGGCGTGAAGGTCGAGCGGATGCTCGACACCATGGGCTTCCTCGACGAGCCGTTCGGCCACGGCGAGGTGTCGTTCACCGACGTCAGAGTTCCCGCCACCCACGTCATCGCCGGCCCCGGCCGGGCATTCGAGCTCGCGCAGGGCCGGCTCGGGCCGGGCCGGGTACACCACGCCATGCGCATGATCGGCCTGGCCGAGCGGGCGCTGCACCTGGCATGCGAGCGCGGCCTGTCGCGCCAGGCCTTCGGCAAGCCGCTGGCAGACCTCGGCGGCAACCGCGAACGCATCGCGGAGGCCCGCATCGCCATCGACTCCGCCCGGCTGCTGATCCTGCACGCCGCCTGGAAACTCGACCGGTACGGGGCCGCGCCCACCGAGGTCAGCGCCATCAAGGTCGCCGCGCCGAACGTGGCCCAACAGGTCATCGACTTCGCCATGCAGCTCCACGGCGGCGCCGGTCTGTCCAGCGACTTCCCCCTGGCCGGCGCGTGGACCGCGGCCCGCGCGGTACGCCTGGCCGACGGACCGGACGAGGTGCACAAGGGCGTGGTCGCCCGCGCGGAACTCGGCAAGCACGGAGCGCGCCGATGAGCGGGCGTCGCGTCCTGATCACCGGCGGCGCCTCCGGTCTGGGCCGGGCCCTCGCCGAGCGCCTCGCGGCCCGTGGGGAGCGCGTGCTCGTCACCGACCTGGCGCCGGACCGGGAGGTGCCCGCCGGTGCGATGTACCAGCGCCTGGACATCACCTCCTTCGACGACTGGGCGGCCGCCCTGGACCGGGTCGAGCGTGACCTCGACGGTCTGGACCTGCTCGTCAACAACGCCGGCATCGCCGCGGGCGGCCGGGTCGATCGGCTCGACGACGCGCACTGGCGACGGGTTCTCGAAATCAACGTCCTCGGCACGGTCAACGGCTGCCGCATGTTCGCGCCGATGTTCAAGGCGCAGCAGCGCGGCCACATCGTCAACGTCGCGTCGATCGCCGGACTCACCCATCCGGCCGCGATGACCTCCTACGACGCCAGCAAGGCGGCCGTCGTCGCGCTGTCGGAAGGCCTGCGCCACGAGCTGCGCCCGTGGGGCGTCGACGTCAGCGTCGTCTGCCCGTCGTTCTTCCGTACCAATCTGGCCGCCTCCCTCGGCGGCGACGATCCGCTCATGGAGCGGATCGCCGCCCGGCTGATCGCCCGCGCGCCGCTCGACGCCACCGAGATGGCCGCCCGGGTCCTGCGCGGCGTCGACGCCGGACGCTTCCTCGTCCTGCCGGACCGGCCGGCCCGGATGGCGTTCTGGACCAAGCGCCTGGCGCGTCCGCTCTACGACCGCCGGATGATCGCCGCCGGCGCCCGGATCCGCGAGATCGAGCTCGGCGCGGACGCCGCCCGGGAGGCGTCGTGACGCGCGGCGTCGTCCTGATCACCGGCGCGAGCGCGGGCCTCGGTGCGGAGATGGCCCGCCAGTTCGCCGCGCTCGGCTACGACCTGGCGCTGTGCGCGCGGCGCACGGACCGGCTCGACACGCTCGCCGGCGAGATCCGCGCGGGCACCGGACGGCGGGTGGAGACGGCCGCGCTGGACGTCACCGACGCCGAGGCGGTCACCAAGGTCTTCCACACCTTCGCCGCCAGTTTCGGCCGGCTCGATCGCGTGGTCGTCAACGCGGGCATCGGCAAGGGCGCCCCGCTGGGCACCGGCCGGCCCGACGCGAACCGCGCCACGGCTATGACCAACTTCGTCGGCGCCCTGGCGCAGAGCGAGGCCGCCCTGGAGATCTTTCGCCAGCGCGGACGCGGCCACCTCGTCCTCATCTCCTCGATGTCCGCGCTGCGCGGCATGCGCCGCTCGATGACCACCTACGCCGCGACGAAGGCGGGCGTGGCGGCGATCGCCGAGGGTCTGCGCGCGGAACGCGTCAAGGGCCTCGACGTGTCGGTGATCTATCCGGGCTACATCCGCTCGGAGATGAACGCCCACGTCGAGCAGAAGACCCGCTTCATGGTGGACACGGAGACCGGTGTACGCGCGATGGTCCGCGCCATCGAGAAGCGGCGCGTCAAGGCGTACGTCCCGCAGTGGCCCTGGGTGCCCCTGGCCGCCGCCATGAAGGTGTTGCCGCTGCAGGTCGTCCGGAGGCTCACATGAGTGACCGGGAGGTGCGCGCGGAGGACGCCTTCGACACCCGCGCCGTGGCGGCCTGGCTCGCCGCGAACGCCACCGGCGCCGGGATCGACCTCACCACGGTTCCCGAGGTACGCCAGTTCTCCGGCGGCGTGTCGAACCTGACCTACCTGCTGCGCTACCCCGGTGGCGACCTCATCCTGCGGCGTCCGCCCAAAGGCAACCACGTCAAGGGCGCGCACGACATGGCCCGCGAACACCGGATCCAGACCCAGCTAGCCCGGCACCTGCCCTACGTCCCCCGCACCGTGGCCCTCTGCGAGGACGCCTCGGTTATCGGTACGCCGTTCTATGTCATGCACCGGATCGACGGACCGATCCCGCGCAAGGAGCTTCCCGCGGGCGTACGCCTGAATCGCGAACAGACCGCGACCCTGTGCCGCAACGTCATCGACCTGCTGGCCGACCTGCACTCGGTGGACGTCGCCGCCACCGGCCTCGGCGACCTCGGCAAGGGCGACGGTTACGTCGCCCGGCAGGTCGCCGGCTGGTCCGAGCGCTACCGCAAGGCCCGGACCCGCAACGTCGGCAGCTTCGAGGCGGTGATGCGCTGGCTGGACGAGCATCAGCCCGCGGAACGGCCGCACACGCTCGTTCACAACGACTTCCGCTTCGACAACGTCGTGCTCGACCCGGCCGATCCGACCCGCCCGATCGGCCTGCTCGACTGGGAGCTCGCCACCGTCGGCGATCCGCTGATCGACCTGGCCAACTCGTTGGGGTACTGGGTTCAGCCCGGCGACGGGCTGTTGATGCGGCTGTTCCGCCGCCAGCCCACGCACCTGCCCGGGATGATGACGAGGCAACAGGTCGTCGCCCACTACTGCGCCCGGACCGGCGCCACCGTCACGAACGCAGAATGGGCCTGGTACCAGGTCTTCGGCCTGTTCCGCGTCGCGGTCATCGCCCAGCAGGTGTATCAGCGGTACCTCAGCAGACAGACCACGAACACGAAGTTCCGGTTCTTCGGGATCGCCGTCGTCGTGCTCGAACTGCGCTGCCGCCGCATCATCCGCCGCGCCCGCAAGATGTCCCCGCACACCGCAGCCACCCGTATCTCGACGACCAAGGAGCCCTCCAGATGAGCCGTATCAACAGTCAGTACCGGCTGGCCGCCCGCCCCGTCGGGCTGCCGAAGCCCACCGACTGGGAGTACGTCGAGGAACCGGCCGCCGAGCCGGGCGAGGGTGAACTGCTGATCCAGACGACCTACCTGTCGCTGGACCCGGCCATGCGCGGCTGGATGAATGACGCCAAGTCCTACATCCGTCCGGTCGGGATCGGCGAGGTCATGCGCGCCGGCGGCGTGGGCCGCGTCGTCGCCTCACACCACCCCGGCTTCGCCGTCGGCGACCATGTGTACGGCACCCTCGGCGTGCAGGAGTACTGCCGGTCCGACGGTCGCGGGCTGACCAAGGTCGACCCGGCGCTGGCGCCCCTGCCGGTGTACCTCGGCGTGCTGGGCATGCCGGGCATGACCGCCTACTTCGGGCTGCTCGACATCGGCCGCCCGCAGGCCGGGCAGACCGTCGTGGTGTCCGGCGCTGCCGGCGCGGTCGGCAGTGTGGTCGGCCAGATCGCCAAACTCAAGGGCTGCCGGGTGATCGGCATCGCCGGCGGCGAGGCCAAGTGCCGCCTCGTCGTGGAGGAGTTCGGCTTCGACGCCTGCATCGACTACAAGTCCACCGACGTGCGCGCTGCGCTGCGTGCGGCGGCACCCGACGGCGTGGACGTCTACTTCGACAACGTCGGCGGCGACATCCTCGACGCGGTCCTGGCCCGGCTGGCCCGGGGCGCCCGCGTCGTCATCTGCGGGGCGATCTCGCAGTACAACGCGACTGAGCCGGTCAAGGGTCCGGCCAACTACATGTCCTTGCTGGTCAACCGGGCGTCGATGACCGGCATGGTGGTCTTCGACTACGCCGACCGGTACGCCGAGGCCGCCGCCGAGATGTCCGGGTGGCTGGCGGCCGGGAAACTTCGGTCGCGCGAGGACGTGGTGGAGGGCGGTGTGAAGGCCTTCCCCGAGGCCCTGCTGCGGCTGTTCAACGGTCAGAACACGGGCAAGCTTGTGCTCAAGGTGGCGGATGACTGAAGCGGGCGCAGGCCCGGCATGCTCTGTGCGGCGGCGCTGTCCACTGCAGACCGTAACCGCTACACCGCCAAGCATGCCGGGCGATGATGCGTCGAGAATCGTCGGCCGCGATGAACCTCCAGGTCACGCGCTTCGACGCCGCCGATCCCGCCCCTGACGATCTCGCGGGGCACGTCGAGCTCGCGCATGCCGCCCTGGCCGTCGACCGGCCGACCGACCCCGCTCCGACGTACGATGCCGTGGTTCGGGCCCTGACAACCTCATTCCTGGGCCGTGGAGTTCCGTCAGCCGAAAACGAGCACATCTCCGTCCTCGACATGCAGGTGCACCCGCAGTGGCGGCGGCAGGGTGTGGGGACGGCACTGCTGCGGGCCTCAAGGCCCAGATGCTGCACTGGGTTGTGGCCGAGCGGCCCAGCGCGCGACGCATTCATACCTCGAACGACGCGACCAACGTGTACGCCAGCTACGGAACGGTGGAGTTCCTGGTCGTACACCGAAGCAGCCGGGCGGCGACGCCTCTAGCCGGCGTCGTCCTGGGCGAACCTGTCCAGTGCGGAGGCGTACATTCGTGAGATCAGCCGGCCCATCGGGCCACGGTGCAGCAGGAACAGCATCGTCCTCTGCGAACGGGCACCCGTACTGGTCCACTCGACGTGCAGCCGGCTGCCCCCGTTGTCGCCGGGCGCGATCCGTACGAAACCCTCGCCACCGCCCCCGTAGCTGCTTTCCAGAACCGTCCAGCGGATCACGGCGGGTTCGGACCAGTCGTAGCGGACGACAACCCAGAACGGTGATCCGGGACTGCTCTCCCGGGCAACCGCCCAACTGTCGCCCCGCTCCCGTAACTCGTAGCTCTTCCGGTCGAGCGTACGGTTCCAGATTTGAGTTCTGCGTTCGCTGAAGTCCGTGAAGGCCCGGAGCGCCTGGTCGGGCGAAGCCTTGGTGTCGACGTCGAACCGCATCCCACAATCCGAGCAGACCCATCTCGAAGCGTCCAGTGGTTCGGGTCGTTATGCCCGGCCACGCACTCCGGGGTCACCCGTGCGGCGTCGTCTGCTCAGCCCATCAGGCCCTGGCCGTCCGGCATCACGACAAAATGGATGCGCGCCCCCCTTGCCGTACGAGAGAGCCGAGGCAATCCCCGATGAGCGACTGGAACGCCAAGATCATCGACGAGTTCCGCGCGAATGAGGGCCGGGTCGGCGGGCCGTTCACCGGCGCGCCGATGGTGCTGGTCCACCATCGTGGCCGCAAGAGCGGACGCGAACTCGTCAGCCCGATGATGTACCTGCCGCACGAGACCGACGACGATGTCATCTTCGTGTTCGCGTCCAAGGGCGGGGCGCCGGAGAACCCGGGCTGGTACTACAACCTCACCTCAGCCGGCCGGGCCACGATCGAACGAGGCTCCGAGACGTACGCGGTGGAGGTCCGGGAGGTGACCGGCGACGAACGCGAACGCCGCTTCGACGAACAGGCCCGCCGATACCCGGGCTTCGCCGAATACGCGGAGAAGACGGCCGGCATCCGCCTCATCCCCGTGCTGGAACTGACCCGTGCGGCATCCACCGGCTGACGCCGACTCGCTGAGCGATGGCGTGCCGAAGTGCGCCTCCTCGAGGTCCGCTACGCGGCCTGCGGGTACGCGGCCCCGAGTTGCTCGAATACCGCCGAGTTGAGCCGGAACGCCAGCCGCGCTTCCGCGACGAGGACCGCGAGGTCCTCCACCGGGTAGGGCAGCGCGTCCAGCCGTTCACGGTACGCGGCCTTGTATCCGCGTACGTCGTCGATCTGGTCGAAGGTGTAGAAGGCGAGGCGGGCCGGGCCGAGCCCGTACGCCTTGGCCACCGCACGCCCGACCAGCCGGCCCCCGCTCAGGTCGCCGAGGTAGCGCACGTAGTGGTGGGCGAGGAAGTGGACCGGCGAGGTGAAGCAGTGTTCGCGCAGCCGTGCGGCGTACCGCTGGGTCGCCTCGATGGGGGTCACGGCCGAGGGCCAGTCCGGGCCGTGCAGTTCGGCCAGGTCGGCCTCCAGCGCCGGCACCCGTGACAGCGCGGGGTCGGCGAAGGCGGCGGCGGTCCCGTCGGCGCCCATCCGGTCGGCCGCGTCCTCCAGGGCCCGGTAGATGACCAGGTACTGGGCGGTGAGCGCGACGAAACCGGCGAGCGGAATCCGGCCGTCCATCAGCCGGGTGATGAATGTCCTGGTCTCGGCCTCGCGGTGCTCGGCCATCGTGGCGCGGCGCAGGCGCGCGGCGAATCCCGACATCTCGGTGTCCTTCCTGATGGGTGCCGGTGGCGCTGAGCCGCGCTCACACGGTGATCACGACCTTGCCGCGGACCCGGCCGTCGAGCAGGTGCCGGATGGCGGCGGCGGCCTCGGCCAGCGGGTAGGTCCGGTCGACGGCGGCGGTGAGCTCGCCCGACGCGCAGAGTCGCGCGAGTGTGCCGAGGTCGGTGGCGTTCTCCGAGGTGAGGAACGAGCCGAGCCGCTGGCCGACGAACCGGGACAGCAGCTGTGCCCGAAGCTGGCGGTCGGTGCCGCCGAGCCAGCGCCCGCCGGTCTCACCGCCCACGATGACGAGCCGCCCGGCGGCGGTGAGGGCGCGGCGCAGGTCGGCCAGGCGCCGGTTGCCGCCGGTGTCGATGATGACGTCGTACCGGGTCCGGCCGTCGAGGGCGTCCTCGCGGGTGTAGTCGACCGCGCGGTCGGCGCCCAGGCTCCGCACCAGGTCGACCTTGGTGGTGCTGCAGACCCCCGTGACGTGGGCGCCGTCGGCCTTGGCGAGCTGCGTCGCGAAGGCGCCGACCCCACCGGACGCGCCGAGCACGAGCACCTTCTGACCGGCGGCCACCCGCCCATGCTTGCGTACGGCCTGCAGCGCCGTGAGACCGGAGATGCCGAGCGCGGCCGCCTGCTCGAACGACAGGGTCGCGGGCTTCACGGCGAGCTTGTCGGCGCGGGCGCAGGCGTACTCGGCGAACGTGGCGGCGCCGACGCCGAACACCTCGTCGCCCGGTTGGAGGCCCGTGACGTCGGCGCCGACCGCCGCGACCGTGCCGGCCAGCGCGCGGCCCGGGTTGGCGTACCGGGGCCGGCGCATGCCGAATCCGGCGGCCCGGACCGGATACGGCAGCCCGGCCATCAGATGCCAGGTGCCGCGATCGACGCTGGCGGCCCGGACGCGTACCAGCACCTCGCCCGGGCCGATCTGGGGCCGGGCGATCTGCGCCAGCCGCAGCCGGCCCTCGGGATCGGCGCCGTAGCGGTCCTGGACGACGGCGCGCATGGTCGGCGCCGCACCGGACGCGGCGCGGGCCTCGGACGGGTCGTGCCTGGTCGTGCTGTTCATCTGATCCTCCATCCCGGTGTCCTTACACCGTAAGGATGCGCCTTACGATGTAAGGTGTCAAGGCCGACGAAGGGATCCGCCCGATGGCCGAACGGACCAGCCGCCCCCGCGCCGCCCGGACACCGCTGACCCGCGACGCCGTGCTGCGCGCCGCGGTGGGCCTCGCCGACTCCGGCGGGCTCGCGGCGCTCACCATGCGCAAGCTGGGTGAGGCCGTCGGCGTCGAGGCGATGTCGCTCTACACCCACGTGGCCGGCAAGGAGGATCTGCTCGACGGGATGATCGACGTGGTGTTCAGCGAACTCGACCTGCCGGACGCGGGAGGTGATTGGCGCGGCGCGATGCGGCAACGGGCGATCTCCATCCGCCGGGCGCTGACCCGCCACCGCTGGGCGATCGGCCTGATGGAGTCCCGCACCAACCCCGGGCCCGCCACGCTGCGCCACCACGACGCCGTCCTCGGCTGCCTGCGCGCGGGCGGCTTCACCGTCTCGCTGGCCGGGCACGCGTATTCGCTGCTGGACAGCTACATCTACGGCTTCGCTCTGCAGGAGCGCGGGCTCCCGTTCGACACTCCGGAGCAGACCGCGGAGCTGGCGCAGGTCATGCTGGCGCAGTTCCCGGCCGACCGGTATCCCCACCTGGCGGAGTTCACCCGCGAGCGCGTACTGCGGCCCGGTTACGACTACGGCGAGGAGTTCACGTACGGGCTCGACCTGATCCTGGATGGGCTGGAACGGGCGGCGTCGACAGCTGGCTCGGCGCCTCCGGCCACCCCGGAGCGCCATTGACGGCCCGCTATGAATGGGTCAAGTACACCAAGTACTGACCTGACTGGCCGGCACTATTGGTCGGGGTTCGCCTCCAGGTCGGCCAGCACCGGCAGGTGGTCGGAGGCGATGCTCGCCGGTGGGGAGGTGAGCACGGTTACGGTGCGCGAGCGCGTGTCCGCGGAGTGCAGGACGTAGTCGATGCGCTGAGTGGGTGCCGGGCTCGCCGAGGTGTTTCCGGGCCCGGTGCCCGCCGCGGCCCAGCTGTCCACCAGGGCGTCGGTGAGGGCCCGTACCTCCGGTGTGGTGGGTTGGGCGTTGAGGTCGGCCAGCACGACGGTGTGCTGGGGCGTGCCGAGGATCTGCCGGATCGCTCGGGCCTGGACGAGCCGCTCGTCCGGATCGTCGTGCTGCAGGTGGGTGGCGTACACCCGCCACACGACGCCGCCGGCCTCGATCCGAACCCGCAACAGCCCACGCTGTTCGTGCGTGCCGGACCGGGGCAGGGGGATGTTCTCGCGGTCCGTGATGGGAAACGCCGAAAGGATCGCGTTGCCGAACTGGCGACGCCCCACGCCGGGGATGCACGGCGAGCGTTCGCGGTTGCCGCCGTACGCGACCTCCATGCCCAGCCGCCGGCCCAGCCAGCCGGCCTGGTCACGGAACCGGCTGCGGGCACCGAAATGCCGGTCGACCTCCTGTAGCCCGACCACATCGACGTTCGCTCCCCGGATGGCCGCGCCGATGCGGGCGAGGTCGACCCTGCCATCGACACCCTGGCCGTGCTGGATGTTGAAGGTCATGACACGCACAGCGGGGAAGGTACCCCCGCGATCTCTCGCCGTGGGTCGGTACACGCCGACGTCGCCTGGTCTGCTCGGCGGACCGGCCGCCCCCCGGCTTCTGAAAGTGGCGCATCTCGCACCTGGGACCGGAGTCCACGTACGTCCGAATTTTGTGTCCGGTTTCGCCGTCGCGAGGCGTGAGTGACGCCGGGTGCACGATAGCGGGGCGCCTACGGCGTGTAGGTCGGCGCGCTACACATGGTAGGGGCACCGCACCTTCGCTGCCGACCACCCATGACACGTCCTGGAGACCCCCGTGCCGCACCCGATCCCGTCTCGCCCCGACGGCTGGCAGCCGAAGAACGTCGTCGTGGAGGCGCTCGTCGCGCACTACCGGGGCGCCGCCAGCCGGACCGGGCCGGCCGAGGGTGGCGGCGAACTCGCCGCGCTGGCCGGGATGGCGTTGGTGCTCGGTGTCGGGTTGCTGCAGATGACCGGGTCCGTTCTGACCGCGGTGCTCATCCCCCTGGTGACCGCCGGGACGGGCGCGCTCGTCGTGATCGGGACGGCGAAACCCGCCGCCCCGCCCCCCGGCGTGGACGTGTTCGCCGCCCGCGGCGGCGCGGGTTCGCTGCCCGCCGGCTATCTGGTCAGCCCGGACGTGTGGGACCTCGGCATGGCGCAGCGAACCGTTGACGTGCCGGCCCCGCAGCTCCAGGCGGCGGCACAGCTGTGCCGGGAGTTCCCCGGCTCCGTCAACAGGCTCCTGGACATGGTCGCCACCATCGACGCGCAACGCGACGCCCAGACCGTCACCGACGAGGACCGGACGCGACGGATCGTCCGGGAGGTGTCGGTGGCATCGCAGCGCGCGCGGGCACCGAAGCCCACCGACCTTCTGGCGTTCGGGCCGCAACCGGCGGCCTTCGTGCAGTCCGGTGGCAAGCCCGCCGAAGCGCGCACGCGCGGGTGAGAGGCATGGTCAACATCAACTCGATCATCCGGGGCCGTTACCAGGGCGCGTCCCTCGGCGCCCTCCCCGAGGTGTAGTCAGAGGCCGACAACACGGTCCGCTCACGCCTCCTTTCCCGGGATCAGACGGAGGAGCTGTCAGGTCGCCGCGATCGCGTCCACGGGGCGCAGGTCGAACGCCGCAGCCAGCAGCTCATAGGTCCGCACGCGCTCGCCGAGATCCGGGAGCAGGGTGTTGACCATGATCTCCTCGACCCCATGCCGGGCGGCCAGTGCCGTGAGTTGCGTGCGTACCTCGCTGGGGTCGCCGACGACGATCGCCCGCCGATTCTGTGCGGCACGCTCGCATTCCGCGGCGCTCCACCGATGCTGTGCGGCGTGGCCCGAGCGCGGGAGCGGTTCCTGCGCGCCCAGGTCCTTACGGCTGCGCCACAGCAGGTAGTCCGCTGCCTGCGCCTGCGCGCGCTCGCTGGTCGCCGCCACGAAGACGCGCACCGCGAGGATCAGCGGCGCCGCGCTGCTCACCGCCCGGACACCCGCCAGCGCCGGACCGCTCGCCGCAGGATTGAGGAAGTGCCCGGCGCAGTAGCCGATGCCGTGCTGCCCGGCCAGCTCGGCCGCCGTGGTCCCGCTGCCCAGCAGCCAGACGCCGGGCCCGGTGCCGCCCCCGCGAGCGCCGCGCAACCGGGCGAGGCTGTCGCGGAGCAGTTCCAGCTTCCCCGGAAATGTGTACGCGGGGCCGCCGGCGCGGCCGAGGCCGAGGTCGACCCGGCCCGGGTGGAGATCGGCGAGCAGGTGGAACGTCTCGGCGACCTGGACCGGGTCGTGGCGTGGCAGCAACACACCACCCGTACCGATCCGCATCTGCGCGGTGTGCTGCAGCAGCACGGCGGCCTGCACCGCGGGCGACGTGCCGGCGAAGCTGGCGCTGCCGTGATGCTCGGCCACCCAGTACCGGCGGTAGCCCAGCGGATCGACGGCACGGGCCAGCCGGACCGTGTCGCGGACGGCTCGGGCCGCGTCCGCGCCGGCCGCGACGGGTGACTGGTCCAGGACGGAAAGGGTGAGGGTCACGGTCTGCTCCCCGTCATCCGCGGGTGGTGGCCGGCACGATCCGGTAGTCGCGCTGGAACACCAGGTTGTGCAGGTCCGCCACGACGATGGCGCGCAGGATGGGAACCTGGTCGGACGCGTCGGCGGCGGAGAACACGTTCATCGGCCAGTCGCGTACGGTGACGCCGCGCAGGTGGGGATGGTGGAAGCCGCGGCCGTAGTGTGCGATCAGGCCCAGTGCGGGCAGCCCGGTGGCCCGTTGTTCCGGCCAGCTCAGCGTCCATTGTGCGGACAGGCCGTCGGCGTCGTTCCGGACGCCGGTCGCCTCGACCAGGCCGCTGCCGAGCAACAGGAACCGGTTCGCCTCGTCGAGCACCTGCCGGGCGGCGGGATCCAGCAGCTCCACCGCCGTGGCGAACAGCCGTTCCTTCCCGGCCCGGTCGGTGGCCGTACCGTGGGTGCCGTCCCGCAGGTCGGCGAAGTGGCGCAGCAACGCCTCGTAGGGGTGGGTGCGCGCGTGTGTTCCGGTCATGAGAATGTCCTTTGCCGTGGTGGGAGGGTGACACCGGTGCGCTGGGCGAACGCGTGGGCCAGTGCGCGGCCCAGCCAGGACCGCAGCGAGGGGCCGCGGGGGCGGGCCAGGCGGGCCGGGACGGGTTCCAGGAACGCGCCGTGTGCCGTGCGGGCAAGCTCGAGGTAGCGCACGGGCACCCCGGCGGCGTGCAGCCGGCGCTGGTAGTCGCGGACGTCGTCGATGACGGGATCCAGCTCGCCGACCGCGATGATCGCGGGGGCCGCGCCGGTGAGGTCGGCGGCCTCCATCGGAGTGCTGTACAGCCCGCCGGAGCCGTCGGGGTGTTCCCCGCGGTAGCCACGCCAGGCGGCGGTGAGCGCGCCGGCCGCGGGGAACGCGCAGGGATCGCGGTGGTAGGAGTCCGCCCGGCACTGCGGATCGATCGGCGGATACGCGAGGACCTGTGCCGCGAGGTGACCGCCGGAGTCCCGCAGGACCAGGGCGGCGCAGGCGGCGATGGTGCCACCGGCGCTGTCCCCGCCGACGGCGACCTCGGTGGCCTCGCCGGCGGCCTGCTCCTGCGCCCAGGCGACGGCGGTGAGGAAGTCCTCGAGTGCGGCGGGATGCGGGTGCTCGGGGGCGAGCCGGTAGTCCACGCTGACCACGGTCGTTGCGGCGGCGACGGCGAGGTCGGCGCAGGCATGGTGCCAGGTCAGCGCCGACCCGTGATGCCAGCTTCCACCGTGGGCCCAGACCGTCCAGCCGTTGCGGGGGCCGGTGGGCCGCAGGATGCGGACGGGTACGTCCGCCCCTGGGCCGCTCACCTGGGTCGTGTACCAGCTGACGTCACACGTGCCGGAGCCGCGTGGTTCCCGGCGGACGGAGTGGTCGGACAGGCTCATCTCAGTTCCCGGTCGCCGGCGCGGTGACGGGCCGGGGGGTGCGCAGGAAGACCGACACGGCGATCGCGGTGGCCGCGCACAGCGCCGCGTTGACGCCGATGGCGGTCCGGATGGCGGTGAGGATGTGGGTGGGCGTCTCGGCGCCGAGCGAGGCGAGGGTGGCTCCCACGATCGCGGACATGACGGGGATGCCCATGGTGATGCCGATCTGCTGGCTCATGGTCGCCAGCCCCGCCGCGAGGCCCTGCTCGTGGTCGGGCAGCCCGGAGGTCGCGGTGACCATGAACCCCACGATGGCGACGAGGTTGGCGACGCCGCCGACGAACGTGGCGACCAGCAGCAGCGGCATCCAGTCGCGGGAATCGCCGAGGAGGACCAGCACCAGCGTCGCGGCGGTCTGCACGGCCATGCCGAACGCCAGGGCGCGCGGCGGGTTGCCGAGGCGGGCGATCACCTTTGGCCCGACGATGCCGCCGAGCACGGTGCCGAGACCGAGTACCGCGAACGACAGCCCGGCGGTCAGCGGCGAGAACCCGAGGACTTCCTGCAGGTACAGGGTGAGCAGGAAGACGAGTGACGTCTCGGTGGCGAATGCCAGGACGCCGGCGCCGTTGCCCCAGGCGACGCTGCGCTTGCGCAGGATGCGTACGGGCACCAGCGGTTCGGTGACGCGGCGCTCGATGCCGACGAACGCCAGCAGGAGCACGACGCCGGCGACGAGGCTGGCCCAGGTGCGGATGTCCGTCCATCCGTGTTCGCCGGCGCTGGTGAGGCCGTACACGACGGCCAGCAGGCCGGCGGAGACGGTCACGGCGCCCGGCACGTCCAGGCGGGGTCGCTGCTCGGTGCGGTTCTCGCGCAGCACCGCCGGGGCGACCACCAGCACGGCGACGGCGACGGCGACGTTGATGAAGAACGCCCAGCGCCAGCTCAGCAGGTCGGTGACGACGCCACCGAGGATGGCGCCGGTGGTGAAGCCGGCGGCCATCAGCGCGCCGTTGAGGCCCAGTGCCCGCTCCCGCAGTGATCCTTCCGGGAACGACGTGGTCAGCAACGACAGCGCGGCCGGCGTGACCGCGGCGGTGGCCAGCCCTTGCGCCACCCGGGCGGTGATCAGTACGGCCGGGTCGGTGGCCAGGCCGCCCACCAGCGAGGAGATCCCGAGCAGGGCGATCCCGGCCAGGAACAGCCTGCGCCGGCCGAAGATGTCCGCGACGCGGCCGAACAGCAGGGTGAATCCGGCCGCGCAGAGCGCGAACGAGGTGGCGATCCACTGCAGGTCCGGCAGGGAGAAGCCGACCTCCGCGCCGATCACGGGTAGGGCGACGTTGAGAATGGAGAAGTCCACGGCCAGGGTGAAGCTCGCCGTCAGCAGGACGGCCAGGATGAGGCGGTCACGTCCGCTTATGCTGGTGTTCCGCCTCTGGTCGCCGGCCTCGGTGACCGAGTCCATGCGTGTCAACGTGATGACCTCCACTCGTCAAGGGGGTGGCGGTGACCTCCGCCGAAGAACACTGTCGACCTGGGCGTACCGGGACAGCCAGGCCACTGCGCGGACTACGCGGAGCCAGACTGGTACTGGCAGGGACAGGCAGCGGACGACATCGATGGGCATGCTGGGACCATGCACAGTGACCACGGGGGTCGGGGCGAGCTGGCAGACTTCTTGCGAAGTCGTCGTGCCCGGTTGCGGCCAGAGGACGTCGGATTGGTTTCGTACGGGGCACGCCGGGTGCCCGGGCTGCGGCGGGAGGAACTCGCGCAGCTGGCCGGCGTCAGCCCCATCTACTACACGCGCCTGGAGCAGGGGCAGAGCACCAACGCGTCGGAATCGGTGATCGAGGCGATCGCCCGTGCGCTCGCGCTCACCGAGGATGAGCGCACGTACCTCCATGAGCTGGCCCGGCCTCGTCCGGCGAAGCGGCGCCGCGCGCAGCGGGCCGAGGCCGCGCGCCCGGGCATCGAGAAGCTGATCACCGCCATGAAGGACGTACCGGCCATCGTGCTGGGACGGCGCAGCGAGGTGCTGGCCTGGAACGAACTCGGCCACCTGCTCTTCGCCGGCCACTATGACCGCGCCGCGCCGCGCCGGGCGGTGGACCGGCCGAATCTGACCCGCATGCTCTTCCTCGATCCGCACACGCGGGAGCTCTACCGGCGCTGGGATGAGGAAGCCAGCCGGGCGGTCGCGTCCCTGCGTGTCGCCGCCGGGCGGTACTCCGACGACGCCTTCCTCACCGCTCTCATCGGTGAGCTCATCGTCAAGAGTCCGGAGTTCGCCGCCTGCTGGGCGAAGCACCCGGTGCAGGTCTGCGGCGCCGGCACCAAGTACCTGCACCACCCGGTGATCGGTGATCTGGAGTTGGACTACGAGGTCCTGCACCTGCCGGAGGATGACGGGCACCGGCTGCTGACGTACACCGCCGTGCCCGGTTCGAGTCATGCCGCCGCGCTGGAGCTGCTGAAGGCGTCGGCGCAAGCGGGCACCCCGGGCGGCACCCGCCCCGGGAAGGGCGCCGCCTCCGCGCGCTCGGGCGCCACAGCCGGCAGTTGAGTCCCGCCGCGATCGCCGTCGGCTGACTCCTATTCATCCGCATGTACGGGCAGGGAACGTGTCATGGATCTCCAGTTCAAGGGCAAGGTTTATCTCGTCACCGGAGCGTCCGCCGGAATCGGCGCCGCGACGGTCGAATTCCTCGTGCAGCAGGGAGCAACAGCCGTCGGGGTTGCCCGTTCGCCGATACCGGAACACATTTCCGGGTCGCCGAGCATCGCGATGGATGTGACCCATCCGGAGGCTCCTGATCTCATTGTCTCCGCAGTTGTCGAGCGTCATGGGCGGCTGGACGGCCTGGTCAACAATGTCGGCGGTGTCGATGTTTCGACCGGCTTCCTCGACATGTCCGACAAGCAGTGGCAGGCGACATTCGACCTGAACTTCCACGCCCTGGTGAGGATGTCCAGGGCGGCGCTGCCGTCGTTGTTGAAGACGGCTGGAAGCCTGGTGCACGTCGCCAGCGAGGCGGCGCGTTTCCCGGATCCGTCGATTCTTGACTATGCCGCGGCGAAAACGGCCGTGCTGGCGGTGTCCAAAGGGCTGGCGGCGGAGTTCGGCCCCCTCGGGGTCCGCTCGAACGTCGTTCTTCCTGGACCGACCCGGACCCGCCTGTGGGACGCTCCGGGCGGTTTCGCCGATCAGCTCGCCGAGCGGTTCGCGCTCCCTGCCGAGGAGGCCGTCGAGCACTTCGTGCGCGACGTGCGCCAGCTGCCCACCGGCAGGCTCGGCACGGCGCGGGAGGTCGCTCAGGTCATCGGCTACCTGCTGTCGCCGCTGGCGGCGCAGGTGACCGGCGCGGAATGGTCGGTGGACGGCGGCGCACTGCGCCAGTTGTAACGACATCCAGTACATCGGTTCAACATTCGTCACCGGCGGCCTCAGCCGCCAGTGACGATTTCGTTCGCCCGAATTCGATCCTCGCGATCGTGTAAATAGTAATACGATCTTTTCATTTGTGTCCTTCCTCACCTATCTCCGCCGATAGATCAGTTGACCACAGTGGACAGACTCTGTCAGGGTTTCAGCTGTCGGCTCGCTCGGCCGTCAATCATCCGCAGGAATTCGGCATTCCTCGACGTTCGCAGTCGGATGCCGACGCGGTTCGAAATCACAATCGATGGGGGAGAAGAAATCGTGATCGAATCGAATAGGCGTGCGTTTCTGGCCGGGACCGCAGCGGTCGGTGCGACCGTGCTGGGCGGCGAACTGCTCACCCCGGCGCCCGCCACCGCGGCGGGCGCGACGGCGCCGCGGGGCGATGTCATCACCGCTCGGGACCCCCGCTACGCCGACCTGACCACCGGCAACAACCAGCGCTTCGTCGCCCGGCCCGACTACGTCAAGATGATCCGGTCGACACCGGACGCCGTGCGCGCCGTGCAGGACGCCGTGGACAGCGGTAAGCGCGTCTCGGTCCGCAGCGGCGGCCACTGCTTCTCCGACTTCGTCTGCAACGATCAGGTGGAGGTCATCCTCGACCTGTCCGAGCTGGTCGCCGTGGGATACGACCCGGCCCTGCGTGCCTTCTTCGTCGACCCCGGGGCTCGACTGATGAACGTCTACGAGTCCCTCTACAAGGGTTGGGGAGTGACGGTCCCCGGCGGCATCTGCTACAGCGTCGGCGCCGGAGGGCACATCGCCGGCGGCGGATACGGCCTGCTCTCGCGTGCGCACGGGTTGGTGGTCGACCATCTCTACGCCGTCGAGGTCGTCGTCGTCGATCGTGCCGGGCGGGCCCGGGCGGTCCGCGCCACGCGCGAGGCCGACGACCCCAACCGCGACCTGTGGTGGGCGCACACCGGCGGCGGGGGCGGCAACTTCGGCGTGGTCACCCGGTACTGGTTCCGTTCCCCGGGCGCGAAGGGCAGCGAGCCGTCGGCGCAGCTGCTGGCCGCACCGTCCGAAGTGCTGGTCAGCGCGGTGGAGTTCCCCTGGGACCAGCTCGACGAGAGCAAATTCGTACGCCTGGTGCGCAACTTCGGCGAGTGGCACGCCCGCAACAGCGCTCCCGATTCGCCGTACGCGCCGCTGAGCAGCCTGTTCAACGTGAGTCACCGGGCACACGGCAGCCTCGGGATGTTCACCCAGATCGACGCCGCCGTGCCGCGCGCCGCCGAACTGCTGGACGACTACCTGCGCGCCATCACCGCCGGGGTCGACGTGACCCCCCAGCCGGCGGTGCGGCCGATGGGCGAACTGCCCGCGCTGCCGGACTTCGTCAAGCCGCGCCGGCTGCCCTGGCTGCAGGCCACGCGACTGGTCGGCACCAACAACCCGACCATCACCAACCCGACCTCGCGGGGCGTGCACAAGTCGGCGTACATGAAGCAGAACTTCACCGACGCGCAGGCCCGCACGCTGTTCCGGCACATGACCCGGGACGATTTCCACAACCCCGACACGATGCTGGTGCTCTTCTCGTTCGGCGGGAAGGTGAACGCGGTCGACACCCACGCGACCGCCAACGCCCAGCGCGGCTCGATCTTCAAGATGTGCTTCCAGACGTTCTGGCCGGATCCGGCCGACGACGCCTTCTACGTCGGCTGGGCACGGGACATCTACCAGGAATTCTTCGCCACCACGGGTGGGGTTCCGGTCCCGGGCGACGCCTACGAGGGCTGCTACATCAACTACCCGGACAACGACGTCGCCGACCCGGCGCACAACTCGTCGGGTGTGCCGTGGCCGCTGCTCTACTACCGCGGCAACTACCCGCGCCTGCAGCGGGCGAAGCGGCGGTGGGACCCACGGAACATCTTCCGCCACGCGCTGTCCATCCAGCCCTGATGAGTGCCGTCCCGTCCGTCCACCAATCACGTGCTTGCCCGTACGGGAGAAATCATGCAGAAGACGGTCGCCGTCGTTTTCGGAACGCGGCCCGAAGCCATCAAAGTCGCCCCCGTGATCCGCGCGATGCGCGACGACCCACGGTTCCGTCCGGTCGTGGTGTCCACCGGCCAGCACCGGCAGATGCTCGACGAGACGTTGCAGGTCTTCGGAATCACCCCGGACGTGGACCTGGACATCATGGCACCGCGGCAGTCGCTGTCCGAGGTGACCTACCGCGTCATCCAGGGACTGGTGGGGCTGCTGCCCGACCTCGCCCCGGACGCCGTCATGGTGCACGGGGACACCGCCACCACCCTCGCCGGGGCGATCTCCGGGCACCAGCACCGGATCCCCGTCATCCACGTGGAGGCGGGACTACGCAGCGGTGACGCCCGGTCGCCCTTTCCGGAGGAGGCCAACCGGCGGCTCGTCGGCCAGATCGCCGCGCTGCATCTGGCACCGACTCCCGGCAACGCCGCCAACCTGATCCGCGAGGGCATCGACGAGTCCACGATCGTGGTCACCGGCAACACCGTCATCGACGCCCTGCGCTGGTCGGCCGAACTCGCCCCGGCCGAGGGGGCGGACGAGCCGCTCCTCGACCTCGACCGTGAGCCGGGCTGGGTGGTGCTCGCCTCGGCGCACCGGCGCGAATCCTGGGGCAAACCACTGCCCGAGATCGCCAAAGCCCTGTGCGACGTGGCGGACCTCGAGGACGTCCGGGTGGTGGTGCCGCTGCACCGCAACCCGGCGGTACGCGACGTGATGCTGCCCATCATCGGCGAGCACCCACACATCACCGTCCTCGACCCGTTGCCGTACCTGCAGTTCTGCCGTCTCATGCGACGCAGCGACATCATCGTGTCGGACAGCAGCGGCGCGGAGGAGGAGGGGCCGGCCCTGGGCAAGCCCACCCTCGTGCTGCGGGACGTCACCGAGCGCCCGGAGGCGGTCCGGGCGGGCACGGCCCGGCTGGTGGGGCGTACCCGGGCCGGAATCGTGCGCGAGGTGACCAGGCTGATCAACGACCCGGTCGCCTACGCCGCGATGGCGGAGTCCGTCAATCCCTACGGCGACGGCTACGCCACCGAGCGGGTGCTGGACGCCATGGGGCACTTCTTCGGCATGGGGCCGGCCGCCGCCCCTTTCATCTCGGGCCTGCACCGCACCGCGCTGAGCCCGGTCGGCTCCCTGGCCCACGTCGCCTGACCGCGACCCACCGCACACCGTCAGACAGGAGAACGCACTCATGACCGCTTCGGTCGCAGGACCCTTCCCGAAGCCGGAGTTCACCGCGGAAGTCGTCGCCGACCAGTTGCGCGACGGGTACTGGCTCGAGGCCGCCGACGTCGACGGTGACGGGCTGCCGGACCTCATCGGATGCGGTCTCACCCTCGGCGAGATCGCCTGGTACCGCAACGAAGACTGGGCCCGCAACCTCGCCGTCAACAAGGTGCACATGCCGGTCGGGCTGGACGTCGCCGACATCACCGGCACCGGCACCCCCGACATCATCGCCTGCTACGAGCTCTACGGACCCGGCGGCACGATCCACCACCCCAACGCCGAAGGCGGCAAGATCGACTGGTTGGAGCATCCGGGCCCCGACGGACTGCGGGAGGGCAGGACGTGGCAGCGGCGCTACATCGGCAACACCGTCGGCATGCACCGGCTGCGCGTCGGCCACTTCACCCGGACCGACCGGTGGGAGATCATCGGGTTGCCCATCGTCGCCATGGAGGGCGTCCACGCGCTGCTGCCCGTGGTGATGTTCACCCAGCCGGAGGATCCACGGTCGGCCGGGCCGTGGCCGATGACCGTCGTCGACGACACGCACTTCCGGATGATCCACGGCGCGACCCGCAAGTCCGGACTCATCCCGGACTCCGACCTGGACTCGCTGCTGCTCGCCTCCGACGAGGGCGTGACGTGGCTCTACTTCGACCAGGCCACGCAGGCCTGGCGGCGTGAGCTGATCGGTACGGGCGAACTCGGCGTGTTCGAGCGGACCGGGTTCAAGGGCAGCGGTGACGTCGACTCCGGGCGGATCGGTGACGATCCGATGGCCTACGTCGCCGCGATCGAGCCGTACCACGGCAACAGCGTGGCGGTGTACGTACGCGACGGGGCCGGGGGTGACGCATCGCCCGGCTGGCGACGGGTCCTGCTCGACGTCTTCGGAGAACCGAACGAGAACGGTGAAGGCACCGGTCATTCGGTGCTGTGTGCCGATTTCGACGGTGACGGCGACGACGAGTTCCTCATCGGACTGCGCGGTCCGGCACCGTGGCAAGGCGTCTTCCTGTACAAGGCGATCGACGTCGGCAACGGCGTCTTCGTGAAGTGGCGGGTCGCCACCGAGTCCGCGGCACGGGTCATCGCCGCGGACTTCAACGGCGACGGAACGCTCGACTTCGCCACGATCGCCTACAAGGTGCCGCACTACTACGAGGCGCCCGACGCGAAGCTCATGGTCTACCGCAACGGGCTGGGCAAGCCGGCGCAGAGGTAGCCGGAACCACTGCGGTGCCGCGGCCGCCCGCGGGCACCGCCACCGCAGCGCGAAAGGATCGACATGTCCTCCCGCAACCGGATCACCCCCCTGCCGTTCTCCGGCCGGCACGTCGAGGCACGGGTCGTCACCGACGTGCGGGACTTCCCGCTCACGGGCCGGGTCATCGTCGTCAACCTCGACACCACGCCCGCCTACCTCGCCCGCCTGCCCCGGACGCCGATACCGGCGTTCTCGTCGACCATCGCGGTCGACAGCACCCTCGCGCAGGCGAAAGCGGTGGTCCTGCTCCAGGTGCTCGACGAGCAGCCGGTGTCCGGCATCACGGACGAGCCCGGGTGGCAGCACTTCACCGACATCGCGGGACCGGACGCCTTCCCCCGCACGACACCGCTGTACCGGTCGGCGCGGGCCGAGGTGGGCACCGTCCGCTTCGACCCGCACGCCGCGCTCGGCGCGACCCACCCCGGCAGCCGGCCCCGGGACTTCACCGTGCGGCTCATGCTCTGGTACTGCCCGCCGGACACCGCCTGCGGCATCCACAACAGGCACGACTTCATCGAGACCCACGCACAGGTCGTCGGCCACGGGCGGATGCAGAAGTTCGCCGACCAGGAACCCGCAAGCCTCTACGAGGACGTGCTCATGAGTCCCGGATACGCGACACCCGTGCCGTTCTGCGGGATCGGGCCGGACACCACCTTCACCTACCCGTGGCACCAGTACAAGGCGGACACCGACTGCGTCTGGCTCGCCGTCGAGTACCACCTTGCCGACTGAGCACGCCGAGAACCCGCCGAGGAGAAGCACCCATGCCCGTGGCCCTGCTGGCGTTGGCGATCAGCGCGTTCGGCATCGGTACCACCGAGTTCGTCATCATGGGGCTGCTGCCCGAGGTGGCCACCGATCTGCACGTCAGCATCCCGGTGGCGGGCAGCCTGGTGTCCGGGTACGCGCTGGGCGTGGTCGCCGGGGCACCCGTGCTCGCGCTTGCGGCGGCCCGGGTCAATCGGCGCCACGCCCTGGCCGGGCTGATGCTGCTGTTCGTGGCCGGCAACCTGCTGTGCGCGGTGGCGTCGAACTATCCGGTGCTGATGACCGGCCGGGTGGTGGCCGCGCTGTGCCACGGCGCGTTCTTCGGCATCGGCTCGGTACTCGCGGCGGACCTGGTCGCGCCGCACCGGCGGGCCAGCGCCATCGCCCTGATGTTCAGCGGGCTGACGCTGGCCAACGTGCTCGGCGTGCCGCTCGGCACCGCCCTCGGACAGCGGTTCGGCTGGCGCTCGACCTTCTGGGCGGTGACCGCCATCGGGCTGGTCAGCCTGGTCGGCCTGCTCCTGTTCGTGCCGGGTGACACGGTGTCGCGCCGGGAGACCCTGCGCGCGCAGCTCGCGCCGCTGCGCCGCGTCGAGGTCTGGCTCGCCCTGGCCACCACGGTGCTCGGGTTCGGCGGGCTGTTCGCCTCGTTCACCTACGTGGCGCCCATGATGACCGAGGTCGCGGGCTTCGCGCCGGGCACGGTGACGTGGCTGCTGGTCCTGTTCGGCGCGGGCCTGTGTATCGGCAACGCGGTCGGCGGCCGGCTCGCCGACCGTTTCCCCGCCCGGTCGCTGCTCGTGCTGCTCGCACTGCTCTGCGGGGTGCTGGTCGCGTACCGGTTCACCGTCGCCACTCAGGCGGGCGCGGCCGTCACGCTGTTCCTGGTCGGCGTGGCCGGCTTCGCGACGGTTCCGGGCCTGCAGATGCGGGTGATCGAGGAGGCGGGCGGCACGACGACCCTCGCGGCGGCCGTCAACATCGCGGCCTTCAACCTCGGCAACGCCGTCGGCGCCTACCTCGGCGGTGTGGTCATCGACGCCCGCCTCGGCTACGCCGCCCCGAACCTCGCCGGCGCCGTACTCGCCGCCGGTGGCCTGATCCTGTGCGCCGTCGGCGTTCGGCGCAGCGCGCGCCGAAGGGCACGCAACGCCGCGGCGGACCCGGCCGCCCGGCCGAGGGTCGCCGCCTGACCGCCATCTCGCACCGCCCGGTTCCCACACTCGGAAAGGCAGTCACCCATGCCCGAAAACCGCCGACCAGCGGAGCAGCTCCGCTCGCGCCTGCCCTCGCTCACCGGCTTGCGCTTCTTCGCGGCGTTGCTCGTCTTCTGCTTCCACGTCACGCTGGCCAACTCGCCCATCCCGCCGAACAAGCCGATCAACCCGTTCGCGGATCCCGCTCTCGCCGACGCCTCGGCGTGGTTGTTCAGCAAGGCGGGCTACCTCGGTGTGTCGTTCTTCTTCGTGCTCAGCGGTTTCGTGCTGACCTGGTCGTCGCGCGAGGGCGAGGGCGTCGGGCCGTTCTGGCGGCGGCGGCTGCTGAAGATCTTCCCCAACCACCTGGTGATGTGGGCCGCCTCGATGCTGCTGTTCGCCGCCGCCATCACGCCCTGGTCCGCCTGGCTGCCCAACATCTTCCTGGTGCATTCGTTCTTCCCGCAGGCCGACATCTACGTCGGCGTCAATCCACCCAGCTGGACGCTCTGCTCTGAGCTGCTGTTCTACCTGGCGTTCCCGTTCCTGATCCGGCCGATCCGCCGCATCCCGGTCCGGAGTCTGTGGTTCTGGGTGGCCAGCGCGATCGCAGCCATGGTGGCGGTGGAGCTCGTCACCCAGTTCCTGATCCCCGACACCCCGCGCTCGCCGATCACGCCGGTCTCCACCACGCAGTTCTGGTTCGGGTACATCTTCCCGCCGTCGCGGCTGTTCGAATTCATCATCGGAGTCCTGCTGGCGCGCATCCTCCTGGCCGGAAAGTGGCCCGCGGTGACCATTCCGCAGGCCCTGCTGGCCACCGTCGGCGGCTACGTGGCGGCGCTGTACGTACCGTTCCTCTACGGCTTCACGGTGGCCACCATCGTTCCGATCGTCGCCCTGATCGGCGCCGTCGCCGCCGCGGATCTGCGCGGCACCTCGGGCCTGCTGGCCCGGCCCACCATGCGGTGGCTCGGCGAGGTCTCCTTCGGCTTCTACCTCTGCCAGGGCGTCACGGTGTTCTATGTGCGGCGGCTGCTCGGGCATGAGGACGGCTTCGGCACACCGGCGGCGCTCGCGGTCATCGTGCTGTTCCTCGGCGTCACCCTCGCGGGTGGATGGCTGCTCTACGCCCTGGTCGAACGGCCCGCCATGCGGCGCTGGGCGCGTAGCCGCAAACCACGGGAGGTTACGGAGCCGGCGGTGCCCACCCCGGCCCGCTGACCCCGGCGGCGGTCGATCACGGTGGTCCCGGGCCTGCTCAGCGCGCCGCGCAAAAGGCGCGCAGGGCAGCCTCGTCGGCCGGGTCCATCCATTCGTATGTGCCGCGCAGCTGGTCGGCCCGCTGGTCGACCGTCGTGACCGTCGCCGTCATGTCGCCCCACGGCATGCTGATGTGCAACAGGGTTCGCACGATGCCGGGCGGCAGGTGGATGCTGTCAGCGGGCGCCGCCCGCAGCAGCAGGCCGCTGGTGGACACGTCCTCGACCTGGCCGGACAACGCCACGAGCCGACGGCCCGGTTCGGAGTCGAGCTGGGCGGTGCCCGTCGCGGCGTACGTGCCGGGGCGCCGGGGGGCACCGCGTCGCTGGACGACGTCGGTCGGTGGGTCGCCGGTGAGGGTCACGGTGCCGCCCCGGAACTCCGCCTCCACCCAGGTGACGCCGGCGCTGCTGACCAGTTCGAGGATGCCGAAGCGGCGGCTGCCCGGGCCGTCCGGACCGAGCACCGGGATCGGCGGAAGCTCGGCCGTGAACGCCGCGCTGACCTCGGCCAGCACGATCAGCGCGAGCGGCTGCTCACCCGGACACCGCAGCAGGAGCGTGCTGCCCGCCGGGACCGTGATCATCGGATCTCCCCGCTCGTAGGGTCCGCCTCACCGAACGGTCTCACGGCCGGCTCCGGGGCGGCGGCCCTGCTGCGGTCCGTCACGCTTGCGGCGTACGGTCAGGAACCGGTTTCGATCCCGGGGCGGTTGCGAGCGGTCCGGCTAGACGTGCCAGACGAGGCTGCCGTGCTGGAGTTGAGCGGCCATCAGGGCAGCCAGCACGACCAGGTCGGCCACCCCGAGCGCGACTCCGATCAGGCCCGCGTTGCGGCTGGGCGTGCCACTGCCGTGCCGGCGGGCGGTGATCGCGCCGAGGACGATGGCGATCGGACCGAACATGACGTTGAAGAAGAACAGGCCGGCCACGCCCAGTGCCACGGAACCCACTGCGCGGTCGTCGAGGCTGCCGACGCGTCGGACGAAGTTCATGGCGGTCCTTCCTGGATCAGTGACGCCGGGCGAGGGTCGCGGCGCGCCGGGCGCCGAGGAGAATCGCGCCGGCCAGCACTGCGCCGACCGCGATGAGCAGGGGCTGTCCGGTGAGCAGGGACGGGCCGACGACCACGGCGATCAGCGCGATCGTCACCATCAGTGTCGCCATCCGCCGCCTCCCTTCAGTTGACAGTTGTTTACTGAAACACCCTAGGCCTCCGGCGCCTCAGTGGACAGGTGTTTACTGAGTGACATGAACCACCGCCACCCGGCGCCCCCCGACCGGCTCAGCCGACCGGAGCAGAAGGCGCGCACCAGGCAGGCGCTGCTCGACGCGGCGCTGGCCCTGATGGAGCATCGGAGCCTGAGCAGCATCGGTCTGCGCGAGATCACTCGCGCGGCGGGCGTCACGCCGACCGCCTTCTATCGTCACTTCCCCGACCTCGGGAGCCTCGGCGTGGCCCTCGTCGACGAATGCCTCGGCACCCTGCGGGCCACCATCCGCACCGTCCGCGACGGACTCAGCTCCAGCGACGAGGTGATCAACCGGTCGATGGACGTCCTGGCCCGGCAGGTGCGCGACCATCGGGAGCATTTCCGCTTCGTCGCCCGGGAACGCCACGGCGGTGTGCCGGCCGTTCGCGCCGCGATCGCGGAGCAGCTCGATCTGTTCGCCGTCGAACTGGCCACCGATTTCGCCGACGACAAGCTGCTCGGCGGCCCCCGCTTCGACCGATGGATCGCCGCCGACCTGCGGATGGTCACCAGCCTGATCGTCAACCACATGGTGTGGACCGCTGCGGCGCTGCTCGACGCCGCGCCGGACTCCGCCGACGCGGAAGCACGGGTGATCGACGCCGCCAGCCGTCAGCTGCGCCTGATCGTGCTCGGCGCCCGGCAATGGGCCACCAGCTGACCATGAACGCGCGCGCCGTGCTCCGCGTCTGAGCCACCTGTGGCTCGTCCGCGACCAGGCACGGCGGCCTTTCTCGACACTCACCGGGTGAGCGGCCGGTACGTTCCGTTTCGGCCGGTGGCGTGCCTACGATCAGGTCGTGACCGATGACGAGGCCCGGCGTGCCGAACTGAACCAGCGGGAGAAGCGCATGGCCCAGCGCGAGGCCGGGTTCGACATCCGGCAGCGCGACGCCGACCAGCGGGACATCGACGCGGAACAGCGCGATTCGGTCGCCGACATGCGCGACCATGCCGCCGGCGAACGGGAGCGGGCCGCCGACCGGCGTGAGCGGGCCGCCGACGAACGGGAGCGGGCCGCCGACGAACGGGAGCGGGCCGCGGACCACCGCGAGCGGACGGCCGACCAGCGCGAGGCTGATTTGAGTCAGCGGGAGATCGACAACGAGCTCGCCGAGTGGGACACGCCACCTCGGAGTTGAGCCGGCGGAGCGACCTGCTTCTCCTCGTCCGTGCTCAGGTGGTGCGTGAAATCGTTCGCCTGGGTCGGGTTGGTCATGTATGGGACGTTGTCGTCTCAAAGCTATGAACCCTCGTGCAGTGACCGGACCTGCGGTGTACGTTCCCCCTGTCTCGATAGGGAGGTATCGATGCCGAAGCGGCTTCTCCGGTTATTTGTCATCTTTGTAGCCGGATTAAGTATTTCTACGATGGTGGCGGCTCCCGCGCTGGCCACGGAGTCCGACCCGCGGAGTCCGACTCCCGCGAGGACCGCGACCCAGGCGCCGATCGCCGAGGTGCGACCCGCGGAAAGGTCCCTGGCGAACGCCAACGCGGCCACCGCCACCGAACTGACACCCCTGGCCCCGGCACTGCCTCCTGGCGTCAGCACCAGAACCTGGTCGGTAGAGGACTTCGTCGAACTCTTCGAGCGCAAGTACGGCCGGCCGATGACCCAGGACGAAAGGAACGCCCTGGCGCGCGGCTGCATCGGTGTCACCACCGTCAACCTCGAACGCGGGAACATCAACCCGCCGCTCGGCATGTCCTTCGGCACGTTCGCGACTTCCCGCGACGTACAGAACGCGATCAACGACATTCTGGCCACCAACCCGAGCCGTACCCAGTTCGTCGCGGCCGTGGCGCAACACCCGCTGCTGAGCCGGATAGACAACGTCACCGATTCGTTGCCCGGCGGGCCGACCTCGCAGTGGACCGCCGTTATCTTCTCGAAGCGGTTCTACTCCAAGCAGGACCCATCGTGGACGGATGAGCAGGCCGACCAGGCGTTCCGCCCGGATCCGGCGACCGGCCAGGTCGACATGACCGACTACCGCTACCGGGCAAAGCCGGGATATGTCAACTTCGACTACGGGTGGTTGGATGAGGGCTCCGGAAACTGGTGGCACGCAAACCACGCGGAGCCGGGGATGAAGGTGTACCAGAGCACCCTGAGGCATTACTCCCGCCCGTTGCTGGACTTCGACCGTCAGGTCTTCTCCGTGACGTTCGGACGAGTTCACCCATGACCATCGACCACCTCGTGGGCCAGCGCGTGACGGTGCGCGGCGTCGCGGGCGACGCCGCCGGCGGTGCGGTGGTACTCGCCGGCGAAGGCACGCCGGTGTACCTCGCGCGCATGGCACGCTGGGACACCCTCGCCGGCAGCACGATCGAGGTCACCGGCGAACTCGACCGGACGGAGATCGCCCCGCTGCGTTCGGCGCCGGGGGAGCCGGCAAGCCACGGTGCTCCGGGGCGCCAGTACGTCCTTCGGAACTACACGCCACCGCGCTCGGCGGCGAACGGCGAAGGCCCGAGCGTGCGACCAGCTTGACCAGCTGAGCAGCGGATCCAGCCCCGGTTCCCCGGTGCCCTAAAATCGGGCTCACAGTGCGTCCCGGAAGTGCTCATCCGGAGACGCCCGGGCCCCGATGAGGCAACGGGAAACCGGGCTGGGGGTGGTTTCGTTGGACGGCAGCGCGACCGGCGCCGAGGAACTGTCGGCCGCCCTGCTGGCGTTGGAGGACCAGTTCGCCGGGGACGCCGAGGGTGGTTACGCCGCCGCCCTGGAGTTCGAACGCCAGGCGGTCGCCCTGGGCGATGAGCACCTGCTCGCCCGTGCCCACCTGTGCCAGATCATCATGCTCCAGCGGACCGGCGACGTCGCCGGGGCCGCGCGGCGGATCTACGGCGTCCACGACTGGGCCGTCCGGCACGGCGATCGCCGGCTGCAGGCCCGCGTCCACCTGGCGTGGGCGAACATCGAGCAGTTGTCCGGTGACGCGGCCCGGTTCCTGGAGCACGCGCTGAGCGCGGTGGAACTGCTCGACGAGACCGCCACCCCGTACATGCAGATCCTGCACCGCACGAGGCTGGCCGATGCGCTCGCGCTCAACGGTGAGATGGATTCGGCCCGGCTGCGATACCGCCAAGCCGAGGTGCTGGCCCGGGAGCTGCACCAGTGGGAGCGGCTCACCGTGGTGCTCAACAACTGGGCGTATGCCGAGTACGACGCCGCCGACTTCCTGCGGGCCCGCGAGATCGCCCACCGGATGCAGGAGCACGCCGCGGCGCACGGCTTCGATCTGCACGCCACGGAGCTGGACACGATCGGCGTGATCCAGATCGAGAACGGCGAGTACGCCGAGGCCGAGCAGACGATGCTGGCGTGCATCGCCCGCCGGGAGGCCGGGCAGAGCGACGTCGCCGACGATCTGGCCGACTACCTGCTCACCCTGGCCCGCGCCCAACGCGGTCTCGGCGCGATCGACCAGGCCCAGGCGAGCCTGGCCGCCTCCCGCGTGCTGTGCCTCGAGTCCGACCTGCATGCGGTCCTGGTCCGGGTGCACCAGGAACAGGCCGAACTGCACGCCGCCCGGGGGGAACACGCCGAGGCGTTCGCGGCCCTGAAGCTCTCCTTCGCCGCGCGGGAGAAATCGCTCGCGCTGCAGGAGCAGGAACAGGCACTGGCCCGGCACGCACTCTTCGAGACCGCCGAAGCCCGGGAGGAAGCCGACCGCTTCCGCGAGCAGGCCCGCCGCGACCCGCTCACCGGGCTGCGCAACCGGCGCTACGTCGACGAGGAACTGTCCGCCCTCATCACCGCCGACCCGGAGCTGATCGTGGCGATCGTCGACATCGACCACTTCAAACGGATCAACGACCAGCTCTCCCACGACACCGGCGATCAGGTACTCGTCCAGGTCGCGAAGCTCCTGGACACCGAACTGGCCGCCGCTGTCCCGGACGGGTTCACCGCCCGGCTCGGCGGTGAGGAATTCCTCCTCGTGCTGCCCGCCACCCCGATCGCGCTGGCGGTCCAGCAACTGGATCGGATCCGCCGGGTCATCAGCGAGCACGACTGGCACGACACCACCCGCGGGCTGCCCGTGACCGTCAGCATCGGCGTCGCCGGAGTCAGCGAAACGTACCCGCGTAGCCAGACCTCCGCCCTGTCCACCGCGGACCGCAACCTCTACGCGGCGAAACACGCCGGACGCAACCGCGTCGTGGCCGGCAGCGAGCCGGATCGGCGCACCCGCGCCTACCGCGATCGCGGCGCACCGTGACGGGCGGGGGCCGGGCCGCGCCGGTCGCGCGGCCCGGCCCCCGCTACCGGCTCCCCGGTTCGGCGCCGGGTGCGGCTCCGGCGGCGTTCAGTCGTTCTGCTCGACGGACAGGAGCCAGTCGTCCATCGTGGCCGTCAGGTTGTTGTTCGCGGCCAGGTCGACCACGCGCCACCGAACCGCGATCGTGTAGTTGCCCGGCCCGAGGCGGGTGCAGGACTGCAGCGCATGCGACCCGCCCACACCCGTGGTGAAGGTCGGGTCGTTCAGCGGTGCCATCGGCGTCGCCACGCCACCCGCGATGACCACGATCTGCAGCTGGACCAGGTCCGCCGGCACCGTCACGGGCACCGGCTGACCGGCGAGCACGACCTCACCGGTGAAACGTACGACGAACTGGTCGTTGTCGTTGTTGGGCACGGTGACCGGCACGCCGGAGGTGGCGAGAGGCACGAAGGCCCCGGTCTCGCCGATCGTGACCGGCGTGTCGTTCATCCGGGCGAGCGAGGCCTCCTGCGGACCGCCGTTGCAGCCGGCCGGGCCCCGTTCGTGCGGGATCTGCGGGTCGTCGGCTGCGGCGAGCCGCTGCGCCGAGGTGGCGGCGAGCGCGGGGGCGGTGAGTGCGGCGCCGACAAGCAGGGCGAGCGGCGCGACCCACCACGTACGTCTGGTTGGGAATTGCATGGTTCCTCCTCTGACCGGCGCCGGGGTGGCGCTGTGCCGCACACCGTGCCAGGGCGTGGTCATGGCGACGTCAGGGTCGGATCAGCGCGCGACTGTCGGGTTCACGGCACCGGACCATGACGTCACCCTGACGCCGCTGCGGAGCATCGACCGCAGCTGCCGCCGACCGGCGGCAGACGGCACGAGAAGGAGCGTTGTATGTCGCGACCATCATTGATCAAGTGGGCGGCCGCCGGCCTGGCCGCGGGTCTGCTGGCCCCGGCCGGTCCGGCACGGGCGATCGGCGCACCGGACCGGGCGACCGCGACCAGCGCGGTCAACGCGCAGCCGGTCAAGGCGGCCACGGCGACCTGCCCCGACGGCACGGTGCGCTATGCCGGCGGCGGAGCCGTCAACTACGGCCCGGCCGGTGGCGGCGGGGTAGCGCTGACGGGAATCGTCCCGGACGTCGACGGCGAGTCGGTCACCGTGACCGCCGCCGCGTCCCCGGGTCACCGCGGAACCTGGTCCGTCACGGCGTTCGCGATCTGCACGGGCTCCGTGCAGCCGTGGCGGATCACCGAGTCCGGCACCGGCACCGCCACCGCGGCATGTCCGGGCGAGACCCGGCTGTTCGGCCTCGGGTTCCAGATCTCGGGCGCGCCGTGGGCCGGTCAGGTGCGGGAGATCGCACTGGACCCGGACCTGACCCGGGTCCGGGTCACGGCCGGCGGCCCGGCCACGGTCACCGCGATCGCGCTGTGCCGCCCACCGGCGGCGGACATGCGCCGGCCGCGTGCCGCGACCGACACCGCCGGCTGGCCGAAGACGGTCACGCGACAGGACGACGATCCGGACCTTTCCGTGTACGCCACCGGCGCCACGGTGACCGGTCCCGAGGCCGCCACGCTCGACGCGATCGTGCCCGGCCCCGACGGCGGGTCGACGTGGGCGCGCGCCACGCTGGCCGGCACGTCGGCCGGGCAGGCCGGACGGTTCCGCGGGGCCGGCGGCGGTGACGGCGGGTCCGTGACCATGGACGCGGCGCTCATCGGGACCTTCCATTGACGGTGACGCCGACAGGGCGGGACGTTCCATCGACGGCGCGGGGCGTCCCGCCGGTGGCGGGGGAGACGGGTACGGCCCGGGGCGCGAGCAGGCTCCGCTCCGGTGGCCGTACGCCGATGGCCCGCATGGCCTCGCCGTACCGGTCGAACGCCCGGCGCGCCTCGCCGTGCCGGCCCGCCCCGACCAGGCGACGCACGAGATGACGGTGTGCCGCCTCGTCGTACGGGTCGCGTTCCAGCAGCCGCAGCAGATACCCGACGGCCGCGTCCACGCCCGCGGCGCTGACCTGGACGAGCATGCGCAACATGCTGAGGTACGCCGCCCGCGTCTGCTCGCGCAGCGGGCCGGACCACGGCGCGTACGGTTCGTCCTCGAAGGCGTCGCCGCCGTGGTGCTTCTCGACGGTGACGAGCAGCTCCCGGGTCTCGGCCACGTGCCCGGCGTCGAGCTGCCGGCGGGCCTGCGCGACGAACGCGAGGAAGTCCTCGACGTCGACGCGGGCCCGGGTCACGTCGAGGGCGATGCTCGCCTGGTCGGCGACGAGGTAGTGGTCGGAGGCGTACGCCCGGGACGGGTCCAGCACCGCGCGCAGGATGGAGAGCAGCACCGAGAGCCGGTGTCCCGTCTTGGCCGGATCGTCGTCGGGCCACAGCAACTCGCACAGTTCGTCGCGGGGCATCGGCCGCCCGCGCCGGGCCACCAGGATGCGCAGCAGGTCCCGCGCCTTGCGCGACTGCCAGCGCGACGGCGGCACCGGTTCACCGTCCACGCGTACCTCGAAGCGGCCCAGGGCCTGGATCGCGACCGGGGCCGCAGGGGCCATCGGCTCGGTGGCGGCGACCGCCTCACCGGGCCGGCCGGTCACCGGCGGCAGGCCGGTCACGACGGCACCGGCCGCGTTCAGGCGTTCGGCGGCCAGCAGACCGCGGATCCGGTCGTCCGGCCCGGCGCCGGGTAGCCGGCTGATCGTCACCATGACGCGTGCGGCCTCCACGCTCGCCCCGGCGTCCGTCCAGATCGCATGGCATTCGCGGAGCGCGGCCCGGGCCCGGCCCGGATCCGCGTCCGCACCGCCGGTTCGCGCCGCGCCCCGCAGTTCCAGCGCGTCAGCCAGGCCGGCACGGTCACCCTGGGCGCGGGCGGCCGCGCAGGCCCGGTCCGCCAGCTCGCCGGCCCGCTGGGCGTCACCGCGGCACAGCGCCACCCAGCCCTGCGCCAGCAGCGCCGGAACAGCCGTGGCCGCGGCGGCCGTCCGCGCCGCGGCGGCGGCATGACCGGCCGCGCCGTCCAGGTCGTCGGCCAGCAGCGCCAGCGCCAACCCGGCTTGCGCGGGTACGAGCACATGCGCGTTCCCGGCCTCACCGGCCACCCGGATGGCCGCGTCGTAGGCCGCCCGCGCCTGCTCACGCCAGCCCCGCCGGCGATAGACCTCGCCGAGCCCGAGCTGAGCCCCCGCCACCCGCCGCGACCCGATCACCCGGTACGCCGAGATCGCGCACTCGTATCGCCGGATCGCCTCGTCGAAGTGTCCGAGCATGGCCAGCGCGTCGGCCTCGTTGCAGGTGGCGATCGCCCGCAGGCTCGGCTGGCGGGCGGCCGCCGCGTACCTGGCGCAGGTGCGGGCCGCCGCCAGCGCCTCGTCGTAGCGCGCGGCGCACAGCAGCCGGTACGTACGGTTGGTGTAGATCCGTGTCAGCAGGACCACGTCGCCGATGCGTTCGGCGACGGGCAGCGCGAGACGGTAGTGCTCCTCGCTGGCGGTGTCGTCGCCGAGCGCGCCCAGGCACAGGGCGACGCTCACGTGCGCGGTGGCGAGTGCCGCCGTCAGCTCGTCGTCGTCGGCCGGGGCCGCGGCGGCCACCGCGTCGCGCGCGTGGCGCAGGGCCGCTTCCGGGCGACCGGCGAGCAGGTGCGCGTTGGCCGTCCAGGCCGCCAGCAGCGCGGCGTCGGCGGGCGGGTGCGGGCCGGGCCCGGCCTCGGCGAACGCCGCCAGCGCGGCGCGCGCATCCCCACGCTGATAGTGGATGCGACCGGTACGCCAGGCCAGCGCGGCGCTGCCGGCCGGCAACCCGGGCGCGGCCGCCGCGTGGGACCGCGCGGCGGCCTCCAGCGCGCCGGTCGCCCGCTGGGCATCGCCGAGCAGCAACCACAGCCGGGGCGTACACAGTGCGACCGGCAGCGCGGTGAGCAACTCCACCACGGTCTCCGCGTGGCCGCCACCGAGCATGGCCTCGCCGTGCCGGTCGAGCACCCGGGCGGTGTCCGCGGACCGCCCGGCTCGGTGGTATGCGAGCGCGGCGGCCACGGGCGGACCGTGCTCGTCGAAGAAGCCCGCCGCGACCTCGGCCGCCCGCCCGCATCCGGGTGCCTGCCGCGCCGGTCCGCTGACGCCGGTCGCCGGGCGGGAACCGGTGCGCCGCGACGACCGGACGACCTCGGCGAGCACCGGGACGACGCGCTGGCACGGCGCCGGTCCGCCGGGCAACGGCCGGGGGGAGCTCGCGGCGCTCAGCAGGCCGCTGGCGGCAAGCAACCGTACGATCTCGTCGGCCTGCGGATGGCCCAGCGCCCGGCACAGCTCGGCGCCGACCGGGGCCAGGTCGCCCACGTGCGCGAGCAGCCGCACGGCCGCGTCGGGTAGCGCCGGCAGCACCTCCTCGTCGAGGTAACTGGCGATGAGACCGCCGGGTGCCGCGATCACCGGCAGCAACGGCCCGTGCGGCACCCCGCTGGTCCGCAGCGTCTCCGCGGCGAGGTGGACCAGGGCCGGCCAGCCCGCGGTCGCCTGATGGATGCGCTCGGGCAGCTCCTGGGCGTGCGCGTCGGATCCGGCGGCCACCCCGGTCAGGTCGTAACCGGTGAGCAGGTCGGCGATCTGTTCGACCGGCAGCGACAGCTCGGCGGGCCCGACGTCGACGCGCGCGAGGGCGGGCGCCGCGGTGCCGGGCGGCCACCGGGAGGCCAGGATGACGTCGACCGGACCCGCCGCCCCGGCCAGTCCCTCCAGGGCCCGGGCCAGCGAGCGCGGCGTGCCGTCCGGCAGGCGGGGCAGGTCGTCGAAGACGATCTGACCGGCGCCGGCCTGTACCTCGTCGACCACCACGCCGGCGAGCGCGTCCACGGGCTCATCCGGCCCGGGTGGCAGTCCGCGATGCCAGCTCGCCCGGGCGGCGGAATACCAGTCGCGCATGGCGGTCGTCTTGCCGTAACCCGCCGCGGCGGCCACCACCCGGCACGTGACCCCGGGCGCCGCCGATGCGTGCCGCCTGTTCTCCGTCGGATGCACCGCGCCTCCCGGATACAGCCTCACCGGCGCTGGTCACGGGCACAATCCAATGTCGTGAAGGCGCCACCGGGCCGGAAGCGACGGCTCCGCCGTGAGGCGACGCTGAGCGTGCCGTGACGGTGATCCGGAGTGTCGGCGTCAGCGGCGCCACCGAGGTGCCGAAATCGGCAGAGGAGACAGGCACATGAACGCTTCAACGAAGACCGGACGGACCCTGATGGCGCTCGGTCTGGCCGCCGCCGGCCTGACCGGCGCCGCCCTGCAGCCGGCTCCCGCCGCGGCGGCCACCAGCTGTGACTTCGCGATGGTGTCGCTGAAGGCCCGCAACCTGCAGACCGACAACGGCAGCCAGGAGGACTTCGTCTGGCTCAAGGTGGAGGACCGATGGTTCCCCGCCGGCGGCGACGGAGTGCAGTACGACCTGGGCGAGACCCATTTCCCCGGCCTGTTCGGAAACCCGATCGCCGGGTTCGGCTCCAGCGGTCTGGAGGTCCGCCTGGTGCTGGACAAGTGGCCGGGCAACATCACGGTCGAGCGCGAAACCATCGCGTGCGACGAGGTCACCAACGCGACCCGGACCTTCAGCAACGGCGACGCCGTGTACGACCTCGTCTACAACGTCACGGACTGACGGGCGGTCGTCGCGCCTGCCTCCCTCGCGTCGAGGACGCTCACCGACGCGGGGGTCAGGCCGCCATCCCGGGGCGACACCGTCGACGACATCCACCGCGAGGTGGACGGCGTCGAAGTTCCCGCCAGGGCATTTACGATCTTCGTGGCGTGTGCTGTCCCGGACGCGCGCCCGAGGGGAATGACCGAGTGAGCATGTTGTCCGCGTTCGTGCCGATCTGGATTCTCACCACCATCGGCTACGCGGCGCGTCGCTGGGGGCTGATGGGCGAGACCGCGACGGCGGTTCTCGGCCGGTTCGTCTTCCATCTGGCGATGCCGGCCGTGCTGTTTCTGACCCTGTCCCGGATGCCGTTGTCCGGATTCTTCGGCCGGTCGCTGCTGGCCTTCGCGGTGAGCGTGGCCGCGGTCGTCGGGGTCGGCTGGGCCGGCGCGAGCCGGCTGTTCGGCCGCAAGCCCGCTGAGCGGCCGATCTGGGGCATGGCCGCCGGATACGTCAACTCCGCGAATCTCGGCATCCCGATCGCCACGCAGATCCTCGGGAACGTGACGTTCCTGGCCCAGGTCGTGCTGCTGAACGTGTTGGTGGTGACGCCGGTGATCCTGGGCGCCCTGGACCGTCATCGCGATCCGGCCGGGCGGGTACGGGTCCGCCAGATCGCCACCCTGCCGGTCCGCAACCCGGTCATCCTCGCGTCGCTGCTGGGCATCCTGTGCTCGGCCGCCGACCTGCACCCCCCGTCGCCGGTCGTATCGTCGCTCACCCTGTTGTCGGGCGCCGCGGTACCCACCGCACTGGTCGCGCTCGGCGCGTCGCTGCACGGCGCGGGCGCGCCGCGGGTGGAGCCGGCCGAGCTGGCCGTGATCACCGCGTTGAAGCTGGTCGTGCAGCCGATCGTTGCCTGGGCGGCCGGGTTGGCGTTGCACCTGTCCGCGCCGCAGCTGCTCGCCGTGGTGGTGTGCGCGGGCCTGCCGACCGCGCAGAACACGTTCATCTACGCCCAGGAGTACGGCACCGGCGAGGCGGTGGTCTCGCGGGCGGTGGTGGTGACCACGACACTGTCGCTGGCCACCCTGGCCGCGTCGGCCGCACTGCTCGGGTGAGCGCTCATCTGCGGTTTCAACTCATCGGTTGACACCCGTCGGTGGCCGGGGATAGGTTGACTTTCAACTGGAGGGTTGAAACGCGGAGGAGGGGCCATGGCCGCCGACACGCTGTCGCGGGTCTTCGCGGCGCTCGCGGATCCGACCAGGCGCGACATGGTGGCCCGGCTCTCGGCGGGCGACGCGACCGTGAACCAGCTCGCCGAGCCTTACCCGATGACGCTCCAGGCGGTCTACAAGCACCTCAAGGTCCTGGAGGACGCCGGCGTGGTGAGCCGGCCGGCGGGGCCCCAGCCTCGGCCGGTCCGGCTGGAAGCGGAGGTCTTCGACCTGATGGACAAGTGGATCGAGCGCTACCGGCGCCAGGCCGAGGAGCGGTACCGCCGTCTCGACGCCGTACTGGCGCAGATGAACCAGGACACGACCACCGACCAGACCGAGCAGGGGAGCGCGGCATGAGCACCATCGCCGAGACCACGATCGAGGCCGACCCGAAGCTGCCGATCATCCGAATGCGCAGGGAATTCACCGCCACACCCGAGCAACTGTTCCGGGCGCACACCGATCCGCGGCTGTTCGCGCAGTGGGCCGGTCCCAACGGCATGCAGACCCGCGTCGAGGAATGGGACGCGCGCTCCGGCGGCAGCTGGCGCTACGTCGCCACCCGCGACGGAGAGCGGTACGCGTTCCGTGGCTGCTTCCACGACGTCCGGCCGGAGCGGATCGTCCAGACGTTCACCTTCGAGGGGCAACCCGACGGCGTGGCGCTGGAGACGCTGTGGTTCGAGGACCTCGGCGGCGGGCGGACGCTGCTGCACGCCCAGTCCCTCGTGGACAGCTTCGAGGACCGCGACGCGTGGCTGGCCAGCGGCATGGAGGTCGGGGTCAACGAAGGCTACGCCAAGCTCGACGGGATGCTCGCCGATGGCACTGTCTGACCAGCCCGCCGAGCGGCACCGGCAGGTCGGGCGCGGGTTCACCGACCGGGTTCGGGGCGCCCGGTCGTGGGACGCGCCCGCGCCGGTCGCCGGGTGGACGGCCCGCGACGTGGTGCGCCACCTGACCGAGTGGTTCCCGGCGTTCCTGGCCAGCGGCTCCGGCGTCCGGCTCCCCGCCGGGCCGTCGGTCGACGACGACCCCGTGGCCGCGTGGCAGACCCACTGCGACGCGGTGCAGTCCCTGCTCGACGACCCGGCCACGGCGGGCCGCGTGCTGTCCAACCCGCACCTCGGTGAGCTGCCGCTGGACCGCGCGATCGACCAGTTCTACACCGCCGACGTGTTCATGCACACCTGGGACCTGGCCCGGGCCACCGGCCAGGACGACCACCTCGACGAGGACTTCTGTGCGCAGCTGGTGGCCGGGATGGAGCCGATGGAGGACATCATCCGCTCGTCCGGGCAGTACGGCCCCCGCGTGCCGGTGAAGGACAACGCCGACGCGCAGACCAGACTGCTGGGCTTCATCGGCCGCGATCCGGAGTGGACCGCCTGACCTCGGCCGGTCGGGCGCTGGGCGACAGCCGGTGGATCCAGACCGTACGCGGCGTCGGCTTCCGTCTCGGCTACCTCGCCGCGCCGGTCATCGCCGCGTCGGTCTCCATGTCCTCGGCCGTACCCGCCGTCTGAGGGCGCGACGCGGCGCCCGTCGCCGAACCCGTGCGGGGACGCCCTCCGTGACGAGTGCCATACCGCGATGGCAAAGGCACGCCGTGCAGGCCCGTGGCCCGGCAATGTGGATTGCGCGGTATGTCAAAGCAATGTCAAGGATCGACCAAGTCGGATCGGGTTCGCTGTCAGTCCCGGGCCTCAGCTCGTATCCTCTGTCATCACTGCCCGATGGGGCGCACGGTGGTGCCCCCGCCGGGGCACCACGTGTCGAGCCGCGGAAAGCACACCGGACCCGCGTCCGGCCCGGCCGCGTTCGATCTGAGGAGCAGGGCGATGCTCGTGTCGAGAATCCGGAACGATGACCTCGTCGAATCCGGCCCAGCCCCGCGCGCGGACCACGTCGACGACTACCTGGGACCCTCCGCCGAGCGGTTCTTCGGCTCCGGCTACAAGCGGGTGTCCCAGCGGATCACGGGCCTCGCCTGGATTCCCGAGCCGGACCTGCCGGCCGGAGGCGAGGCCGAGGTCACCTATCCCGACGACTGGTCGTCGAAGAGTCACAGCCTCGCCGACGCCGTTCACCTCAGCACCATCGACGCGCTGGTCCTGAGCCTGCGGTTGGTGGAGACCTACCTGCGCTCGCGCCTGGGCCTGACCGCCGACCAGGTGGCCCGTGCGTGGCTGCGCCGGTACACGATGCGACCCGGTTCCCGGCCGCACACCGATCTGCGCAGCGTGCCGCTGCGGATCGCGCTGGGCGAGAGCCGCCCGGGCGCGGGGGGATGGCTGTCCACCGAGTTCGTGTGCGTGGTCGGTGGCATCAAGGTCCGGTGCCATGTGGAGCACGAAGCGGGACGCCTGCCCGCACAGGCTCCGCTGTCCCCGGTCACGGCGGCGTATCACGCGGGTGGATATCGTTTCCGGACACACGAGATCGGGGGCATCGTGATGCGGACCGACAACCGGTCCATTGCGGCGACCGTGGATGTCCGCGACGGTGCGCGGACCGAGGCGGGTGGCGGTGAGCTGGGCTCGGCGTACCAGCCGGCGATCACGCTGGTCGACGCCACGCTGGTGTACGCCCAGGTCGCCCAGATCCTGATGTACACGCTGGACGGGCTGCGCCGCGGCGAGACGAACACGCTGTGGATGCGGTCGGTCGACATGGCGCGCAGCGGTCCGGGCCCGGCGCTGTCCGGACCGGTGTCGTGCGACTCGCAGGTGACCCGGAGCTCTACGCTGGACTTCGCCGGTGGGCGCTGGCGGGTGTCCACGATGAAGGGCACCTTCGCCGACACCACCGTCACGCACGCGCTCGGCCACCGGCTGCCCGAGGTGGCGAACGTATGAAGCTGGCCATCTCCGGGACCTACTCGTCCGGCAAGACGACGACGTCGATCGCGCTGTCCCGGCTGACCGGGATTCCCCGCACGTACGCCAAGACGATGCGGGAGATCCTGCCCGCGCTCCTGCCCGGCCGGCGGCTGGAGGACTGCGGCATCCCGGAACTGCTGCAGCTCGGCATGGTGCGCTACGCCGAGCGTGCGGTCCACGAGAGCCATCTGCCGGACGGCTTCATCTCCGACGGATCGTCGCTGCACGAGTGGGTGTACGGCCGGACGCGGGTGGCGGTCGGCCTGCACCCCGGCACCCGGCAGGACGGGGACGGCTTCCGGTCGGAGACCGAACGCGCCTTCTTCGCCCAGGTCATCGACGCCATGGGCGCCGTCATGCGGCGGCACGCGCTGCAGACCTACGACGCGTTCGCCCACCTGCCGATCGAGTTCCCGCTCGCCGCCGACGGGCACCGGCCCGTCTCCGAGGAGTTCCGGGCGAAGTCCGACCGGTTGCTGCTCGACACGCTGCGCCAGGCGGGCATGCCGGTGTACATCATCGGGGGATCGCTGCCCGACCGGCTCAACGCCCTCGTGCGGACCTTCGACCTGCCGACGGTGATGCCGGTCGAGCGGGCCATCGGCCTCGCCCACGCCGAGATGAGCCGTCTGGACACCTCGGACGAGATGACCCGCCAGCGTACGGCGGCAGCCCCCGCACCGGAAGGACGCAAATGACCACTGCAGCGGTGGAGAACGCCCTGCTCACGACGTTCGACGTCGGCCGGCTCCGGTTGCGTAACCGGGTCGTCATGGCGCCCATGACCCGGGAGGCGTCGCACGACGGCACGCCGACACCCGCGATGATCGACTATTACGTGCGCCGGGCCGCCGGTGGCGTCGGACTGATCATCACGGAGGGCACGACCGTCGCGCACGAGGCCGCCCGCAACCGGACCGGCATCCCCGTCTTCCACGGCGACGCCAACCTGCAGCGCTGGTCCGAGCTGGTCGCGGCCGTGCACGCCGAGGGCGCGGCGATCGTGCCCCAGCTCTGGCACGTCGGCATGGACCGCAAGGTCGGCGACCCACCGGACCCGCTCGTGCACCCCGCCGGGCCCTCCGGCGTCGACCTGCACGGCGCCGTGGTCGCCGATCCGTTGAGCAGCGCGCAGATCGACGACATCGTCGCGGCGTTCGGCACCGCGGCGGGCGAGGCCCAGCGGCTCGGATTCGACGGCATCGAGCTGCACGGGGCACACGGCTACCTGATCGACCAGTTCCTCTGGTCACGTACCAACCGGCGGACGGACCAGTACGGCGGCGACATCGCCCGGCGGACCCGCTTCGCGGCCGACGTCGTCCGGGCTTGCAGGTCGGCGGTGTCCTCCGACTTCCCCATCATCTTCCGGCTCTCGCAGTGGAAGATCACCGATTTCGATGCCCGGCTGGCGGCCTCGCCGGCCGAACTCGAGGAGATCGTCTCCCCGCTGGCGGCCGCGGGAGTGGACGTGTTCCACTGCTCGACGCGCCGGTACTGGGAGCCCGCGTTCGAGGGATCGCCGTTGACGCTGGCCGGCTGGGTCCGCCACATCACGGGGCTGCCGACGATCGCGGTGGGGTCGGTGGGCCTGCGCGACAGCGACTTCATCTCGACGCTGCTGACCGGCGCGGGGGCGGCAGTGGAGGGGCTCGCGCGGGTGGCGGAGTTCCTGAACCGTGGCGAGTTCGACCTCGTCTGCGTGGGTCGCGCGCTCATCTCCGACCCGGCGTGGGTCAACAAGATCGCGGCCGGGCGGCACGACGAGCTCGTCCCGTTCGACGCCGCCGATCTCGCCCGGCTGTACTGAGGCACGCGACACCGATGCCCGACGGCATCCCGTACGACAGGAGGGTTGATGTCCGTCGCCGACAGTGCCGCGACATCGCGTTCGGAACCGACCGGGGCCCGTTCCGGGGACGGCGTCAAGATTCTGGCGCTGGCGATCGGATTCGTGATGGCCACCCTGGACGCCACCATCGTCACCGTGGCGGCCGTCGACATCGCCGATGACATCGGGATGGGGGTGGCGGGCCTCACCTGGCTGATGGACGGCTACATCCTGTCGTTCGCGTCGCTGCTGCTGTTGTCGGGATCGCTGGCCGACCGGTTCGGGGCCCGGCGTACGTATCTGGCCGGGCTCGCCGTCTTCATCGTGGGCTCGACGATGTGCGGACTGGCCGGCGGCGGCACCTTCTTGATCGTCTCTCGCATCGTCCAGGGTGCCGGTGCCGCGTTGTTCATGCCGAGCTCGCTGAGCCTGCTGGTGGGGGAGTTCCCGGAGCCACGGCGCCGGGCGACCGTGCTCGGGCTCTGGACCGCCATCGTCTCGACCGCCTCGGGGCTGGGGCCGGCGATCGGCGGTGTGCTGGTGGGCACGCTCGGCTGGCGCAGCATCTTCCTCATCAACATCCCGTTCGGGATCGTCGGCGCCGTTCTCACGCTGCGACGGATCAGCCCTTCACCGCGGCGTCCCCGGTCGTTGAACCTGGCCAGCAACGCCGCGGCCGCCGGTCTGGTGGCGGCCCTGTCGATCGCGCTCATCGAAGGCCCGCACCTGGGGTGGGGCTCGCCGCGGATGATCGCCCTGGGCGCGGTGGCGGTCATCGCGGCCGGCACGCTCATCCTGGTGGAACGCTCCGCCGCCGACCCGCTCATGCCGCGTTCCCTGCTGCACAACCCCGTGTTCGTCTCGGCCACCGCGATCGGGTTTCTGTTGAACCTCGCGCTCTTCGGCTCGATCTTCATGCTCGGTGTGTTCATGCAACGGGCCTGGGGGCTGACGTCGATGACGGCGGGGGTGTGGCTGCTGCCCATGATGGCGGTGTTCGTCCTGGGCAACCTGACGTTCGCGCGTCTCGCGCGGCGGGTCGGCAGCCGTCGACCGGTGCTGGTCGCGCTTCCGCTGGCCGCGGCGTGCGTGGCGACGATGGTGACCATCTCCGCGTCGACGCCCTACGTGGTCCTCGCCGTGCTCGTCGGCGTCGCCAACTTCTGCGTCGGCGTGACCGTTCCCGCGCTGACCGCCACGCTCATGGAGGCGGCGGGCAGCCACGCCAACACGGCCGGCGCGCTGCTGAACGCCAACCGGCAGGTGGGGGCGCTGCTCGGGGTCGCGGCCGTGGGAACGGTGCTGGCCAGTGCGGGCGACTGGTACCGGGCGGCCTCGGTGGGGTTCGCCATCACCGCGCTGGCGTACGGCGCGGCCGGGGCCCTGGCCTGGCGCTTCACCCGGGGCGAAGCCACCGCTCGCCCCGCACCGGCCGCCAGGTAGCCGTGCTGTCGCGCCGTCAACGGGCGCCCGCGCCGGCGACTTCGAGACGGTAGCCCACGCCGCGCACGGTGACGATCTGCGCGGTCGGCCCGATCTTTCCGCGCAGCGTTCCGACGTGCGTGTCGAGGGTGCGGCTCGCTCTCCTGCCCCGGGCGGCGGCGCTGCGGTCCTGCCAGACCCGGGTCATCAGCTCCTCGCGGGTGAACACCCGCTCCGGCTCGGTCGCCAGCAGGTGCAGCAGATCGAACTCCTTGGGCGTCAGCGGGACCGGTGATCCGGACACCTGCACCTGCCGGATCGAGGGTTCGATCCGGACGGCGCCCCGGTCGAGGACCGGCTGGCGGCCGGTGGCCGTCCGGGCGCGACGCATCACCGCTTCGATCCTCGCGACGAGCTCCCGGGCGCCGTACGGCTTGTTGATGCAGTCGTCGGCACCGGCCTGCAGGCCGCGCACCCGCTCGGTCTCCCCGCCGGTGGTCAGGCCGATCACCGGGGTGTCGCCCGCCGTTCGGATCGTCCGGCACAGGCAGAGCGGGTCGATGTCCGGCAGGTCGAGGTCGAGCAGAATGAGGTCGTGAAAGCGGAACGTCTCCAGCGCCTTCCATCCGCTGTCCACCACTTGCGCCTGGTAGCCGAGTAGACGCAGGCAGTCCACGAGTTGATCCGCCGCTCGCGGGTCATGTTCCACAGCCAACGCTTGCATTCTCGTCCCCGTACTGTTGCTTCGAATGTCGGTGAATGTGAGTGACCCGCCCGGGCCCGCCGCTCAGAGAAAGCCCAGTGCTTCTCCGAGATAGCGCTCCCTGGCCTCGGCGCCGTCGCCGTCCCACGATCGCGACCGGTCCAGCAGCATGGTCGCCACGAGCTCGGCCTCCTTCTCCTGCAGGTTCGTGTAGCTGGTGCGCATGAGCGCGCCGTGAATCACCTCGGGCCGGGTCAGGTCGCCACCGGTGAGCTCCTGCTCGTCGATGTCGATGTCCTGCAGGCGGTGACGGCACAGCATGTGGCCGATCTCGTGGAGAATGATCTGTTCCTGGTGGTACTTGCTCGTCCGCTGTTCGAAGAAGATGTGGTCCGCCTGCGACGTGGCGATCCAGGCGCCGCAGGGGATCTCGCCGTCCACCCCGACCACCCGGTAGGGGTGCAGATAGATGCGCCGGGCGGACTGCGCGGCCAGTGCGTCGCACAGGGCCTTGGCGGAGAACGGCCGCGGCAGCTTGATGTCTCGCACGATCGAGTCGCAGTATTGGTGAAGCGTCCGGTCCAGCACTCCTGCCCCCTCCTGGACTCCCCCGAGTCTCGGCCGATCCGGCCAGGTGCGGGATCGATGATGGTCGTCCCGCACACCTGACTAGCTCCAAGTCGTCGCGTCCGTGCGTGGTGGTCGCCGGCCGACCCCTCAGTCTGGAGGGTCGGCGTCGAGTTTCTCAATCATCCGGGCATGCTCGATCATGCTGAGTATGGCCTTCTTGCTGTGGTCGGACAGTCCGTCGGAGCGCAGGGCGATCCGAACGACGTCTCTCGACCGCAGTGCCGCGGCCAGCTGGTCGTCCGGCTCGGGGGCGTCCGCTTCGATGAAGTACGCCGGTGAGCGGCCGAAGAACTTGGCCAGGGCCTGCAGGTGGCTGCCGGTGGGGTTGTCCCGCACGCCGGTTCTCAACATCCACAGGTATCCGGTGGAGATGGATAGTCCCGTCTCCGCGCGGATGCGTTGCGCGATCACGGCATTGCCGGGGGGCTTCTGGCCACTCCAGTACTCCAGGATCAGGGCGTTGAGCTTGTCGGCGAGCGTACGTGTCGGTGCCGGACCGGCGCCCGGATCACGTGCAGGCGAATGTTCGTCCATAGGACGATTAGCAAATCGGACGATGGCCAGAGTGTCAACTAGCGTGAACAAGGCAACAGCGTCGAGCGTCGATTCGTCCATATCGGATGGCCGGGGAAGCGGTACAAATGCGGCCTAAACCGGACTGAGATCAACGGGCTCGGGCGCTGCGTGCTCTGCTGTGGAGTGCGGCGCGGGCCGTTCTGTTCACGACAGTAGTTGACGGGCCTTCGTGGGTGGTGCCATGCTCACTCGCGACAGGTCGACGTCCGCCGATCAACCGCGGGACGGCCCTTCACTGCTGTTTCGGGTGGTGCCAACGGGGAACAGCGTCTGACTTCCTGACGCTGGGGGCCACTCGGGACACAGTGGAGACACTTTCACCGGTGCGTGCGGGAGTCGCTACGCAGACCGCCGGTCGTGACGAGCGACTCATACCGGCCGCCCGTCGGCGTGTACGCCTCTGGTAGGTTCGCCACCATCAGGCGACCGGGCGGTGGGATTGCGCGAATGGACATGGCAGACAGGATCGCGGTAGTCGGCTATGGAGCCATCGGCCGAGCGCTGACCGCGCACTGGCACGAGGCCGGACGCGACATCGTCGTGGGGAGCCGAAATCCCGATCTTCTCAAGTCGGCGGACGTTCCGGTCGGCGTGCCGTGCGTGGACTGGCGTTCCGCGGTGGAGCGCGCGACCGTGGTCGTGCTGGCCGTCCCGCATCCGGCCGTCGCGGACATCGTCGCCGGCTGGCCCACCGGCGCCACGGATCGCATCGTCGTCGATCCCACCAACCCGGTCGGACTCTCCGCGGACGGGCGGATCGTGTCGAGCCTCGACGGTGCCGGCACCGTCGGCTCCCGGCTGGCGTCGTCGCTGCCCTCGGCGCGCGTGGTTCGCGCGTTCACCCACGTGATGGACGAACTGCTCGTGTCCCGTGGCCGGCGGCAGCCCGGCATGTGGGCGGTGGCGGTGGCCGGCGACGACGCGGCGGCCAAGGCGGTCGTCGGTGACCTGGTCACGGCCACCGGCTTCGTGCCGGTCGACATCGGCGGCCTGGCCGCCTCGGCCCCGCTCGACCCCGGTGGAGCACTCTTCCCGCAGATGTTCACCGTGGCCGACATGCGGCGCAGGCTCGCCGAGAGTGCCTGAAAGCCCTCGCCGCGCGGCTGGCGATCCGGCGGAGATCCTCTCGTGACGACTCAACAGACCATCAGGCTGATTCTGCTCGTGGTGAGCTGGGCCGCTCTGATCGTGCGCTCCCGGGCCGTGCTGTCGGCGCGTCAGCGCCCCATGTGGCTGGCCCTGCTCGCGCTGGCGATCGAGATCGCGCTGCTCCAGCGGCCCGTCGCGGAGGTGGTCACCCGCGCCAGTGGCGTGCCGAACCTGGACGCCTTCATCGGCGGCTTCTGCCACGTCGCCATGATGACGATCCTGTGGACCGTGGCGAGCACGAGCCCGTCCGGCCCGCCGTCCCGGCGGGGGAGCCGCTTCCGTTTCTGGTTCACCACCCTGACCGTGGTGACGATGCTGGTCAGTGAGGTGGTCTCCACCCTGATCGCCGAGTCGACCCGCCACCGGGCGCTGCCCGTGACGGTGGCCCGCAGCGTCATCACCATCGGGTGGCTCGCCTATCTGCTGTTCGTCGCGGTCGCCTCCGTGGACTGCACGCGGCGGTTGTGGCGACACCAGAAGGCGACGCGATTCGGCGCCCTCAGACTCGCCATCACGCTGCTCTGTATCGGCACGACCGCGAGCGTGGTCTACGTCGTGGGCCGTACCGTCACCATCGTGGACGGCTCGCATCCGGGCTCGCCCAGCGCCCTGCTGGTCATGTACGCCTCCTCGACGTACTTTCTCTGCTTCGTGTTCGGCTGCGCGATCGTGGTGGTGGCGCCGATCGTCGCCGGCGCGCGGGCCTGGTGGCAGCGCTGCCGCCTCTTCCATCTCTGGCACAGCCTGACGGAGGCGGTGCCGGGTGTCGTCCTGGAGCAGAGCCCGTCGATCGGCCGCGACCTGCTGCGGACCAGACGCAACGCCGTGCGACTGCAGCGGCGGGTCATCGAGATCCGGGATGCCGCGATAACCCTGCGGGAATGGATCACTCCGGAGCAGTTCGCCACGGTGACCGCCGAGGTGGCCGCGAGCGGACTGTCCGGGATGGAGGCGAGCGCCACCGTCACGGCCCGGTGCCTCGCGCTGGGCCGCAGGGCGAAGCTCGCGGGCGAGGAACGCTCCACCGACGTGCCCGACATCGCCACCAGCGGCGGCGCGGACCTCGACAGTGAGCTGCGGTGGTTGACGGCCGTGCGGGACGCCTACCGGGCCGCCGCCCCGCCGCCCTCGGGTGACCGGCGCGCCCCCGCGATGGACGGCGAGGGGCTGGCGTAGGGCGAACCCGGCCGGGTGGTGGCCCGGGGCCCCACGCCAGCCTGGAGTGGTCGCCACTCGGGGAAGGTCGTCGGCCGGGAAGGGCTCAACGGTGCAGAAGGCGGGGCAGCCGTCGCTTGCGGGCCGATCGCGACTTCGCCGCGCGGCGGCCGAGGAGCACGGCGGCCACGGCGCCCGCCAGGGCGAGGACGCCCGCCGCCGGTGCGGGGTGGTTGCGGACGGCCCGCTGCGCCTGCCGTGCCCGCCGCGGTGCCTGCGCGCGCAGGCCGGAGACGGTTCCGTTCTTCATGGTCGACAGGGCCTCCCGTCCTGCAGCACGGCCCGGCCGGCGGCCAGCACCCGCGCGGTACGCGGGCGATCGTCCAGCGTCTCCTGCAGGTGCTCCACGACCAGATCGATGCTGGCCGGCGGCACCTGCCGGGCCGCGAGCACAACGGCCAGCCACGCCACGAACCGCGCGAACAGCGCCTCGTCGTCGACGTACACCGCGGTGGCCAGGAAGGCCATGATGTGGCCCAGGTCCTCGACGGTCGCCTCCCGCTGCCGACCGGTGTAGCCGCGCATCGGCGGGAACCGTCGCTCCAGGACGCAGAGGGCACCGTCGACCAGGCCGGGCGTCTCTGTGATCAGCCGGTCGTACTCCTCGTCGGCGAGGAGGTCGAGCCCGGCGTGGGCCGCCCGGGGCGCCGGCCAGTCGTCGAGCACGGCGGCGGCCTCGACGGCGTCGGCGGCCCACGCGTCGGCCCCGAGGCGGTGTGCCCACCGTGCCGTGTCGCCGAATCCCAGGCCGCCGCACAGGACCGGCACGCCGGCCTGCCGGGCCGCCGTGATCGACCGGCGGGCGGAGGGCAGGCGGACGGGCAGCGAGAGGCTGAGCAGCACCGCGGCCGGTTCGTGCTGCTGCAGGTACGACGTCAGGTGTGCGGCCGGGACGCTGGCCCCCAGGAAGCTCACCGAGAAGCCGCGCAGCCGCAGGGACTCGGCGAGCAGCCGGGCGGGCAAGGCGTGCCACTCGCCGTCCGGGCAGGCGACCACGAGCAGGTCGGGCCGGGGGTCCGGCCGCTCGCCCGCGGCGCAGACGAGGGTCAGCCGCTCATTGATGTAGCTCGCCACATGTTCCTCGGCCACGGACAGGCGGTTGCGCGCCCACATCTCCCCGAGGGCCGCCTGGACCGGCGCGATCAGGCGCAGCAGGATTTCCTGCGGGCTGGTGCCGGTGTCGATGAGATGGTGCGCGAGCCGGAACGCGCCCGGTTCATCTGCGGCCAGAACACTCCGGAGCAAAGTCTGATGTTCGGGGTGGGGCGTCTCGATCATCGTGCTCCTCCTCGAGGCGCAACGGCCGGCTGCGCCCGTACGACGAGAATGGCGATGTCGTCGTGGTAGGCCCCGGTCAGCCAGTCGACGACGCGTTGCTCGATCCGCTCCGCCACCACGGCGGCCGGCGCGCCGGCGTAGTCGGCCAGCAGCGTGGCAAGCCGGTCCGGGCCGAACATCGCCCCCGATGGTCCACGGGCCTCGGTCACCCCGTCGGTGTACAGGACGCAGGTCTCGCCGGGGGCGAGCCAGACGACGGCTTCCGCGAACGTCCCTGGCACGTCGGCGCCGAGCATCATGCCGCCGATCCGCACCGCCTCCACCTCGCCGGTCCGCCGCACCACCAAGGGCGGCAGGTGACCGCCGGCCGCCAGTCGCAGCAGGACCGCCCCGCCGGGCGTCGCCCGCGCCGAGCCGACGACCACCGTGGCGAACTGGGTGGCCGCCGCACTGTTGAGGTCGAAGGAGGCGTCGTTGAGCACGGCGAGGATGTCCAGCGGCTGCTCGGTGACCCGGCGCAGCATCCGAAGGGCCTGCCGGAGCTGGCCGCCGGCCACCGCCGCGTCGACGCCCTTGCCGCAGACGTCGCCGAGGATGCACAGGACACCACCGTCGGCGAGCGGTTCGACGTGTACGACGTCGCCGCTCATGTGCATCGCCTCGCGGGCCGGACGGTACGCCGTCGCCAGGTCGAGGCCGGCGACGGGCGGCGGCGCGGCGGGCCGCAGCGTCGCGCGCAGGGCGTCGGCGACCCGGACCTGATCCCGGTAGAGCAGGGCCGCCGTCACGGCGCGGCCGACCGGCTCGGCGTACCGGATGGCCAGGGAGTTGTCGGCGTCGTCGAAGGCCGGGCGGTTCGCCTCGCGCAGCAGCACCAGCACGCCCTGGCACAGGTGGTCGCACGGCAGCCGGACGACCACCCCGTGCCCGTGGCGCTCGGTGCCGTCGGGGAGGCCCCACCGGCCGGAGCGCACCGGCCGCACCCAGGGCCCGTCCGCGACGGCGAGCGCGGACCGGATCCAGTCCGGCAGGACGACCGGCGGCTGCTCCGCCGACCGGACCGGCATCCGTTCCGGCCCGTTCCCCGCCGTCCGGGCGTCCGTCGTCCACCAGTGGGCCCGCTGCGGTCCGGTCACGAGGACGAGTGCCGCGGTCCCGGCCAGCACGGGAACCGGCAGCCAGACGGCGGCGCGAGCGCTGCGGTGCAGGCTGAGCGAGCGCCCGAGCATCCGGTACGCCGCCAGGAGGAAGTCCCGCGGCGGCGCGGGCGCGTCCCCGGTGCGGTCGCTCGCGCCGTGCCCAGGGACGAGAGCAGGATCCATGGTGTTACTCGGCGCGCGGCGGCATGGCGTACGTGAGCAGCACGGTGGTGCCCCCGGGCCCGGTGTCGATGTCGACCCGCTCGCAGATCTGGCGGGCCAGCCACAGGCCGGCGGAGCGGACCCGGCCCGGGCGCGGACGAAGGTTCCCCGTTCGGTGCTGGCGCGGTATGCCGGGGCCCTGGTCGGTGATCCGCAGGACCAGCCGCTCACCCTGGCGTTCGACGTCGATGGTCCCCCGGCCACCACCGTGGAGCACCGCGTTGGTCATGATCTCGCTCGCGGCGAGCACCAGCCGGTACCGATCGAAGCCGGACAGGCCGCAGCTCGTGGCATAGCTCCACAGGCGGTCGCGGATCGCCTGGATGCCCTGCCGGTCGAACGGCTCGTCCAGGACATGAACGGCGGACGCGGCGGCACCGGGGACCTCCTCGGCCGCGCCGGTGTCCGGTCCGTCGCCAGCCTCGGCCGGTGGCAGACCGAACAGCGTGGTCAGTCCCGCCATGTGCAGATGCTGCCGGATCTCGGGAGACGCTCCCCGCACCTGGAACTCGGCGCCGGACCGGACGGCCAGCCGCCGGGCGAGGACGAGCAGGGCGACGCCTGAGGAGTCCAGTGCGGTGACCTCGGTCAGGTCCATCTGCAACCGTGTACCGCGTGCGGCCTTCATCGCCTGTTCCACCTGCGACAACACCTCGTCGTGCCGCACCATGACCACCGTTGCGGCGAGCGCGACGCGTACCGTGCCGTCCACGACGATGTCGATCTGCGCTGGACGGTCCATACGACCGCCTCCTTCCAGCGACCCGTGAGGCCACGCTCGCGCGACACCGGTCCCACCGGCGGACCGGGGGTGCGAGGCTCCGCCCTACCGGCCTCCTGCCGGCGCTTCTCGGCATGTTTCCACGCTACGAGGCAAAGCCCAAGAGCACCCGGTCCATCGTGGACCCGCTCGCCGGGCCGCACCCGGGTGGGGGTCGCCCTTGGTGATCAGCCCGGTCCGCGGCTCACGGCATCGCCGGGATGATGTGCTCGCCGTACGCGGCGAGTGTCTGCTCCTTGGCGTCGTGCTGCAGGTAGACGGCGAACTGGTCGACGCCGAGGTCCTTGAGCTCGGACAGCCGCTTGTGGTGGTTCTCGACGGGGCCGAGCACGCAGAACCGGTCGACCACCTCGTCCGGCACGAACGTGGCGTGTGAGTTCCCGGCCCGGCCGTGTTCGGCGTAGTCGTAGCCCCGGCGCTCCTTGATGTAGTCGGTCAGCACCTGCGGCACCGCGCCGTCGCCGCCGTAGCGGGCGACGATGTCCGCGACGTGGTTGCCGACCATGCCCCCGAACCAGCGGGTCTGGTCCCGCTGGTGGGCGATGTCGTCGCCCACGTAGGCGGGCGCGGCCACGCAGAACTTGATCGCCTGCGGGTCGCGTCCGGCCTTCGCGGCCGCCGCGCGGACCGCCTTGATCATCCATTCCGCGATGTCCGGGTCGGCGAGCTGCAGGATGTAGCCGTCACCCACCTCGCCGGCCACGGCCAGAGCCTTGGGACCGTACGCGGCCACCCACACGTCGAGCCGGCTGTCCGGCGCCCACGCGAACCGCAACTGCTGGCCGCGCAAGGTGACCTCTTCGCCGTTGCCCAGCCCTTTGATCACCTGTACGGCCTCCCGCAACTGCGCGAGGGTCTGCGGCTGCGCGCCGAGCACCCGCAGCGCCGAGTCGCCCCGGCCGATGCCACAGATGGTGCGGTTGCCGTACATCTCGTTGAGCGTGGCGAACAGCGAGGCGGTGACCGTCCAGTCGCGGGTGCCGGGGTTGGTCACCATCGGTCCGACGACGACGCGCGACGTGGAGTCCAGGATCTTGGAGTAGATGACGAACGGCTCCTGCCAGAGCACGTGCGAGTCGAACGTCCACACGTGGCTGAACCCGGCGGCGTCCGCCTTCTTCGCCAGCGCGACCACGTCCATGGCGGGCGGGTCGTTCTGCAGGACGACTCCGATGTCCATGCTCTTGGCAGCCATTGCTCACCGCACTTTCGGGAAGCCGAGGTCGACCTCGGAGGTGGCGGGGTCGGGCCAGCGGGAGGTGACGACCTTGCCGCGGGTGTAGAACTGGATGCCGTCAGGGCCGTACATGTGCAGGTCGCCGAAGAGCGAGGACTTCCAGCCGCCGAAGCTGTAGTAGGCGACAGGGACCGGCACCGGCACGTTGACGCCGACCATTCCGCACACGGCGTCGTACTGGAACTGGCGGGCCGCGCCGCCGTCGCGGGTGAAGATGGCGCACCCGTTGCCGAACTCGTTGGCGTTGACCAGACGCAGCGCCTCGTCGTACGTGCCGACCCGCACCACCGACAGCACCGGTCCGAAGATCTCGTCGGTGTACAGCGGCGAATCGGTCGGCACCTTGTCCACCAGGGACGCGCCGAGGAAGAAGCCCGGCCCCCGCGCGATCGGCGCGTCGCGGCCGTCGACCACGATCTCGACGCCGTCGTGGTCGAGATACGCCGCGACCTTGTCGCGGTGCTCGCGGCTGATCAGCGGGCCCATCTCGGCCGACGGGTCGGTGGCGGGGCCGACCGCGATCCGGCCGATCCGCTCCTGGATCGCCGCGACCAGCGGGTCGGCGCTGCCGCCGACCGCCACCACGACCGAGATGGCCATGCAGCGCTCGCCCGCCGAGCCGTACCCGGCTGAGACCGCGGCATCGGCGGCCGCGGCGATGTCCGCGTCGGGCAGCACGACCATGTGGTTCTTCGCGCCGCCGAGGGCCTGCACCCGCTTTCCGGCGGCGGTGCCGCGCTGGTAGATCGACTTCGCCACCGGGGTGGAGCCGACGAAACTGAGCGCCTGCACGTCCGGGTGGGCGATGAGCGCCTCCACCGCCTCGACGTCGCCCTGGACCACGTTGAACACGCCGTCCGGCAGCCCGGCCTGGTGCAGCAGGTCGGCCAGCAGCAGCGACACCGACGGGTCCTTCTCGCTGGGTTTGAGCACGAACGTGTTGCCGCAGACCAGCGCGTTGGCGAACATCCACATCGGCACCATGGCGGGGAAGTTGAACGGGGTGATCCCGGCGACCACGCCCAGCGGCTGCCGGATCGAGTACACGTCCACGCCGTTCGACGCCTGCTCGCTGTAGCCGCCCTTGAGCAGGTGCGGCGCCCCGGTGGCGAACTCGATGTTCTCCAGGCCCCGGGCCACCTCACCCTCGGCGTCGGCCACGGTCTTGCCGTGTTCGGCGCTGACCAGCGACGCGATCTCCTTGCGGTTCGCGTCGACCAGCTCACGGAAGCGGAACATCACCTCGGCGCGGCGGCTCAGCGACTGCGCCCGCCACCCCGGGTACGCGGCCAGCGCGGTCGCCACGGCCGCGTCGGTCTCGGCCGCTGTGGCGGCGACCACGTACGCCTGCTGCTCGCCGGTCGCCGGGTCCCACACGGGCAGCTGTCGTCCGCTCGTACCCGGAACGGTCTTGCCGTTGATCCAATTCTCGATCGCGCGCATGCGCCCCCCTCAGAGCAGGTAGTCGGAAAGGCCGCGCTTGAGGAAACGGCCGTGACCGGCCCGGCCGGTGTAGGTGCCGCCCCGCGCGACGACCGTGCCGCGGGACAGGACCGTGTCCACGCCGCCGTCGATCTCCCAGCCCTCCCACGCGGAGTGGTCCATGTTCATGTGGTGCGTCTCGACGCTGATCCGGGTGTGCGCGTTCGGGTCGTAGACGACGATGTCGGCGTCCGAGCCGGGCGCGATGACGCCCTTCCTCGGGTACAGGCCGAACATCCGGGCGGGCGTGGTGGCGATGGTCTCGACCCAGCGGGCCAGCGAGAGCTTGCCGTCCACGACACCCTGGTAGAGCAGGTCGACGCGGTGCTCGACGCCGCCGATCCCGTTCGGGATCTTCGAGAAGTCGCCGAGCCCGAGTTCCTTCTGGTCCTTCATGCAGAACGGGCAGTGGTCGGTGGAGACCACGGACAGGTCATTGGTACGCAGGCCCTGCCACAGGTCGGCGCGGTGGCTCTGTTTGCCCGAGCGCAGCGGCGTCGAGCAGACCCACTTGGCGCCCTCGAAGCCCGGTGCGCCGAGCTGGTCCTCCAGGGTCAGGTAGAGGTACTGCGGGCAGGTCTCGGCGAACACGTTGCGGCCCAGGTCACGGGCCGCCTTCACTTGTTCAAGGGCCTTGGACGCGGACAGGTGCACGATGTAGAGCGGGCAGTCGGCGGCCACCGCGGCCAGCCAGATCGCCCGGCTGGTCGCCTCGGCCTCCAGCTCCTGCGGCCGGGTCAGGCCGTGGAAGATCGGGTCGGTCTCGCCGCGCTGCAGGGCCTGCTGGACCAGCACGTCGATGGCCGGGCCGTTCTCCGCATGCATCATGATCATCGAGCCGTTGCTCCGGGCCTTCTGCATCGCCCGCAAGATCTGCCCGTCGTCGCTGTAGAACACCCCGGGGTACGCCATGAACAGCTTGAAGCTGCTGATGCCCTCGTCGGTGACCAGCCGGTCCATGGCCTTGAGCGACTCGTCGTCGACGCCGCCGAGGATCATGTGGAACGCGTAGTCGATGTGGCAGTTGCCGTCGGCCTTGGCGTGCCAGGCGGCCAGGCTGTCGTGCACGACCTCGCCGTAGCGCTGGACCGCGAAGTCGATGATCGTGGTGGTGCCGCCGATCGCCGCCGCCCGGGTGCCGGTGTCGAACGTGTCGCTGGCCTCGGTGCCGCCGAACGGCAGCTGCATGTGGGTGTGCGCGTCGATGGCGCCGGGGATGACGTACTTGCCGGTGGCGTCGATGGTCTCGACGTCGGCCGGGCCCCGGCCGGGTGCGTACAGCGCGGCGATCGTCTCGCCGTCGACCAGCACGTCGGCGTGGCTCGCTCCGCTGGGGCCGATGACCAGGCCGCCCTTGATCAGAATGGTCACGGGTTCACCAGCCCCTGGTAGCTGTCCGGGCGGCGGTCGCGGTAGAACTGCCAGCGGTCGCGGACGGTGCCCAGCAGGCTCATGTCGAGGTCGCGGACGACCAGCTCCGGGTTGTGCGTGTCGGCGACCTCGCCGACGAACCTGCCCTCCGGGTCGACGAAGTACGACTGGCCGTAGAAGTCGTTGTCGCCGAGGTCCTCGATGCCGGTCCGGTTGATGGCGCCGACGAAGTACTCGTTGGCGACCGCGCTGGCGGGCTGCTCCAGTTGCCACAGGTAGCTGGAGAGGCCGCGGCTGGTGGCGGACGGGTTGAAGACGATCTGGGCGCCGTTCAGGCCGAGGGCGCGCCAGCCTTCGGGGAAGTGCCGGTCGTAGCAGATGTACACGCCGACCTTGCCGACCGCGGTGTCGAACACCGGATAGCCGAGGTTGCCGGGCCGGAAGTAGAACTTCTCCCAGAACCCCTTGACCTGCGGGATGTGGTGCTTGCGGTACTTGCCGAGGTACGAGCCGTCGGCGTCGACGACGGCCGCGGTGTTGTAGAGGACGCCCGGCTGCTCCTGCTCGTACATGGGCAGGACCATCACCATGCCGAGTTCGGCGGCGAGAGCCTGGAAACGCTCGGTGGTGGGGCCGGGGATCGCCTCGGCGTACTCGTAGAACTTCGCGTCCTGGACCTGGCAGAAGTACGGGCCGTAGAAGAGCTCCTGGAAGCAGATCACCTTCGCGCCCTGCGCGGCCGCTTCGCGGGCGTAGTCCTCGTGCGCTTTGATCATCGATTCCTTGTCGCCCGTCCAGTTGGTCTGGACGAGAGCGGCCCGAACGACACCGGTCATGGAGCAGCCCCTCCTCGTGATCGTCCGACCTCTTGTCGTCCGCTCCTCGGCTTGACATCGGGGCCGGATACCGTAGGACACTACGACACAGATTCCGGCGTACAAAGACCCTACTGCTACAGAATGTTTGGAGCCGCACCCTTGCTCGCGCTCATCGCGGAGGCCGTCGACGACCGCAGCGCCCGCGGAATCGCGGCCGCCGTGAGCCGTCTGGTCACCGCGGGCACGCTGACCGCCGGCACCCGCCTGCCGACCGTGCGCGACGTCGCCCGGTCGCTGGGGGTCAGCCCGACGACGGTCAGCGAGGCGTGGGGGAGCCTGGCCCGGGCCGGGGCCATCCAGACCCGGGGACGGTCCGGGACGTTCGTGACCGGTGCCGCGTCCGGCCGCACCCGCCTGCGCTACGCGCAGCTCGGCAGCACCTCGGCCGGGCTGCCCCGGGACCTCTCCACCGGCGTACCCGATCATGATCTTCTGCCGGACGTGACCGCCGCGCTGCGCCGCATCGGTGATGGGCGACTGACGACCAGCTATCTCGACGCGCCGGTCCTGCCGGCGCTGCAGGACGAGCTGCGGGCGCGGTTGCCCTTCGCGCCGCAGCGGCTGACCGTGGTCGACGGCGCGATGGACGCGCTGGACCGGATCATCGGCGTCGCCGTGCGGTTCGGCGACCACGTGCTGGTGGAGAACCCGGCGTTCCCGCCCCTGCTCGACCTGCTCGACGCGGCCGGAGCGAGCGTCGTCGGGGTGCCGCTGGACACCGAGGGTCTGTCGGTGACCGCTCTGACCGAGGCGTTGTCGCAGTCCGATCCGGTGGCGCTGTTCCTGCAACCCCGGGCCCACAACCCGACCGGGGTGAGCATGTCGGCCGCTCGGGCCCGGGAGCTGGCGGCTGTGCTGACCGGATATCCGCGGGTGACGATCGTCGAGGACGACCACGCCGGGGACATCGCGTCCGCGCCGCCGGTCAGCCTCGGCACCCACCTGCACGATCGGAGCGTGCACGTGGCCGGCTTCTCCAAGAGCCACGGGCCGGATCTGCGGCTGGCCGCGGTCGGCGGGCCGGCCGAGCTCATCGACGCGGTGGCCGACCGGCGGCTGCTCGGCCCCGGCTGGTCCAGCCGCATCCTGCAGGCGGTCCTGCTCGACCTGCTGACCTCGCCGGACACGATGGCCACGGTCGCGAAGGCCCGCGACGAGTACGCCCGGCGCCGCGAGACCCTGCTGTCCGCGCTGGCCGCGCGCGGGGTGCCGGCCGGTGCCGCCGACGGCATCAACCTGTGGCTGCCGGTCGACGACCAGCAGCGGGCGATGGTCACCCTCGCCGGGCATGGCATCGGCGTCGCCCCGGGTACGCCGTTCCTGGTGTCCCCGTCCGGCGGTGGCGATCATGTCCGGCTGACCGTGGGCCTGGTCCGCGACGGCTACGACGACCTCGCCGACATTCTGGCCGCCGCGGCCCGCCCGGCAGGTGGCAACGGTTCCGGTTCCCGAGCCCGCCCGCACCCGCGCGGCTGGCGCTGATCTACAGGAGGCTGCGCGATGACGGAAGACCTGCTGGCCCGGCACCGGGCGGTGCTGCCGACCTGGATGCCGCTGTACTACGGCGACGAACCGCTGGAGATCGTCTCCGGCTCGGGGCGCCGGGTGGTCGACGCCGCCGGGCGCTCCTACCTGGACTTCTTCGGCGGCGTCCTGACCAACATGATCGGGTACGACATCCCGGAGATCTCCGCGGCGGTCTCCGAGCAGCTCGCCACCGGCGTCGTGCACACCTCCACGCTGTACCTGATCCGCCGGCAGGTGGAGCTGGCCGAGAAGATCGCCCGGGTCTCCGGGATCCCGGACGCGCGGGTGTTCTTCACCAACTCGGGCACCGAGGCGAACGAGACCGCGCTGCTGATGGCCACCAACATCCGGCGCTCCAACCAGATCCTCGCGGTCCGCAACAGCTACCACGGCCGGACGTTCGCCACCATGGCGATCACCGGCCACCGCGGCTGGTCGGCCAGCTCGCTGAGCCCGCTGCAGGTGTCCTGGCTGCCCTCCGGCGACCGGGTGCGGGGGCGCATGCGCGGCCTCTCCGACGCCGACCACATCGAGGTGGCCGTCGACGAGCTGCGTGAGGTGCTGGCCACGGTCACCGCGGGCGACGTGGCCGCGCTCATCGCGGAGCCGATCCAGGGCGTCGGCGGATTCGTGCACGCGCCCGACGGGCTGCTCGGGGCGTACAAGAAGGAGCTGGACGAGCACGGCATCCTGCTCATCGCGGACGAGGTGCAGACCGGCTGGGGGCGCACCGGCGACCACTTCTGGGGCTACCAGGCACACGGCGTGACACCGGATCTGATCACGTTCGCCAAGGGCATCGGCAACGGGTTCGCGCTCGGCGGCGTGGTCGGCCGCGCGGACGTGATGAACGCGGTCCCGGCGATCAGCTTCTCCACGTACGGCGGCAACCCGGTCTCCACCGCGGCCGGCACCGCCGTCCTGGACTACCTGCTCGACCACGACCTGCAGGCCAACGCCCGCCGGGTCGGCGCCATCCTGCTGGACGGGCTGCGTACGGCGCTGGCGTCCTGCGCCGTCGTGGCCGAGGTGCGCGGCCGGGGACTGATGATCGGCATCGAGTTCGTCCGCCCCGGCGGCAACGAGCCGGCCCCGGCCACCGCCGTCGCCGTGTTCGAGGAGTGCCGCCGTTCGGGTCTGCTGGTCGGCAAGGGCGGTCTCTACAACAACGTGCTGCGGATGGGGCCGCCGCTCACGCTGACCGAGGAGGAGGCCCGTGAGGGGCTGGCCATCCTCGTCGAGGCGATCAGGACCGCGGACGCCGCCGCCGTCCGATGAGCACCCTGGGCCTGCGAATATTGCGTCTTGCTGACGGTCGTTGTTGATGCGATATTGGTCGGCAGGTGACCCGTCCGCGCGGACCGACCATCTGCCGACCAACGACGCCAACTGACGACATTGCCTACTCGCGCTGTCCGGCCTGCGGCGCCTGCTCGTGCCGACCGGTGATCCATCGCCCGGCCCCGGCGCGGCGCAGGTGCGGAGCAGGAAGGGTGTGGTGGTGATGACCGTCGCAGCGCCGTACTGGAACCCGAAGACCGAATGCATGCCCCGCGAACAGCTGCGGGCGCTGCAACTGGCCAAGCTCCGGGCGGTCACCGAGTGGGCCCAGGCCCGCAGCCCCTTCTACCGGCGCAGCTTCGCCGCGGCGAGGTTCTCCGCCGATCAGTTGCGCACGCTCGACGACATCCAGCGCATCCCGTTCCTGACCCGGGAGCAGTGGATGCACAGCCAGGACGAGCGTCCGCCCTACGGCGAGCTGCCCGTCGCCGGTCGGGAGGTCGCGATCCGCCTGCACACGACCAGCGGCACCTCCGGCTCGACGCCGCTGCGCGCCCTGGACTCCCGCAAGGACTGGGCGTGGGCGGCGGAGATGTGGGCGTACGCGCTGTGGGGCATCGGGGTGCGCGCCACCGACATCGGCTACGTCGCGTTCGGCTACGGCTCGTTCATCGGCTTCTGGGGACTGCACTACGGCCTGGAGAAGGTGGGTGCGCTGACCATCCCCGGCGGCGCGCAGACCACCGCGGCCCGGGTACGGCAGATCGTCGACTTCGGCGCGACCGTGGTGGCGACGACCCCGACGTACGCGATGCGCATGGCCCAGGAGGCCGAGGCGCTCGGCATCGACCTGCCCGGCTCGGCGGTGTCCCGGCTCGTGCTCTCCGGCGAGCCGGCCGGTTCCATCGTGGAGACCAAGACCCTGATCGAACGGCAGTGGGGGGCGAAGGCCTTCGACACGGCCGGCATGACCGAGGTGTCGACCATCTTCATGTTCGAGCCGGAGAACCAGCCGGGTGGTTGCCACATCATCGAGGACCACTTCATCGAGGAGGTCATCGACCCGCAGACGGGCGACCGCCTCGGGTACGGCGAACGCGGCGAACGGGTGTGCACGTCCTTCGGCCGCAGCATGATCCCGCTGTTGCGGTACCGCACCGCCGACCTCGTGGTCCGCCAGCCGGCCGCGGCCGCCGGCAACGGCCGCACCTGGGACCTCTACGAGGGCGGCATCGTGGGGCGCGCCGACGACATGAAGCTGGTGCGGGGCACCAACGTCTACCCCGGAGCGATCGAGGCGATTCTGCGCACCCATGACGGGATCGAGGAGTTCCAGATCCGGATCGAGCGGCGCGGGGCCCGTGACGAGGTCGTGTTGCAGGTGGAACCGCACCCACGGTTCGACGACGCGGCCTGGACCGCGCTGGCCGAGGCGCTGGTCGTGGAGCTGGCCGAGGCGCACGAGGGGCTGCTGTTCATTCTCGAACGCGCTGCCACCGGTGCCCTGCCCCGCTTCGAGCTCAAGGCCAAACGCCTCTCCGACCTGCGCCCGGCGGGCGCACACACGACGGTACGGGCATGAGCAGCACCCCATCGGCGGAAGGACCGGCCGTGACCCGCGATCTGCTGGACAACCCGCTCACCGGCGAGGAGCGCAAGCTGCTCGACGCGTACCGGCTGCTGCGTGAGCTCGCCCGCGAGGCGCCGACGCCCTGCGTCGCGGCGAACGTCCGCGCGGCACTGGCGCCGATCGCCGTCGCGGTGACCGATCTCGGCCTGAGCTTCGAGCACCTGCTCGACGACGGCTGCTGAGGCGTTTCGCGGGATCAGGCCGCCGGGCGGATCAGGCGTGCGTCGGGGATCACCGCGACGCCGAGGATCTCGATGAGGGCCTCCGGCTGCCACAGCGCGGTGCAGCCGATGCCGGCCATGGCCGGGTAGACGGGTCCGGCCAGCTCGCGCCAGATCGTGCCGATCTCCCGGCCGTTGGCCTGGTAGTCGGGGATGTCCGTCAGGTAGATCGTGATGCTGACCAGATCCTCGGGGATGCCGCCCGCGGCGCGCAACGTCGTGAGCACGTTGCCGAACGCCTGCCGGAACTGCGGCACGATCCCGCCTCCGACGATCCGCATCTCGGCGTCCAGCGCCGTCTGCCCGCCCAGATAGAGGGTGTTGCCGGTGAGCGTGCCGTGCGAATAGCCGCGGGGCGCCGGCAGGGACGGCGGGTTGATCGGCAGCGGCGGCATCGTTACTCCTGACGTCCGGGGATCGGGCAGCTCTCGCGCTTATAGACTTTATCTGACGGTCGTGAGAAGTTGGCTATACGGTTTCGTCAGGGATCGAGGAGATGCCCGGTGAACTTCGAGGGATACCAGCTGGAGGGCGACGCCACCGCCTATCTGCTGCCGGACGGCAGCCTCGGGCCGGTGGTCACCAGAGCCGGCGAGGAAGACGTACAGACCATGTCGTCCGGTGGGGCGGTGCGGATCTCCGGAGTGAGCATCCAGCACACCCCGGCCCGCAGACTCTGGTACGGCAAGGTGCTCAACAACGCCGGCTTCCGGTCACTGCCGCACCACCACGGCGAGGCCGAGACCGGCGGCTACGTCCTGTCCGGCAAGGCCCGCATCTACTACGGCGAGAACTTCGCGCAGTACGTCGACCTGGCGACCGGCGACTGGGTGTTCGTGCCGCCGTTCCTGCCGCACGTCGAATGCAACATGTCGACCACCGAGGAGCTGACCTGGCTCACCACCCGCACCCCGGAGAACCTCGTGGTCAACCTGGCCGACGTCCTGGACGAGGACCTGACCGGGTTCCGGCGCGCGTGAGCACCGCCACCACCTCCGCCACCCTGACCGAGGCGATCTCGCTGACGCCGGTGCCGCCGCAGGTCTTCGACGAGGCGTACGAGGCGACGACCCAGCCGTGCCCGTGGCCCAAGGCGTACGGCGGTGACCTGGTCGCCCAGGCCGCCACCGCCGTGATGCGCTCCACCGGCGCCGACCGCCGGCTGCACTCGATGCACAGCTACTTCCTGCGCCCGGCACAGATCGGCGCGACCGTGCGGTACGAGGTGGAACGGCTCCGCGACGGCCGCGGCTACTCCACCCGCCAGGTGCGGGCGTTCCAGGACGGCAAGGCGATCTACGCCGGACTCGCGTCCTTCCACGTCGGCGAGCCCGGCGGCAGCTACCGCGGTGCCGCGCCGGAGGGCGTCCCGGCGCCCGAGAGGCTGCCGCCCTCCGCCGAGGTGTTGCGGGACGCGGTGCCCGGCACCCCGGCCGCGGGCACCATGACGGACGCGGCGAAGGCCTACTGGTCCGGCGGGCGCAGCTTCGACCTGCGCCACGTTCCCGGCCCGGTCTACCTGACCGTCGACGGGGCGGCCACCGGACACCAGGCGGTCTGGATCAAACCGTTCGACGCGCTGCGCGACGTGCCCGGCCTGACCGCGGCCAACCGCGACCAGGCCGCGCTCGCCTACGTCTGCGACTACACCATCCTCGAACCGATCCTGCGCGTCCTCGGCCTGCCCTGGGCGCGGCCCGGCCTGGTCACGGCCAGCCTCGACCACGCCATGTGGTTCCACCGCGCCGGGCGAGTCGACGGCTGGCTGCTCTACCTGCAGGAGGCCGTCGCGATCGAGCACGGCCGGGGCCTGGGCACCGGCCGCTTCTTCACCCGAGACGGCGTCCACCTGGCCACCGTCGCCCAGGAAGGCCTCGTCCGGGCCCCCGACTGACAGAGAACCGAAGGACCGCCATGCGCATCGCCGTCGTCGGAGGTGGCCCGGCCGGGCTGTACTTCTCCACCCTGATGAAGCAGCTCGACCCCGCCCACCACATCACCGTCTGGGAACGCAACGCCCCCGACGACACGTTCGGCTTCGGCGTGGTGTTCTCCGACGAGACCCTCGGCGGCATCGAGAACGCCGACGCCGCGTTCCACGCGACGATGGCGGCCAGGTTCGCGCGCTGGACCGACATCGACATCCACCTCGACGGGCAACGGCACACCGTCGGCGGGCAGGGCTTCGCCGCCATGAGCCGCCAGGAACTGCTCGCGCTGCTCCAGCAGCGGTGCGCCGCCCTCGGGGTCACCACGCATTTCCGTACGCCCGCGCCGGACGTCGACCAGCTCCGCCAGCACCACGACCTGGTCATCGCCAGCGACGGCGGCAACTCCGGAATCCGGGCCCGGTACGCCGGCGACTTCCAGCCGTCGCTGGACGTACGCCACAACAAGTACATCTGGCTCGGCACCGACCAGGTCTTCGAGGCGTTCCAGTTCTTCATCAAACAGACCCGCTGGGGCACCATGCAGGTCCACGGCTATCCCTACTCGGAGAACGGCTCCACCTTCATCGTCGAGATGCACTCCGACGTGTGGCGTGCCGCCGGCTTCGCCGCCACCGAGGGCGTCGTGCTGCCGCCCGGCACCTCCGACGAGTTCGCCCTTGCCCGGATCCGCGAGCTGTTCGCCGCCGAGCTCGGCGGACACCGGCTGCTCGGCAACAACTCCAAATGGCTCGAGTTCACCACGGTCCGCAACGCACGGTGGACCAGCGGCAACGTGGTACTGCTCGGCGACGCCGCGCACACCGCCCACTTCTCCGTCGGCTCCGGCACGAAGCTGGCCATGGAGGACGCCCTGGCCCTGGCCGCCTGCCTGCACGAGCACCCCGACCCGGGCACGGCCCTGGCCGCCTACGAGGCCGAACGCCGGCCGGTGGTCGAGTCGACCCAGCGCGCCGCGCAGGCGTCGCTGGAGTGGTTCGAGAACATCGGCGTCTACGCCAGTCAGGACCCGACCGAGTTCTGTTTCAACCTGATCACCCGGTCCCGCCGCATCACCTACGACAACCTGCGCGCCCGCGACGAACGGTTCGCCGATCTGGTCGGCAGCCGGTTCGCCGAACGCATCGGGTGCCCCGCCGACACGCCGGCCATGTTCCAGCCGTTCCAACTGGGCCCGCTGCGGCTGAAGAACCGCGTCGTCGTCTCCGCCATGGACATGTACTCGGCCGTCGACGGCGTCCCCGGCGACCTGCACCTGGTGCACCTCGGCTCCAAGGCGCTCGGCGGCGCGGCGCTGGTCATGACCGAGATGGTCTGCGTCTGCGCGCAGGGCCGCATCACCCCCGGCTGCGCCGGCCTGTGGACCGGCGAGCAGGAGCGGCAGTGGCGGCGGATCGTCGAGTTCGTCCACGCCCGGTCCACCGCCCACATCGGCGTGCAGCTCGGCCACTCGGGGCGCAAGGGCTCGACCAGGCTCATGTGGGACGGCATGGACGACCCGCTGCCCGAGGGCGGCTGGGAGATCATCGGGCCCTCGGCCGTGCCGTACGGGCCCGGATCGGCGACGCCGCGCGAGATGACCCGCGCCGACATGGACCGGGTCCGCGACGACTTCGCCGCCGCCGCCACGCGGGCCGCCGCGTGCGGCTTCGACCTCCTCGAACTGCACTGCGCCCACGGCTATCTGCTCTCGTCGTTCCTCTCGCCCGTCGCCAACCGGCGCGACGACGAGTACGGCGGCGGCGTCGAGAACCGGCTGCGCTACCCGCTCGAGGTCTTCGACGCCGTCGCGGCGGTGTGGCCGCGCGACCGGCCGTTGCTGGTACGCATCTCGGCCACCGACTGGGTACCGGACGGCAACACCGCCGACGACGCGGTCCGGATCGCCGCCGCCTTCATCGCCCACGGTGCCCACGGGATCGACGTCTCCAGCGGCCAGGTCACCAAGGCCGAGAAGCCGGCGTACGGGCGTAGCTATCAGACACCGTTCGCCGACCGGATCCGGCACGAGGTGGCCGCCGGCGCCGGCGCGGCCGTGATCGCGGTCGGTGCCATCTCGTCGTACGACGACGTCAACTCGATCCTGCTGGCCGGCCGCGCGGACCTGTGCGCGCTGGGCCGCACCCATCTCTACGACCCGCAGTGGACCCTGCACGCCGCCGCCGAACAGGAGTACCGCGGCGCCGGGGCGGACTGGCCGGTGCAGTTCGCGGCGGGCCGCCGCCGCCCCCCGACGGCACGCACCGACGCGGTGCGCCCGCGCCTGTCCCTGCTGCGCGCGGAGCCCACCGGCGACGACGTCCACGTCCGGTGGCGGCCGGCCACCGGCTCCGCGCAGGTGAGTCCGCCACCGCCCGCCGGGTCCTCCGCACCGGTCCGGACGTAGCCGGTGCGTACCATGCCCGGCATGACGGCGGACTCCCTACCGGGCCGAGCAGCGGCCACCGGCCGCGACGTCCGTCTCGCCCAGCTGATCCTCACGATCTTCGGCCTGTACGCCCGCGCCGAACACAACTGGCTGTCGGTGGCGTCCGTGGTCCGGCTGATGGCGGACCTGGGCGTGGACGGGCAGGCCGTCCGCTCGGCCATCTCCCGGCTGAAACGACGCGGCGTGCTCGACAGCGTCCGCCACGACGGCGCTGCGGGCTACGCCCTCGCCGACTCCACCGTCGAACTCCTGGCCGAGGGCGACGTGCGGATCTTCCAGCGTCAGCGGGCCGTACCCACCGACGGCTGGCTCATGGTCGTGTTCTCGGTGCCGGAATCGGAACGGGAGAAACGGCACGAGCTGCGCACCAGCCTGACCAGGCTGGGCTTCGGCACCGCCGCTCCGGGCGTGTGGGTCGCACCGGGCAACCTCGCGACCGAGACCCGGCACACCCTCGAGCGCCGCGGACTGACCACCTACGTCGACATCTTCACCGGCGACTACTACGCCTTCGGCGACCTGCGGTCGAAGGTCCGCACCTGGTGGGACCTCGACGAACTCACCGGACTGTACGCCGAGTTCCTCCGCCAGCACCGCCCCGTGCTCGATCGCGTCACGGCCGGCGCCGCCACGCCGCTGGACGCCTTCACGACGTACGTCCCGATGCTCACCGAATGGCGCCGCCTGCCCTACCGCGACCCCGGCCTCCCGCTGGCCCTGCTGCCCCCGGGCTGGAACGGGGTGACGGCGGAGGCGTTGTTCCACGAGCTGAACGCGGCACTGAGCGCGGCGGCGCGCGAACACGCGCTGTCGGTGATCCACCGGACTCCCGCGACCTGAGCCTCCGCGAGCCCCGTGAAGATCGCCGGCGCCGGCGCGGTGATCAAGCCACGCAGAACTCGTTGCCCTCGGGGTCGTGCAGGGTGACCCCGTAATGATCCATTCCGGGTTCGGCCAGCACGCGGACCACGGACGCGCCGAGCCCCGTCAACCGTTCGACCTCGGCGTCGATCTGCTCCCGCCGCGTCTGGAGGGCCGCCGTCCGGTCGGCGATCCTGATGTCCAGGTGCAGCCGGTTCTTGACGATCTTGGTTTCGGGGACGGGTTGGAACCAGATCCGGGGCCCGGCCCCGTCCGGGTCGACGATGGAGTCGGCGTCGTCGTCGCCCATCTGTTCCAGCTCGTCGTCGGGCACCCCGAGAGAGCGGTAGTACGCCTTCCACGTCGCGTGACCCGCGGGCGCCGGTTCAGGCACGTAGCCGAGCGCGGCGGACCAGAAGGCGGTCTGCTTGGCCGGGTCGGCACAGTCGATGACTAGTTGAAAACGCGCGCTCATCCGTCGTCCTAACGTCCGCCACCCGAAACGATCTCCGGCCGTGTGGTGATCACTGCGGAGCGGGCCGCCGTGGCGGCGCCAACTCTCCTCAGATCCACTTTCCGTCTGACGATATGACAGCGAAGGATGGATCGGACCAGGGGGACCGAGTGAGCGACGCCGGGGCGCGTGGACACCGCTGGTCTGCGGGCAGCCGTCTGGAACTGACCGATCTTGACGTCGGCGCCGAGATCGGCCGCGGCGCCGCCACGGTCGTGTTCCGGGCGCAGCGCCACGGCCGACCGTACGCCCTCAAGCAGCTGCGCGGAGCGGCCGGCCACGAGCCGGAGGCGCTGGCGTCCTTCCGGCGCGAGGCCGCTCTGATGGCATGCGTGGACCATCCGGGCCTGAGGCGCACCCGGGCCGTCGGACTGCTCGACGGACGCCCGGCTCTGGTCGCCGACCTGATCGATGGCGCCCCGCTGTCCGACCTCCTGACCGGCGGCATGCTGGACCAGGCGCGCGTCGTCACGCTCGGCGCGGAGATCGCCCAGGCGCTGGCCGCCGCGCACCAGGCCGGTCTGGTGCACCGCGACCTGAAGCCGCACAACGTCATGGTGCCGCGCTCCGGCCCCGCCGTGTTGATCGACTTCGGCCTGGCCGCCCGCGCCGGAAAGGCGGTCGCCGAGGACAGCGCGGTCGGCACGTTCATCTACAGCTCCCCGGAGCAGACCGGGATGCTCAAGCGCCCGGTCGACGGCCGCTCCGACCTCTACTCCCTCGGGGCCGTACTCTTCGAGTGCCTGACCGGGCACCCGCCGTACCAGAGCCCGGACGTCGGCGCCCTCCTGCGCCAGCATGCCGCCGCGCCGATCCCGGACGTCCGCGAGACCCGGCCGGACGTCGACCCGGCACTCGCCGAGATCGTCACCCGGCTGCTCGCCAAGGACCCCGACGACCGGTTCGGCTCGGCCACCGAACTGCTCACCGCGCTGCGCCGCTGCTCCGACGCCGTTGCGCCCGGCGCGCCGATGATCTGGCCGCTGTACGGCCGCGACGCCGAACTGTCGGCGCTGACGTCGCGCTGGGCCAGGGCGCGCGCCGGGGCCGGTGGCGTCGCCGTGGTGCACGGTCCCGCTGGGTTCGGCAAGACCCGCCTGCTCGAAGCGGTCACCGCGGCCGCCGACGGCGCGCTGGTCCTCGACGTCCGGTGCGGCCCGGACGACACCGTGCCGCTGGCGGCGCTGCGCGAGGCGCTCGACCGCCGTATCCAGCGGTGGCGGGCGCTGCCCGAGGACGAGTGGGTAGCCACCGCGCAGACCGTCCGGGAGTCGGCGCTGGCGGCCGGCGCCAGCCTGCTCAAGCCCCTGTCGGCGGGCCTGGCCGACCTGCTCGCGGACGTTCCGGACATCGTCGCGGAGGGCCGCGACGAGCAGTTCGTCCACGCGGTCGCGACCTTCCTGATCGAACTGTCCACCCGTCTCGGCCCGGTCCTGCTCCGTATCGACGACGCGCACTGGCTCGACGACAGCGGTCGCCGGGTGCTGGCGCACCTGGACCGCAAGCTGGCTGGGGCACCCCTGCTGGTGCTCATCACCGCCGCCCACGACGCGGACACGGCCCCCGGCGAGTTCGCCGCCGGTGCCGACCCGGTGTTGGCGCTCGGTGCGCTGTCCGACGACGACATGGCGGCCCTGGTCGCCTCCCGGCTGCCCGGAGCCCCGGTTCCCGGCGAGCTGGCCGCCCACGTCACCGCCCGTTCCGGCGGCGTGCCCCTGTCCGCAATCGAGTACCTGCGGCGCCTCGTCGACGGCGGGCTGTTGGTGCCGCACTGGGACACCTGGCTGCTCGACGAGGAGGGGCTGGACGCGCTGCCGATTCCGGCCGACGGCCTCGACCTGGTCGTGTCCCGGCTCGACGAGCTGACCGACGCCGAACGTGCCGTCCTGGCCGTGGCGGCCGCCGTCGGCGGCCGCTTCGACCTCGACCTCACCTCGGCCGGCGGGCACTGCGCGGAGGACGTCGCCACGGCGGTGGAGGCGGCCACCGCCCGCCGGCTGGTGGAGGCGCGCGCCGGGGGCCGTTACGGCTTCGTCAACCCGGCCGTCCGCCAGGCCCTGCTCGCCACGCTGGACCCGCACGACCGCCGCCGTCTCCACGCGCGGATCGCCCGGCGCCTCGAAACGCTCGACCCGGCGGCCCGGGAGGCCGACCACGTCTACGCCGTCGCCGGACACTACGCGCAGGCCGACCCGGCCGGCGAGGCGGAGTCGGTGTACCGCACCAGCGTGGCCGCCGGCCGGCAGGCGCTGGCCGACCAGGCGCCCGCCGAGGCCGTCACGTTCCTGGAGCAGGCCGTGCAGGCCGCGGACGCCCACGGGCTGCCGGTCGCCATCGACACCCACCACCTGCTGGCCACGGCGTACCTGCGGGCCGGACGGCTGACGCAGGCGCGGGAGCGGCTCGACCTGGCGCTCGCGCGCTCCGACGATCCATGGCAGCGGGCCGCCCTGTGGACGACCCTCGCCGAGCTGCACAATGTCGCCTACGCCGACGAGGAAGCGGCCAAGGCCGTCATGGCCGGACTGGCCGAGATCGGCCGGCCGCTGCCGGGCAACAAGCTGGCTCGCGTGCTGTCCGGGTTCGTGCCCGCCTTCGGGGCAGCGGTGGTCCGGCGCACCGGCGCCGGGTTCGGCACCGTACGCGGCCGCCGGCGCGAGGAGTACCTCATCCGGGCCCGGCTGCTGGACACCGGCGCCTACGCCGCCGCCCTGGGCATGCGGCTGGACGAGGTGGCCGCGTTCGCCCAGCGCGCCCTGTTCGTGGCGAACCGGCTCGGGCCCGGGGCCCCGCTCGCCCGCGCCTACGCCATGGTGGGCTTCATCGCGGTCATGGTCCGGCTGCGGGGCGTCGGCCTGCGCTGCTTCGCCCGCGCGGCCCGCTACGCCGCCGACCTGGCCGACCCCGCCCTCGTCGCGTACGTCGACTTCACGCGCACCGTGGGGCTGCTGTTCTCCGGCTCCGGCGACTCCGGCCGGGAATGGGACGAGATACTGGACCGCCACGCCCGGTGGCTGGAGCCCGCCCAGTTCATCGCCGGCATGGGCACCCTCGGCATGCGCCAGGTCCTGCGCGGCAATCCGCGCGAGGCACAGGCCTGCTACGAGCGGGGCATCGCCGTGCTACCGGCCGGGCGGGAGATCAGCGGCACCAGTCTCGCCGCCCTGTCGGTCATGATCCCGGCTCAGCAGGGCCACCTCGGCGAGGCGGCCGCCGCGCTCGCCGACCTGCAGGGATCGTTCGACCACGACACCGCGGGCATCCAGCAGCGCCGCACCCTGGCGCTGGCCGCCATGCATTCGCTCGTCGAACAGGGCGAGTTCGGCGAGCTGTTCGAGGCGGCCGTCGCCGACTTCGAGCGGATCGCCGCCGGTGGCGGGCTGATGACCCACCACAACTGGTGCTACACCTATGTCGCCTACGGCCGCCTCACCCAGTGCCGGCTCGCCCCCGAGCCGGACGCCGGCCTCCTGGCCGCCGCCCACGCGGCCGTGCGCGAACTCGGCCGGCACACGGCCACGCCGCTGCTGGGCGTGGCGCACGCGCTGACCCGGGCCGCGCTCCTGCTGCTGGAGGGCAAGTACAGCGCCGTCCTGCGCCTGGTCGACCGCATCGAACGCAAGGCGCGGCCCCTGGACTCGCCGCTGGTCGCCTTCGAGATCGCCCGGTTGCGGGCCCGGGCACTGCGCCGCACCGGCATCACCGGCGAGGCGGACCGGCAGGCGCAGTGGGCGCACATGATCGCGACCCGGTACGGCCTGGAGAGCCGGGCACGTCAGGTCCGCGCCGAGTTCGACATCACCGACGCCACCTCCGCCGCACCGGTCACGCGGATGGGGGAGCGGGTCACGAGGACGGTCGTCAACCGGCGCATGGAAGCCCTCCAGCAGGTCAGCATCGCCGCCGCCTCGGTCCTCGACCCGGACCGGCTGGCCCGGATCGCGCTGGACGAGACACTGCGCATCCTCGGCGCCGAGCGCGCACTGATGTTCCTGGTCGACGACGGTGGCCGGGTCCGCCCGTTCGTCGGCCGCGACGCCGTCGGCGGCGACCTCGACGCGGTCAGCGACTACGGCTCCAGCCTGGTGCAGCGCGTCGCGGACACCGGCGAGGCGCTCGTGGTGACCGGCACCGAACACGGCGCCTCGCTGGGCTCCGAGAGCGTGGTGGTGCACGGCCTGCGCAGCATCATGGTCGCCCCGGTGCAGTTCAAGGGCCGGCTCATCGGCATCGTCTACCTGGACAGCCGGATGGCGCGCGGCATCTTCACCGAGGACGACGTCGAGGTGCTGACCGCGATCACCAGCCACGTCGCCGTGTCCCTGGAGACCGCCCGCGCCGCCCAGCTCGACCTCGCCGTGCGCACCGCGCGCCGCCAGCAGGAGCTGGCGGAGACGCTGCGCGCCAGCCTCGCCGAACTGACCACGATCCTCGACCCCGCGCAACTGCTGCACCATCTCTTCACGACCCTGCACACCCAGCTCGGTGCCGCGACCGCCGCCCTGCTGCGTGGCGGCGACTCGCTGACGGTCACGCACCTGGCGGGCCCGGCACCCGGAGCGGTCGGCCGTCAGGTGGACCCGGGCACCGACCGGGCCTGGGCCGCGCTGGGCGCCGTCGAATCCGTGACCGTGCTGCGCGCCGGACAGGCGCCGCCCGTCGTCGCCGAGTTGCTCGGTGACCACCCGACGACGCTCGTGGTGCCGCTGGTCAACCGTGACGGTCCGGTCGGCGTGGTGCTGCTGGCGGGGCGCGCCTTCGACGACACCGCACGCAATGTGGCCGCCACACTGACCGGCCAGGGCATGACCGCCTACCACAACGCGCAACTGTTCACCCGGGTGCAGGAGCTGGCCACCACGGACGAGCTGACCGGTGTGCACAACCGCCGGCACTTCTTCTCGCTGGCGACGGCGCTGTTCGGTGCGGCGCGGCGCGGCGGCCACGGGCTCAGCGCGGCGATGCTCGACATCGACAACTTCAAGAAGATCAACGACACGTACGGGCACGGCGTCGGCGACGACGTCATCCGCGAGGTCGCCCACCGCATCGCCGCCGCCCTGCGGGAATCAGACATTCTCGGCCGTTACGGCGGCGAGGAGTTCGCGGTGGTTCTGCCGGACTGCGCCGACATCGACATCGCCCCGCTCGAACGGATCCGGTCGGCCGTGGCGGCGGAACCGGTGCTGACCCGGGACGGGCCCGTCACCGTGACGATCAGCATCGGCCTGGCCGCCCTCAACGTGCACGACGACGGCCTCGACCAGCTGCTCGCCCGCGCGGACCACGCCCTGTACGAGGCGAAGACGGGCGGACGCAACAAGGTGATTGCCGTCTAGCAACAAGGTTTCACGGGTCGTAATCCCGTCCCTCCATTGTGGTTACAAGCATCGACTACGGTCGATCTAGGCGTGCCGAACGCGCGCCACTGATCACGAGGAGAGACAAGTGATGGCTCAGGAGGCCCGCGGTGGCGTCGGCCGACGGTTCGTCCGCGCCGCCGTAGCGGGCATCGTGGCGATCGTGGTGGCATTGGCGCTGGTCGGCGGGCAGCCGGCGACGGCCCAGGCGGCGTTGCCGTCGGGCTGGTCGGGCTGGTCGCAGGTCCCCGGCGGCGGCGCGACGTACGACTCGCCCGCGACCGTCAGCTACAACGACATCCAGTACCTGTTCGTCCGGGGCACGAACAACCGGATCTATGTGCAACGGCACAACGGGGTGCTCTGGTCCGGCTGGGGCGAGGTGCCGGGCGGCGGCCTCACCACCTCCGGCCCGGCGGCCGTGGTGTACCAGTCACAGCTCTATCTCTTCGTCCGGGGCACGGACGACCGGATCTACGTGAACCGGCTGAACGGCACCTCGTGGTCCGGCTGGTCCCAGCTCCCCGGCGGCGGAGCCACCCACGGCGCCCCGGCGGCGACGGTTTTCCAGAGCACGCTGTACCTGTTCGTCCAGGGCACCGACAACCGCATCTACGTCAACCGGTACACGAACACGTGGGGCGGTTGGTCGGAGGTCGCCGGCGGGGGTGCGACACCGTCCGGCCCCGCGGCGGTGGTCTACCAGAGCACGCTGTACCTGATCGTGCAGGGCACCGACAACGCGATCTACGTGAACAGGCTGGGGTCCAGCTGGTCCGGGTGGGCGCAGGTCCCGGGTGGTGGCCGCACGCCGTCGTCCCCGTCCGCCGTGGTCTACCGCGGTGAGCTCGGCGTGTTCGTCCGGGGCACGGACAACGCGATCTACCTCAACTCGCTGGGCAGCGCGTGGTCCGGATGGTCGCAGGTCCCGGGTGGCGGCGCGACCCCGTCCGGACCGGGCGCCGGGGTGTACCAGAGCGTGCTTCACCTGTTCGTCCGTGGCACCGACAACGCGATCTACCTGAACCGGCTCGGGCCGCCCCTGAGCTGACCCGCGCACGGCACTGCCCCGGAACCGGGCGACCTGGTCGCCCGGTTCCGGGGCACTGTCCATTCGGCGAGGCAGCGACCGGTCAGACCGGCGGACGGATATTCGGTTGCGCCCGGACGCGGGGCGGGCGAGGCTGTCCGGCATGACGTACTGATGCCACCACCCAGGTCCTTCTTCTCCGACGGCCCATGCCTGCTTCGGGCAGCCGTTCTCCCTGTGGAAATGAGCATCTGTTTTGTCTGATCGGTCGATCACCACGACTGTCACCGTCTTCGCGTCCCCGAGCAGCTGGATCGAGTCCGCCGCGCTCGACCAGTGCTACCAGGTCGCCGCCCTGCCCGGCATGCGGCACGTCGCCGGGATGCCCGACCTGCACCCCGGCAAGGGCGCCCCGATCGGCGCCGCCATGACCTCGTCCGTGCTGTACCCGTTCCTGGTCGGCTCGGACATCGGCTGCGGCATCGCGGTCTTCCCGCTGCGACTGAAGCGGGCCGTGCCGGAGAAGCTCGCCGCCCGCTTTCCCGACCTGGACATCCCGCTCGACCCGGACGACGGCGACCCGGCCTGGGCGGTCCTCGACGGCGGCATCCCGGCCGGGCACACCGAGAGCCTCGGCACCGTCGGCCGTGGCAACCACTTCGTCGAGCTGGCCCGGGTCGGCACGATCTTCGACGCCGGGCACGCCGAGCGCCTCGGGCTGGCCGCCGGCGACCTGGTGCTGATCGTGCACAGCGGCTCGCGCGGCCTCGGCGAGCGGATCCTGCGGACGCACACCGAGGTGCACGGTGCCGGGCCGGCCGCCGATCCGGCGGCCTACCTGGCGGCGCACGACGACGCCGTCCGCTGGGGCTCGCTGAACCGGCGGCTGATGGCTGCCCGCGTCGCCCACGCGCTCGGTGCGCCGTACGCGCCGCCGATCGTCGACGAGTGCCACAACCTCGTGGAGATCCGCGACGGCGAGTTCCTGCACCGCAAGGGCGCGGCGCCCGGCGACGGGCGCGACGTCCTGGTCGCCGGCACCCGTGGCACGCCGTCGTTCCTGGTCGCCGGGCATGCGGGGGCCGAGGCGGGCTTCTCCGTCGCGCACGGCGCCGGCCGCAAGATGTCGCGGGCCGACGCACTGCGGCGCGGCCGGGCGAAACACACGGTCGAGGAGCTCCGGCGTACGCCCGTGGGGTCGCTCGTGGTCTGCGGCGACCGGCAGCTGCTGTTCGAGGAGGCGCCGACCGCGTACAAGCGCATCGAGCAGGTGATCGGCGATCTGGTCGAGCACGGGCTGGCCACCCGGGTGGCCAGCACGGTGCCGCTGGTCACCTACAAGACCGCCGACGTCGAGCCGCGCCGCCGCAGGGGGCGGCGATGAGCACGCATCTGTTGATGTCCGCCGGGCGCGGGCCGCAGGAGTGCTCGTGGGCGCTCGCCCAGGTGGCGCGGCGGCTCGAGGCGGACGCGTGTGGCCGGACGGTGACGGTGGAGCGGGTGCAGACCGTCGCGGGTGAGCGGCCGGGGACGTTCCGGTCGGTGCTGTTGCGGATCTCGGGGGACACGGCCGACGAGTTCGCCGCGTCCTGGACCGGGACGGTGTGCTGGCAAGCGCCGAGCCCGTACCGCAGGGGCTCGGGCCGCAAGAACTGGTACGTCACCGTTCAGCCGTGCCGGGTCGGCGCCGCGCGCACGGTCTTCGACGAGTCCGACGTGGACATCGTCGCGGTGCGTACCGGCGGGCCGGGCGGCCAGCACCGCAACAAGGCGAGCACGGCGGTGCGCGCCACGCACCGACCGTCCGGGACCGTCGTGGTCGTCGACACCGAGCGCCAGTTCACGCTGAACCGAAGGATCGCCCTGCAACTGCTGCGCGGGCGGCTGGAGCGCGGTGACGCGGCGGCCGGTCGGGAGGCGACCACCGCCCGCTGGCGGATCCACGACGGGTTGGTCCGCGGCGACCCGGTGCGGGTGCTCAAGCCATGAGTTCCTGATCCATCCGCCGACACCATCCGGTCACGACGCGTTGCCGCCGTGTGCCTGGAGGACGCGGGGTGGTGTGTGTGCTTCGGGGCCGGTGCGGGTGAGCGTCTCGACCAGCACCTCGGCGAAGGCATCCACCGCCTCGGACTGTTCGGAGTGCCGGGTGGCGCAATACCAGGTGCGTCGCTGGTTCGGGCCGTCGATCGGCACGGCGGCGACGCCGTGGCCGGTCAGGTACGGCGCCACGGTCCAGAGCGGCATGACGGTGACCGCGTCGCCGGTGACGACCGATTCGATGATCAGGTCCGTGGTGACCGGTGCCGTGGTGAGCCGGCCCGGGTGGGCCCCGGGCGGGATCGGCAGCGCGACGGCGGGCACCCGGCGCGGGTCGTACGCGTCGACGAGGACGAGGTGGGCGTCGGCGAAGTCCGCACCGCGCACGAGCGCCCGCGCCGCCCAGGCATGGTCCTCGGCCACGACGGCCACCAGCTCGTCGTCGAAGAGGTGGTGCAGCCGGAGCTGGGTCATCCCCGCGTCGAGCTTCGTGACGAGCGCGAGGTCGAGGTCGCCGCGCAGCAGCGCCGGGATCACCTCCGTGTCGGGCAGGTGCTCGATCAGGACCTCGACGCCGGGCATCCGGGCGCGGAAGGCGCGCAGCACCGGCGGGAGCCATTGGTACGTTCCGGCGCACTGGGAGGTGAGCCGGACCGGTGCGGCACGCCCCTGACCGGTGCGGCGGACGTCGTGGGTCGCCGCCCGCAGCTCCGCCAAGGTGGAATGGGCCGCCTGGACCATGCGCCTGCCCGCGCGGTTGGCGACCAGGCGGCGGCCGCGCCGCTCGAACAGCGGGGTTCCGAGGCGCTCCTCCAGCCGGATCAAACGCTGGCTCAACGCCGGCTGGCTGAGGTACAGCTGCTGGGCGGCCGCGGTGAGCGTGGCGCCGCGGTCCAGGGCCTCCAGCAGTTCGAGGTCGCGCAGATCGACATCCATAACCTGAGCTTAGTGTTGCTATCGAAGTTTCGTCTTGGACGAATGCTTGGCGCGTTCCTAACGTCTATTGCAGCTCGGGTGATCAAGCCGAGCGGTGCCAGCAGACGACAAGGAGCAAGACGTGACGCGCGTTGCGATCATCTACCACAGCGGATACGGCCACACCCGGGTGCAGGCGGAGGCGGTCCGGGACGGTGCGCGGTCCGTCCCCGGTGTACAGGTCGACCTGGTCGCCGTCGACGACAGCCCGTACCCGTGGGAGGTGCTGGACCGCGCCGACGCGATCATCTTCGGTTCGCCCACGTACATGGCCGGCGTCTCCGCGCCCTTCAAGGCGTTCCTGGACGCCACCGCCAGCCGGTGGGCGGAACAGGGCTGGAAGGACAAGCTGGCCGCGGGGTTCACCAACTCCGCGGGCATCAACGGCGACAAGCTGGCCGCGTTGCAGCATCTCGCGCTGTTCGCCATGCAACACGGCATGGTCTGGGTCGGTCTCGGGCTGCTGCCTGGCAATCACAGCAGCACGGGCACTCCGGAGGACCTCAACCGGCTGGCGTCCTTCGTGGGCGCGATGGCGCAGTCGCCCGCCGACCTGGGCCCGGAGGCCGGCCCCTCGGCCTCGGACCGGCGCACCGCGGAGCACCTCGGCAAGCGGGTGGCCCGGATCGCGCGGGGCTGGCACCCGGACGCCGGGGATGCGGACCGGTCCGCGACCGCGTCGACGGTCGCGGCATGACCGGGCCGCTCACCGAACCCGACGCCCGCACCCGGGAGGCGATCGAATCGGTCCTCCAGCTCTACTTCGACGGGCTCCATCACAGCGACACCACCCGGCTCGCCCGGGCCTTCCACCCGCAGGCGACGTACGCCAGCGCCACCGGCGGGACTCTCACCCATCTCACCCTGGACGCCTACTTTCCGATCGTCGACGCCCGCCCGGCACCGGCCGCCCGCGCCGAGACCAGACGCGACGCCGTGATCTCCATCCAGCTGGCCGGTCCGGTCACGGCCAGCGCGGTCGTCACCTGCGCGATCGGCCCCAAGCGGTTCATCGACCTGCTCACCCTGGTCCGCGTCGACGACCGCTGGCAGATCATCAGCAAGGTCTTCCACTACGACCTCGCGGAAACCGAGGAGCCTGCGGCATGCCTTACGTGAACATCCGGGTGACCGACGAGGGCGTCACCGACACCCAGAAGGCGGCGCTGATCCACGGCGTCACGGAGCTGCTGCGGCAGGTCCTGGACAAGGATCCGGCCACCACGCACGTCGTCATCGACGAGGTGCCACTGGCGAACTGGGGCGTGGCCGGGTTGCCCGTGCCGCGCTACCGGGCGCGCGATGGGGGGTCCTCATGACGGGCCGCTGTTCTTGCCCTTCTTCTTTCCCTTGCCGCTCTTGCCCTCGCTCTTTCCCGGGCCGTGGTCGTCGTCGCCGGTCCGGCCCTTCGGCGGGGCCGCGGCGGGCGGCGTGGTCGACACCGTGACGGAGAAGGCGGCCTGGCAGGTCGTGCCGTTGAGCTGGAAGCGGGTCGGCAGCGAGGCCGTGTTCCGGTAGGTGGCGTCGAAGCCGGTGGGTATGGCGGCGTGCGGCTCCACAGTGCCACCCCGGGCCTGGACCGAGCGGCCCGTCTGCTGCCACTGCGCGGCCCAACCGCGGGTGATGTGCTGCTCGGATGGGAAGGTGAAGGTGAGCCGCCAGTTCTTCACCCGGGTCTTGCCGGTCTGGGCGATCGTGACGGCGGTGGAGAACCGGCCGTCGCCGGTGTGCCGCATGGCGTAGCGGACGGAGCATTGCGGCTTCGGCGGATTCGCCGGCGCGGCGGCGGCCGGACCGGTCAGGCGCGCGGCGTCTGGGTTGCCGGAGTCTGCCCCGAGCCGGCCGGGACCGAACACCGCCACGGGCAGCAGCACGACGGCGGCGCCCAGCGGCACGAGGATCCCGCGCCGTGACGGCATACGCCACCGGCGTCGAGCCGGCGTGTTCGGCGCCGAATGGGCCTGCGGGGCAAGGCCGGACAGGTGCGGGACGGTGTCGGCCGGTGGCGGCTCGGTCAGCAGGCGTGACGCGGCGTCGCCCGCGGCGTCCGGGGTGAGCACGGAGGGCAGGACGCCGGCCACCCGGCCGAGGGTCGCCGCGGCCTGCGCCGCGGCGGGCCGGGCGTCCGGTCGCTTGGCCAGGCACCGCCGGCACAGCTTGACCACCTCCGGTGGGAGGCCGTCGACGCGCGGCAGGGCGGCCGGTTCGTGGTAGAGGTGCGCTTTGAGCATCTCGGTGGTGGTGGAGGCGTTCCAGGGCAGGTGCCCGGTCAGCATGCGGTAGAGCAGCAGTCCCAGCGCGTACACGTCGGTGGCGCCATGCACGGGCCCGCCGTTGAGCCGTTCCGGTGCCAGGTAGGCGGGCGTCCCGAGCAGCTCGCCGTTGGGCCGGTCGGTGTCGCCGATGCTGGCCGAGATACCGAAGTCGACCAGCTTGACGCCGTGGCCGTTGACCATCACGTTGCTCGGCTTGACGTCGCGGTGCGCGATCTCCCGGTCGTGCGCGGCCGCCAGCGCGGCCGCGACCTGGGCACCGACGAGGACCGCGACCCGCCACGGCAACGCCCCACCGCTGAGCAGCTGTTCGAGGGAGCGCCCCTCGACGAGTTCCATCACGACGTACGGAAATGATCGGCCGTCGTCGCTGTGCTGCTGTCCGTAGTCATAGACCTGGACGATGTTGGGGTGTCGCAGGCCGGCCGCCGCCCGGGCCTCCAGATGGATGCGACGGACCAGTGGCGCGTCCGCGGCCAGCCGAGGCGAGAGGACCTTGACCGCCACATCCCGTCCGAGCACGTCGTCGTGGGCACGCCAGACCACCGACATTCCGCCCTCGCCCAGGCGGTCCACCAGCCGGTACCGGCCGTCCAGCACATACCCACGGTCCATGACCATGCCCTTGCCCGGCTTGCCGCGCCGGAAAACGACGCCTGCCTGCCTGGTCCGAGCGCATGCGTGCGGTCGTGCGCAACGACATGAATCCGTCACGCCGGGTGGCGATCGCTCGGGTGAAGTCCGTCTATCCTGTACGCACTGAGATCGAGTCGTCACGAGGAGATCAGGTGACTGAACGCGCTGCGCACGGGGCGACTGATCGCTCCCGACCGACCGGCGGGACGGTGACGGTCGAGTTGGGAGAGTTGGCGCATGCGGCGGTGGTGGCCACCGCGCCGGACCAGATCGACCTGTACACGGCGGCCACGGCGCGGCGGGATGCCGGGGCCGGGCACCGGCGCCCCGGCTGGACGGGCGGATCGATCGGCTCCGGGCTCGAACCGGTGCTGCTGGCCGAGGTGATCGGCCCGATACTGCTCGGTGCCTCGGCGGAGGTGCTGGGCGCCGCGACGGTTGCCACCTGGCGCGGCCGGCGCCGGTGGTTTCGGCGCGGGTGGTGGTCGCGGCGCCGGGGACCGGCGCAGGCCGGGCCCCGGACCCGGGTGACGCTCGACGCGGACCAGGTGGAAGCCCTGCGGTCGGCGTGCGTGCGACACGGGACGACGCTCGGACTCAGCGAGGCCGAGGCGACGCTGCTCGCCGACGCCGTGCACGGCGCCCTGTGCCGAGCGTTGGCGGATGCCCAGCACGTCGATGAGTAGCACGGCGGCGGTGCCGCGCCCGCCGGCCACGGTCACCGGTTCGCCGGCGGTCCCGGCGCCCCGCCGCCTCGTGTCGATGTACGTGCTGGTCGCGGTCGCGCTGGTGCTGTTGGGTGGCGGCGCGGCGGCGGCGATGCGCGACGCGTACAGCGCGCGGCACGCGGCCGCCGCGGTGCGCTGCCTGAGCGAGCAGGGGATCGACTGGACGGCGCTGCGGCGGCTCGATTCGCCGTGGCAGCGCAGCCCGGAGATCCGGGAACGGATCCGCACCTGCGTCGCGCCGAACGCCCGCGACCAGAGCCTGTTCATGCTGGCCGGCGGCATCGCGCTGCCGTTGGCCGCCGCGCTGCTCATGCTCGGCGGAGCGGTGCTGGTGCGGTGGCGGCTGGCCCGCGGTGCGGTTCCCCCGGCGGGCACCGCCGCGGCCGGGTGGGCCACCGAACGCTTCGCGGCCTGGTGCGACCTGCTCGGCCTCACCGGCCGGCGGCGGCCCCGGCTCGTACTCAGCGCGCCGTACGCGTCGGGGCGGCAGGCGTTCACCACCGGCCTGCCGTTCGGGGCGCCGCGGGTGGTGCTGCCGCTGGGTCACGCGTACCTGGAGCCCGCGCGGTTCGACGTGCTGGTGCTGCACGAACTCGCCCATGTGCGGTCGCGGGACGTGTCCTGGGCGGCGGCGGTGTGGTGGACCGGTTGGCTCAGCGTGCCGGTGCTGCTGGTGGCGCTGAGCCCGCTGGCGCGGTGGCCCCGGCAACGCGGGGCGCTGCTGGCCGAGTACCTGCCCTCATTCGCCGTGGCGGTCGCGCTGTCGGTGCTCGTGCTCGGCCTGCGGGCGGCCCTGCTGCGGCGGCGCGAGTTCGCGGCGGACCGCTACGCGCGGGAGGTTCTCGGCGACCCCGACGCGCTGCGCGGACTGCTGGGCTCCGCCCCGGCCCGGCCCGCCCGGAGGCTGGCGGGGTGGGGGCTGGCGGGGTGGGGGCTGGCGGGGTGGCTCCGGCGGCTGCGGGAGGTGCACCCGCCGCCCGCGGTGCGCGCCGGCGCCGACCCGGCCGCACCGGACCGGTGGGAGGGCGGGTTCGCCGTCAGCGCCGCGAGCGCACTGCTGGCGATGTTGACGGTGCAGACCGCCTACACCGCCCTGGCGGTCCCCGGCCTCGCCTGGAACGCGCGGCTGCCGCTGAACCTGGCGACGGCCGCCGGGAGTCTGCTGTGGGCAGGCGTGATCGTCCCGGCCTGGTGGCGCCGCGCGCGACAGGCCACGGCGGCGGGCGGCGCGCCGACCTGGTCCGGACCGGTGGCCGGCGTGGTGGTCGGCACGGTCGCGGGTTTCCTGATCCAGATCCCCGGACAATCGACCCGTACGTCCCTGGGACTCTGGCAGGCCCAGTTCGCCGGCCATCTGACGCTCGGTGCCGGGACCGTGGCCGTGGTGGCGGCGGGCGTGGCCGTGCTGACCGCCGGGCTCGCCGTGACGGCGGACCGGGCCGGCTGGGCGGTTGCCGCGGTCCTCACCGGCGCGGCCGCGTGGACCACCGCGTTCACGGCGTCCATCTGGGTCCTGGTCGGATATCTGCAGAGCGGCGGCCCCGATCGCATCCGGACCATGCTGGTGGGCGCCGGACTGTGGGAGTGGGGATGGGCCCCGCCGCTCGTCCTGCTCGGCTGCGGACTCGCCGCGCTGCGCCGCCGTGCCGTCCCGGTGCCCGTCGCGGCGTGGGTGATCGGTGTCGCGGCGGCCACCGGCGGAGTCGCCGCCGGATTGAGCTGGCGGCTCCGGATCGACTCCGCCGACTCCGACGATCTGCTGTTCGTCCTGCTCAGCCAGCGTTCCATGATCTGCGCCTGGGCCGGGTGGGTCGTGCTGGCGGTGCTGCTCGCCTCCCGCCGGGGCGGGCCGGGGACGACCGCTGCGATGGTGTCCGCGATCCCCGGCGCGCTGGCCGGTGGGTTCGTCGCCGCGGCCGTGGCCGGCGCGGTCACGTTCGGGGTCGCCGCCGCCGGTGGCCGCGGGCTCAGCGTGGGCGTGCTGCTGGCCGCGGTCCGCTGGCCGGTATGGCAGCTCTTCGTCGCGGCCGTCCTGACCTTGCCGGTGTTGCTGGCCGGGCTGCGCCTCCTGGAGCGGTACCGGCGGCGGGCGCGGCGGCCGGTAACCGGCCGCGTCGCCGCGCCCGCCACGGGCCTGCTCGTCGGACTGTTCGGCCTGGCGCTGGTCGGCGGCGCGCTGCCGCCGCTGGCCGTCGGCCCGCACGACTGGTCGGACTACCTGGCCTCCCTGGACACGGCACCCGGCCGGGATCCGGCCGCCGGTTTCGCGGTCCCGCCCGCGCCGTCCGCGCCCACCGGGACCGGCGGCGGCGATCCGGGCCGTCCGCTCGACGCCGCCGCGGCCACCGCGGCGCTCGGCGTCGCCGACCGGCTGCTGCCGGCCGGGCATCGCCGCGTCGAGATGGAACCCGGGGGCGGTGGCACGGTCCCGGACCTACGGCCGCGGACGTGCCGCGCGGCGTTCGCCCGTCACGCGGACGCGGAGCGGGCGCGGGCCCGCACCGCGGACGTCGCGCGCAAGTACACGATCTCGGTGGGCCCGCACCCGGAGGTGACGGTCACCCTCGGCATCACGTCGTACGTGACGCCGGTCCGCGACTTCCGGCTCGATCGGGAGCTGACCGAGCGGTGCGCGCACCTCACCATCCCGTCGTCGGTGACCGACACCGGCGTGATGGAGGGGGGATACGTGAGCGGGCCGCCCCCGGCCGTGTCGTACCCGGCGTACCGGACCGACTTCACCCTCACGGGCCGGGTCCGTTCCCTGGCCGGGGTGTCGACGGTGCTGTCGGAGCGGGTCCTCGTCGGACACAACGCCGTGTACGTCGACATCCTGCTCGGCAGTTCCGGCGGGCCGCCGTCGGCGGAGGTGCTCGCCTACCGCGACCGGCTCGCCGAGGCGCTCCTCCTCGCGGTCATCGGAGACCTCCGGCTCGACCGCTGACCTTCTCGGAGCCGCCGGGGGTGGGACGGGGCCGGCGCACCCGCTCGGCGATCTTGTGAGCTTCATCATGGCCTCTGCCGCGCAGGTCTCCTGGTCGGGCGAGCCCCAACGGCGCGACACCCCGTCTACAAAGGTCCGTCCGCTCCGGGGTCAGTACTCGTTCTTGATGGTGAAGTAGGAGCCGCGGATCGTCCCCGCCAGCTTCGACTTCTGCCGGGCGAACTTGAACTTCTCGGCGAGCTCGCCGGGAACGTCCATCCCGTCGGAGAGCTTGAACCCGACCGCCCGCTTTCCGGAGTCGTCGAGGGTGTACAGCACGTTGATCGACAGGCCGCTCTCGTAGAAGACGTAGGCCCAGCGGATGTTCTCGACCTGGAACTCGGTGGCCTCCAGCGGGCGGGATGCGATGACGATGTCGCGTTCCTCCTTCAGGATCTTGTGTATCCAGTCGATGGTCGCCTTCGCGTCGCTCGCGGGCCGCACCGTGAAATCGTGGTCGTACTTGTTCTTGAAATAGCGGGACTCGTTCGCCCGCAGGCCGGCCAGGGCGTCCGCGACCGGTGACGACTCCAGGCCGACGGTCGAGACGGTGGTGAAATCCACGAGGTAAGCCATGACGCACTCCCGAAACACGCCAACGCATATGTCCGTTTTACGTCGGCCGGAGGCTACCACGGTCATATAGTCCGTGGTGGCGCAAACGGCGCCGACGCCGCGTTACAAATGTTGACGGGGGCGGATGCATCGATCATCGTGGATATCCAACGCCCCGGTGCACGGTGACGCCGGGCCACCCGATGATCGAGGTACCGATGACCAGGTTCGCGTACTCCCGCCGGTCGCGCCTGCGCAGGTCGCTCGCCGCCGTGACGGCCGTGCTGCTACCCCTGCTCGGCGCGGGACTGGCGCTGCCCGGCGGCGCCTCCGCCGCCCTGCCGGACACGGAACAGGCCTACTACGACGTCACGTCGCCGTCGGCCACCACGGCCGGGCTGGCCGCCGATCTCACCCGGCGCGGCTACGACGTACTCGAAGGGTCGCTGAACAGCGGCGTACCGATCCTGGCGACCGCCGCGGACGCGCAGCGACTGCGGCACCGCGGCCTATCCGTGCGCTACGCCGGCCCGCTCCACCAGCCGGTGGCGGCGTCGTTCCGGGCGGCGGCCGGGACGTACTACGGCGGCTATCACACGGCGGCCGGGCACGAGGCCCACAACCAGCAGGTGGCCACTGCGCATCCCGACCTGGTCGTGCTGCGCAGCATCGGTCAGTCGTGGCTGAAGACCCAGAACAGGGGAGGCCACGACATCCAGGCCCTGTGCATCACCAAGATCAAGGCCGGGGACTGCGCGATCAGCACCAACGGTACGAAGCCGAAGTTCACGCTCATGGCCCAGATGCACGCCCGCGAACTCGCGACCGGCGAGCTGGCCTACATGTGGATCGACTACCTGGTGAACAACTACGGCACGAACGCCGACGTGACGCGGTTGATGGACACCACCGAGCTGTGGGTCATCCCGATCGCCAACCCGGACGGCGTCGACATCGTCTCGTCGAACTCGACCCGGCCCGTCTCCCAGCGCAAGAACGCCCACGACAACGGATGCTCCGGCACCGGCCGAGGCGTCGATCTCAACCGCAATTCGAGCTACCACTGGGACGTCAACCAGGGCACCACGTGCAGCCAGACCTATCCGGGCACGAGCGCGGCCAGCGAGCCGGAGACGCAGGGCATCCAGAACTTCCTGGCCGGCATCTACCGCGACACCAAGCCCAGCGCCGACTTCTCGCCGGCCACCACCGACACCACCGGCACGTTCCTCACCCTGCACAGCTACGGCGAGCTGAACATCTATCCGTACGGGTGGACCAACTCGCTCGCGCCGAACAACGACGACCTCCGGACGATCGCCACGGCCATGAGCCAGTCCAACCACTACGAGGTCGTGCACGGTGACGGCGGCCTGAACTACTTCGCGCCGGGGGCGACCGACGACTGGATCTACGGCACGCGGGGCGTTCCCGGCTACACGATCGAGGTGGGCCCGAGCTCCTCCGGGTGCAGCGGCTTCTTCCCGCGCTACTCGTGCATGTCGGGCTTCTGGAACCTCAACCGGCCCGCGTTCATGGCGTTGGCGAGCGCGGCGGCGCGTCCGTACCCGACGGGGCACTGACCGCGCGGCACCGTGGCTGTGGCCCTTCGCGGCAAGGGCCACAGCCGCGTTTACCGCAATCGGCTCTCGGAAACCTTCCGGTCCACCAGTTCTCCACGGAAGGACGATCCCGATGGGCATCATGTACCGCAGTCGCAAGAAGTTCGGTCCGCTGATCCTGAACTTCACCCAACGAGGACTCTCGTCCTGGACCGTCAAGATCGGCCGCTGGTCGTGGAATTCCAGGGCGCGCGCACACCGGGTGGACCTGCCCGGTCCACTGTCGTGGAAACAGGACCGGTCCCGGTCCTGACCAGGAGGTCCACTGACGACGGCGCGCTGCGGTTCAGCTCCACGTGCGTGCCTCGATCGCGGCGGCGCGGGCCAGGCCGGCGGCCGCCGCCGGGTCGAGGCGGGCGGTGACGAGGACGGCGATCACGCTGCCGGTCAGCAACTCGGCCCGGTGCGTGGCGGTCTCCGGCGCTAGGGCGCCCGCGAACGCGCGGAGCAGCCGGCCACGGTAGGCGTCGGCGACCGCGAGCGCGTCCGGGTCGTGCGCGGCGCGCTCGGTGATGGTGTTCACGACCAGGCAGCCACGCCGGGCGAGGGGGTCGGGGGTCTCCGCCATCGCGGCGGCCAGCGAGTCGAGATAGCCGACGACCTGCTCGATGCCGGCACCGGGCGTTTCCAGGGCCGCCAGGCGTGGCCCCGCCACCTCGGCCAGGTAGCTCTCCAGGGCCAGCGCGAAGAGCTGGCGCTTGGTGCCGAACGCCGGATAGAGGCTGGAGCGGTTGAGCCCGGTAACCCGCTCCAGGTCGGCCATGGAGGTCGCCTCGTAACCGTGTTCCCAGAACTGGTCGCGGGCGGCCCGTACCGCGTCCGCCGCCGAGAAGGACCTCGTGCGCGCCATCGCCTCTCCCGCTTGACGAATCCGTACCGATCGGTCCAGTATATTTCCGAACCGATCGGTACGGAATGTTGGGGAAGCCTCCATGCTCGTAGTCGCCCTGCTGGCCGCGGCCGCCGCCGCGCTCATCCACGTACTGTTCTTCATCCTGGAGAGCCTGCGTTTTGCCCGGCCGGCGGTCTGGCGGCGTTTCCTGGTCACGTCGCAGCGCGACGCCGACGCGATCCGGCCGATGGCGTTCAACCAGGGCTTCTACAACCTGTTCCTGGCCCTCGGCATGCTCGGCGGCGTCGGCGCGAGCGTGTGGGGCGGTGCCGTCGTGGGCGCCAGCCTGATCGGCTTCGCCGGGGCCTGCATGGTGGGCGCGGGCGCCGTACTCGTGGCCACCGACCGTCGCTTCGCGCGGGCCGCCGTCGTACAGGCCGCTCCTCCGCTGGTCGCGCTCGTCGCCCTCGCCGCCGCTTGAGGCGCACCGCCGGCGCTCGTCACGCGGCGTTGTGCCCGTCCGGGGTTCCCGTCCGCTCGTGCGCGTGGTCGAGCAGGCGCATGACCGGGGTCGCGGCGATCCCGTGCAGCACCACCGAGACCACCACGACGAACCCCACGGTCGCCCACAACAGCTCCGCGTGCGGCACGTGGCCGTGCGTGGTCGCGTACGCGAGGTAGTAGAACGAGCCGATCCCGCGGATGCCGAACGCGCCGATCACCCAGTGCTCGGCGACGGTGCCCGGCGCCCCGCGCAGCGACAGGAAACCGGTCACCGGCCGGATCACCAGGATCAGCGCCAGGCCGGTCAACGCCGCGGGCCAGGTCAACGGCGCCAGCAGGCCCGAGCCGACCGCCCCGCCCAGCAGCAGCAACAGCAGCACGGTCAGCAGCCGTTCGGTCTGCTCCGCGAAGTCGTGCAGCACCTGGTGGTACTCGTGGGTGCGCTCGGCCGCGCGGATCGCCCGGGCGGCGAGGAACACCGCCAGGAAGCCGTACCCGCCGACCACCTCGACCAGCCCGTACGCGAGGAACGTGGCCGCCAGTGCCAGAAAGCCCTCGGAATGCCGGGCCAGCCGCAGCGACTCCATCCGGGCCCGGAAGAACAGCCGCCCCAGCAACTTGCCCACGAACAGCCCGCCCAGCACGCCGACCGCACCCTTGTAGAGCACGTCGCGCAGCGCCCACTCGCCGAACCACGGCTCGTGCGTGACCGCGGCGGCGGCCATGGCCAGCGCGGCGGACACGAACGGGAACGCCAGCCCGTCGTTGAGACCGGCCTCCGAGGTCAGCGCGAAGCGGACCTCGTCCTCGGAGTCCTCCACGTCGGTGGGCTCGCCCACCTGCACGTCCGAGGCCAGCACCGGATCCGTGGGCGCCAGGCAGGCGCCCAGCAGCAACGCCGCGGCCGGAGCGAGCCCCGCCCACCACCAGCCGAACAGCGCCACCGCCGCGATGCTCAGCGGCATCGCCACCGCCAACAGCCGCCAGGTCGACGCCCAGCGGCGCCACCCCAGCGGCCGGTCGATCTTCAGCCCCGCGCCCATCAACGCGACGATCACGCAGACCTCGGTCAGGTGCTCGGTGAGCCGCGGATACCGCGACGGATCCGGGTCGGGCAGGCCCAGCGGCAGGGCGAAGACGATCAGTCCCAGCGCCAGGAACGCGATCGGCAACGACAGCGGCCGGCGTTCCAGGACGCGGGGGAGTACTCCGGCGAGCAGCGCGGACACCCCGAGGAGGGCGAAGACGAGATCGGTCTGTGGCACGCTCGTCTGGTGCCCCTCGGCGGGCCCGGCCATGCGGGTGTGGCCGGTGAAATGCGTCAGCGCTGGCCGAGCCGCCCGATGGCGCTGCCGCCCAGCGCCGCGTGCAGGTCGGCCGGATCACGGTACGTGGCGACCGCCCCGGCGTCGGTCAGCTCGGCGGCGCTGGTGCCCCCGCATGTCAGCCCGATGCAGGCGATGTCCAGTTTCGCGGCCGCCCGGACGTCCCACACCGAGTCGCCGACGAACACGCAGCGGTCCGGGCTCACGCCGGACTGTGCCAGGGCCGCCTCCAGGATGTCCGGGGCGGGCTTGCTCTCGTCCGCGTCCGCGGAACTGGTCGCAGCCGTCAGCACGTCGTCGGCGCCGAGGACCCGGCGCAGCACCGCCAGCTCACGCTCCTTGGCCGACGAGGCGAGCACCACCGCGAGGCCGAGCCCGGCCACGGCGCGCAGCAGGTCCGTGGCTCCGGGCAGCGGGCGCAGGCGCTCCCACCAGGTCGCGTACAGCGTGTCGTGGGCGGTGGTCATCTCCTCGTCGCGGCTCGTGTCGCGGTCACCGCCCAGCAGGTGGTCCAGGAGCTTGTCGGAGCCCATGCCGATCGCCCGGTGGATCTCCGCCATGGGCACGTCGCGCTCCTCGAGCCGCAACGCCTCCCACCAGGCGACGGTGTGCACGTATGTGGTGTCGACCAGGGTGCCGTCGACGTCGAACAGCACCCCGGCACGCGTGTGATCGGCCATGACCGCTGACATACCCGCTGGGTGGCGGCTCAGTCAGCGCGGCGCGAAACCGTGGCGGCGGTGCGCCGGGTCAGGAGACGTTGTTGGCCGCGGTCAGGGTCGGGTCGGGCCGCGGCAGCTCGACGTGGGTCAGCGGTGCGGCGGCGGCCGGGTCGCGGCGCTCGCGCATGATCTTGTGCAGGGTGTCGAGCGGTGCGGGCCGGGCGAAGTGGTAACCCTGCGCCAGGTCGCAGCCCAGCTCCCGCAGCCGGTCGGCCTGGGCGGCGGTCTCCACCGCCTCGGCGATGGTCTGCAGCCCGAGGTTGCGGCTCAGCTCCAGGATCGCGCGGATGAAGGCCAGGTCGCGCTCGGTGCCTTCCTCGATCTGCAACGCGGTGAAGGAGCCGTCCATCTTGAGGATGTCGACGGGCAGCTGGCGCAGGTATGCCAGGGAGGAGTACCCGGTGCCGAAGTCGTCGATGGCGATGCGTACGTGGTGATCGCGCAGGATCTGCAGCTGTTCGGTGACGGTGCCCGCGTCGACGACCGACGTGACGAGCACCGTCTCGGTGATCTCGACGATCAGCGCCGAGCCGGGCAGGTCGTTGCGCTCCAGCAGGTCGAGGACGTGCTGGGCGAACCGGGGGTCACGCAGCTGCTGGGCGGAGACGTTCACGGTCACGGACAGCCCGTGGTCGCGGTGCAGGTCGCGCAGGTCGGCGCAGACCTGGGACAGCACCCAGGACCCGATGGCCACGATGGCGCCGCTCTGCTCGGCGAGCGGGATGAACCGTCCGGGCGAGATGCTGGTGCCGTCGGGACGGGTCCAGCGCAGCAACGCCTCGGCTTCCACGACGGCGCCGGTCGCCAGCGCGACGATGGGCTGGTAGTGGACGGTGAACTCCCCGTCTTCGAGGGCCCGGTGCAGGTCGGCCACGAGCTGGGTGTTGGCGAGCCGTTCGGCGTGCACGGCGGCGTCGTACACGGCGTACTGCTGGCCGCCGGCCAGCCGCGCGCTGCGCAGTGCCAGGTCGGCGTCGCGCAGCGCGTGCCGGCGCGGGGCGTTCGCGCCCAGCGGCACGACACCGATGCTGGCGGCGATGCGTCGCGCCGGGATGCCCGGCAGCCGGTACGGGTGGTGCAGACCGTCGAGGATGCGCTGGGCGGCGTCGGCACCGTCGAGGCCGTCGGCGGTGTCGGTGAGCACGGCGAACTCGTCGCCGCTGATACGGACCACGGTGGCCCGGTCGGGCAGGACCGCGCGCAGCCGGCGGGCGGTCTCCACCAGGACCGCGTCGCCGATCTGGTCGCCGAAGCTGTCGTTGAGGTCCCGGAAGCCGTCCAGATCGACCAGCAGCAGCACCTGGTCCCGGTGGCCCGCGGTGTCCAGGCCGTCCTGCAGGCGGGCCCGGTTGCCGAGCGCGGTGAGGCCGTCGAACCGGGAACGGCGGTTGAGCAGCGCGGCGAGCTGCGCCATCCGGACGATGAGCATGATCGACATGGCGCCGCCGAGCAGCACCAGCCCGATCGTGCGGGGCGAGTTGCCGCCACGGTCGGTCGCCAGGCTGGTGACGGTCAGCGCGCCGATGGCCAGGATCAGGGTGACGTAGAGCAGGAGCCGGCCACGCGACGTCGGCACCGGGTTGCGGGTGACGGTGCCGGTGCTGCGGGCCATCGAAGGGTGCAGCGCCGCACCGCCGATGAACAGGTACGAGCCCAGCCAGCCCAGCGCGACCAGCCGGTCGAGGTCCGTGCCGGACAGCAGCCCGGCGAAGTTCACGGTGTTCGTGGTGATCAGCAGGCTGCTGGCGGCGACCATCAGCCGGTACGCGGGTGTGCGTACCCGGGAGACCACCACGATGCGTACGGTCAGCACCAGGAAGACCAGGTCGATGGCGGCGTAGCAGAGGTAGCTGGCCAGCCGCAGCCCGCTGAACCGGCCGTCGAACAGCAACGGCTCGATGACGACCGTCCACGAGACCGCGCCACCGCCGAGCGCCACGATGGCGCCCTCCACGGCACCGCCGCGGCGCTGCCCGGGACGGACCCACCGGTAGTTGCTGAGCACCAGCAGCACCAGCATGAGGGCGTAGAACAGGTCACCGAACGACGGGAACCGCGGCACCCCCGCCGGCGTGAGCGCCAACGCCCAGCCGGCGTTGGCCACCAACGACGAGGCCACCGCCGCGACCATCAGCCACCACGGCGCGCTCCAGGCCGGCCGGTGCCAGCGCACACCGACCGCGATGGCCCCCATGACCGAGGCCGCGACCGCCACGTACACCCACAGGCGCACCTCGAGGTCGAGGGCCGTGCCGACCAGCACGACGAGCCCGCCGACGGCGAGGTACCAGCGGTTGGCGACGGCACCTGAATCGTCTGCCTTTTCACGGGTCACGGGATATGGATACCGACCGCCGGGTGCAGGCACGTTGCCATCTCCCTGCGATCCGGATCGTCTTGATGAGGAATCGCCGCTTTCTAGCGGGGGACTGCCTGGCGTCGGAGGTGTCGCAGGTTCGCCGGTCGCCCAACCGGACGATCGCGGTCAGGGCGCCTGGTCGATGAACAGGAGCGGGGCGCTGGTGATGGCGAGGAAGCGAAGCGAGCGCCCGAGCAGGCAGGCGAGCGTGAACAGCGGCGCGGCGATCGGCGTACGCGCGGCGTAGACGCTGGTGGCCAGCAGCGGCGGCACCCCGGTGACGGCGCTGACGAACACGACCGGTGCGGTGCAGGCCGGGCGGTCGAGCACGGCCGTCAGCCGGCGTCCCGCGGCGCCGACCGGCCGAACGACCGCGCGCCGCCACCGGGTCGGCCACCGGTATGCGGGTGCGTGGTCCGGCACCCGGGCGATGCGCCGGGTGGCCCACGCGTACCAGCGCTGGACGCGACCGGTGCGCAGCCCGGCCCGCGCGCCGAGGAAGACCAGGAGCTTGCCGGTGCTCTGCCCGGCCGCGGCGGCGATGCTCAGCGGCACCGCGGTCTGGTGTCCGGTCGCCGCGAGCCCGACGAGGTAGGGCTCGATCGGCGAGATCGGCAGCACCGCCGAGAGGGTGGCGGCGAACAGGACGGCGAGGTAGCCACTCATCACTGGAGTCCTCCGGTCTGTTTCGGGCAGACCAAGGCTGGCTCCGGGGCGCGTCCCGACACATCGGCGCAATGCGGTGATCCGGACGCGACATTTGACGTACGCACCGCCGCCGAGCTGGGTTCCGGGCGCCGGCGGGGCGCTCCGGGCCACACGATCGGGGATGATGAATGGCGTGGACGATCACTACCGGATCAGCGACGACGACCGGTCGGCGGCCATCGGCGAGCTGGGCGCACACCGCGCGGCGGGACGGCTGAGCGGCGACGAACTGCTCGCGCGCACCGCCGCCGTACGCCGGGCACGTACCCGGGCCGACCTCCGTACGGTGCTGGGTGATCTCCCGGAGGTCGACCGGCCGTGGCGCCGCGCCTGGCGCGACCGGGGCTGGCGGGCCCATGCCGGCGTCTTCGCCGTGCTCACCACCGCCACGATCCTGTTGTGGCTCGGCGTCCGGGACCGCGATCCGCTGCCCCGCGACTACGGCGCCGACTACTGGTGGCCGCTGTGGCTCGCTCTGCTGTGGGCGGCGCTCCTGCTGCTGCACTACGTGGTGGTCGGCGTGCGGCGGGCCCCCCGCGGCCCCGCCCACACCCCGCCAGCGAGCAGGACGGAACCGGGCAGCACGGAACCGGGCAGCACGGAACCGGGCGCCGATCTCCTGAGCGGGCTCACCGCCCGCGAACGCGAGGTGCTGGCGATGATCGGCCAGGGGTACGCGAACAAGGACATCGCCCGCGCGCTGTTCATCAGTGAACGCACCGCGCGCACCCACGTCAGCAACATCCTGCGCAAGCTGGACCTGTCCTCCCGCACCCAGGCGGCGCTGGTGGCCAGCGGTACGCCACCGGCCCGCCCCGCGGGTGCGGGACGGGCCGGTGGCGGTGCGGATCAGGACGGGGTGCCGTAGACGGCGAGTTCCGTCGAGTCCATGAAGGAGCAGCCGCTGTAGTAGTTCGCGTCCGGGGTGGCGCACACGCCCAGGTCCTGCGCCTGGCTCGACAGCATCGTGTACCGCAGGTACCGCACGTCGGTCGTTCCCGCGGTCAGCGGAACCGGGTTGGCCAGGTTCCGGTTGGCCGCGGTGAACTGGCCGTTGGCGGCCACGGTCCAGGTGGTGCCGTCGGGCGACGTCTCGATCCGGAACAAACCGGTCGAGGCGCTTCCGGCGTCACCGCAGGTCGCGGTCGCGTCGAGCGTCAGCTCGGTGATGTCCACCGCCTGCGGCAGCTTGACCACCACGTGGTAGCCGGTGGGGTCGGTGACCTCCGAGCCCCAGCCGGTGCCGTACGACTGGTCGAACAGGTGCTTCGGGCCGCAGCGGGCCGTGGTGAAGTCCGGCCCGGTGAAGCTGTCGACGCTGCTGCCGCCGGAGGTGGCCGCCCAGTCGCGGCGCAACGCCCAGTCGACCCCGTTCGTGCGGGCGCCGACGGAGATGGTCTTGACGCCGGAGTCGTAGCCGGCCGCGCTGGCGAACACCTTGGGGTAGGTGCCGGGCAGCACCCGGCTGATCCGGTACGTGCCGTCGGCCGCCGTGGTGGTCACGTAGTCGTTGGCGAAGCCCGAGGTGTGGCCGCTGAACGTGACGGTCGCGCCGGCGACGACCGCGCCGGTCTCGTCGTCGGTGACCGTGCCGGTCACGGTGCCGCGCGGGGTGTTGGCCGCGGGCGGCAGCGAGAAGTCCTCGACGACGTCGGTGTCGGTGCCGTCCATTGCGCCGGCGAAGTAGCCCATGCCGCGGCGGGCGAAGACCTTCCAGATCGTCGCCTGCAGCCGGCCGCCGTTGGTGACGCGGTCGGCCTGCAGGATGGAGTTGCGCTGGTCGAGGAACGACGGCTTGGCCGGCGACAGCTCCATCGCGCGGGTCACCAGGAACCGGGCCTTCGCGCTGCCGATGGCCTTGCGCAGGTCCCACAGGGTCTGCGCCCAGATCTCGCCGTCGGTGTGCACGTCGGGACCACCGGAGTAGATCTTGCCGTAGTCGCCGTAGGTGTAACCGCCGGGACCCGCGGTCGGCGTGCCGGGGCAGGCCCGGGAGGTGCTGCCGACCTGGCAGTCCATCGGTTCGCTGCGCAGCGTCGCGCCGCCGAACATGTACTTGCCGACGAGGACGTCGCCCTCCTTCGCGGTGTCCTTCTCGTAGCCCTTGGCCACGAAGTAGTCCTGCGTGTACCAGTCGCTCCAGGCCTCGCCCATGGCGCGGGACTGGGCCACGGTCAGCGTCGAGACGCCGTTGGCGTCGACGACGAGACGGTTGGACAGGCCGTGGGTGTACTCGTGGAACACGGTGTCGGCCTCGTCGCTGGAGTTGCCCGCGATGGACTCGTCGTCCGGGTTGGTCGGGTCGCCCCACAGGTACATCTGCATGCGCGGCGCGGTGCCGTCCGGCGGCGTGCTCATGTTGGCGTTGCTGATGTGGTCGGAGTCCGGCAGGCCGTTGTCCGTGTTGGCGCCGTCCAGGGCCTCGGCCTGCACGGCGTCGTCGTCGATCGCCTCGAAGTTGCCCGCGGCACGGCCGAAGCCGATCGGGTTGGCCGCGAGGTGGTCGTGCCACACGCCGAGGAGGTAGTACAGCTCCACCGAGGACTGGCTGCGGTTCTTCCGCCACGAGTACGGGACCGCCGGGTTCCAGGAGCACTTGATCACGGCGCTGCACTTGCCGCCGACCTGCGCGCTGAAGTCCGTGAACCAGTACCTCCAGGTGCCGTTCACGGTCGGCCTCACCTCCTCGGAGGGACTGGCCCGGTTGTCGTCGTTGATGTCGGTGTAGACGTGCGCGATGTTGCCGGCCAGCCGGGGTGAGCCGTTCGGCAGCCACCTGGCCAGGTCGACGGTGACCTGCTGGCCGCCGGACGGCGCGCCCGGGTAGTTGGGCCAGACGAGGGAGGCGTCCTCGGCGACCATGCTCTGCCGGAACAGCACCGTGCCGTCCGCGGCGTCGATGACGTGGATCCAGCCCTCGTCCATCGCGACGGTCTGCCACGCCAGGCGCGGGCCGGCGGCGGTCTGGAACATGACCAGCTTCGCAGAACCCTGGTCGGAGAACGTGGTCACGCCGGCGGCCCGGCTCACGACGTCGGCGCTGGAGTCGCCGAAGACGTTCTGGACCGCTGCGGCGCGCGCCTTCTCGGCGCTCAGCTTGGCCCTGCCCGGGCTGCCCGGCAGTTCCGCGACCGGCGAGCCGTCGACCTGGATGAGCCGCCCGTCCTTGGCGACGTGGGCCTTGACGCCGTTGCCGAACACCGGCACGCCGCCCACGCTCTGCACGAAGCTGAGGTGGTGGGTGCCCGCGACGTCGACGTAGTCCCGGCGCAGCTTGAGCCGGCCCACCTCAGTGGCATTGAGGCCGAACACCGCCGAGTTCGCCTTCACGTAGTCCAGGGCGATCTTGGTGGGGATCGGGTTCTTCACCACACCGGTGAGGAACCCGTCGATCTTGGCGACGCGGCGCGGCGTACCCGTGGCCCGGTCCATCTCGACGACGCCCTGCATGCCCAGCTTGTCCCGCAGCTTGCGGACGGGGCTGCCCGGCTCGACCGCGGCGGCCAGGCGCCGCACGGCGACACTGGCGCTCTTGGTCGCGACCGCCGGCTGCTTGGCCCGGGCGGCGTTCAGCGCGTCACGCGAGTCGTAGTCGGCGAGTTCCTCGCGCGCGACGGTCGGGTCCCCGGCGCTGACGACACTCTCCGGCTTCGGCGCGGAGTGTGCCTGCGCGGTGAGGAGTCCCGCGACCACGACGACGGCGCCGCCCGCGGCTGCTGCCCACCGCCGCCGGTTCAGCGACGATGCTGACAACGGTCCCATTCACAGGCCCCTTTCGGCCGGATCAGGTGGCACCGTCCGCCGGGGCGCACGTCGCGCGCCGGGAATCCACCTCACGTCTACGGCCATCCGGAGGGTGCTGTTCGGCGTCGTCCCGGCCATCACAAGATCAATTCAGGCTTCGTTGCCGACTCGTGATCTATTCGCATAATTACGCGGAGTGACGAATGATTTCGGACCGCCGACCGGGGGTACAGGGTTGCACCGGCAGCGGACCGGGCCCGCCGAAAGGCAGCCCCGGATGGCTGAGAAGGCAGGTGTCAAGACGGAAGGGACGTCATCCGCCGTGTTTCCCGTAACCGTGGTCATCGCCACGCGAAACCGCTGCCAGCAGCTGGTGCGCCTGCTGGACCGGCACACGGCCCCGGTGATCGTCGTGGACAACGGTTCGCAGGATGGCACCGCGGAGATGGTGGAGAGCCGCTTTCCCCACGTCCGCGTGATCCGCCTGCGGGAGAACGCGGGCGCGGCCGCCCGCAACATCGGCGTGGCGGCCGCCGAGACGCCGTATGTGGCCTTCGCCGATGACGATTCCTACTGGGAGAGCGACGCGCTGGCGTCCGCGGCACGGCTGCTGGCCGCGCATCCGCGGGCGGCGCTGCTGACGGGGCGGGTTCTTGCCGGCGAGGACGGCCGCCTCGACGCCGTCTCCCGGCAGATGGCCGCCGCGCCGCTCGGGGTGCCCCGCGACCTGCCGGGTCCGTCGGTGCTGGGCTTTCTGGCATGCGCCGCCGTCGTGCGCCGCGACGCGTTCCTGGCGGTCGGCGGCTTCGAACCCAAACTTCACATGTACGGCGAGGAGGCGCTGCTGGCCATGGACCTCGCGAGCGCCGGCTGGGGGTTGGCGTACGTGCCGTCCCTCGTGGTGCGGCATTTTCCGGAGTCCACCGGCCGGGACCCGGGCGCCCGGCGCCGGCGGGAGGCCCGCAACGCCCTGCTCACCGCCTGGACGCGCCGGCCGCTCAGCGTCGGTGCCCGCGCGGCGTTGCGGTCCCTGGCCAGCCGCGACTCTCGAGGCGGGCTGCTCGACGCGCTCACCGAGCTGCCGTGGGTACGGCGTCACCGCCGCCCGGTGGCGGCGAGGGTCGAGGCGGCACTGCGGGCCCTCGCCTGCGCGCCGCCGCCCCACCTCGCTCCCGCGCCGGATGTCTCGCTGGCCGTCTCGGAACGCTGACCGTCAGCCGCCCCAGCGCACCGCGGCGGCCGCCGCGTAGTCGCCGGCGTGCGCGAAGCCCGCGAGCACCACCAGGTCGCCCGGCCGGACCGCGCCGGAGCGGATCCCCCGGTCCAGAGTGACCGGAATCGCCGCCCCGAACAGGTTGCCGCACTCCTCGAACGTGTCGAGGTGCCGCTCCGGGGGCAGTTGCAGCGCCTCCCGCCAGTTGCGCAGGAACGCCCGGTTCGGCTGGTTGGTGACCAGCACGTCGATCGCCGAGGGGCCGACGCCGACCTCCCGGCAGACCTCGGCGACCTGCTCGGGCACCAGGCGGTTGCCGCGGGCGAAGACCCGGCCGATGCTGGCCTCGGTGAAGCCGATCCGCATCGGGTCCAGCCCCGGCTCGAAGTAGCGCCGGTCCGAGTCGCAGGCCAGCGTCATGTCGCCGGCGTACTCGCCGATGTGGCGGGTCGCGACGGCCAGCAGCGGCGCGGCCGCCGAGGTCGTCAGATAGCCCACGCCGCAGCCGTCGCCGGGAACCGCGGCCTGGGCGAGCCGGCGCACCGCGGGCTGGGTGAACACCTGACCGGCGACGGTCTGGGCGTTGCACACCAGGGCCGTGCGGGCATCGGTGGTGCGCAGCAGGTGGGCCGCGAGCTCGATCATGGAGACGAACGACGCGCATCCGCCGTTGGACACGTCCAGCAGCCACCGCGGCGCCAGGCCGAGGCGGCGGGCCACCTCGGTGCCCGCCCCGACGAACGGCAGATCCGGCAGCTGGCAGTGCACCAGCAGCACGTCGACCCGCCGGATCTCGGCGGCGCCGTGCCGCCGCATCAGCGGCGCGACGGCCCGCTCGATGAGGTCCACGTTGGTGTCGCCGGGCGCCACATGATGACGGTACGGCGGCGCCGCGAACATCACGCTGCGACGCAACCTCTGATCCGCGCCGGGACACCGCGTGAAGAACTCCGCCGGTACCGGCTCGCCGGGCAGGTAGCCGGCGACGTCGGTGAGGCTGACCGTGATGGTCACCGTGGCGCCGCCACCGTCGGCGGGACGCTGACCGGCAGTCCGTTGGCGTGCCGGTACTCCAGGATCGACTTGAGATTGGCCAGCTCGATGCCGTGCCCGGCGTAGAACAGGTCCCAGTAGTCGCCGACCCACGGCCGGTCCGGCCGCGGCGCGAGGTCCGGACGGGGATTGTGGTCGTAGTACGGATGCCGGCAGTTCGTCCACGTGATCACCGAGCCGGGGCGGTCGAGCACCAGCGCGGCCGGGACCACCCGCATCAGGTAGATCATCCAGAGCCGCTCGCCCTGATCCCACGCGCAGTGATAGTCGACGGTCATCGCGTCGGCGTTGGCGAGCACCCGGCAGTAGATCGGCGTCCGCTCCGCCAGCCGGTCCCGGCCCACCCACAGTCCGGGCTCGCCGGCCGGGGCGAAGTCCCGCACGCTGTACGTCCACTCCTGCAGATGGTGGCCGTGGCGCAGGTAGTCGTAGACCTGTTCCGGCGGGCAGTCGACGTACTCCTGCACGGTGCAGAACCGCCCGTACACCTGGTCGTGCGGGTAGACCGAGTGGGTCAGCTCCAGGCAGCGGGCCAGCATGTCCTCCGGCGCGGTGTTCTCCACCCGGATGAGTCCGGGTACGTCAGCCAACATGGATCCGGTCACCGGACGCCTCCGCTTCGTCGGTCGTGGTGTGTGCGGTCGCGGGCCGCCCGAGGGCGGCCAGGAAGGGGCCGAACGGCGGCAGCTCCGCCGGGTCCAGGTCGACGGCGACCAGGGCCGGCCCGGCGGTCGCGTTGCTGCGCTCGCACGCGGCGCGCAGCTCGTCGGGGCCGTCCGCGGCGGTCGCCGGCAGCCGCGCACTCGCGGCGGCCAGCCCCCGGGCGATGTCGACCGGGTGGAACAGGTTGTAGCTGTAGGCGTCGCCGTAGAGCAGCCGCTCCCGGGTCACGCACATCGCGTGCGCGTTGTTGTTGAAGATCACGAAGGTGACCGGGGCGCCGTACTCCACCGCCGTGTGTACCTCCAGGCCGTGCATGAGGAACGCGCCGTCACCCGCGAGGACGTACGTGCGCCGGCCGCTGGCCAGCGCGGCGCCGATCCCGGCGCCGAACGCGTACCCCATCCCGCCCATGCCGACCGCGACCACGAACCGGCCGCGCGGCGGCGCCGGCAGCAGGTGGATCGCGGTGGCACCGGCGTTGCCGGCGTCGACGAAGACGTCGGCGTCGGGCGGCAACGCCGCCGCCACCGCGCCCACCGCCCCGGCACCGCCCACCGCCCCGGCACCGCCCACCGCCCCGGCACCGCCCACCGCCCCGGCACCGGCTACCGCCCTGGCGTCGGCTGTCCTGGCGCTGGTTGTTGCGGCCAGTGGCGCTGGGCCGGCGTGTGGCGGGCAGGCCCGCCCGCCGGGCGGCAGCCGGTCGAGCAGGCCGCGCAGGGCCGGCCGGAGCGCACCGCCCACGGCGAGGCCCGGCACGAACGGCGGCTCCGGGTCCAGGCAGACCACCGGGGTGGCGGCGAGCGCCGCTTCCAGCCCGGCCCGCGCCATCACCGGCAAGCGGGTACCGACCAGCACGCACACCTCGGCCCGGCCCAGGCAACCCGCGACGTTGGCATGGCCCATCGCCCCGGCCACCCCCGCGAACGCGGGATCGGCGTTGTCGAAGACGTCCTTCGCGTCCGGGGTGACCGCGACCCACGCGCCCAGGCGCCGGGCGAGCGCGACCAGCTCGTCGCGGGCACCCCCGGCGGCGACCCCCTCGCCCGCGACGATCAGCGCGGTCCGGGCACCGGCCAGCACGGCGGCGGCCCGCGCGAGGACGGCCGGGTCGGCGACCGCCGGGATCGCCGAAGCGAAGGCCACCGGCGGCGTCGGCACCTCGACCCCGGCCTGCTGCACGTCCTTCGGCAGCAACAGCACCGCCGGGCCGCGCGGCTCGGCCAGCGCCGCCGCCACGGCCTCGGGCAACGCCTTGACGATCGCGTCCGGCTCGTCGACCCGGACGCAGAACCGCGACACCGGGGCGAAGACGTCCCGGGCGTCGAACGAGCCGCCCAGTCCGCTGGAGTCCTGGAACGCCCCGCGCCCCTGCTGGCCGGTCGGCGGCTGGCCCACCAGGGCCAGCACCGGCACCCGGGAGGCGTACGCCTCGGCGAGTCCCGGCACCAGGTTCATCGCCCCGCCACCCGAGGTGGCGGCGACGACCGCGAGCCGTCCGGTGCACCGGGCGCAGCCGTCGGCCATGGTCGCGGCCGAGAACTCGTGCTTGGCCACCACCCCGCGCAGCCGCCCGGCGGTCGCGTACACCGCGTCGTAGAGATCCTCGATGTTCGCCCCGCCGACGCCGAAGACGTGCCGGACGCCCGCCCGGAGCAGTTCGTTCACCACGTAGTCCACGAGCCGTATGCGCTCTCCCACTCCGCGATGCTCGCAACTGCGTCCGGAATGGACAAACGCTGGGACAGTGAAGAGCTTCACTGTCCCAGCGTTTGACGGACGGCGATGCCGCTGCGGTGCGGCCGGGCTCGGGCTGCGGCGTGCGCGTTCGTACCCGGGTGCGGCCGGCGGAGGTCAGCGCCGGCTGCCGTGCCGGGGTGCCGCGAGCGGCCTGGCGGCCGGCTGGCGGGGCCGGTCGGCGGTGGCCTCCGCGATGGCGAGCGTGCCCCACACGATCTTGCCGGTACGGGTCGGCAGGGCACCCCAGGCGGCCGTCGCGGCGTGGACCAGGCGCAGCCCGTAGCCGCGCCGGGCGGGATCACCCGGATCACCCCTGACGTCGCCGGGCCCGCGCGGGAACCGGCGATCACCGTCCTGTACGGCCAGGTGCAACCCCGCCCGGCGGCGGGTGACCGCCACGTCGATCGACGTGCCGGCGTGCTCGATCGCGTTGGCGACCAGTTCGGTCAGCACCGCGCAGGCCGGACGGTACAACGGCAGCAGCCCCCAGTCGGTGCACGCCTCACCGAGCATCTCGGCGACCAGGGACAGGACGCTGCCGTCCGGCTCCAGGTGCAGGACCAGCCGCTCCAACCGTGCCGTGCCGGCGGTGAGAGCGGCGCGGGCCTCGGGCACCGACGCGTAGACCGGCAGGTCCCAGCCGGTGTCGCGCCGGGCGAGGACCCCGGCCAGCGGTGCCGCGGGCGGCAGGCACACCACCACCGGCACGGCCGGGGTCCGTGCACCCCACAGCCGGGCGGCGGCCCACAGGGCGGCGCTGGCCCCGCCCGGATCCGCCAGGCCCTGCAGGTCGACGAGCACACCGGCGGGCTCACCCACCAGGCAGGCGCGCAGCAGTCCGGCCGCGGTGGTCTTGAGCCCGGCGTCCCAGCGGCCGGAGACGGCCGCCTCGACCAGACCGGTGTCGAAATCACCGACCACGGTGACCACTTGTCCGCCGGACATGCCGGGGTGGTCGGGCCGGGACAGCAGGAACGGCGGCTGGTCACGCCTCATGACAACCCCAGATGATCGACGTACCGGGGATCGGCCGCGATACCGGGGCCTCACATATGGTGCCCGAAGCCCTCGCGACGTGTAAACAAGGCGAAGTGCCCTACACGTCGTCTGTCAGAACCGGAACGGTCGAATCATGTTCCCGGCGTTACCGGCTTCTCGACATTGCCTGATGGGGCATGATGTGGTGCCCGATCACGCTTGCTCGGGGCGAGTCGCGCTACCTACCGTTCGCGTGGTGAATCAATCTTCAGCTCCCCGTACTGGGCGATTCTCGACCGCGACGCTCGTGGCTGTCGTGGTTGCCGCAGCCGTGGTCGCCGGGTGCGGTCTGGGCTCCAAGAAGGAGTCCTCGTCCGAGCCCCCTCGGTCGTCCTTGGGTGAGGCGTCGCCCGCGCAGCCGGCCAAGCAGACGCTCACCGTCGGAAAGACCGTCTGGTACCTGGGCTTCAAATGGACGTTCGAGACGCTGACCTTCGATCCGCAGGAAGACGGCGCCCAGCTCACCGGGGAAGTCCTGGCCGAGAATCTGTCGAAACGGGACTACACGCCCGATGTGGGCCTCATGCTGTCCGTGGGGGGCCACCAGTACGAAGGCTACTTCGAGGATGCGACGCTGGTCGGCGGGCTTCAGAAGAGCCGGCAGAAGGTGGCCTTCCGGTTGGATGGCAATACCTTCGCCGGCGATTTCGGCTCAGGCGAAATCCTCGTCGGCAATGCGAACAACACCCAGGCCCGCGTCCCACTCGGATCCGCCGGGACGCTCGTCGCCAACGAGCCACGCATGGTGCTGGCCGGATCGCACGAGGTGCGGATTCACGAGATGAGCGTGTGGCTCAAGAACTGTGAGCTGCGCCCGGACGTCGTTCCCTCCCATGAACAGGCGAAGAAGGGCTACACGATGCTGGCGTGTGGCGTCGACCTGCAGCGTCACCTGGACGGCGGCAACGGGTATGGCTTCGGCTCCGGCAACCTGCGCCTGAAGATGCCGGACGGCACGACCGTCGGCCCCACCGACTACCCCAGCGAGGCGCTGTACACCTCGGCGATCGTGCCGGACGGCTACGTGTCGTTCATGATTCCGGACACGACGAAGGGACGCGCCGCCGTGCAGGTGGTCATCCCGGAGGTCTTCAAGGCGGCGAAGCCCGGCGACACCAAGGATGTCCCGGTCACGCTCTGACGGACGCCGGCGAGCGGCGGGCGCGGCGGGTTCAGGCGGCGTCGAGGTCGCGGTAGGTGCGGGCCTTGCCAGGCTGGCTGGAGGCGACGCGGTCGCGGCCGGCGTGCTTGGCGATGTAGAGGTTACGGTCCGCCGTGGACAGCAGGGCCGGCTGGCTGCGGTCGGACGCCTCGTGCACGCCCGCCACGCCGATGCTGATCGTCACGGGCAGCGTGCCGGTGATCTCCGGCCAGGGGTACGCGCTGACGGTCTTGCGGATCCGGTCGAGGTGGTCCGTCGCGGCGGCGACGGCCGTCGTGGGCAGGACCATCAGGAATTCCTCCCCACCGAGCCGGGCCACGAACCCGTCCGGCGTCGCGGCGAGCAGCTCGCTCTCCAGCAGCTTCGCGATCCGGACGAGTACCTGGTCGCCGACGTCGTGGGAGAGTTCGTCGTTGATCCGCTTGAAGTGGTCCAGGTCGACGATGGCCACGGTGAGGTCGGGGTTCGCCGCGATCAGGGCGGGCAGCTCCTCGTCGATGTAGCGCCGGTTGCGCAGGCCGGTCAGCGCGTCGCGGCGGGCCTGCTCGCGGAAGCGTTCGGCCTCCTCGCGGACCTCGACGGTTTCGAAGATGGTCTGTGCCTGGGCCTCGTGCTGCTTCGACCGCAGTCTCTCGTAGGCCTCGTGGAAGATCTTGTGCGTCGCGAACGCCTCATGGATCTCGCCGCGGGCCGCATGCAGCTCGGCCTGCTCCTGGTGCACCCGGACCATGACCTCGTGCAGCTCGCGTTCGGCGCAGACGGCGCGGGAGGCGTCCAGGTTGACTTGGGCCCGGTCGGTGGCGCCCATTCCGCGCTGGGCGCGGGCCAGGGTGAGCAGATACTCGGCCAGGTATTCGGCGCCGTCGTAGCGCCCCGTGTGGTGCAGCTCGATGCACGCGAGCATGGTCTGTTCGGCTTCCGCGTACTGGCCGTTGCCGATCTGGATCGCGCCGATGGTGTCCAGGGTGAAGGTGGCGAGTTCGATGCCGTGCGCCTCGGCGTGTTCCTGCAGCCGGCTTGCGACCTCCTGGGCGCGCACGAAGTCCCCGGCGAGATACTCCGAGTACGCCCAGTTGTTGAGCACGTTCGTGAGCGGTTCCCACAGGCCCAGCTCGCGGGCCAGCTCCTCGGTCTGCCGGAACCGCGGCCGGGCCGCGTCCAACGCGCCGCTGTCAGCGAGGGCGTCGGCCAGCTTCATGTGGTGCCGCACCCGCATCTGCGGTGTGGCGGTCCCGTCGAGCAGTTCGACCGAGCTCAGCGCGTGCTCCAGGCTTTTCGCGAAGTCGCCGCGCAACCGCTGGACGTACGACCAGATCACGTGGATGCGGGCCTGCATCAGACGGTCGCCGTGCTCGACCGCCCACACCATGCTGTCGTCAAGTCGGCGGGCGGCCTCGGCGATGTCGCCGGCGCGCGCGAGCAGGTGCGTGCGGCACAGGCGGGCACGCGCGACCAGGGTGTCGTCGCCGAGTTCCACGGCCCGGGCCTCAAGCTCGGTGGTGAGGGCGAGGTCGGCCTCGGCGTTCCAGAGGCTTCGGTCCTCGATCTCGAGCAGGGCAGCCGACAGCTGCTCGGCGCTGGTCGCGCTGTCGATCAAGGTGCCACCCCCAGTCCGGTTCTCCTCCTCCATCGGCCAGGGTCGGGCAAGCTGAAGCAGTTGCCCGGCGCTATCGGAGCTCGGCCCAGCCTCCTAGGACGCTGTAGGGGACGTGATCGGCAGGGTGGGCCCGCGACGGCGCGCGCGGTGGCTCAGGGTGGGGGAGCGCCGCCGAGCCGGCCGGGCGACAGGGTGGCTGCCGCCCGGCCGGCTCGGCGGTGTCGACCTGGATCGCTGCGGTCAGTCGGCCGCGGGGATGAAGGTGTCGCAGGAGGTGCCGCGTTCGGCCCTCTTCACGGTCGTGCCCTTGCACAGCCGCACCCCGGGCTGGAAGCCCCCGAACAGCAGGTTGGAGGTGGTGGTGAAGTTGGTCTTGCCCTTGCCGCAGAGTTGGCCGAACGTACGCCACTCGATGGCGTCCGTGGGACCGTTGTAGGCGACCTGGACGACACCGCACGCCTTGGCGGAGTTGACGGCCAGCGTGCCGCTGATGCGGATCGGCGCGACCGGGCGCTCCGGGATGCTCATCATCCGGTCGTAGGTGCCGTAGGCGGACACGCTCCCGACGGAGAGCTCGAACGTGTTGTCGAGGGTGGCGGCGGCGGGCGCGGCGCTGACCCCGACGGCGAGGCCGGCCATCGCGACGATGCCGAGAGCGCGTACGGCGAGAGACTTCATGGGTCGGTTCCTTCGTGTGATCCCCGCCGGTCGGGCAGGGGGTGGATGTGCTTTCACCGTCGGCGAAACGCCTCCCCGGCGCAGACTCGTGGCAGATCAACGAGCCGACACACCAATGAGGACGCTTGCGGTGAGTTGTGCTCACTCGACGGTGCGTCATGATCAGACGACATCGCTGCGTGACGGTCAAGTTGAAGCGCCGCCGGCGAGCGGGCGCGTGTCCACTGGCGCCGGTGAAGACCCAGCTCACGGCCGTGCGGCAGCGCCCGGCGGCCACTGGCCGTGTGAGATCATCCACTCTCCGCCGTCCACCGGTTGCCGACGGCGAAATCAGAATGTGCTGTTCGACCACCAATGCGCGAAGAGCTCCCGGTCGCCAATGATCTCCACGTCCGCCGTTTCCACCGTCCGGCGGCGGTTGAGCAGGAGCAGCAGGTCCAGGGCCGGCCCGCGTACCGTGACGTGCGCCCGCTGGTGGCCGTGCCGCCAGGTGACACCGCCCGGGCCGCGAACGACCGACCATTCGCCGTTCGTCCCGAGGCCCTCGTCCGTGGCGACGAACTGCAACGACTCACCGGTACCCACCAGGCCGGTGAACGCGCTCGACACGCCGATGTCCGTCCTGGACAGGGTCGCGGCGGTGTCCAGGACGTCGGACACGCCGTCGGCCGCGAGATCCGTGGCCAGCTCACCCTTGATGCCCAGAGCCAGTTCGGCGTCGAAGCGGTGCACCACCTCGTCGTGGAGCAGCCGGCGAAGCCAGAAGCCCGCCGACCGATCCTTCTGCCAGGTCCACACCGGCTGGTCCGGTCCCGCCTCCCGCACCGCGTCGGCGAGCATCGACGCGCCGGCGATCAGCCACTCGCTTCGCTCCTCTGGGCCGGCGGGCACGGCGACCTCCGGGAAGGGAATCGGCTGCAGCAGGCGCCGCCGGATGATCTCGGCCGCCCACCGGTGCCCGAGGCCGACATGGCCCACGAGCTGTTCCAACGTCCAGCCGGGGCAGGTCGGGATCGGACGCTGAGCGTCCGCGTCGTGCGCCAGCCTGGCCAGTCTGGCCGTCTCGGTGTCGAACTCCAGCAGGTACCGGTCGAACTCAAGCACGAATATCGTCCTCATCGCCTTGGGGGGAAACCATTCACGCTCAATGATCCCCAATGCTGTCGACAGTGATGGTGCTCGCGACAGGGTGTGGATGGCTGACCAGGCTTGTAAAACGGCGTTCGCCGGCAGTCCATCCCCGCCCGACAGGATGGAGGTGGGGCACGCAGATGCCACGCCCGTCAGGGGAATGGGGATCCGGCCATGACTTGCTTCCGGAAGGCCTTCGCCGTGCTGTGCGCCGCGACGCTGCTGGGGCTCTTCGCCCCGGGCGCCGCGCTCGCCGCCACGCCACCGCTGCGCGACGTCGTGCTCACCCACACCGCGATCTCACCGTCCGCCGCCGCGCCGGGTGCCGTGGTGCACGTGTCCTGGTGCTTCGACACCGCGTACGCCGATCAGGTCAGATCCATCGAACTGTGGCTGGGCCACTCGACCGGCATGGGACACGCGCCGTACCTGTATCTCCAGGCGTCGATCGACCCGAAGGCAAACCAGCTCGACTTCATCGTCCCCGCGGTGCCTCCCAGCCAGCCCGGCAACATCTGGTTCGTCGACCTGGTGTGGCGCGACGGCGCTGCGCTCAACGAGCTGGCGCTCGTGCCGATCACCATCCAGTAGTCCCTCCCGGCGCGGGCGACGGGCGGCCGAGGGGTGATCGGGAGCGCCCAGTTCAGGACGTGCTGGCGTACCAGCAGCCAGACGGTGAGCGGGCCGCTGGCGAAGCCGAGCAGCTCCGCCCAGGTGGTCTGCGCCCCGAACGCGGTGGTCACAGCCGGTCGATCATGGTGACAGCATTCCGCCCGGCACCGCTGCGGGCAAACCCGGTTCGATCGACGGGGGCGTCAGGTGACCAGCGCGCCCGCGCGGTAGACGGCGAGGGGCTGACGTAGGGCGGACACATCCGCGGTGGCGTCGCCGGCGACGACCAGGACGTCGGCGTCGTAGCCGGAGGCGAGGCGCCCCTTGCGGTGGCCGAGGCCGCACGATTGCGCCGCCAGGCTGGTGGCGGCCGCCAGTGACCCGTGGTCGTCCATGCCGATGACGTCGCGGAAGTCGACGATCCCGTGCGGCAGGCAGTTGAACGGCTTCTGCGGGTCCACCCCGGCGTCCGAGGAGCAGACCAGCCGGACGCCGGCCTGACGCTGGCGGTCGAAGGCCGCGGCGACCGCCTGGAACAGCGGTGACAGCGGCTTGTCCGTCGGGAGCCGGGCGGAGGCGACGCCGACGAAGACACGTGAGTCGGCCAGCCTGCCGATGACCTCGTCGCGGACCACGACGCCACCGGCGCCGAGGAACGACGCGTGCTCGATGCCGTCCACCCCGGCGTCGAGCGCCGCGGCGATGCCGTCGGCGCCGTGCGCGTGGGCGGTGACGGGGAGCCCGTGCGAGTGGGCGCGCACGACGACCTCGCGCAGATCCTCGGCCGTGTACTGCGACTCGTGCGGCTTCCAGCCCGGAGTGATGACCCCGCCAGTCGCCATGACCTTGATGACGTCCACGCCCCGGGCCGCGTGCTCGTCGACGGCGGCGCTCAGCGCCGGGCCGGGCTCGCTCTCGCCGCCGAGGAACCAGCAGTGACCCCGCTCGCGCGTCAGCGGTGGGCCGGCGCAGACGAGTTCCGGCAGGTCGGGGGCGTGCTCGTCGCGGACGCGCAGGGTCAGGTAGCCGCGGTCGCCGAGGTCGCGCAGCGTCGTGACGCCGCTGTGCAGCGCCAATCGCGCATGGTCACGGATACGCGTCAGCAGCGTCTCGTCGGTGTCGGTCAGGCACTGGTCGGCCACGTCTCCGCACGGGTCGAAGACGAGGTGCGCGTGGGCGTCCACGAGTCCCGGCAGCAGCGTGGCCCGGCCGTAGTCGGTGACCGGGATGTCCGCGGCGAGCGGGCCGTCCTGAATGGCCTCGATCCGCCCGTCCCGCAGCAGGACGACCGGACGGCCGGTCAGTGCCCGCTCACCGTCGAATACGCGGTCGGCACGCAGACCCAGGTAACCGTTGTGTGATCGCATGCCGCCCCGAATCATCGAAACCCATCAGAATGTCTGACATACCCTACCGGGTCGTTGGAATCGCTAGATCGCCCCACCGTGGTGCCCGCATGCGGCAGGGCCGGCAGCCACCGGGACGACATCCGTTTGTCCCTCACGTTTTCTCATGGTCTCGTGAGACATCTGCCAGGCACCGCTACCAGGAGGAGAGGCTGTGAGCCGAGGATCCGTTCGCTTCACCCTGCTGCCCGTCGCCACTGCGGCCGTGCTGGTCTTGACCCCTGCGCAGGTCGCCGGTGCGAGTACGGCGCAGGCGGTCGAGGTCACGCGGCCGGCCGCTGGGGAGCAGCCGAACCCGCAGGCCACTCCGGACGGCCACACTCGGGTCCTGCCCGAGCACGGGGACTGGGCCCGCCTGCCCACCAACACCCTGTTGCCGACAACCGTCTGCTTCGACAACAAGGACAACGACGGGTACGCGGAGGGGCGGCTGGACGACGACACCGCACCGGAGCCGCGCCATTACGAGCTCGTGATGAGCCGGTCAGAGACCAAGTGTGTGACCTGGTTCTTCGCCGGCCGGTCGGTCAAGGCATCCAACATCGGATACCGGCCGTTGACCGTGACCAGCCTCGCGTTCTGACCTGCGGGCGCGCTCGGCAGGCAAGGGGTCCGGGGGCGAGAGGGCGCCTGGTGGCCGGTGGGCTCGCCGGGCAGGTTGTCGGCCGCTGGCGTGGGATTCATGCCATGAGTGGCGTCGTGGTTGAAACCCATGAGATCGACATGTTTCGATTGACGGTGCTCATCGTCCTAACGACGATCACGAGGGGAGAGCACCATGTATCTGCGTGCCCGACCAAGAATCCTGGTCGCGTCGCTGCTCATGACTGCCGCCACCATCGCCGCCACACCGCCGGCCGCCGCCGCCCCGCCCGACGCCGGCCCGGCCCACGCCGCCACACCGGACGCGATGGCCAAGCCGGCCCACATGCCGATCGCCCGGCCGGGCGCGGACGCCGCGCGCACGCCGTCGGGCTTGACCCAGCGGACCTGCGCCCCAACGTCGAACACCCGATCGGTCTGCCTCACACCCGGACGGCCGAGCCGGCGGCCCGCGTCGTCCGCGCTGGCGCCGGTACCGTTCCCGGCCTGGTGCGCCGACAGCGACGGCGGGGTGCCCGTCGCAGCCACCCGCACCGCGGCGTGCCGCATCACCGGCCTGGTCCTGACGACCTGGGAGACGGTCAACGGGACCACCCGCGTCACCGGTGAACTGAACATGGATGTCTACGACTACACCTACAGCTCGGTGGACCTGCCGAACTGGATCCACCAGATCGGCCTGTCGCCGTGGTCAGGGTGGGGCGCCGCCGTCAACTCCACGGTCACCGGCACGCTCGCGGCAGCCGGCGACTGCGTGGTCAACGGCGCATCGTCGTTCCCGGTGCAGTCGTTGTCGCCGGCCAACAACGTCACGCGGTCCGGGGACGCCGGAGCCCGCACCACCGCGACGGCAGTCGGCGCGATCGGCTACTGCACCACGACCTGGAACCTGCGCCTGGTCCCCGCCGGCTACCCGGCAGCGACCGCATCGTCGGCGATGGCGGAGATCTCCTGCGACAACGCCGTGCCCGCCAACGGCTCCCGGCCGATGCGGGTCGGTTGCGTGGTGCCGTGGTTCCCCGCGCAGGTGCTGTACAGCCAGAGCCGCTACCCGTCCCTGGCCTCCCACGTCTCCCGCGCCCAGGGCTCCGGGCTGCCCGGCCGCACCTTCAACGACCCGCTGACCCGCAACGTCGACCAGGCCACCATCGACCTGAACCGCAGCCGGGCCTGCGGCGACGCGCCCAGCATCTCGGGCAAGAGCTGCGACGAGTATCCGCTGGCCTCGACCCATCAGGGGCTGGCGTTCGGCGGCAGCAGGCGTACGTTCTCCGGCTGCAACATCAACGCCCCGACCAACGTGACCGGACCCACCGGGGCGAGCGCCTGCATGATCACCGCGAGTGAGAACAACGCCCAGGGCGGCCTCATGGCGGCCTTCTACTACGACTACCGAGTCCTGGGCAACGATCCGTTCCGGGTGGGGATCGGCAGCTGAACCCCGTACGTTGAAGGTGTGCCCAGCAGGACAGTGCGGTGCCGGGCGACCGGCACCGCACCACCGGGCCGGGGTCGGACGGCGGGAAGGGACGGACAAGCCATGACCGACGCGATCCGCATCCGCGTCCAGGATCACGTCTTCTTCCTCACCGATCGCGACGTCAGTACGCCGTTCGAGACGATGGACCACTCGACCGGACTGGCCGGGGTGATGGAGTCCGCCGCGTTGGTGGCCGCCGGCATCGACCGCGGCTACGTCACGGTGAGCACCGAACCGGCCGATCACCGTCCCCCGCTGGACACCGCCGAGCAATGGGCCGCGTTGGCGTCCTGGGAAGACGTCGCCGAGTTCAGCCTCCACGTACCCCATGGGGCGCTGACCGTGGCACCTCTGGAGTACACACCCGCCGAGCTGCCGGTCCTGCCCACCCTCAGCCGCCACGGCGGTGGGTACTACCGGGTCCGGCTACAGGCCAGTGGCCGGGACCGCCACTTCGACCGGGTGGTCGAGGAGTCCGGCGAGCGGTTCCACATCATCGCCTGGCCCGGCCCGCCGGCCGGTCCGCTGGTCATCAAGGCGGGCTCCCGATGCGGCTACGGCCTGCGCCTCGCCCAGCTACAGGCCCCGCCCCCCACAGATCCCCTCGCGCCCACCCCGGAACAGCAGGCGGAGGCGGAACACGAAGCGCTGTTGCGGCAGAACCTGCTCGCCGGAGCCCCCGACCAGGCCGAGAGTCAGTGACGGCGGCGTACCCGGTGATGGGCCAGGCTGTGAAGGTGTGCTTCAGCCGTCCCACGTCGGCGCGACGGAATCCATGTCCGCGCGGACGCTGCCTGACGCGGTGCGACGTCAGCGCTGAGCATGATGGTGAGGCTGGCCGTACGCTGATCGGATGACCGCGCCGTACCTGCACGCCCGGTACCCCACCGCGGTGGCCCGGCTGCCGTTTCGGCGGCTGGGCTCGGGCCCCACGCCGGTGCGCCGGATCGACGGCGCACCGCAGGTGTGGGTCAAGGACGACAGCGGCTACGGGACGATCTACGGCGGCAACAAGGTCCGCAAGCTGGAGTGGACCCTCGCGGACCTGCTCGGCCGGGGCCGGCGCACCGTTGTCACCGCCGGCGGCACCGGCAGCCACCACGCCGTCGCGGTGGCCCGCTACGCCGCCGCGGCCACCCTGCGGGTCTGCGTGGTCGCCCTGGAGCAACCGTACGATGACCATGTCGCCGGCCAGCTCGCCGCGATGGTGTCGGCCGGCGCCCGGGTCCGCCGGGTCCGCACGGTCCCCGGCGGGTACGTCGCCGCGGCCCGCTTGCTGGCCGAGGCCGCGGTGACCGGTCGGCGGCCGGCCCTGCTCCCGGTCGGCGGCTCCAGCCCGCGCGGCTGCCTCGGCTACGTCGAGGCGGCGTTCGAGCTCGCCGACCAGGTGACGCGCGGTGAACTGCCGGCGCCCCGGCGGGTGCTGCTGCCGGTCGGCTCGGGCGGCACCGCGGCCGGGCTGGCCCTCGGGCTGGCACTGGCGGGCCTGCCCACCGAGGTAGTGGGCGTGCTCGTCAACGACCGCACCCCGATGGGGCCGGGGCAGGTCCGTCGGCTCGCCGCCGCCACGGCGCGGCTGCTGCGCCGGGCCGGTGCGGCACTGCCCGACGGTACGGCGCTGGCGCCGCTCACCGTGCGCCGCGACTGGCTCGGCCCCGGCTACGGGGTGGCCACCGCCGACTCGGCGTCCGCCGCCGGCTGGCTCGCCGAGCACGCCGGCCTGGTGACCGAGCCGGTCTACACCGCCAAGGCGGCGGCGGCCCTGCGCGCGCTGGTGGCGGACGGTACGGTGGACGGCCCGTGGCTGTACTGGCACACCGCCGACCGCGGCGCGGCCCCGCGCGCCTGACCCGCGTCGTCGAGGTGCGCCGCTCTGGCCGGGGGCTCCCTCACTTCGCGATCAGCAGCAGCACCGCGCGGCCGTGCAGCACGTACGTGCTGCCCTGCCCGCCGAGGGCGGTCTCCGAGCCGGGGACGGCCACCTGGTCGGGGCCTTCGGCCCAGGCCGACGTGTCGGTGACCCGGTACCAGGACTTCCCGGCCGGCGGCGCCGGAAGTGTGAATGTCACGTCCCCCGACCAGCCGTTGTATCCGACATAGATCGCGGCGGCGGGGTCGCCCAGCTCGGTGCCGTCGTAGCGCCACGCGAGCGCGTGGTTCTCACCGTTGGCCCAGTACGCGGAGTCGGGCGTCGTCGCGCCGGGGGTGAACCAGTCGAGTTGGCCCAGGCCGTTGCCGTTGCCGTCGCCGGCCGCGTAGAAGTTCAGCGGCCGCAGCGCGGCGTGCGCCTTCCGGAAGGCGATCAACCGCTGGGTGTATTTCTGGAAGTTCGTCTGCTCGGTGCTCGGCGACCAGTTCAGCCAGTTCGCCGACGAGTCCACGTTGTACGGGTTGTTGTTGCACTGCATGCCGCGCAGCGTCTCGTCGCCGCCGGTGATGAGGGGAGTGCCGGCCGAGAGCATCAGGAACGCCAGCCCGTTGCGGGCCGCCTTGCGCTGGTCGGCGGCGACGTTGCCCTGGTCCCAGGACCGGTTGTCGTCACTGCCGCCGTCGGACGGGCCGTACGGCCAGGCCTGGTCGTTGTTCTTCCCGTTGCAGCTGTAGAGGTCCTTGAGCGTCAGGCCGTCGTGCACGACCATGATGTCGATGGAGTTCCAGGGCTTGCGCCCGTCGTCGGCGTAGAGGTCCGAGGAGCCGGCGAAGCGGGTCGCGAGCTCCCCGGGGGTCACCGTGGCGACGCCCATCTGGTTCTGGTCGGCCCGCAGCGTGTCCCGGAAGATGCCGTTCCACTCCGACCATCCGGGCGGCAGGTTCCCCACCTGGTAGGTGCCGGTGCCGATGGCCCACGGCTCGGCGATCCAGTCCACGCCGTCGCCGCCCCCGCCCGGGCGGGCCGGCATCTCGGCGGTGAGACGGTTGAGCGCGGTCGCCGGGTCCGTGCGGCTGTAGCTGAAGCAGCCGTGCTGGCAGGTGTTGCCGAGCACCGTGGCGAGGTCGAACCGGAAGCCGTCCACGCCGAGGCTGTCCTTCCAGTAGGCCACCGAGTCCACGATCAGGTTCTGGGCCGTGGGGTTGGCCGTGTTGAAGGTGTGCCGCAGACCCGTCACGTCGATCTCGCCCTGGCGGTCGCTGGTGAGCGAGTAGTACGTCGGGTTGTCCAGGCCGCGCCAGGAGAAGAGGTGGTAGGCCGTCTTGTCGCCGGGATCGACGCGGCCGCCCTCGGCGGTGTGGTTGTAGACGACATCGACGAAGACCTTGATCCCGGCGTCGTGGAACGCCTTCACCATGGCCTTGAACTCGCGGGTCGGTCCGCCGGGGGACTTGTCGGACGAGTAGCGCCGGTCCGGGGCGAAGAAGTTCAGCGTCTGGTAGCCCCAGTAGTTGTCGCCGCTCGTACTCGTGGGGTTGGTGTCGTTGCCGTCGTTCTGGGTCTCCTGCAGGGGAAGGAACTCGACCGCCGTGATGCCCAGCGAGGACAGGTAGCCGGCCTTGAGCGCGGCGCCGGCGTAGGTGCCCCGGACGCCCGCCGGGATGCCGGGGTCGTTGCGGGTGAGGCCGCGCAGGTTCACCTCGTACGTGACGTCGTCCTTGAACGGACGGGTCGGTTTCGTGCCCGTGCCGGTGGTGTCGGGCGCTATCACGATGCCCTTCGGCGCGATGGCGCCCGTGTCGGCTGCCCGCCGGGCCGGTCCGGTCGAGTAGTCGGTGGCCGTCGCGTCCGGGATCGCGGTGTCGTGGCTGATCTCCCGGGCGTACGGGTCGAGCAACAGTTTGTTGGGGTTGAAACGGTTTCCAGCGGCGTCGACGTCGGTGCCGAATCCCGTCTGCGAACCCTTGGTCCAGGCCGGGTCGTACGGCCAGTTCGGGCCCCACGCCCGGTAGCCGTAGAAGATCGTGCCGGGTACGCCGGCGGCCCGCAGGGTCGCGACGCTGACCGTCGTCGACCAGATGTCGGCGGCGTCGCGGGTGAGCACATAGGACGCCTTCTCCTGCTGGCCGCTCGCGGCGGCGTAGACGGAGACGGTGATGCGGGTGGCGTGTGCGGAGAACACGCGGAACGTGACGTTGGTGCGGGTGGCGTCGTATCGGCCGCCGAGGTTCTGGCCGTCGGCGGCCGCGTGTGCGGTGGCGGCGGGCAGGACGGTCAGCCCGGCCACGAGCAGCGCCGCCGTACAGGCAGCGGAGAGTAGTCGCCGCATCGGAGGGACTCCCGACTATGAGGGGGATCGGGTGTGGAACGCGCTGCAAGCGATGAGAAAGTTATGAAGCAAGTTACAAAGATGTTTCAAGAACGTCAATGGTTCGGGTGTGCTCCCGCCCCCGGGCGCGCAGGAGCCGCCGGCGGGTGTGTTCGTCGGCGGCTCCGATCAGGCCGGTGTCAGTCGTTCGTCCTCACCCGGTGACGGTGGTGCTGGTCAGCACCGGGCTGGGGGCGGTGTAGCAGCGTGCCGGGACGTCGATCCCACCGAAGAGGATCTTCACGTTCGCGGTGAAGGTCAGGCCGGGATCGGCGTACGAGGTGCCGGCCAGCGTCGAGGTGATCGTGCTCCCGGCCGGGGCGGTCGCCGTGACGGCGAGGCGGATCGTCGGGAGCTGGATGGTGGATCCGCCCGCGAGCGTGCCGGGCACGGTGAGGATCACCACGCCGTTGCTCACGGACGTCGTGGGTACGCCCGTGCCGAGGTTGGACCCGCCGGTGAGTGTCACGCCGCGCAGCGCCGTACCGGCGGGCACCGGTGTCCGTACCTGGAGGTCCTTCAGGTAGCGAACCGTGTTCCCGCCGGCCGACGAGGGGATCGTCAACGGCGCGGATTCGGCGGCGATCTCGAAGTCCGACCCGGCCGGGACGCTCGCGGGCGCGGAGCCGGTGATCGGGGTGTCCAGGTTGAGCTGCTGCGGCCCGCCGATCGGCGGCTGCGCCTGGCAGTCCCAGGTCACGGCCACCGGGTCGGCCGCGGCGGGGGCGCTGATGCTCAGGGCCGCGACGACGCCGAGAGCGCAGCTGGCGAGGGGGATGCGGAACGTGTGCAACATGACGGCCTCCTTGCCGAAGGGCTCGGGGGAGCCCTCTCGGGGGAAGCATTACGGAGCTGTTAAATCCATACAAGTCAATGAACGAGAATTCTTCGGATTTGAGAACCGGCGCCCCGCGGAACGCCCACGCGGGCCGGATCCGTACCACGGCGCCGGGTCCCCGACAGCCACGACCGACATCCGGCCGGCGGTTGCCGGTTCATCGCGGCCGGGCCGGGTAGAAGGGTGCGGGGGTGACGACCATGAGGACAGGTACGTGGGCGACGCTGGCGGCCGGCGCGGCCGGGGCGGTGATCGTGCGCCGGGCCGTGGCGGCCCGGGCTCTCGCGCGCCGGGGCGCCGCTGATCGGGTGGCGCTGGTGACCGGCGCCTCGCGCGGGCTCGGCTTCGCGATCGCCGCCGACCTCGCCGCCCGGGGGTTCCGGCTGGCGATCTGCGCGCGGGAGCCCGCGGAGCTGGCGGTCGCGCAAGCCGAACTCGCCGCGCGGGGCGCCGAGGTGCTGGCGCTGCGCTGCGATGTCGCCGACCGTGCGCAGGTCGACGATCTGGTCCGGGCCGTCATCGAGCGCTTCGGGCGCCTGGACGTGGTGGTCAACAACGCCGGGATCATCGAAGTGGGCCCGCTGGCGGCCATGACGGTCGAGGACTTCGCCGACACGCACGCCGTCATGTTCTGGGGCATGCTGTACCCGACCATCGCCGCCCTGCCCCACCTGCGCGAGCGTGGTCGCGCACGGATCATCAACATCACCTCGATCGGTGGCCGGATCAGCGCACCGCACCTGCTGCCCTACAACTGCGCCAAGTTTGCCGCCGTCGGCTTCTCCGAGGGGCTGCGCGCGGAGTTGAGCGGTAGCGGTGTCACGGTCACCACCGTCGTTCCCGGACTCATGCGCACCGGCTCGCACCTGCGCGCTCAATTCAAGGGCCGGGCCAACTCCGAGTACGCCTGGTTCGCGCTGGCGGCGAGCCTGCCGCTGCTGTCGATGGGCGCGGAACGCGCGGCCCGGCGCATCGTCGACGCCGGTCTCGCCGGGCGGGCCGAGCTCGTGCTCACCCCGGCGGCGAAGCTGGGCACCCGCGTCCACGGGCTGTTCCCGGCGACCACCGTCCGGGTGCTGGGGTGGGTCAACCGGCTGCTGCCGGCGGCGCCCGGACCCGCCGGTCCCGCCGTGGCCGGTTCGGTGGCGGCGGCGCGACTCGACTCGGGTCTGCTGGAGGCCGCCACCACGATGGGCCGGTCCGCCGCCCAGCGCCTGCACCAGCACACCTGACCGGGAGGTTGAGGTCAGTGCCGAGTGGGCACGACAGACGTGACGTCCACGCCCCCGGAGCGCACTCATGCGAATCGACGACTGGTTCCTCACCGACCGCGAACGCGGGAACCCGGCGACGAGCCTGCCCGCGTGGTGTGCGGGCAACCGCGCCGAGCCGCTGGTGCACGGATCCGCGTACTTCGCGCGCCTCGCCGAGGAGGTCGCCGCCATGTCGGCGGGCGACCACCTGTTCTTCACCGACTGGCGCGGTGACCCCGACCAGCGGCTGACCGGCGCCGGGCCGACGGTCCGCGAGCTGTTCGTGGCCGCCGCCGAGCGGGGCGTCATCGTCAAGGGCCTGGTCTGGCGCTCGCACCTGGACACCTTCCAGTACAGCGAGGACGAGAACCGCCACCTCGGCGAATACATCGAGCAGGCGGGTGGAGAGGTGCTGCTCGACCAGCGGGTCCGCGTCGGCGGGTCGCACCACCAGAAGCTGATCGTGCTGCGGCACCCGAGCGATCCGGCCCGGGACGTCGCGTTCGCCGGCGGCATCGACCTGTGCCACAGCCGGCGCGACGACGCCGAACATCGCGGCGACCCGCAGGCCGTGCGGATGGCGGAACCATACGGTGCGCGTCCCCCGTGGCACGACCTGCAGCTGATGCTGCGCGGGCCGGTCGTCGGCGCCCTGGACCAGTGTTTCCGGGAGCGCTGGCGGGACAAGACCACCCTCGACGCCCGCCGGCCGCTGGCCTACCTGCGGGACCGGATGCTGGGCGCCGACCTGCAGGTGGGGGAGTTGCCGCCCCGGCCGCCGGATCCGCCGCCGGCCGGTCCGCACCTGGTTCAGGTGCTGCGCACGTACCCGGACAAGCATCCGCCGTATCCGTTCGCCCCGGACGGGGAGCGCTCGATTGCCCGGGCCTACCGCAAGGCGGTGCGCCGGGCCAGGTCGCTGATCTACGTGGAGGATCAGTACCTGTGGTCGCGGGAGGTCGCGGACCTGTTCGCCGCGGCGCTGCGCGAGAACCCGGCGCTGCACCTCGTGGTCGTGGTGCCCCGGCACGCCGACGTGGACGGCCGGTTCGCGCTGCCGCCGAACCAGGTCGGGCGGGTCGAGGCGGTGCGCGTGTGCCGTGACGCGGCGCCGGACCGGGTCCACGTGTTCGACGTGGAGAATCACGCGGGGACGCCGGTGTACGTGCACGCCAAGGTGTGCGTGGTCGACGACACCTGGTCGAGCGTGGGCAGCGACAACTTCAACCGGCGCTCGTGGTCGCACGACAGCGAGCTGTCCTGCGCGGTCCTGGACACCGAGCTGGACCCGCGCGAACCCACCGATCCCGGCGGCCGTGGGGACGGCGCCCGGGTCTTCGCCCGGGAGTTGCGCCTGCGGCTCATGCGCGAGCACCTGGACCGCGCCGACGGCGACGACGCCGACCTGATCGATGCCCGGCAGGCGGTCGAGGTGCTCGGCAAGGCGGCCGACGCGCTGCAGGCCTGGCACGACGGCGGGCGGGTCGGCGAGCGGCCGCCCGGGCGCCTGCGGCCGCACCGGCCCGAGCGGCTGCGGGCCGGCACCCGGATGTGGGCGATGCCGCTGTACCGGCTCGTCTACGACCCGGACGGCAGGCCGTGGCGGCTGCGCCGGCGCACCAGCTGGTGAGGCCGCCGCGGGGTCACCACGTCACCACCGCCGCAGCCACGACCGGAGCCCTCAATGAGGCAGGATGCACGCATGCTGCAGGTGGAGGATCTGGGCGGGGCGTGGGAACTGCGGGCCGACCCGGAGGGCGCCGGCGCCACACCGCCGGAGCAGTCCCGGGCGCTGGCCGGGACCACCGTGCCGGCGTCGGTACCGGGCTGCGTACACGTCGATCTGCTGAACGACGGCCGGCTGGTGGATCCGTTCCGCGACGACAACGAGCTCGCGGTCGCCTGGGTCGGGCGCACGGACTGGCGCTACGACCGCGACGTGGCCTGGACCGGGCCGCCGCACGAGCGCGTCGACCTGGTGTTCGAGGGCCTCGACACGGTCGCGGCGATCGAACTGGGCGGCGCCGCCCTGGGCTCGACGCGCAACATGCACCGCGGCTACCGCTACGACGTCAGCGCGCTGCTCGACGGCACCGCGCGGCCGCTCACCGTACGGTTCACCTCCGCCTACACCGAGGCGGAACGGGTCCGCGACCTGCTCGGCCCGCGCCCCAACGCGTACCCGGAGCCGTTCAACTTCATCCGCAAGATGGCCTGCGCCTTCGGCTGGGACTGGGGCCCGACGCTGGTCACCGCGGGCATCTGGCGTCCGGTACGGCTGGAAGGCTGGAGCACCGCGCGGCTGGCCACGGTCCGTCCACTGGCGACCTACGACGGCACCGGGACCCTCGACATCACCGTCGGCGTGGAGCGCACCCGGGAGTGCGATCTGCGCGCCCGGGTGCTGCTCGACGGGCGGCGGATCGCCGTACTCGATCTGCCAGGCGGCGTGACGGCCGCGCACGCCGAGGTCGCGGTCGGCGATGTGACGCCGTGGCATCCGCGCGGCTACGGCGAACCCGCCCGGTACGAGCTGACCGTCGAGCTGCTCGACGGCGACCGGGTGCTCGACCGGTGGCAACGCCACACCGGATTCCGCACCGTCACCATCGACCGGTCCGCCGACGCGGTCGGGCACCGGTTCGTCGTCCACGTCAACGGTGAACCGGTGCTGGTCAAGGGCGTCAACTGGATCCCCGACGACGTCTTTCCATCCCGCATGACCCGCGAACGCTACGAACGGCGGCTGCGCGAGGCGGCCGGCGCCGGTGTCAATCTGGTCCGGGTGTGGGGCGGCGGCATCTACGAGGACCGCGCCTTCTACGAGGTCTGCGACGAGCTGGGACTGATGGTCTGGCAGGACTTCCCGTTCGCCTGCGCCTGCTATCCGGAGGAGGAACCGCTCTTCTCCGAAGTCGTCGCCGAGGCCCGGGAGAACGTGCTGCGCCTCGCCGCGCACCCCAGTCTGATCACCTGGTGCGGCAACAACGAGAACCTGTGGCTACGCGACCCGTGCGGCTGGCCCGAACAACCCGGCGGCCAGTCCAGCTGGGGGGAGACGTACTACCTGCGGACGCTGCCGGACATCGTCGCGGAGCTGGACCCGTCCCGGCCGTACCAGGCGGGCAGCCCGTGGTCGGGCTCGTGGGACCACGCGCCGAACGACCCGGACCACCAGACGTTCCACTCCTGGGACGTGTGGAACCGCCGGGACTACACCCACTACCGCGACTCGGCGCCGCGCTTCGTCGCCGAGTTCGGCTGGCAGGCGCCGCCCGCGTGGACCACCCTGCGCGACGCGGTGTCCGACGAGCCACTGCTGCCCGACTCGCCCGGCGTCCTGCACCACCAGAAGGCCGAGGACGGCAACGGCAAGCTGGCCCGCGGCCTCGCCCCGCACTTCGGCGCACCGGCGAGCACCGAGGCCTGGCACTACCTGACCCAGCTCAATCAGGTCCGCGCCGTGCGCACCGGCGTCGAGCACTGGCGCGCGCACTGGCCGCACACCGGCGGCACGATCCTGTGGCAGCTCAACGACCTGTGGCCGGTCACCTCGTGGGCGGCGATCGACGGCGCGGGCCGGTACAAGCCGCTCTACTTCGCCCTGCGCGATCTGTACGCCCCGCGAGCGCTCACCGTCCAGCCCCGCGACGGCGGGCCGGTGGTGGCCGTCCTCAACGACCATCGCGACCCGTGGACCGGCACGCTGGTCATCGAACGGCGCGGCACCGGCGGCGCGTTGCTGGCCGCGGCGGCCGAGCCGGTCCGGGTGGCGCCACGATCGGTCGCGGTGCTGCCGGTGCCGGCGGCGGTGGCCCGGTTCGGTGATCCGGCGGCGGAACTGCTGGTCGTCCGGCTCGACGACGCGCGCGCCCTGTGGTTCGCGGTCGAGGACCTGGACTTCACGTACGACGACCCGGGGCTCACCGTCGATGTCGACGCGGTCGCCGGCGGGCTCGACGTACGCGTGCACGCGGTCGCGCTGGCCCGCGACGTCCTGCTCCAGCCGGACCGGATCCATCCGCGCGCGGTGGTCGACCGGGGCTTCGTCACCCTCCTGCCCGGCGAATCAGTCGTGTTCCACGTCCGCGCGCCGCTCGACCTGGCCCCCGGGCTGGTCAAGGCACCCTGGGTGCTCACCGACCTGTCGTCGGTGCGGCGCGGGTAGTCGGTACCGCCGGCTGGCCGAACCGATGCCGCCCGAATGTGCCGACAAGTCCGGCTTTGGTCGGGGCCCGCCGACCTCTTGTATTGCTCTTCGGTCTCGGGATGATCCGATCCGGTCGGCGTTGCGTACTGCCTGCTGTCTGCACGTGTCGACGTGCCCGAGGACGGATCTGAACTAGGTCCGCCGGAGGGTGACGGCGAGACACGCAAGAGCCAAGGAGGTTCGTGTGTCCGTTGCCCGTTCCATGTCCCCATGGCGCCGCCTGTGGGGTTCCGCGGTCCTCGCCGCGGCGCTGATCCTGCTCCTGCCGGAGAAGGTTCGCGCCGACCCAGGCGTTCCGGTGCCGCCCAACGAGCTGCTGTCCGACCGGGGTAAGGGCGCCATCGCGGACGCGGACCGCGATTTCGTGATCAAGGTTCGTCTCGCCGGGTTGTGGGAGATTCCCGCCGGTGAGATGGCGCAGGACAAGTCGGGCGACGAGCGCATCAAGACGATCGGCCGCAACATCGCCGACCAGCACGTGGTGCTCGACCAGCTCACCCGCGACGCCGCGAAGAAGCTGGGCATCGAGCTGCCGGACAAGCCCAACAGTGACCAGCAGGGATGGCTCTCCGAGATGCGGGAGGCGGAGGGCAGCCAGTTCGACACGATCTACATCGACCGGCTCCGCGCGGCGCACGGCAAGATCTTCCCGGCGATCGCCACGATCCGGGCGAGCACCCGCAACGACACCGTACGCAAACTCGCGCAGCGGGCGAACCAGTTCGTCATGACGCATTTGACGCTGCTGGAGAGCAGCGGCATCGTCGACTTCGGTTCCCTGCCCACCGCGCCCCCGCCGTCGGCGGCCCAGCCCTCGGCGGGTGCGCCGGTGCTGGCGGCGGGCGAGCAACGCCAGTCGTCCGGAACGAATCTGCCGTTGGTGCTCATCGCGCTCGCCGGCGGCCTGGCCGCGGGCGCGTTCGCGACCAGGCAACTCGTGGGCAGCCGCCAGCCCTATCGTTCGCGGCGGGGACGGTACTACAGCGGTTGACCCGGCCCCGGACCCGGCTACCAGCGGTGCGCGATGTCCACCACGATCCGGCTGTGCGTGCCCGGACCGGTGAGCAGCGTGACCCGGAACGGTAGCCGGGCCCGAACGCCGACCGCGAAGGTCGTGTAGCCCTCGAAGGAGCCGCCGAACACCACGTCGCGCAGCGTGGCGTAGCGCACCACGTTGGCCGTGTGGTCGCCGGTGCGCGCGTCGATCGTCGAGACGTGGTCCGCGTCGTACGCCGGAGCGCGCAACGTCACCCACAGGTACGCGCCGCCCGCCGTGTACGGGACGAGGTCGAGGCCCTCGCCGTCGGTCGGGACCTGGTCGCTGTAGCGCACGGAGTATCCCCGCGCCGTGCCGTTGAACTCGAACACGACCCGGTCCCAGCAGTCGTGGCGGCCGGTCTGCACGCTGATCAGCGGCGCCGGACTGAGCGGGCCGGCGGTCTTCTCGCCGCTGCCCCACGTGATGCCGCAGTACGGGGTGGTGGTGGCAGCCACGGCCAGCGCCGGTGCGGCCCCCGAGGCGCTGCGGGCGCTTCCCGGTGCGGCGGCGACCGGCGCGTTCGGCCGATCGACCGCGGGAGAGCCGCAGGCGGCGAGGGTGAGGCAGAGGACCGCGACTATGGATGTACGGACCGACGTTCGCATGTCGCACCTCCCAGGGACGGAAACGGGAAGCCGGTCTTTGCTACGACGGTAGGCCTGCCCGGCAAGGCACCCGGCGGGATGATCCACTCAGGCCGACCGCGCCGAACGCCAAGCGGAACTCACGAACCGGCCAGCTGGTCACGCCGGCGGATGAGGTACGCCGTCTCGGCGGTGTTGCCGGCCAGCGCGATGGCCCGGTCGTACGCCGCCCGCGACTGCTCGCTGTGGCCCAGCCGGCGCAGCAGGTCGGCGCGGGTGGCGTGGAAGGCGTGGTAGCCCTCCAGCGGCAGCCCGTCCACCTCGGCGAGGGCGACCTGCGGGCCGTCGAGCTCGGCGACCGCGATCGCCCGGTTGAGCCGCACGATGGGGGAGCGGTCGAGGCGGGCCAGTTGGTCGTAGAGCGCGACGATCTGCGACCAGTCGGTGTCCCGGATGTCGCGGGCGTCGGTGTGGACGGCGTTGATCGCGGCGAGGATCTGATAGCGCCCGGGTGCCTGGCCCGACGCGAGGCGCGCCCGGACCAGGGCGTGCCCCTCGGCGATCAGGTCGCGGTCCCAGGCGCCGCGGTCCTGCTCGTCGAGCGTGACGAGCTCGCCGCCCGCCGACACCCGCGCGGCCCGGCGGGACTCGGTCAGCAGCATCAGCGCCAGCAGCCCGGCGACCTCGCCGTCCGCCGGCAGCAGGGCACGCACCAGCCGGGTCAGCCGGATCGCCTCGGCGGTCAGCTCGGCACGGACCGGCTCCTTGCCGGGGTCCGAGGACAGGTAGCCCTCGTTGAAGATCAGGTAGAGGACGGCGAGGACCCCGGTGACCCGGGCCGGAAGGTCCGCGCGCGACGGCACGCCGTACGGGATCCTGGCGGCCTTGATCTTCACCTTCGCGCGGGTGATCCGCCGGCTCATGGCGGCCTCCTCGACCAGGAACGCGCGGGCGATCTCGGGCACGGTGAGCCCGCCGACCATCCGCAGGGTCAGCGCGATCCGCGCCTGCATGCCCAGGGCGGGGTGGCAGCAGGTGAAGACGAGGCGGAGCCGGTCGTCGTCGATGGCGCCGAGCGGTTCCGGGGTGTCGAGCAGCATCAGTGCCTCCCGGTGTTTCTCCGCGCGCTTGGCCTCGCGCCGGAGGCGGTCGATGGCCTTGCGGTGGGCGGTGGTGGTCAGCCACGCGCCGGGATTCGGGGGGACGCCCTCGACGGGCCAGCGTTCCACGGCGGTCGCGAACGCCTCGGCGGCCATCTCCTCGGCGATGTCGAGATCACCGATGCGTCTGGCCAGGGTCGCGACCACCCGGGCCCACTCGTCGCGGTGGACCCGGGTGATCACCTCGGCGACGCCGGTCATTCGCCCAGGAGCACGGATATCAGGTACCGCACCATCGTGGCCTCCATCTCCTGTGTCTCTACCCTGCTACGAACGGCGCCGCCCCCATCCGACACGCGCCGCGCATTCTCGCGTGGTCAGAGCAGGTCGAGTGCCGCGGCGACGATGCTGTCGGTGTCGAGTCCGTGGTGCCGGTACACCGATTCCAGGTCGCCGGACTGCCCGAACGTGGTCACGCCGAGGTGGGCCGCCCGGACCTGGCGGATGCCGGCCAGGAAGGCCAGCGTGTGCGGGTGACCGTCCAGCACGGTGATCAGCGGTGCCGCCCTGCGGGCGGGGAAGGCGGCGTCCAGGATCCACGTCTCGGTGGCCGCCGCGCGGGCCGGACGCCCGGCCTGGGCCTGGACGGCGTCGAACAGCAGCCCGGGGCTGGTGACGCAGACGACGTCGACGGCCGTGCCCAGCGACTGCAACCGGTCGGCGGCCTGCAGCGCCTCGGGGATGACCGCGCCCATCGCGGCGATGGTGAGCGCCGGCGTCTCGGCGGGGGCGCGGCGCAGCGGGTACGCCCCGGCCACGACCTGCTTGCGGCGTCGTTCGCGGGCGGCGGGATCGGTGGGCACCGCGGCGAGCGTCTGATCGACCGGGCGGGTCGACAACCGCAGGTACGCCGAGATGCCGTCCGGCCGGCCCAGGCGGGCCATCGACGCGAGCAGGGTCCACTCGACGTCGAGGGCGAAGGCCGGCTCGTAGCTGATGCAGCCGGGTTGTTCGAGTCCGACCGAGGGCGTGGTGATGGACTGGTGCGCGCCGCCCTCCGGTGCCAGCGCCACCCCGGACGGCGTGCCGACGAGAATGGACTGCCCGCCGGCGTAGAGGCCGTACGACCACGGTTCGAGGGCGCGCTGGACGAACGGGTCGTACAGCACGCCGATGGGCAGCAGCGGCTGTCCCCACCGCGACCAGGTCGCCCCCAGCTCGCCGAGCAGGCCGACGAGGTTGACCTCGGCGATGCCGAGTTCGAGGTGCTGGCCGTGCGGATGCTCGCGCCAGTGCAGGATCGTTTCGGGGTCGTCGTTGAACCAGTCCTGCCGGGCGGTCTGCGACCAGACGCCGACCTTGTTCACCCATCCGGCGAGGTTGGTCGACGACGACACGTCCGGGGACAGGGTGACCACCCGGCGGGCGGTCTCGGGGGCGGCCCGGGTGAGATCGAGCAGCGCCCGGCCGAGCGCGGCCTGCGTCGTGGCCCGGCCCGACGGTGTGCGGCCCAGGTCGGCCGGCAGGGCCCCGGCCGGGCCGGTGCGCACCGGTTCGCGGCGCAGGCTCGCGGCCCGCCGGGCGCACAGCTCGGCGGCCCCGCTCCCGGCCGGGAACCGCTGCCAGGGCGCGTCCAGCGTGGTGCCGGACCGGGCGGCGAGTTCGGTCATCTGTTCCTCGGACAGCAGCGAGGAGTGGTTCTGCGGATGCCCCTCGGTGGCCAGCCCGTAGCCTTTGACGGTGTAGGCGAAGATCACCGTGGGGCGGGTGTCGTCGATGTTCCGGAAGGCCTCGTCGAGGGCCGCGAGGTCGTGACCGCCGAGGTTGCGGATCGCGTCGCGCAGCTGGGCGTCGTCGAGCGTGTCCACGAGCGCGCGCAGGTCGTCGCTGTCGGGTAGCCGCTCGCGCAGCTGCGTCGCGGAACACCGCAGCAGCCGCTGATACTCCGGGTTGGTCATGTCGTCGATGCGCCGGCGCAACTGCTCGCCGCCCGGGCGGGTGAACAGCTCGGTCAGCTGCCGCCCGTACTTGACCGTCAGCACCTGCCAGCCGGCGGCGGCGAACATGCCCTGCAGGCGGGTGGCGCCGATGTTGGGCACCACGCGGTCGAGCGACTGCCGGTTCATGTCAACGATCCAGCAGATCTCGCCGAGTTCGGCGACCATCGGGTCGAGGATCGCCTCCCAGACGGCGCCTTCGTCGAGTTCCGCGTCGCCGACCAGCGAGTACTGGCGCCCGGTCCCGGCTCCGCCGAGGTGCGACTCGACGTAGCGGCGCGACAGCGCTCCCCAGATCGGCGCGGTGGCGCCGATGCCGACCGACCCGGTCGAGTAGTCCACCGGGTCGGGATCCTTGGCCCGCGACGGGTAGCTCTGCAGCCCGCCGAAGGACCGGAGCCTGGTCAGGTAGGACTCGTCGAGCGTGCCGAGCAGGAAGTTGATGGCGTGCAGGACCGGCGAGGCGTGCGGCTTCACCGACACCCGGTCCTCGGGGCGCAGGTGCTGGAACCACAGTGACGTCATGATCGTCGCCATCGACGCCGAGGACGCCTGGTGGCCGCCGACCTTCAGGCCGGTCGGGTTGGGCCGGACCCGGTTGGCGTGGTCGACGATCGCCGTCGACAGCCAGAGCACCCGCTGCTCGATCTCCCGCAACACGTCGGTGTGATCCTGCCTGGTCCCGCCCGGGGTGGACGGGGAACTGGCGGTGGTCGGCAGGTTGCGGTCGCTCATGAGAGTGACCTTACGGCCCGGCCTGCGCGCCGGAGGTCGCACGGTCCTGCCGCAGATTTCCCATCAGCAGGTCCCTGGTCGCTTCGAGGTGCGCGCGCATGGCGGCCTCGGCGGCGGCGCCGTCGCGACCCAGTACGGCCGAGACCACCGGCTCGTGTTCGGCGTGGATGTCGCGCAGGGTGCGGCCGCTGGCGGTGGTGGGCGGGCCGAGCAGGGCGGTGGTGGTGCGCAGCCGCTCGACGATGGCGGCGGTACGGGGCCTGCCCGCGGTGCGCAGCAGCAGGTCATGCAGGGTGCGGTCGGCCGGCCAGAAGGACGCGTCGTCGTCGCGCCCGGCCGCGGCCGCCATCGCCTCCAGGGCTGCTCGGACGGCGGCGAGCTGCTCGTCGGTGCCCCGTTCGGCGGCGTGGCGCGCGGCGGGCGGTTCGAGGGCGAGGCGGATGCCGATGATCTCCTCGATGTCGTGGGCGCTCGGTGGCAGCACGCGAAAGCCGCGATTGCGGCGGATCTCGATGAGTCCGGCTTCCGCGAGGCGGAGCAGGCCCTCGCGCGCGGGGCTGCGGGACACCCCGAGAAGCTCCGCCAGCTGGTAGACGGAGTACGTCGTGCCGGGCACCAGCTCGCCGGCGGCGACGCCGTCCCGGACGGCCTGGGCGACGGCGTCGGCGAGCGATGGCGCGTCCGGCGGGAGGGCAAGCACGGGCATGAGTAACATGTTACTCATGAGCGAGCAGCCGACCGGCGTGGTGGAGAGCCTGCAAAAGGCCGGGCTCGAGGTACGGGCCGATGCCGGCACCCTCGGGATGTACGCCTCCGACGCCTCGCTGTACCGGATCCCCCCGCTGGCGGTCGTGCGTCCCCGGCACGTCGACGAGGTCGCCGCCGCGCTCGCCGTCGCCCGCGACACCGGCGTGCCGGTCACCTCCCGCGGCGCCGGCACCTCGGTGGCCGGCAACGCCGTCGGCCGGGGCATCGTCCTCGACTTCTCCCGGCACCTGAACCGGGTTCTCGACGTCGACCCGGCCGCGCGTACCGCGGTGGTCGAGCCCGGCACCGTGCACGCCGTCCTGCAGAAGGCCGCCATGGCGCACGGCGTCCGCTTCGGGCCCGACCCGTCCACCCACCCGCGCTGCACCATCGGCGGGATGATCGGCAACAACGCCTGCGGCTCACGATCGCTCGCGTACGGCCGAACCTCAGACAACGTGGCGGGCCTCGAGTTGCTGACCGCGGCGGGAGAGCGGGTCACCACCGGATACGACGACCGGGGCGCCGCGTACGCGCACGGTGCCGAGTCCGTGATCGCCGGCCTGCGCGACGTGGTCGGCGCCCGCCTCGCCACCGCCCGGACCGAGTTCGACCGGTTCGGCCGCCAGGTGTCCGGCTACGCCGTGCAGCACCTGCTGCCCGAGCGGTTCGATCTCACCCGGGCGCTCGTCGGCTCCGAGGGCACCCTGGCGGTCATCACCCAGGCCACCGTGAGGCTGGTCGTCGACGCGCCGGTCCGCGTCGTCGTCGTGCTCGGCTTCCCCGACATCATCGCGGCGGGCCAGGCGGCACCGGCCGTGGTCGCGCACGGCCCCACCTCCTGCGAGGGCCTCGACTCGCGGCTGCTCGACGTGCTGCGCGCGCGCCGTGGCGCGGACGCCGTGCCGTCGTTGCCGCGCGGCGGGGCCTGGCTCTTCGTCGAACTGGCCGGCGAGCACCCCGACGAGGTGGTCGCGCGGGCGCGGAAGCTGGCGGCCGACGGGAGCGCGGACGCCCTCGTCGTCACGGAGCCCGCCGCGCAGGCCCGGCTGTGGCGCATCCGGGAGGACGGCGCGGGCCTGGCGGGCCGCGCGCCCTCCGACAAGCCCGCCTGGCCGGGCTGGGAGGACGCCGCCGTACCGCCGGAGAAGCTGGGCGCCTACCTCGCGCGCTTCGACGAGCTCGTCTCGTCCTACGGCATGACCTCCGCCCCGTTCGGCCACTTCGGCGACGGCTGCATGCACGTACGGCTCGACTACCCGCTCGACCAGCCCGGCGGAACGGCGGTGCTGCGCGAGTTCCTCACCGACGCGGCGAAGCTGGTGGGCGAGTTCGGCGGATCGCTGTCCGGCGAGCACGGCGACGGCCGCGCCCGATCGGAGCTGCTGCCGCACATGTACTCCGCGGACGCCATCGCCCTGTTCGCGGGGATCAAGCACGCCTTCGACCCCGCCAACCTGCTCAACCCCGGCGTGCTGGTCGACCCCGACCCGGTCGACGCCGACGTCCGTCCCGCCGGGCGCTTCGGTGTGCCGCACCTCGCCATGGCGTACCCGCACGACGGCGGTGACCTCGGGCAGGCCGTGCACCGGTGCACCGGCGTCGGCAAATGCCGCGCCGACAACTCCGCCGCGGGCGGGGTCATGTGTCCCTCCTATCTGGCCACCCGCGAGGAGAAGGACTCCACCCGGGGGCGCGCCCGGGTCCTGCAGGAGGTCGTACGCGGCGAACTGTCCTGGTCGCACCCGTCGGTCCACGACGCGATGGACCTGTGCCTGTCCTGCAAGGGCTGCGCCTCCGACTGTCCGACCGGCATCGACATGGCCACCTACAAGTCCGAGGTGCTGCACCAGACCTACCGGGGCCGGCTGCGGCCGCGCGCGCACTACACGCTCGGCCGGTTGCCGTTCTGGGCCCGCCTGGCCGGGTGGACGCCACGGCTGGCGAACGCGGCCGTCCGGCTGCCCGTACTCGGTGCTGTCGCGCTCTGGCTGGCCGGGGTCGACCGGCGGCGGTCCGTGCCGGCCTTCGCCCGGCGCCCGTTCCGGCGTACCTTCCGGCCGGCGGCGGCCGAGGGCCGCACGCCGGTGGTGCTGTTCGCCGACTCGTTCTCCGACGCCTTCGCACCCGAGGTCGCCGACGCCACGGTACGGGTGCTGCGCGCCGCCGGCTACGAACCGCGACTGCCGTCCGGGTCGGTGTGCTGCGGTCTGACCTGGATCACCACCGGTCAGCTCGACTCGGCGAAGAAGATCCTTTCACGTACGGTCGCGGCGCTCGCGGCCGACGCGCGGGCTGGCGTCCCGATCGTCGGCGTCGAGCCGTCGTGCCTGGCGGTGCTGCGCTCCGACGTCCACGAGCTGCTGCCCGGCGACCCCGACGCCGCGCTGGTCGCCGGGTCGGTGCACACCCTCGCCGAGCTGCTCGCGAAGACCCCCGGCTGGAGCCCGCCCGACCTGTCGGACGTCGAGGTGGTCGCCCAGCCGCACTGTCACCACCACGCGGTCCTCGGCTGGAAGGCCGACGCCGACCTGCTCGCCGCCGCCGGTGCCCGGGTGCGGCGGCTGGCCGGATGTTGCGGCCTGGCGGGCAATTTCGGCGTCGAACGCGGGCACTACGAGGTCTCCGTGGCCGTCGCGGAGCATGACCTGCTGCCCGCTCTCGACGCCGCCCCCGACGCGGTCGTGCTCGCCGACGGATTCTCCTGCCGTACCCAGGTGGCCGACCTGCGGGACCGCACGGCCGTGCACCTGGCCCAGCTGCTCGATCGCTGACGCCGCCCGGACTGGCAACTCCCGCCTGGCGGCTTGTGGCAGGCGTCACGGCTAGGCGCGGCGAGAACGATGCGGATGCACCATGCAGCGACCGAAAAGTCTGACAGTGCCCACACCCCCATCTGACGGGCGCGAAGGAGAACCCCTCGATGAACGCCCTGACGACGCGGTTGCGGCAGCTCACCCAACCGGGTGTCACCGCCCGTCTCGCCCTCATGGTCCTGCTGGCACTGGCCAGCATCGTGGCCGTGGTGATCTCCGCGCAGCTCACGACCCGCGCCAACCTGATGGCGGAACGGGAACTGCAGACCCGGCACGTGGTGGAGACCGCTGCCGGGGTGATCAACGGCTTCGTCGCTCGCGAGACCGCCGGGGAGCTGACCCGCGAGCAGGCCCAACAGCAGGCGGTCGCCGCGATCAAGGGCCTGCGCTACGACGGCGACAACTACTTCTGGGTCAACGACATGACCCCGCGCATGGTGCTGCACCCCGTGAAGCCCGAGCTCGACGGCCAGGACCTCACCGGCAACGTCGACCCGGACGGCAAGCACCTGTTCGTGGAGATGGTGGACGTGGTCAAGGCCCACGGGGCCGGTCAGGTCGACTACTCCTGGCCAAAGCCCGGCAGGCAGGACCCCCAGCCGAAGGTCTCCTACGTGCAGGGCATCCCCGCCTGGGGCTGGATCGTCGGCTCCGGCGTGTACGTCGACGACGTGGACGCCACGGCCGCCGCCGAGGCCCGCACCACCGGCATCGTCGGCGCCCTCGGCGTGCTGCTGCTGGCGGTCACGGCGTGGCGCATCGTGCGCCGCATCTCCTCGGCGATCGGCCGCATCCGGCACACCCTCGAACGGGTCGCCGCCGGTGACCTCACCGCCCGCGTCGAGCTCGAGGGCACCGACGACCTGGCCCGGATGGCGACGGCCGTCGACGCCGCCGTGGGCAACAGCCGCGCCGCCATCGAACAGCTGCACCACGCCGCCGAGGCGGTCGCCGCCAACAGCGCCCAGCTGGAGGCCGCCAGCGCCGAGATCAGCACCGTCACCGCGGACACTGCCCGGCAGGCCCAGCGCATGAACGCCACCGCCGAGGGCGTCGCCGTCCAGGTCGACACCATGGCCAGCGGCGCCGAAGAGATGCATGCCTCGATCGCCGAGATCGCCAGCAGCGCCGCCGACGCGGCGCGGGTCACCGCGGACGCGGTGGACGCCGCCAACTCGGCGAGCGGCACGGTCACCCAACTCGGCGCGTCCAGCGCGGAGATCAGCGACGTGATCGCCCTGATCGATTCCATCGCCAAGCAGACCAACCTGCTGGCCCTCAACGCCACGATCGAGGCGGCCCGCGCCGGTGAGCAGGGCAAGGGCTTCGCGGTCGTCGCGACCGAGGTCAAGACGCTGGCCAACGCCACGGCCGAGGCGACCGCGGAGGTCGCCGCGAAGATCGCCGCCATCCAGGCTGACACCGGCTCCGCGGTCGAGGCGATCGGCGGGATCACGTCCGTCATCGACCGGATCAGCGAATACCAGATCACCATCGCCGCCGCCGTGGAACAGCAGGAGGCCACCACCAACCTGCTGTCCAGCGGCACCGCCAGCACCAGCGGTCAGGTGTCCGACATGAACGCCGTGATCGGGGAGGTGGCCGGGGCGGCCGGCTCCGCGGCCACCCACGCCGAGCAGGTCAGCGTCGCGGCGGCGGAACTGGCCGAACTGGCCGGTTCCATCCGTACGCTGACCACCCGGTTCACGGTCTGACGCCCGCACGAACCGAGCTCACTGATCGTGAATGGTGGTGAGCTCGGCGAGGCCGGCGATCGTCAGCACCGGGCCGATCAACGGCGTGGCCAGCAGGTGGACGTGCTCGACGTGGGGTAAGAGGGCGGCCAGTCCGGCACTGTCGAGATAGGCCACCCCGGTGAGGTCGACGACGAACGGAGCGCCGTCGGCGTCCCGGTGCGCCCCGGCCAGAGCGGTGGCGAACGCATCGGCGTTGCTCATGTCGATCTCGCCGGTCGCGGTGAGCACGAAAGCGCCGTCCGAACGGCGGCCGGTCGCCAAGGTCAGGGCGGCGCTCATGCGGGAATCCTCGCATGCAGACCGACGACGGTGCCGGCGACACCGGTCGTGACGGTGACCTGGGTCATGAGCGCCCGCATGATGGTGAGCCCCCGGCCCCGGTTCGAGTCGTCGGTGGGCTGCCGCGTCTTCCAGCGACCGCTGTCGGTGATGGTCAGGTGAAGATCGTCCGCCGTGGCGGCGGCGTGCAGGCGGATGCGTCCGGGTGGCAGGTGGCGGTGGCCGTGCTCGATGGCGTTGGCGCACGCCTCACCCGCGGCGACGAGGACGTTCTGCGCGGTGGTGGTGTCGACGCCGCATTGGGCGAGCCAGCCGCGCAGCCTCGCCCGGACGGCGGCCAGGCGGGTGGCTTCGGCGGGGAAGTCGAGTTCGAGCGGACCGGGATGCCGGTACAGGAGCAGCGCCACGTCGTCCTGGTACCCACCCAGGGGCGCCATGTCACGCATCAGCCCGGTCGCGAGCTCCTCCAGGTCGGTGGCGCGTCCCTGCTGAACCGACACGGTGACGCGGCCGATGCCGGTCGTCAACGGTTGGCGGCGTCGTTCGATCAGTCCGTCGGTGTAGAGCAACAGGGTGCCGCGGCTCGGCATGCTGTACCGGGCCTCCGGCCGCCGGGTGTCGGAGTGGACCCCCAGGGGCCGTGACCGGCCCTGGTCGAGGAGGTCCGTGGTGCCGTCGGGATGGGTGACGACGGCGGGCGGGTGGCCGGCGCTGGCGTAGGACAGCGCGCCGGTGTCCAGGTCGAGGATGCCGCAGAAGACGGTGGCGCACATGGCGCCGGGCAGCTGGGTGGTGAAACGGTCGAGCGCCGTCAGCGTCTGCGCGGGGTCGGTGGTCTGCAGCAGCAGGGCGCGGCAGGCGCTGCGCAGCTGGCCCATGACGGTGGCCGCCGGCAGGCCGTGGCCGACGCAGTCGCCGACAACGATGCCGATGCGCCGGTCGGCCAGCGGGACCGTGTCGTACCAGTCGCCCCCGACCTTCAGTGGCCGGGTCGCGGGTGCGTAGCGCACGGCGAATCCGGCCGGCAGCTCGGCCGGGCCGAGGATGGCGCGTTGCAGCGCCAGCGCGGTCTCGCGTTGCTGGTCGAGCTGGTGCACCCGGCGCAGTCCCTGCCCGAGGTGGCCGGCCAGCACGGCCAGCAACGTCTGGTCCTGCTCGGTGAACGGCCGGTTCTCGGCCAGGTCGATCCACAGCACCATGGTGCCGTCGGGGTGCTCCAACGCGACGCCGGCGCCGCCGGTCCGCTCGGCGACCGGGGTGAGCAGGGGCTTGTCCCGCAACGCGGTCAGTGCCCGCCGGCGCTGCTCGGTCAGCGTGTCCCAGCGCGTCTCGGGGCCGGAGGTGGTCACCGCGGGCGTGCCGGAGCCGTCGAAGACCGTCGTGAACACCCGCGTCGCCTGCCACAGTCCCTGCAGGACGGGCAGGACGCCGTGCAGCGCCCCGGTGAGGCTCTCCGCCTGGGACAGGCGGACGCTGAGGGCCGCCAGGGCGCTCTCCCGCTGGACGGCGTAGTGCTCGGCGGTGACGTCGCGCAGCGTGCCGACGATGACGCGACGCCCGGTCTCCGGGTCGTCGACCTGGTTGAAGGCCGCCGCGACCCACAGCCGGTGCCCGTCGCGATGGGTGACGGGGATCGTGTAGGCGCCGTGCGGCCGCTCGACGAGCACCGTGAAGGCCTCGGCCGCCTGCTGGTACCCCTCGGGATCGGTGGCCGGGTCGGGCCACCAGGGATGCACCGGCGGATACGGCAGGCCCTCGGGCCCGTAGCCCAGGATGTCGGTGAAGGTGGAGTTCATCTCGATGACGGTGCCGTCCTCGTCGCAGATGAAGAACGCCTCCTGCAGGGAGTCGATCAGGGCGGTGCGCCACCGGGCGTGGTGGTTGCGCAGCCGGGCCAGCTCCACGTTCGCCCGTACCCGGGCCAGCAGCTCGGCCGAGGAGAACGGCTTGACCAGGTAGTCGTCTGCGCCGGCCTCCAGGCCTTCGATGGAGGCCTCCTGCCCGGCCCGCGCCGACAGCAGCAGCACGGGCGTGCCCGCCGTACGTGGATCGGCGCGCAGCGACGCGACCAGGCCGAGGCCGTCCAGGCGGGGCATCATGACGTCGCTGACGATCAGGTTCGGCACCTGCCGGCGCGCCGCTTCCAGGGCGGCCTGCCCGTCCTCGACGGCCTGGACCTGGTGGCCCGCGGACCGTAACAGCCGGGTGAGGTAGTCGCGCATGTCCGCGTTGTCGTCGGCGACCAGCACCCGGGCCGCTGTGCCGGCCGGGCTCGCCTGCGCCTCGGGCCGGGCGCCCGCGACCTGCTCGGTTTCCGGGCCGGCCGGCACCCAGCGCAGGGCCTCCTGGACGAACGGCTCCGCGGTCGCCGAGACCGTGACGGTGCCGCCGGGGTCGGCCAACGCGTCGGCCGGGAGATGGTCGGTTCCGAAGGGCAGGCCGATCACGAACGTGGTGCCCCGGCCGACGGTGCTGGTGGCCGTGATGGTGCCGCGGTGCAACTCGACGAGTTCCTTGACGAGGGCCAGGCCGATACCGCTGCCCTCGTTCGAGCGGGACCGGGCGTTCTCGATGCGGTGGAAACGCTCGAACAGCCGCGGCATCTCCTCCCGGGGCACACCCACGCCCGTGTCGGCCACCGTGACCTCCGCCCGGTCGCCCTCCGCCCGTACGGCGACGCGCACGAAGCCGGTGAACGTGAACTTCAGCGCGTTGCTGAGCAGGTTCAGGATCACCTTCTCCCACATGCCGCGGTCGACGTACACCGGCTGGCCCAGCGGCGGGCAGTCCACCTCGAGCGCCAACCCGGCCCGCTCGAGCGCGGAGCGGAAGACGCTGGCGAGTTCGGCGGTGGCGGCCGCCAGGTCCACCGGCTCGTAGCGGGCCTGCATGCGGCCGGCCTCGATGCGGGAGAAGTCGAGCAGGCTGTTGACCAGTTTGCCGAGCCGCAGCCCGTTGCGGTGCACGACGTCGAGCTCGGCGCGGACGCCTTCATCCGGGGCCCACCTGGTCCGCAGCTCCTCGACCGGACCCATGATCAACGTGAGTGGCGTGCGGAACTCGTGGCTGATGTTGGAGAAGAACGCCGTCTTCGCCCGGTCCAGCTCCGCCAGCTCCTCCGCCCGCCGCTGCTGCGCCTCGTAGCTGCGAGCGCTCGCGATACCGCCGGCCACGTGCCCGGCGGCCAGCTCCACGAATCCCCGGTACCTGTCCTCCAGGGTCCGGTACCGGTTGAGCCCGGCCACCATGAAGCCGTACGGCGCGCCGCCCTGCTGCAGCAACGGCACCAGCAGCGCGTGCGTCGGTGGCTGCGGCCAGTCCCCGCACGGCAACCGCGTGAACGGGCCGCCGTCCAGCGCGACCAGCGCCGACTCGCCCCGCGCCGGCGCCGCCGTCGGCCACGCCGGGGAGTCACCGGCCGGCAGCACCGGAGGAGCGGCCGGATGCCCGGTCGGCATGCCGGTCGAACCCGCCAGGCGGGCACCCTCGCCGTCGAACAGGTACGTCAGGGTGAACGGCAGATCCCGCAGGTTGCGGCCGAGCTGCGCGCCCACGAAGGCGAGCATCTGCTGTTCCGTACGGATCGCGCTGGGGTCGGAGCCGAGGTCACGCAGCGTCGCCATCCGGCGCTCGCCGATCACCCGTTCGGTGTCCTCGCTGACCACGCACAGCATGCCGACGAGCGCGCCGTCGTCGTCGCGCAACGGACTGTAGGAGAAGGTGTGGTAAGTCTCCTCCGGGTAGCCGGAACGCTCCAGGAACAGCAGCAGCGCCTCGTCCCAGGTCGCCTCGCCGGTGGAGAGCACGGTGTCGATGCGCGGGCCGATGTCGTCCCAGATCTCCGCCCACACCTCGCTCGCCGGGCGGCCCAGGGCCCACGGATACTTGCGGCCCAGGGTGTCGCGGCGGTAGGCGGCGTTGCAGAAGAACGTCAGCTCGGGGCCCCACGCCATCCACATCGCGAACCGGGACGACAGCAGGATGCTGACCGCGGTCCGCAGGCTCTGCGGCCACGCCGCCGGTGAACCGAGCGGCGTCGCCTCCCAGGACACCGCGGCGAGGTCCCGGCCGACATCCCCGCCGACCGCGAAGACCTCGGCCGCTGAGGACGCCCGCGACCGGTGCTCATCGGCAATCATGGTCCGTGTCTTCCGTTCCTTACCGGCCTCAGAAAGCCTCCCGCCTGCGCAACCTCGGCACATGTCAGCGGCACCCAGAACAATACGCGGCGGACGGCCCCGCCCCCCTTCCGGGCGACGGCGGATCGCGGAGACCTCGGCGCCGGGCGAGGTCACCAGTTCCCGACCCGGCCGGGATGCAAACCCGCCCCGACCGGCATCAACGGGGGTGCAAGTCGCCCGGTAGGGCGCGATGTGCCGGTGAGTAGTCTGGTGCGGTGGGCACGTCGCAGATCATGATCGCCCTGGATCGGGGCAGCGCCGTCTCCCTGCAGACCCAGCTCTGCGACCACATCGTCGACGCGGTACGCACCGGCAAGCTCCAGCCCGGCGATCCGGTGCCACCCAGCCGCGAGCTGGCGGACGAACTCGGCGTGTCCCGTACGGTCGTCCTGCGCGCGTACGAGCTGCTGCGCGCCAACGGCGTGCTGGACGGCCGGCGCGGCTCCGGCACCCGCGTCAGCCGCACGCTGCCCCGCTGGCGGCCGCCCGACGGCCCGGCCCGGACGTCTCGGCTGGCCCCGGAGCCGCCCCTGGCCGGGCAGGCCGACCATCCACTCTGGCAGCCGTGGGAGCGGTCGGCGGACAACGCCATCGACTTCCGGCACAGCACACCCGCGCTGGCGCAGTTCCCGATCTCCCGGTGGCGCCGGACGGTGAACGAGGCGTTCAGCCACGCCGACGCGGCCCTGCTCGGCTACGGCCCGGCCGAGGGCTCGCCCGCGCTGCGCGCGCAACTGGCGGCGCTGCTGCGGCGCAGCCGCGGGCTGCTCGCCCCGGACGATCGCATCCTGATCACCAGCGGCGCCACCCAGGCGATAGACATCCTGGTACGGCTGCTCGTGCGCCCCGACGACGTCATCGTCATCGAGGATCCGAGCCACACGGTGCTGCGGCAGATCTTCGGGTACGCCCGCGCGACGGTGGTGGCCGTCCCCGTGGACGAACAGGGCCTGCGGGTCGGCGACATCGACCGGCACGTCCGCGCGGCCGGACACGAACCCGACCGGGTGCGGCTGATCTACGTGACGCCGTCACACCAGTTCCCCACCGGGTACATCATGTCGCCGCAGCGCCGACGCGACCTGCTGGCCTGGGCGGGCGGGCACGGCGCCACCGTGCTGGAGGACGACTACCACCACGAGTTCACGCTGTCGCGCGAACGGATCCCGGCGATCGCGGCCGACCCCGGCGACGCCGACGTGGCGTACGTGGGCAGCTTCAGCAAGACCCTGTACCCGTCGATCCGGATCGGCTACGCGGTGCTGCCGCAGCATCTGGTCCAGCCGTTCCTCGGCCTGAAGTGGATCACCGACCGGCTGACGGCCACTGTCACCCAGGAGGCCCTGGCCACGTTCATCTCCTCCGGCTCGTACGCGTGGCACATCGGCCGGATGGACCGGCTGTACCGGCAGCGCCGGCGCCGCCTGCTGGACGCCCTGCACGTACAGTTCGACGGCGCCGTCCGGGTGAGCGGGGCGGACGCGGGCCTGCACGTGCTGGTCACCATCGGCGGGGTGCGCGGCACCGACGCCGCCGAGATCGCCCGCCAGGCGGCGGCGCGTGGGGTGCTGGTCTATCCGGCGGCCGACTACTTCGTCGGCCCCACCCCGGATGATCCGATGTTCCTGCTGGGCTACGGGGCGGTGCCGACCGAACGGATCACCGAGGGGGTGGCGTCGTTCGCCGCGGCGGTCCGCGCGGCGGCGCCCGATCGGCGTGAGTCCGCTGTCGGCAACCCATCCGGCTGAGTTTGGGGTTTCCCTCCGTCCGGTACCACGACGACCCCGCCTGCGCAGCGCCCCCCGGTGTCCCGGCCCGGCGGTGCGCCGACGTGGTCGGTGTCGCGGCCAGATCAGCGGCGGGTCGGACGCGGTCTTGGCGGGGCTGCTTGGCGCTGCGCGCGCCCCGGGCGCACCGAGTCCGACCACTGCTGCGGCACCGGCGGGTACCAACGCCGCAGATCCCCGCTGGCCAGTGCGTAGCCGCTACGCTCACGCTCGACCGCCTGTCGAGCAAGAGGGAGCCGCTTCGTGAGCAGCGCTCAAGAGATCGAGGTCAAGTACCGCGTACGGGACTTCGACGGCCTCCTACTTGCCCTGCATCAGCGGGGTATTGCGCTCTCCACGGCTGTGCACCAGGACGACCAGGCGTACGCCCCGGTCGGGTGGCAGTACGGCATGAGCAAGGTCGGAACCTCGTTCGCCCGGCTGCGTACCCAGGACGGTCGCCATTTGTTCACGCTCAAGCGGCCGGTGGAGAACGAGCAGTCGTGCCTTGAATTCGAGTCCGAGGTAGCTGACCGCGAGCAGATGCACCAGGCGATCATGCAGATGGGCTTCTATCCGACCGTCCGTATCGTCAAAGCGCGTCGGGGGGCCAGGTATCGGGACCTGTCGTTGTGCTTGGATGACGTAGACCATGCCGGTACCTTTTTGGAGATCGAGAAGGTGATCGGCCCGAGCGAATCCGGCCTGGCCGTACAAGCCGAGCTGGACGGCTTTGCTCGGTCATTCGGCGTAGCGCTCGATCGCACCGACGACACGTATGACTCATTGGTGCGCGCCGAGCTGTCCAACGTGTATAACATGACCGCCCGGCCGTACACGTCGGCTAACCAACCGGGAGTCAGCTCCCCTGTGTCTCTGCGGTTAGCCAGGCCAGGTAGGCCGGATTGCCGGCCGTGATCGGACTGCACAGAATCTCGGGCACATCGTAACTGTGGTGCTCGCGGATGTGCGCCTCTAGGGCGGAGTACCGAGCGATCGGTGTCTTGAAGGTGATCCGCCACTCCTCGGCGGATTCGACCGCACCCTCCCACCAGTACGTGCTGGTGATCGGGCTGCTGACCTGGGCGCAGGCCGCTACCCGGGCCTCGACCGCACTTCGGGCCAGTGCGTCGGCTGCATCGCGGGAGTCCGTGGTGGTCACTACCTGGCAGTGCTCGTACTCGGCCACGTCAGCCCTTCCGTTTGGGGGTGTTGGGGTGAGCTTATAGGGCGGCTTGCACTGGCCCACTATGTGATCTTGAGGAGAGTCATGCAGTTGGCGAAGGGACCATTCCGCACCGTCATCGCCGACCGTTATCAGTAGCAGTTTCGGTGAAGGCCATCTACGAGGCTTGGCTGGTTCCAGCCAAGCCGGATCAGACTATGACCATAGCCAGGTCAGCTATTCGCGATTCTTCATGTCCCCGGCGTCCAACCGGTATCCCCACCGTTGGCGTCAAGGTCTGCGTTGGGAATTCTGGTGGTCTTGACGCACCAATCGTCGAAATAGTTCGTCGCGTCGCGGACGCCGTGAGGGGCACCGAACGGATCACCGTGGGGGCGGCGGCGTGCTGAACGCGGGCCGCCGGAACCGGTGCCGCTGCCCGTACGGCACCGTGCAGTCGAACAGCGTCTTCGCCGTGCGCCCGTCGGCCGAGATCGTCGTCGAGTAGCCGGTGTGCTGGGAGGGGTCGAGCGGGAACCCCTCCCGGTCGGGCAGCACGACGATGTCCCGGTCGCCCTGCAGCCGGGTCGCCATCGCCCACCACAGGTCCTGCTCGGACTCCACGTCGACGTCCGAGTCGACGCCGACCACCAGCTTGACCATCCGGAACCGCTCCAGCACCGCCAGCGACGCGGCGCGGACGGTCTCGTCGTCGCCCGCGTCCCGCTTGGCCCACTGCAGCACCGTCATGAGTTGACCGCCGCCCGAGGTGTGGCAGTGCACCGCCCGGATCGGGGCGTCGCGGCGCAGCAGGTCGTCGAGGATCGCGGCTTCCATGCCGAAGCCGAGCAGGTGCGACTGCTCGTATCCGGGGCCGGAGACGGCCTGCAGGATCGGATTCGGCCGGGCGGTGACCGCGGTGACCCGGACCACCGGCAGCGCCGGGTGGGCGCGGCCCTGGTAGCCGAGGAACTCGGGGGTGGCCGCCTCGCCGTCCGGGTTCTCGGCGGCCAGCTCGGCGGTGATCTCGCCTTCGAGCACGTACTCGGCGTCCGCGATGAACTCGGCGGCGACGCTGCGGCAGGGCAGCAGCTCGACCGGCGCCCCGGCCAGCGACCCGGCCACCGCCAGCTCGTCCAGCCCGGTGGGCACCAGCGAGGTCGGGCAGCAGGAGGAGAGCATCACGGCCGGGGAGAGGCCGAGGTGGATCGCGACCGGCAGCGACCTGCCGCGCGCCAGCGAACGTTCGTACGCCAGCCCCAGGTCGCGGCCGGGCACCATCCAGATCGTCAGCCGGTCGGTGCCGCGCACGCACATGCGGTGCACCGACAGATTGCGTACGCCGGTCTCCGGGTCGGTGGCCAGCACCGCGCCGAGGGTGAGGTACGGGCCGGCGTCCTCACCGGTCAGGACCGGGATCGGCAGCGCCGACAGGTCCGTGGGGAGAACGTGGCGCGGCCACCGGCCCGGCTCGGCGGCCGGCACCGGGGCGAGCGGTGCGGCCACGGCGTCGCGCAGCCGGAACGGCACCTGGCCGGGGCGGAGCCCGAGCAGGGCCGCGGCCCGGCGGCGGGTGCCGTAGAGGCCCATCAGGACCCGCGACGGCGGCCCGGTGACCGGGCGTACCTTCTCGAACAGCACGGCCGGGCCGGGGCCGGTGGGCGGCGGGGCCGGCGTCCCGGCCCACCGGGCGTAGTGCGCGCCGGGGCCGAAGCGGGCCGGTAGCTCGTCGTCGACGCGCACCAGCTCGCCCGGCATCGACTCCAGCGCCGCGACCGCCGTACGCAGGTCGGTGATCACACCGGTGTCCCGCGCCGCCGCGCCAACCGGACCAGCTGCATGGCGGTCAGCTCCTCGATGAGCGCCCGGTACGTCTCCCGGGCGATCCGCGGGGGCATGCCGTGCCGCTCGGCGAGCATCTCGACGCGGGCCAGCACCGCCCGGACCCGGTCGGGGGAGCGGACGGCGGCCTCGTCCGTCTTGTGCTCGGTGAGGATCCGCACGGCGGCGGTCCGCTCGGCCAGCAACGCGACGATCTGCTCGTCGAGTTCGTCGATGCGGTTGCGCATTCGGTCGATTTCGCCCTGTGCGTAACCGGGTCCCACATTTCCGGTGACGCTGTGCCGGCCCGGCGTGCCCTCGCTTCGCTCGGTCATGCGGCGACGACCCGGTCGATGACGAACACGACGGTGGGCTCGTCGTTGGAACCCTGCGAGCGGTGCTCGTCGTCGTCGGGGATGACGAAGGCCATGCCGGGGCGGCACGGCACCGACCGGTCCCGGAAGTGGATGGTGAACTCGCCCTGCAGCACGTAGCCGCTGTGGCCGCGCACGCACCACTCGTGCTCGTCGAAACCGGCGGGGAGCTCCAGCAGCCGCAGTCGCTGACCGCCCACGTACGCGATCTTGACGCGCCCGTCGGCGCCCGGCTTGTGCCAGGTCTCCCACTCGGCGTTCGGGAAGTCGATGCCGACGGGCAGGGTGACGGCGTCAGTGGACATTGTCGATGTCTCCTCGGTGGGGGGTGTGCTCGCCGCGGCGCGGACGAGGAACGCGTTCGTTGAGATCACGCAGGGGCAGCACCGGTCCGTCGACGATGCGCTGGTGCCGGTGCAGCAGCTGGATCATGTCGAGCATCCGGTGCAGCATGCGTTCGAGAGCGTCGAGGCCCTCGACGTCGTTCAGGCCCGGTGTGCTGTCGGTGTTGCGCAGCAGCACCGGAAAGCCGCTGCCGACGAGGATCATGCGGTTGAGAAGCAGGTTGTTGACGATCTGGTTGTGTGCCGACGAGTCGCTGTAGCGGCGGCCGGTGACGATCACCCCGCCGACCTTGTTCGCCAGCGGACGGTCGAAGCGCAGGTAGCCGACGCCGGCGCGTTCGATGAAGATCTGCATCAGGTGCGCCAGGCCGAAGCCGTGCACCGGCGCGGCGTACAGGATGCCGTCGGCCGCGCGCATCCGTTCGATCAGGGCCGGCATGTCGTCGGTGAGCTCGCACGGCACCAGCCGGCTGTTGCAGTTGCCGCACGGGCTGCACGGCGCGATGCGGTGGTCGCGCAGGAAGATCGTCTGTAGTTCGCCGCCGCGCGCGGCGATCAGGCGGCCCGCGTGGGCCACCGCCAGGTCGGTGTTTCCCCCGGCGCGTTCGGAACCGTTGATGGCCAGGATGCTGCTTGGCATGTCCTCTCGTCCCCCGTGAATCGGCGTGGGCGCCCGGACGGTGGAAGGAACCCCTTCCGGGCGCGCCGCGTCAGTCGGTCAGTCGTCCGGCGAAGTAGTCCACGTACGCCTGCATGTCGAAGTGGCCGTGGCCGGACAGCGAGAACACAATGGCCTTCGACTCGCCGGACTCCCGGCAGGCGAGCGCCTCGTCGATCGCCACCCGCACCGCGTGGGTCGACTCGGGTGCGGGCACGATGCCCTCGGCCCGGGCGAACTGGACACCGGCGGAGAAGCAGGCCCGCTGCGGCACGGCCCGCGCCTCCAGCGCCTCGGTGTCCTTGAGGGCGCTGACGATCGGCGCCATGCCGTGGTACCGCAGCCCACCGGCGTGAATGGACGGCGGCACGAAGTCGTGGCCGAGGGTGTGCATCTTGGTCAGCGGTGTCATCCCCGCGGTGTCACCGAAGTCGTACTCGTAGGTGCCCTCGGTCAGCGACGGGCAGGAGGCGGGCTCGACCGCGATCAGCCGGACCGCCGGGCCGCTGCCGTCGTGCTGGCGGCGCCAGAAGGGCAGGGCCAGGCCGGCGAAGTTGGAGCCGCCCCCGGCCGCGCCGATCACCACGTCGGGATAGTCGTCGGCCAGCTCCAGCTGGCGCAGCGCCTCCTGCCCGATGACCGTCTGGTGCATGAGGACGAGGTTGAGCACCGAGCCGAGCGCGTACTTCGCGGTGCCGCCGCTGGCCAGCGCCGCCTCGACCGCCTCGGAGATGGCCAGGCCCAGGCTGCCGGTGGAGTCCGGGTCGGCGGCCAGGGCCGCCCGTCCGGCCTCGGTCAGCGTGCTCGGGCTGGCGGTGACGCTGGCGCCGAAGGTCTCCATGAGCGCCCGCCGGTACGGCTTCTGGTCGTAGCTGACCCGGACCATGTAGACCTCGCAGTCCAGCCCGAAGTACGAGCAGGCCAGCGACAGCGAGCTGCCCCACTGCCCGGCGCCGGTCTCGGTGGTGAGCTTCGCCACGCCTTCCCGCTTGTTGTAGTAGGCCTGCGGCACCGCCGTGTTGGGCTTGTGGCTGCCCGCGGGGCTCACACCCTCGTACTTGAAGTAGATCCGGGCCGGCGTTTTCAGGGCCTGCTCCAGCCGGTGCGCCCGGACGAGCGGGCTCGGCCGCCACTGCCGGTACACGTCGAGGACCGCGCCGGGGATGTCGATGTCGCGGTCGGTGGAGAACTCCTGGTCGATCAGGGCCTGGGGGAACAGCGGCGCGAGGTCGGCCGGGGTGACCGGCTGCCGGGTGCCGGGGTGCAGCATCGGCGGCAGCCCCTTGGGCAGATCCGGCACGACGTTGTACCAGGTCGTGGGGAGGTCGTTCGCGGACAGAAGGAATCGGGTGACGGGCATCTGCTGTGCATCTCCGGGTGGTAGTGATCAGACGTACTGGGGTCGTGGTTCGGGCACCGGCGCGCGGCGCACCGGCAGGACCGCGTAGGCGAGGATGCCGAGCGCGGGAGCCAGGAACAGGGCGAGGAACACCGGCGCGTGGCCCTGCTCCTGCCAGAGCAGGCCGAAGCCCATCGGTACGACGAGGCGGGCGAAGCTGAGCACGAAGCCGTTGAGCGCCATGAACCGCCCGACCCGCCGCCCGTCGACGTGGTCGGCGATGTACGTCGGGATGACGACCGACACGATGATCTCGCCGAGGGTCCACACCACCGTGGACAGCAGGATCGCCGGAAGCGAGAAGGCGAAGACCATCAGCGCGGTGCCCGCCGTCCACAGGACCCCCGCCACGATCAGCAGGATCCGGGTCGGGTGCGTCTTGATCCTGCGTTCGATGAGCAGTCCCGCCGAGACCACGACGACACTGTTGATGGTGTAGACGACGCCGATCATCGCCGCGGACGTGTTCAGCACGGTGGTGACCGCCAGCGGCAGCGCGTACTCGATGCCGATCAGCGGCGCCACGTAGCACAGCGACGCGAGCACCACCAGCGCCACGTCGGTGTCGCGGCGCCGCCCGGACGGCTCGTGGAGGCGTCCCGGCTCGGCTTTGCGGCGGATCGTGTCGCGCGGCACCCACAGGGCGATCATCGCGGCGCAGGCCAGCCCGAGCGCGATGTTGCCCGCGAACATCAGCGCGTACGAGTACGCCGCGGCGACGCCGCCCAGCAGCGGGCCGATGCCCATGCCCAGGTTGTTGGCGATGTAGTTCACCGTGTACGCGAACGGCCGCTGCTCGGGCGAGGCCAGGTCGGCGATGAGGGTGTTCGCGGCGGGCGCGAACATGCCCATGCCGACCAGCGCGACGAACAGGAACGTCGCGTACAGCCAGGGCGAGTCCCGCACGAGGGCGAGGCCCGCGTATCCCACGGCGTTCAGGATGAGGCTGACCAGCAGCGCTGGGCGCCGCCCGACCCGGTCGCAGACCGGGCCGCTGAGCAGGCTGCCGACCAGCAGGCCGGTGCTGCCGACCGAGATCAGCACGCCGGCCTGGCCGGTGCTCAGGTGCTTGGCGTCGGTGAGGTAGACCGCCAGGAGTGGGAAGACGAACATGCCCACCCGGTTGACGAAGCAGGCCAGCACGAGGACCCGCAACGGTCTGGGCAGGTCCGCGAACTGCCGCAGCCGGGCCGCGCCGATCATGACTGCTCCGGCGCGGTCCGGACGACGAAGGTGTCCCGGATGACCTTGAACCGGGCCTTCACGTCCTCGCAGTCGCGGCCGGAGCAGACGAACCAGCCCAGCACGTCGTTGGAGGCGGTCGGTGGGGCCAGCACGTCGCCGGCGCGCTTCCACACGTCCGCGTCGAGCACCGAGTCGAGCCTCTTGAGCTGCTCGGCACTGGTGATCTCGGTGATCCGGCCGACGCGCGACGAGGACAGGTACTCGGTGCCGACCTCGGGACCGCCGCGGCTCACCGGCCGGTGCGCCGGGTCCAGCTCCAGCCGGCACCACTCGCCGGCCAGGTTGATGCCGTGCCCGGCCTGGATGGCCGGCACGATCGAGCCGCCGCCCGCCCGGGCCGCCGCCTCCCCGAACACGACCGACCCGTCGTCGCGCAGGAAGAACTCGACGTGGGCGACCCCGGTGCGCATCCCGAAGCCGCGCAGCAGCCGGGCGTTCTGGGACAGGATGCGCCGTTCGCCCTCCGACAGGTCGTGCCGGCGCGAGATCGTCCCGCCCGGCTCGTCGCGGAACTGCAGGATCGAGTACGTGTACCGGGACAGCTGCTCGAAGACGATCTCGCCGTCGCTGACCAGGGAGTCCACGTGGTATTCGACGCCCTCGACGTACTCCTCGACCCGGTAGTCGTGCCGGTCGTCGGCGATCTCCGGCCACACCCGCTCCAGCTCGGCGTCGGAGTCGACCCGGAACGTACGGCCGCAGGCCCAGCCCGCGTACGGCTTGAGCACGATGGGGTAGCCCGTGGTGGCCGCGAACTCCTGGATCGCGCCGAGGGTGTCCGGGCGGCACGAGCGCGCCACCAGGATGCCGAGCTCCTCCGCCCGCCGGTGCATGACGTTCTTGTCGCGGAAGGTGAGCGCCTGCTCCGGGTCCAGCCCCGGGATGGCGTGGTCGCGGCGGCACCGGCTGGCCGTCAGCACGTCCCCTTCGAAGAGCGGGAAGATCCGTTCCACCCGGTGCTCGGCGCAGATCGTGTCCATCACCCGGCGCACGTGCGCGGAGTCGTCCAGGTCGGCGTGGTAGCTGCGGACCCCGCCGGCGTCGGCGGGGTCCCAGCCGGTGGGGATCACCGCGACCGGTTCGACGCCGTACTCCCGCGCCGCCGCGACGACGCTGGCGAACTGGGCGGCGTACCGGCCGGCCTGCGGCCGGTAGACGATGACGATGGCACGCTTCATGACGGCCTCCCCACGGTGACGGTCTCGGCGGCGAACGGTGATCCGGTGCGGACGGTGCGGTCCAGGCGCAGCCGGTGCGCCGGTGGGTCACCCAGCTCAGCCAGGGCGTCGCCGAGCCGGTCGAGGGCCGCGTCCACCTGGGCCGCACCGGCAGGATCCGCCGCCTCCACGGTGAGCAGCAGCCGCTGCGGCCCGGTGCCGGTGGCCAGGACATGGCTCTGCCGCCAGTTCCAGCGCCGCGAGTGGGCGCGTCCGGCGCGGTCGGCGTAGATCACCTCGCCGGGCTCCGGGTGCTCGGCGGCGTCGGGCTGGCCGAGCGGCAGGAACGTCTCGGTCCCGCCGGCCGGGCGGACCGCCAGCTCGTCCACGACGGAGCCGACGGCACAGCTCGCGACCGGCAGGCTGGTGGCCAGCGAGACCGCGTTGCACAGGTCCACCAGCGCGTTGATCCGGGGCAGCCGGTCGCCCTTGGCGACCCGCCGGGCGATCGCCTCGGCCGCGCACGGGAACCGGTTCGGGTTCAGCCCGACGGCGCGGTACGCGTCCCGCCACGCCGCGATGCCGGGCAGCGTGGCGACACCGGCCTTGTCCAGCCCCCGCGCCTGCACGGTCGCTTCGGCGGCGGCGAGCAGCCGCCGCACCGCCGGGTGGTCGCGGGGCACGTCGAGCGCGGGCACCGCGATCAGGCCGAGCACATAGTCGGGTACGCGTTCCAGCACGCGCTCGTCGATGGTGACCCGGATACCGCCGGGGTCGGTGGGCTGTGGCATGGGACTCCTCAGGGTGTGGCGTTCTGCGCCGCACCGTATGTCCGCGGACGGGACCGCGCGGCGACCAATGCCGCGCCGTTCGATGAGGCCAATCGGCGTGCCGACCCGAGGGTCACGGCACCGGCGCGACCGAGGTGCGGGCGGCACCGCGCAGGAAGTTGTCGAACAGCCGTGCCCCGTCCTCGGTCATGATGCTTTCGGGGTGGAACTGCACCCCCTCGACGGGCAGCGAGCGGTGCCGCAGGCCCATGACGTAGCCGTCGTCGCGCGCGACCGCGGTGACCTCCAGCTCCGGCGGCATGTCGTGGGTGACGATCAGGGAGTGGTAGCGGGTGACGGTCAGCGACCGTGCCGAGCCCGCGAAGACCCCCCGGCCGTCGTGGTCGACGACGCTGGTCTTGCCGTGCATCAGGTGGGTGGCGACCGCGGTGACGCCGCCGAACGCCAGCCCGATCGCCTGGTGGCCGAGGCAGACGCCGAGGATGGGGACCTCGCCGACGAAGCGGTGCACGAGCTCCACGTGTCCCGAGTCGGCGGGGTGGCCGGGCCCCGGGCCCAGCAGCACGGCGTCGGGCGCCAGCGCGGCCATCTCGTCCGGGGTGCGGGTGCGCGAGCGTACGACGACGGTCTCGGCGCCCAGTGTCCGCAGGTACTGGTAGATGATGTGCGTGAAGCTGTCGTACGCGTCGACCAGCAGGACCCTCATGCCAGCAGCTCGCTTCCGGTCAGCGCCCAGTAGGTCGCGCTCATCTTGGCCAGCGTCTCGCGCCACTCGCCGCCCGGCGTCGAGTCGGCGACCACGCCCGCGGACGCCTGCGTGCGGTACACCCGCCCGTCGTGCACCGCGGTGCGGATGCAGAGCGCGAAGATGGCGTACCCGCGCGGGTCGAGCAGGCCGAGCGCGCCCGCGTAGATGCCGCGCGGGCTGTCCTCGATGGACTGGATGATCTCCATGGCGCGCAGCTTGGGCGCGCCCGTCATGGTGCCGGCGGGGAAGGCCGCGCAGACCGCGTCCCACACGTCGACGCCGTCCTCCAGCCGCCCGGACACCGTGGACACCAGATGGTGCACGTACGCGAACGGCTCGGCCCGCATCATCGAGTCCACGCTCAGCGTGCCCGGGACGCAGATCCGTCCGATGTCGTTGCGGCACAGGTCGACCAGCATGACGTGCTCGGCCCGCTCCTTGTCGCTGCCGACCAGCTCGGCCACGCGGGCACGGTCGCTCTCCGGGTCGGCGGCGCGGGGGACGGTACCGGCGATCGGCCGCATGACCACCGAGCCGTCCTGGATCTTCAGGAACAGTTCCGGGCTGGCACCGATGACGGTCTCGCCGGCCCACGGCAGCAGGTACATGTACGGCGAGGGACTGCGTTCGCGCAGGCGCCGGTACACGTCCAGCGGGGCGAGGTCGCTGGCCACCTCGATGCGGTGGCCGATCTGGATCTGGTAGCTGTCGCCGACCTCGATGAAGCCGAGACACTCCTTGACGCGGGCCTGGAACGTCTCAGCGTCCACACTGTCGCGTACCCAGTGCGGCGCCGGGGCGGCCGGCGTGCCGGCGGGCTCGACCGCACCGGCCAGCAGGTCGGTCACCAGGGGCGTGGACCCGGCATCGAGCAGCGGACCGGAGCTGACCAGTTGACTGACGGTACCGGTGTCCAGATCCCACCAGACCGTGTTGCGGAACAACGTCAGGGTGAGGCGGGCGACCTGGTCGGCGGCCGGGTTGGGCGGCAGCGTGTCCATGTCCCAGGCCGCCTCGTAGGCGAACGTGGTGAGGAAGCCGAAGGCGAACGCGCCGACCGGCACCTCGGTGTCGAGGGCGAGCGCGCCGGTCAGCGCGCGCACCGTCGACCAGACCGTGTCCGGCCCCGCGACCCGCCAGGTGCGCACGCCGTCCGCTTGGCCGAGGCGGACGCCGAGCACCGCGTCGGCGACGGCGGCCAGGGCGGCACCGAGCGCGCCGGAGGTGTGCAGTTCCAGACGGTCGCCGACGAACCGCAGTTCAGCGAGGCGGTCCCAGCCGAGCATCGCGCCATGGCGGTCCTGGTCCGGGCCGTCGAGGCTCTCCAGCAGGTAGAGGTCGCCGGCCGGACGCTGGGCGGCGAGGGTCGCGTAGAGCGCGAGCGGGTCGACGGGCGGCAGCGGTACGACGTGCACCGCAATCGGAACTGTTCCCGCCAATAGGGTTTTCTGGTTCGGATCAGACATGCGGCTTACCCCCGTGTGCAGCATTTCCGGTCCCATTCCGCAACCGGCCTTCTGGTCAATCCATCCTGGACGCTGAGCGTGCGCGTTTCTCGCAGCGAGAAGCCTCGATGACTCGGCTTGTAGTGAGCGTCACAATGACGCTCCACACAGGACTGTCACCAGCCCCGATACCGTGTTTGAGATTGGGCGATACACATCGCCGGCTCGTTGGGAAACATCAGATCAACGCGGAACGCGTGCCGTCCATACCACTTCATCATCGGGGGACGAGACCAATTGAGCAGGCATCTAGAGATATCGATCGATCGACAATCCAGGATCCCGATCGCGCAACAGACCCGCGACGCCATCCGGCGCATGATCGAGGAGGACATGCTGCAACCGGAGACCCGGCTGCCCTCAAGCCGGCGACTCGGAATGGACCTCGGCGTCTCGCGCAGCGTGGTGGTGGAGGCGTACGAGCAGTTGATCGCCGAGGGGTATCTGGTCGCCCGGCGCGGCTCCGGCACCTCCGTCGCACCCTCGGTGCGCCCGCCGCGGGAGTCGGTGCTTGCGGCGCCGCAGCGACCGGTCGCCGCGCGGTGGGACCTGCGCACCGGGGGCTGCGACGCGTCCTGGTTCCCCAGGCAGGAGTGGGTGCGCTGCCTGACCGCGGTGATCAGCGCGGCCGGCCCGAGCGAGCTGGGATACGCCACCCCCGCCGGGCCCCCCGCCGTACGGCAGGCGGCCGCCGGCTACCTCAGCCGGGTGCGCGGCGTACGGGCCCGCGCCGACCGGGTCATGATGACGGCCGGGTTCGCGCAGGGCCTCGCGCTGCTCTGCGCGGTGCTGCGGGAGCGCGGTCACGAGGTGGTGGCCGTGGAGGACCCCGGCCATCCCGGCGAGCGGCAGTTCATGTCCCGGGCCGGGCTGCGGCCGGTCGGCGTCCCGGTCGACGCCGACGGCCTCGTCGTCGACGAGCTGTACCGCACGGGTGCCCGCGCGGTGGTGGTCACCCCGGCCTGCCAGTTTCCGACCGGCGTGCCGCTGGCCGCGCACCGCAAGGCCGAGCTGGTCGAGTGGGCGCACCGGGTCGACGGCTTCGTCATCGAGGACGACTTCGAGAGCGCCTTCGTGGCCGCCGCCGACCGGGCGCCGGCGCTGCAGAGCCTGGCCCCCGACCGGGTGGTCTACGCCGGCAGCGCCAGCAAGGTCCTGGCGCCGGCGCTGCGCCTCGGCTGGCTGGTGGTGCCGTCCCCGCTGATGCCCGGCCTGGAGTTCGTCAGGTCCAGCCGGGACTTCGGGTGTTCCGGGCTGGAACAGCTCGCCTTCGCCCGGTTCCTGGAGACCGGCGGTTTCGACCGGCACCTGCGCCGCGTGCGCGACGAGGTACGCAAGCGGCGTGAGCAGGTCCGGGACGATGCCCTGCGGCTGCTGCCCGGGGTACGGCCGATCGGCGCCGCCAGCGGCCTGCAGACCTACCTGGAGTTGCCCGCCGGATGCGACGAGGCCGCGCTGCTGCGGGCGGCACAGGCCCGATCCGTGCTGGTGCACGGCGCGCAGTTCTACCGGATCAACCGTGCCGTCCAGCCCGGCGCCGTGGTCGTCAGCTATGCGACCGTGCACCGCCCGGGTCTGTCGCGTGCGATGGCGGCGCTCGGCATCGCGTACCGGGAGGTCTGTACCGGACCACCGGTCCGCCATCACCGGGGCGGCAAGTCGATGCGTACGGGATTGGGCGCACATGCCGTTGATCCCGCCCGCGAGTTGCGGGTTCCCGTCACAGCCTCGCCGCCCCTGGGTCCCCGCGTGGTCCGGCCCGGTTGACGGTCAGTTGACCTCGCGTTCGTGGCCCGCCCAGTACGGCTCGCGCAGCTTGAACTTCTGGATCTTGCCGGTGGCGGTGCGCGGCAGCGCGTCGAGGAACTCCACCCGCTTGGGGCACTTGAAACCGGCCAGGTGATCCCGGCAGTGGGTGATGATGTCCTGGGCGGTGAGCGGTCGGCCGTCGGTGACCACCAGCGCAGTGACCAGCTCGCCCCAGGTCTCGTCGGGGATGCCGATCACGGCCGCCTCCCGGACCGCCGGGTGCGAGATGAGTGCGTCCTCGACCTCGATCGAGGACACGTTCTCGCCGCCGGTGATGATGACGTCCTTCTTCCGGTCCGAGATCGTCAGATAGCCGTCGGTGAACGTGCCGCCGTCGCCGGTGTGGAACCAGTTCCCGGCCTGTGCCCGTGCGGTCTCCTCGGGGTTGGCCCAGTAGCCCTCCAGGTTGGTGTTGGACTGGGCCAGCACCTGGCCGTCCTCGTCGATCCTGATCCGGGTGCCGAGCGCGGGCGCGCCGGCCCGGCCGAGGAGGCCGGCCTGCTCGTGCGGGTCGAGGCCGGTCCACTCGGCGCGCATGCGGTTGACCGTCAGCAGCGGTGAGGTCTCGGTCAGGCCGTAGATCTGGAGGAACTCCCAGCCCAGTTCGGCGCGGATCCGCTCGATGGTGCGGGTGGGTGGCGGGGCACCGGCCACCACGACGCGTACCCGGTCACGGCCGGGGACCTCCCCGTCCCACGTCGCGGCGGCGTCCAGTACGGCGGTGACCACCGCGGGCGCGGCGCACAGGATGGTGACGCCGTGCCGGTCGATGCGACGCAGGATCTCGGCGCCGTCGACCTTGCGCAGCACGATGTGCCGCCCGCCGAGCCCGGTCAGCGCGTACGGCATGCCCCAGCCGTTGGCGTGGAACATCGGCAGGGTGTGCAGCAGCACGTCATGGTCGGACAGGGTGGTGTGCAGTCCGAAGGTGACGGCGTTGAGCCACAGGTTGCGGTGGGTCAGCTGGACACCCTTGGGCCGTGCCGTGGTGCCGGAGGTGTAGTTCAGCGTCGCGGTGGCCGACTCGTCACCCGCCCACGGCGCCGGGTCGGCGGTGCTGCCGAAGATCTCGTCGTCGTCCCCGAGCGTGCAGACGTGCTTCGCGGTGACCGTGTCGCACAGGTGCTCCAGCTCCGGGTCGACGAGCAGGACCTCGGCGCCGGAGTGCTCCACGATGTACTTCACCTCCGCGGCCGACAGCCGGAAGTTGACCGGCACCAGGATGCGGCCCCAACCGGAGACACCGAAGAACGACACGAGCAGGCGGGCCGCGTTGTGCGACACGATCGCCACCCGGCCGCCGACCGGTACGCCCAGCGCGTCGAGCCCGGCGGCCTGGGCCCGGGCCAGCCTGGCGACCTCCCGATAGGTCAGTGAGCCCCAGGAGGGGGCGGGCTGCTGGGGCTCGTCGACGACCCCGACGCGGTCGGCGTACACCAGTTCGGCACGGTCCAGGAAATCGCGTACGCCCAGATCGAAGAACACGTGACGGTCCTCTCGCTCGCTGAACCCCCATGGTGCGCCACACCCCCGTGGCCGACAACGCACGACCCACGCTCCGCACGTCAGCCTGGACCGTTGGCCGGGACATCTGTCCCGCCGCGCCCGGGCCAACGGCTTGCTCTGACGCGGGTAGCATCGGCCGGCATGATCGAGAACGCCCGTGGTGCCTTCCGCCGGTTGCATGAGGCGGGCACGTTCGTCATACCGAACCCGTGGGACGTGCCGTCGGCGCGGTTGCTGGCAGGCCTGGGCTTCCCGGCGCTGGCCACCACGAGTTCCGGGTTCGCCGCCTCCCTCGGCCGCGCCGACCAGCGCGCCACCCGCGACGAGCTGGTCGCCCACGTCGCCACGCTGACCGCTGCCGTCGAGATACCGGTGTCCGTGGACGCCGAGCGCGGGTACGCGGCGGACCCGGCGGGCGTCGCCGAGACCGTACGGATGCTGGCGGAGGCCGGCGCCAGCGGCGTGTCGATCGAGGACTACGACCCCGCCACGGAGCGCATCGATCCCGTGGGGGTCGCGGTCGAGCGGATCGCCGCGGCCGCCGAGGTGTGCGCCCGCTACGGCCTGGTGCTCACGGGTCGCGCCGAGAACCATCTCTACGGCATCGGCGACCTGCGGGACACCATCGACCGCCTGCTCGCCTACCGGGACGCGGGCGCCGCATGCCTGTACGCCCCGGGGCTGGCCGATCTCGGCGACATCGCCGCCGTGGTCCGCGAGACCGGCGCGGCGGTGAACGTGCTGGCGCTGCGGCACGGCCCGACCGTGGCGCAACTCGCCACCGCCGGCGTGCGGCGGGTGTCGACGGGAGGCAGCCTGGCCTGGGCGGCGTACGGTGCGCTGGTGGACGCCGCGACGGAGCTGCGCGACAGCGGCACCAGTGGCTACCTCGACCGGGCGCTGCCGCGCGCGCTGCGCGACTCGGCCTTCCGCTGATCTACGTCGATCCCGCCCGGGGTCGTGGCGGGTCTGTCCGGCGGCGGGCCGCCCTTCCGCGGGTCGCGGGATCTTCCCGGCGGGGACCGGCAGGGCTAGAGTGGGCCACGGCTCGGGCGCGTTGTTCGCATGGATAACCAACCGCCCCCAGCATCACACCGCCAACCATGTGCCGGCCCAACGCGGCCCGGGTACAGCACGGCGGACGGGAGCTGGACATGGTCGCTGCCAAGATCCATGTCAACGGGCGGGACATTCCGCTCGGCGACATCCCCGCGCACACCACCGCACTCGAGTGGCTGCGCGGGATCGGTCTGACCGGCTGCAAGGAAGGCTGCGGCGAGGGGGAGTGCGGCGCCTGCTCGGTGCTCGTCGCCCGCGCCGGGGTGGACACGCCGACCGAATGGGTGGCGGTCAACGCCTGCCTGCTGCCCGCCGCCGGGCTCGACGGGCAGGAGGTCGTCACCGTCGAGGGGCTGGGCGACCCGGACCACCTGCACCCGGTGCAGCACGAGATGGCCGTGCGCGGCGGTTCCCAGTGCGGCTACTGCACGCCCGGCTTCGTGTGCAGCATGGCCGCCGAGTTCTACCGCCCGGGCCGGGAGGCGGACCGGCCGGACGCCGACCACGGGCCGAACGGATTCGACCTGCACGCGCTCAGCGGCAACCTGTGCCGGTGCACCGGGTACCGGCCGATCCGTGACGCCGCGTACGCGCTCGGTGCCGCGCCCGGCGGCGACCCGCTGGCCCGCCGCCGCGACGAGCCCGCGCCGCCGCCCCGGCCCACCCGGCTGCGGCACGGCGACGGCGCGTTCGTGCGTCCCGCCGCGTTGGCCGACGCGCTCACGCTGCTGCGGGAGCACCCGGAGGCGACCGTCGTCGCGGGCGCCACGGACTGGGGCGTCGAGGTCAACCTGCGCGGCGCGCGGGCCGTGCTGGCCGTGGCGATCGACCGGCTGCCGGAACTGCGGGGCTTCACCGTCGGCCCCGACCACATCGAGGCCGGCGCCGCGCTGACCCTCACCGAGTTCGAACGCCGCCTGGCGGGCCGGGTGCCGCTGCTCGACCAGCTGTTCCCGGTGTTCGCCTCCCGGCTCATCCGCAACAGCGCCACCGTCGGCGGCAACCTGGGCACCGGGTCGCCCATCGGCGACTGCGCGCCGGTGCTGCTCGCCCTGGACGCCACGGTGTTGCTGACCAGCGCCGACGGGGAGCGGGAGGTGCCGCTGGCCGACTACTTCACCGGATACCGGCGCAGCGTCCGGCGACCCGGCGAGCTGATCCGCGCGGTGCGGATCCCGCTGCCGCCCGCCGGTCTCGCCGCCTTCCACAAGATCTCGAAGCGGCGCTTCGACGACATCTCCAGCGTGGCCGCCGCCTTCGCCCTGGACGTCGTCGACGGCACGGTGGTCCGCGCCCGGATCGGGCTCGGCGGCGTCGCGGCCACCCCCATCCGCGCCCGCGCCACCGAGGCCGCCCTGGAGGGCGAGCCGTGGTCCGCGGCGACGGCCGACGCCGCCGCGCGGGTGCTGCGCGGCGAGGGCACCCCGCTGGACGACCACCGGGCCAGCGCCGCGTACCGGGCCGCGATGCTCGAGCAGGGCCTGCGCAAGCTGTGGGCGGACCGCCCGCCGGAGGCGACGGCATGAGCGAGTGCACCGAGCGCAGCGAGGGCCGCGAGCGCATGCCCGGCCAGCACGGCATGAGCGAGTGCACCGAGCGCAGCGAGGGCCGCGAGCGCATGCCCGGCCAGCACGGCATGAGCGAGTGCACCGAGCGCAGCGAGGGCCGCGAGCGCATGCCCGGCCAGCACAGCATGAGGGAACTGTCCGCGCGGCCGGAGAACGCCGCCGTCGGGGTCGCGATTCCGCACGAGAGCGCCACGCTGCACGTCACCGGCGCCGCGCTGTACACCGAGGACCTCGTGGTTCGCACCAAGGACGTGCTGCACGCCCACCCGGTGCAGGTACCGCACGCCCACGCCCGGGTCACCGCGCTGCGCGTCGCGCCCGCGCTGGCCGTGCCCGGCGTCGTCCGGGTGCTCACCGCCGCCGACGTGCCCGGCGTCAACGACGGCGGGGTCAAGCACGACGAGCCGCTCTTCCCCGACGAGGTGATGTTCTTCGGGCACGCCGTGTGCTGGGTGCTCGCCGAGACCGCCGAGGCGGCCCGGCTCGGCGCCGCGGCGGTCGAGGTCGACGTGGCGCCGCTGCCGTCGCACGTCACCCTCGCCGACGCGATCGCCGCGGGCAGCTTCCAGGGCGCCAAACCCCAGGTCGTGCGCGGCGACGTCGAGGCGGGGCTGGCCGGCGCCGCGCACGTGTTCCACGGCGCGCTGGAGTTCGCCGGGCAGGAGCATTTCTACCTCGAAACGCAGTGCGCGCTCGCGCACGTCGACGAGGCCGGGCAGATCTTCGTGCAGAGCAGCACCCAGCATCCCTCGGAGACCCAGGAGATCGTCGCGCACGTGCTGGGCCGCGCCAGCCACGAGGTGACCGTGCAGTGCCTGCGCATGGGCGGTGGTTTCGGCGGCAAGGAGATGCAGCCGCACGGCTTCGCGGCGATCGCCGCGCTGGGTGCCACGCTGACCGGCCGTCCGGTGCTGGTCCGCCTCACCCGGACCCAGGACCTCACCATGACCGGCAAGCGGCACGGCTTCCACGTCGACTGGCGGGTCGGCTTCGACGCCGACGGGCGGCTGGCGGCCCTGGACGCCACGTTGACCGCCGACGGCGGCTGGAGCCTGGACCTGTCGGAGCCGGTGCTGGCCCGCGCGCTGTGCCACGTCGACAACGCGTACTGGCTGCCGCACGCGCGGCTCACCGGGCGCATCGCGCGTACCCACAAGACGTCCAGCACCGCGTTCCGCGGCTTCGGCGGTCCGCAGGGGATGATGGTCATCGAGGACATTCTCGGCCGTTGCGCGCCGCTGCTCGGCATCGACCCCGCCGAGCTGCGCCGGCGCAACTTCTACCAGGAAGGCCAGAGCACACCGTACGGGCAGCCGGTGCGCCACCCGGAGCGGCTGCACCGGCTGTGGCAGCAGGTTCTCGACAGCGGCGAGGTCGCCGAACGGCAGCAGCGGATCGCCGCGTTCAACGCCGCCCACCCGCACACCAAGCGCGCTCTGGCGCTCACCCCGGTCAAGTTCGGCATCTCCTTCAACTTCACCGCGTTCAACCAGGCCGGCGCGCTCGTGCACGTCTACAAGGACGGTTCCGTCCTGATCAACCACGGCGGCACGGAGATGGGCCAGGGCCTGCACACCAAGATGTTGCAGGTGGCCGCGACCACATTGGGCATTCCGCTGGCCCGGGTGCGGTTGGCGCCGACCCGTACCGACAAGGTGCCCAACACGTCGGCCACGGCGGCCAGCTCCGGCGCCGACCTCAACGGCGGCGCCGTCAGGAACGCCTGCGCGCAGATCCGGGACCGGCTCGCCGCGGTGGCCGGCACCATGCTCGGCGCCGACGCCGCCGACGTACGCATCATCGACGGCGTCGCCCGGCGGGCCGGTGCCGCCGACGGCGTCGGCTGGGACGAGCTGGTCCGCGCGGCCTACTTCCAGCGGGTGCAGCTGTTCGCCGCGGGCTTCTACCGCACCGAGGGCCTGCACTGGGACGCGTCGGTGATGCGGGGCTCACCGTTCAAGTACTTCGCGTACGGGGTGGCGGCCGCCGAGGTGGAGGTGGACGGGTTCACCGGGGCGAACCGCACCCGGCGGGTCGACATCGTGCACGACGTCGGGGACAGCCTGTCCCCGCTGATCGACGTCGGGCAGATCGAGGGCGGCTTCGTGCAGGGCGCGGGCTGGCTCACCCTGGAGGACCTGCGCTGGGAGACCGGGGGGCCGGCTCGCGGTCGATTGAGTACGCAGGGTGCCAGCACCTACAAGCTGCCCGGCCTGTTCGACATGCCGGAGGTCTTCCACGTCACGCTGCTGACCGACGCCACCGAGGACGGCGTCGTCTACGGCTCCAAGGCGGTCGGTGAGCCACCGCTGATGCTCGCCTTCTGCGTCCGCGAGGCGCTGCGCCAGGCCGCCGCGGCGTTCGGTCCGGCGGGCATCAGCGTCGACCTGGCCTCCCCGGCCACCCCGGAGGCGGTGTTCTGGGCGGTCGAGCGGGCCCGCACCGGCGACGGGCGCGGCCAGGTGCTCGAACGGGCCGGCGAGGCGGTGCACCATGGCTGAGCACACCTGGATCAGCGCGGTGGCGCGTCTGCGCGAGACCCGTGAGCCCGGGGTGCTGGTCATCGTCGCCACGGTCCGCGGGCACGCGCCCCGCGCCGCCGGCGCGAAGCTCGTGGTCGGCGCGGCCCGTACGTGGGGTTCGGTCGGCGGCGGCAACCTCGAGGCGGTCGCCACCGAGAAGGCGCGCGCGCTGCTGGCCGCCGGCGCGGTCACGCCCGAGATGGTCACCGTCGCGCTGTCGGACAAGGCGCCCTACCAGCACGGCGTGCAGTGCTGCGGCGGGGCCGTCACCCTCCTGCTGGAACCGCTGCCCGCCCCGCCGGTGGTGGCGGTGTTCGGCGTGGGCCACGTCGGTCTGGAGCTGGCCCGCATCCTGGCCCGGCACGACCTCGACCTGCACCTGGTGGACACCCGCCCGGAGCAGCTGGCTGACGAGCGGCTGGCGGTGCTCGCCGACGCCGTCGCCCAGGTCCACGTGCACCGGCTCGCCGTACTGCCCGAGATCGTGCTCGGCGAGCTGCCCGCCGGCACCCACGTCCTGATCATGACGCACGACCACGCCGAGGACCTCGCGCTCTGCGACGCGGTGCTGCGCGGCGGCGACTTCGGCTCGATCGGCCTCATCGGCTCGGCCGCCAAGTGGGCCCGGTTCCGCGCCGAACTCGCCGCGCACGGCCACGACGCCGCGGCGGTCGAACGGATCACCTCGCCGATCGGGATCGACGGCATCCGCGGCAAGGAACCCGCCACGATCGCCGTCAGCGTCGCCGCCGGCCTGCTGCGCACCCTCGACGGCGAGGCCGGGCAGCGCACCGCCGCCCCGCTCGCCGCGCCCGTGGACGCCGACGGATGATCCTGTACCGCACGCAGGTCCTGGACACCCCCGACGACCCGTTCCGCGGGGGCGGGCTGCGCCACGACGCCGACGCGGGGATCCTCGTCGACCATGGGCTGATCGTCGAGCGGGGCCCCTTCGCGCGGGTGCGTTCCCGGCACCCGGCGGCGCGGGTGGTCGGGCTGGACGGCGGCCTGCTGCTGCCCGGCCTGGTCGACACGCACGTGCACTACCCGCAGATCCGCGTCATCGGCGCCCTCGGCATGCCGCTGCTGGAATGGCTGGAGCGGTGCGCGTTGCCGGAGGAGGCCCGGCTCGCCGAGGTGAGCTACGCCCGCACGGTCGCGGACGAGTTCGTCACCTCGCTGCTGGCCGCGGGCACCACCACGGCGCTGGTCTTCGGCTCGCACTTCGCCCCGGCGGTGGACGAGCTGTTCGCGGCGGCCGCCCACTCCGGCCTGCGCATCACCAGCGGTCTGATCGTGGCCGACCGGATGCTGCGCCCCGACCTGCACACGACGGCGCGGCGCGGCTACGACGAAGGGCTGGCACTCGCGCAACGCTGGCACGGCAAGGGACGCAGCCGGTACGCGGTCACCCCGCGCTTCGCGCTGTCCTGCACCGACGAACTGCTGGCCTCCTGCGGGCAGCTGCACCGCGACGTGCCCGGCAGCTGGTTCACCTCGCACCTGAACGAGAACCTCATCGAGATCCGTACGGTCGAGCAGCTGTTCGGCGACGGCAGCTATCTCGACTGCTATGACCGGCACGGGCTGGTGGGCCCGCGCAGCGTCTTCGCCCACAACGTGCACCCGACCGACGCCGAGCTCAAGCGGCTGGCGCAGGCCCACTCCAGCGTGGCGCACTGCCCCACCAGCAACGCGGCGCTGGGCAGCGGGCTGTTCCCGCTGAACCGTCACCTCCAGCACGGGGTCGCCGTGGCGCTGGGCTGTGACGTCGGCGCCGGCACCGGCTTCTCGCTGTTGAAGGAGGGGCTGCAGGCGTACCTCCTGCAACGCGTACGTGCGGAACAGAGCGTGGTGTTGGGGCCCGCCCACCTGCTGCACCTGGCCACCGCGGCCGGCGCGCAGGCCCTCGGCCTGCGCGACCAGGTCGGCGACCTCGGGGTGGGCCGCCGCTTCGACGCGATCTGGGTGCGGCCCGGCGCGGGCACGCCGCTGGACATCGGCCTGCGGCACGCGGACGGAGCGGAGGACGCGCTGGCGAAGGTCTTCACGCTGGCCACGCCGCACGACGTGGCCCGGGTGTGGATCGACGGCGTACCCGTCGCGGGCGGCGCGGCGGCCGGGGACCTGTCGGGTGACCGGCTGGGCGCGGCGGGCTGAAGCCCTCGTCCGGTGCTGTACAGATTGTTCAAGGGGTGCGCGCTCGGCCCGGCGGTTCTGCGCAGAATGCTCGCCCTCGACTGGTCGCGTTGTGCACCACACCGAGGTTCACCAAGCTGGAGGCCGCAGCCCGATCCCGCGGAAGAGGGACCAGTCCATGTCCGTGCGTGACACGCTCAACCGACACGGCTCGCGCGGCGTCGGCGAGCGCACGCGGCGGCGCGACGTCCGGCGCATCGGCAACCCCCTCGGGCACGAACGGAGGTACGGATGGCGCACTACCAGCGAGCCGGCAGCATCCCGGCGAAGCGGCACACCCAGCACCGCGATTCCGGCGGCAGCCTCTACTACGAGGAGTTGATGGGCGAGGAGGGCTTCTCCTCGGACTCGTCGCTGCTGTATCACCGGCACGTACCGTCGGCGATCGTCGACGCGCGCGCCTGGGACCTGCCCGACCTCGCGACCGTGCCGAACCAGCCGTTGCTGCCCCGGCACCTGAAGCTGCACGAGCTGTTCGGGGAGCAGGAGTGGAAGTCGCGGGACGCGGTGCGCGACCGCCGGCTCGTGCTGGGCAACGCCGACGTCCGGATCACCTACGTCGTGGCCGGTGAGCCGTCGCCGCTCTACCGCAACGCCACCGGCGACGAGTGCGCGTACGTCGAAGCCGGCGCCGCAACCGTGGAGACGGTCTTCGGCGACCTGGAGGTCGGGACCGGCGACTACGTGATCATCCCGCGGGCCACCACGCACCGCTGGGTGCCGGCGGGACACGAGCCGCTGCGCCTGTACGTCATCGAGGCCAACAGCCACATCGCCCCGCCGAAGCGCTACCTGTCGCGCTACGGCCAGTTCCTGGAGCACTCGCCGTACTGCGAGCGGGACCTGCGGGCCCCGGGCGCACCGCGCACCGTGGACGAGCAGGACGTCGAGGTCTACATCAAACACCGTGGCGACGGACCGGCCGGACTCGCCGGGACCGTGCACGTGCTGCCGCACCACCCCTTCGACGTGGTCGGCTGGGACGGCTGCCTGTACCCGTACGCGTTCAACATCGCCGACTTCGAGCCGATCACCGGCCGGGTCCACCAGCCCCCGCCGGTGCACCAGGTCTTCGAGGGCACCAACTTCGTCATCTGCAACTTCGTGCCGCGCAAGGTCGACTACCACCCGCTGGCCGTGCCGGTGCCCTACTACCACTCGAACGTGGACAGCGACGAGGTCATGTTCTACGTCGGCGGCGACTACGAGGCCCGCAAGGGCTCCGGGATCAACGTCGGCTCCATCTCGCTGCACCCCGGCGGCCACTCCCACGGCCCGCAGCCGAGCGCCATCGAAGCCAGCCTCGGCGCGGAACGGTTCGACGAGCTCGCCGTCATGGTCGACACGTTCCGGCCGCTCGGCCTCGGCGAGGGCGGACGGGCCTGCGACGACGGCCGGTACGCCTGGACCTGGGCGGGACGGGGACCGGCCGCGTGACCGAGACCCGGACCGCGCCGGCCCGGCTGTTCGCCGGCCTGCTCGACGACGCCGCCATCTTCCCGCCCGGCAACGCCGCACTGCCGGAGGCCGTACGGGCCCACCAGGACCGGCGGTCGACGCCGCTGGCGCCGCTGCTCGGGCCGTTCATCTGCTCCCTGCCCCGGTGGGCGGAGCTGAGCGGGGCGCTGACCGGCGGATCCCCGCTGCCGCTCGCGCTCACCCTCCCCGGTGGGGCGGACGATCTGCCCGCGGCGATCGCGCACACGCGCGCGGAGCCCCGGGTGCGGCTGCTGGCGCTGGAGGTCCCGGCGTCCGCCGAGCGGCTGGCCGACCTGGCGGCCATCGTGGACCGGCAGGTGCCCTCGGCGGTGCACACGTACGTCGAGCTGCCCCGCTCCGACGTCACGGCGGCGGGGGTCGCCACGCTCGCGGGCGCGGGCCTGCGCCTCAAGGTCCGTACCGGTGGGCTGGTCGCGTCGGCCTTCCCCGACGAGCGGCAACTGGCCGGGGTGCTCGTGGCGGCCGTGCGGGGCGGCGTGGCGTTCAAGCTCACCGCCGGCCTGCACGACCCGGTCCGGCACCGGGACCCCGCGACCGGTTTCGAACACCACGGCTACCTGAACGTGCTCCTCGCGACCGCCCGCGCCCTGAACGGCGAGGGCGCCGACGGCGTCGCCGCAGCGCTGGCCGACGCCGACGGCACCCGGGTGGCGGCCGCGGTCGCCGGGATCGACGACACGCTGGCCGAGCGGGTCCGCCACCACTTCGTCAGTTTCGGTACGTGCAGCATCACCGAGCCGGTCGACGGCCTGCTGCGCCACGGACTTCTCCCGGAGGACCCACGTTGACCACCGCTTCCGCGACTTCCTGGCTGGACCTCCCGGCGGATCATCCGTTCGGCGTCGCCACGCTGCCCTACGGGGTGTTCAGCACGGCGTCGGATCCCGGCCCGCGGGTCGGCGTCGCGATCGGCGAGATGATCCTCGACCTGGCGGCGGCCGTGGGGCAGTTGGCCCCGCCGCTCGCCGCCGCCGTGGCGGGACCGTCGCTGGACACCCTGCTGGCCGCCGGGCCCCAGGCGTGGTCACAGGTGCGTGCCCTGGTGACCGCGTGGCTCACCGACGCCACCTTCAGTGAGCGGCTCGGCCAGCACCTCGTCCCGGCGCGCGACGCCGTGCTGCACCTGCCGTTCACGGTCGCCGACTACGTCGACTTCTACGCCTCCGAGCAGCACGCCACCAACCTCGGCAAGATGTTTCGCCCCGGGCAGGATCCGCTCACGCCGAACTGGAAACACCTGCCGATCGGCTACCACGGCCGCGCGGGCACCATCGTCGGCTCCGGTACCGACATCGTCCGGCCCTGCGGCCAGCGCCGTGGCACCGATGGCGAGATCACGTTCGGGCCGTCGGCGCGCCTGGACATCGAGGCCGAACTGGGCTTCGTCGTCGGCACCGGGTCGCGGCTGGGCCGGCCCGTCGACATCGACCGGTTCCCCGAGCACGTCTTCGGGGTCTGCCTGGTCAACGACTGGTCCGCGCGCGACATCCAGGCCTGGGAGTACGTGCCGCTGGGCCCGTTCCTCGGCAAGTCCTTCGCGACCTCCATCTCGCCCTGGGTCGTGCCGCTGGCCGCGCTCGGTGCCGCCCGGGTGACCCCACCGGCCCGGACGGTGCCCCTGCTGCCGTACCTCGACGACGCCCGGACGCCGCCGTGGGGGCTGGACGTGCGGCTCGAGGTGCGGCTCAACGGCCACGTCGTGTCCCGCCCGATGTTCGACGGCATGTACTGGACCGGCGCCCAGATGCTGGCGCACCTGACGGCCAACGGCGCGTCGCTGCGTACCGGCGACCTCTACGCCTCCGGCACGATCAGCGGCGCACGCCCCGACCAGCGAGGCTCGCTCATCGAACTGTCCTGGGGCGGCGCGGAACCGCTGCGGCTGCCGGACGGCACGACGCGCACCTTCCTGGAGGACGGCGACGAGGTCGTGATCAGCGCGAGCGCACCCGGCCCGGACGGCACGGTCATCGGTTTCGGCGAGGTCCGGGGCCGCATCCTGCCCGCGACGGAACCGCCTCGCTGACCCCGCGCGCGGTGGGCGTGAGCCAGCCGTGGCATCCCGCCGAGCGCCCCCGGCCGCCAGGTTGGGGGCGTTCCGCCCGATTTGCCCCGTGATCGGGACGCTGCTCCCGTCCGGGTGATTTGCTGTGGTGACGGTCACGAATCCGACACGTCGCCGACACACTGCGCTCATCACCCGTATCGTTGAGGGCTGCCCTGGGCGGGTTCGCACGCCTGGCTGACCCGCGAGGTGAAGATGGTGCACGCCCGGTGACCCAGACCACTGATCTGCGGCTGGTAGAGCTTCCCCCGATCGCCGACCCCGCGGCAGACCCGGCGGTTTTCCGTTCCTCCTCGGCTCCGGCCCACCGGACGTTGGTCGACATTCTCGACCGCACCGTGCGCGCGCATCCCGACGCCGCCGCGCTCGACGCCGGCACCACGGTCCTGACCTACCGCGAGCTGGCCGATCGGGTCGAGGCCGTGCGGGCGTCGCTGGCCGCGCACGGGATCGGCGCCGGCGACCGGGTCGGCGTCCGGATCTCCTCCGGTACGGCGGATCTGTACCTCGCGATCCTCGGCGTGCTGGCGGCCGGCGCGGCCTACGTACCCGTCGACTCCGACGACCCCGAGGAACGCGCCCGGCTCGTGTTCGCCGAGGCCGACGTCTGCGCCGTACTCGGTGACGGGCTGGCCGTGTCGCCGCGCCGCGCCCCCGAGGGCCGGCCCGGGCGGCCCGGCCCCGCCGACGACGCCTGGATCATCTTCACCTCCGGCTCGACCGGTACGCCCAAGGGCGTCGCGGTCAGCCACGGCGCGGCGGCCGCGTTCGTGGACGCCGAGGCGCGGCTGTTCCTCGCCGACGGGGCCGGCGACCCGATCGGCCCCCGGGACCGCGTGCTGGCCGGCTTGTCGGTGGCGTTCGACGCGTCCTGCGAGGAGATGTGGCTGGCCTGGCGGCACGGCGCATGCCTGGTGCCCGCCGAGCGGTCGCTGGTGCGCAGCGGCGTCGACCTGGGCCCGTGGCTGGCCGAGCAGCGCATCTCCGTGGTGTCCACGGTGCCGACACTCGCCGCGCTGTGGCCGGTCGACGCCCTGGACGGCGTCCGGCTGCTGATCTTCGGTGGGGAGGCCTGCCCACCGGAGCTCGCCGAGCGGTTGGCCGTCGAGGGCCGCGAGGTCTGGAACACCTACGGGCCGACCGAGGCGACCGTGGTCGCCTGCGCCGCGCGGATGACCGGCGACGGCCCCGTGCGCATCGGGCTGCCGCTGGCCGGCTGGCAGCTCGCGGTGGTCGACCCGTCGGGCGAGCCGGTCTCGATGGGGGAGACCGGCGAGCTGGTCATCGGTGGGGTGGGGCTCGCGCGCTACCTCGACGCGGGCAAGGACGCCGAGAAGTTCGCGGCGCTGCCCGCGCTGGGCTGGCAGCGGGCGTACCGCAGCGGGGACATCGTCCGGGCGGAGCCCGAGGGCCTGCTGTTCGTCGGCCGGGCCGATGAGCAGGTCAAGCTCGGCGGGCGCCGGATCGAGCTCGGTGAGATCGACGCCGCGTTGCAGGCGCTGCCGGGGGTCGCCGGCGCCGCCGCCGCGGTACGGCGCACGGCGGCGGGCAACCAGCTCCTCGTGGGGTACGTCGTACCGCACGACGCGATGACCTTCGACGCCTCGGCCGCGACGGTGCGGATCCGCGAGCACCTGCCGGCCGCGCTCGTCCCGCTGCTGGCCGTCGTGGACGCGCTGCCGACCCGTACGTCCGGCAAGGTGGACCGCGCCGCGCTGCCCTGGCCGCTGGCCACCGTGGCGGACGCGGCGGGGGAGTTGACCGCGACCGAGCAGTGGCTGGCCGAGGGCTGGGCGGAGATCCTCGGCGTCCGTCCCACCGAGGCGGACGCCGACTTCTTCAACCACGGCGGCGGCAGCCTGAGCGCGGCACAACTGGTGGCGTGGATCAGGTCCCGGCACCCCGGGGTCTCGGTGGCCGACATCTACCGGCACCCGAGGCTGTCACAGCTCGCCGCGGTGCTCGCCGCGCTCGACCCCGCGGTGGCGGTCCGCCGCGAGGTCCGGCCGACGCCGCGGCGGGCCGGGCTGGTGCAGGGCGTGCTGATGCTGCCGATGTTCGCGCTGGTCGGGCTCCGCTGGCTGACCGTCCTGGCGGCGCTGGGCAACGTCCTCGCGGTGCTCACGGCGGCGCCGTGGGCACCGACCGTGTCCTGGTGGTGGGTGGTGCTGGGCTGGGCGGTGCTGTTCAGCCCGCTCGGCCGGATCGGCCTGTCCGCCGGTGCGGCGCGGCTGCTGCTGCGCGGCGTACGCCCGGGCAGCTACCCGCGCGGTGGCGGTGTGCACCTGCGGCTGTGGGCCGCGGAGCGGCTCGCCGAGGTGACCGGCGCGACCAGCGTCGCCGGGGCGTCCTGGATGATCACGTACGCCAGGGCGCTCGGCGCCCAGGTCGGCGTGGACGTGGACCTGCATTCCGCCCCGCCGGTCACGGGCCTGCTCAAGCTCGGCCGTGGCGCGGCGATCGAGCCGGAGGTCGACCTGTCCGGCCACTGGGTCGACGGCGACGTGGTCCACATCGGCAAGGTGCGCGTCGGCGCGGGTGCCCGGGTCGGGTCCCGCAGCACCCTGATGCCCGGCGCGCGGGTGGGCAAGGGCGCGCGGATCGCCGCCGGCTCGACCGTCGTCGGCGCGGTGCCGGCGAACCAGCGCTGGGCGGGCTCACCGGCGGCACCCGCCGCCGAGGACGCGACCGAGTGGCCCGCCGGGCGCCCCCGGCGCTCGCGGTCGCGGTCCCGCTTCTGGACCGCCGTGTACGGGCTGACCGCGCAGCTGCTGGGCCTGGTGCCGGTGCTGGCCGCCGTGCCGGCGCTCGCGCTGCTCGGCTGGACGCTGACCTACCGGCCGAGCGTGGGCGCCGTGCCGGCCGCCGTCGCGGTCGCGACGCTCGCCTACCTCGTCGGGTACGCGCTGCTGGTGCTCGTCGCCGTCCGGGCGCTCAGCCTCGGCGTGCGCGCCGGGTACCACCCCGTGCAGGGGCGGGTGGCCTGGCAAGTCTGGGCGACCGAGCGGCTGATGGGGATGGCCCGGGTCGGGCTGTTCCCGCTCTACGCCAGCCTCTTCACGCCGGTGTGGCTGCGGCTGCTGGGCGCGAAGGTGGGGCGCGGCGTGGAGGCCTCCACGGTGCTGGCGCTCCCGGCGATGACCACGGTCGACGACGGCGCGTTCCTGGCCGACGACACGATGGTCGCCACGTACGAGCTGAGCCACGGCTGGCTGCGGGTCGCCCCGGCCCGCATCGGCAAGCAGGCGTTCCTCGGCAACTCCGGGATGGCGGCGCCCGGCCGGTCGGTGCCCAAGCGGGGCCTGGTCGGCGTGCTGTCGTCGGCGCCGCGCAAGGCGAAGAAGGGTTCGTCGTGGCTGGGCGCACCGCCGATGCCGCTGCGGCGCACCGTCGAGGCGGCCGACACCAGCCGCACCTTCGACCCGCCGGTCCGGCTGAAACTGGCCCGGGCGGCGGTTGAGTTGTGCCGGATCGTCCCGGTGATGTGCGCCGCCGCCCTCGCCGTCGGTGTGCTGGCCGCGCTCACGTACGTGTGGCAGGTCGCCGGGGGTGGGGTGGCCGCGCTGGCCGCCGGGCCGGTGCTGATCGGCGCGACGCTCGTGGCCGCCGCGACCGCGACGGCCGCGAAGTGGCTGCTGGTCGGGCGGTTCCGGGTCACCGAGCGCGCGCTGTGGACGTCGTTCGTGTGGCGCAGCGAGCTCGCCGACACCTTCGTCGAGGTCCTCGCCGCGCCGTGGCTGGTGCGCTTCGCGACCGGAACGCCGCTGCTCACGGCGTGGCTGCGCACGCTCGGCGCCACGATCGGCCGGGGTGTCTGGCTGGAGACCTACTGGCTGCCCGAGTACGACCTGGTCCGTCTGGGTGATGGCGCCACGGTGAACAGGGGTTGTGTGGTGCAGACCCACCTGTTCCATGATCGTGTCATGAGTATGGACATGGTGACCCTGGGCGCGGGAGCCGCGCTCGGCCCGCACGGCATCGTTCTGCCCGGCGCGAGCATCGGCGCGCGGACCACCGTCGGGCCCGGCTCGCTGGTGACCCGCGGCGACGCCGTGCCCGAGGACAGCCGGTGGCTGGGCAACCCGATCGCGACCTGGCCGGTAACGGCCGTCCGCCGGGCATGATCTCGAAGGTGCCGGGGGCTCGCGGCGCCTTGCCCGGTTCCGACCATTCGACCGACTCGTACCTTCCGCAGCACGGCAACGGTGGCTACCGGGTCCAGCACTACGACCTCGACCTCGACTACCGGGTCGTGTCGAACCGCGTCGCCGGCCGGGCCACCATCACCGCGGTGGCGAGCCAGTCGTTGTCGCGCTTCACCCTCGACCTGGGCCGGCTCCGGATCCAGGACATCCGGGTCGACGGGCGGCCGGCGAAATTCGCCCACCGGCCGGACAAGGTGCACATCACGCCCGAGCGCCCGATCTTCGCGGGCGACACGTTCCGCGTGGACATCCGCTACGGGGGCAGGCCGGTGCCCATCTCCGGCCGGTGGGGCGACATCGGGTGGGACGAACTCACCGACGGCGCGCTGGTCGCCAGCCAGCCGAACGGTGCGCCGTCGTGGTTTCCCTGCAACGACCAGCCCAGCGACAAGGCCACCTTCCGGGTGGCGCTGACCACCTCGTCGCTGTACACCGTCCTGGTCACCGGCGATCTCGTCTCGCGCCGGCGCGGCGCGGGCAGCACCACCTGGGTGTACGAGCGACGCGAACCCACCGCCCCGTACCTGATGAGCGTCCAGATCGGACGGTACGTGATGGTCGACCTCGCCGTGGGCGGGGTCGTCCAGCGCGCCGCGATCCCGCCCGCGGTGCGGGTCAGGTTCGCCCACGATTTCGGCCGGCACGGCGAGATCATGGAGGCGCTGCAGCGGCTGTTCGGACCGTACCCGTTCAACGAGTACGTCGTCGTGGTCGCCGACGACGAACTGGACGATCCGATCGAGGCGCAGGGCATGTCGGTCTTCGGGTCGAACCATGTCGACGGGCGCCGGACGCACGAGCGGCTCGTCGTGCACGAACTGGCTCACCAGTGGTTCGGCAACAGCCTCACCGTCGCGGACTGGCGGCACATCTGGCTCAACGAGGGCTTCGCCACGTACGCGGAATGGTTGTGGTCCGGCGTCTGCGGCGATCTGTCCACGGACGCCCTGGCCGCCCACTGGCACGCCCGCGTCGCCGCCCGCCCGATGGACGTCACTCTCGCGAATCCCGGCGTCGAGAAGATGTTCGACCAGCGGATCTACAAGCGGGGCGCGCTCACCGTGCACGCGCTGCGCAAACGGGTCGGGGACGAGTCGTTCTTCGCGCTCCTGCGCGCCTGGACCGCCGAGCACCGGCACGCGACGGTGACGACCGAGCAGTTCCGCGAGCACGCCCAGCGTTTCGCCAGGGAGCCCCTGGACGACCTGTTCACCGCGTGGCTCGACAGACCGGCGCTACCGCCCCTGCCCAGGTAGAAGCCGGGTCGACCCCGGCGGGCCGGGGCGAACGCGCGGGGCAGCCCCGGCCGTCCGGTGGCTTCGCGGCGGCCGCGGCGCGCCTACCGGTGCTTCCTCCGCACGATACCGCCGCGGCGTGGCCGAGGTCTCCGGTCAGGAGCGGCTGAGTCCGAGCGCGTAGTCGGCCCACCACTGGCCGGCGGGCGGGGCGCCGTTACCGCAGGCGCCGTCGGACTCGCCGGGCCGCTTGATCCACAGGTACGCGTCCACCAGCGGCTGCCCCGTGTCCGTGGTGGGCGGCTGGCCAAGCCGGCGACCGGGCGGGTTGCACCAGTGCCCGTCGGGCGTGGCGCCGCGCGGGGCGGGCCCGTTGCCGTTGCGGCTGGTGTCCACCACGAAGTGGGCGCCGCCGAGCCGCTGCGACAGCGCCGTGCCGTACGCGACGTTGTCCGCGGTGGTCTCGAAGTTGGCCACGTTGAGTGCGAAGCCGTTGCCGCGCTCGATTCCGGCCTCGCGCAGCGCGGTGGCCAGCTGGGCGAGGTCGGTGATCCAGGTGGGGTTGCCCGCGTCGAGGTAGACGGTCACGCCGGGGTTTGCGCGCAGCGTGCCGATCGCCTCGGCCAGCAGGGCGAACCGCTCCGCCTTGCGCGCCGCGTCCAGACAGCCCTGCACGGCCTGGGCGACCGCGTCGGGTTCGAGGATCACCACGGCGCGGTGGCCCCGCAGGGCGTTCGCCATGGCCGCGACGTAGGTGCGGTAGGCGTCCGCGCTGGACGCGCCGCCCCGGGAGTGCCCGGCGCAGTCGCGGTGCGGAATGTTGTACATCGTCAGGACCGGTAGCCTGCCCGCCCGGGTGGCGGCGGTGACCAGGGCGCGGGCCCGGGCGGCGGTCCCGCTCGACGCATCGCCGAACCAGGTCGCGGCGGGCTGGTCGGCGATCCGGCGGATCAGCCGGGCGTCCGCGTCCCGGCCGGCCTTCTCGTACGCGGTGACCTGCTTCGCCGCCGCGCCGGTCCGGTCGAGGTACAGCGCCGCTCCGGACAACGGCCCGGCGACGCCCGCCGGACCGGACGGCGGTGCGGCCGCCGCCGGACCGGACGGCGGTGCGACGGCCGGGCCGCCGGGGTGGGCGGACGTGCTCGCCCGCGGGCTCACCGGGTCCTGCCCGGCGTCGCCGCCGCGCCAGAGCGCCGCCGTCACCACGCCGGCCACGACGACCGCTGCCACCACGGGCAGCAGCCGGGCAGCGGGGCGCGGCGCTCTGGCATGGGCGGCCACGGATCAGCTCACCCGCACCCAGCGGGCCACCGACGGCACCTGCTTGTCATCCAGCAGGAACAGCATGTACCAGCCGGAGGGCGCCAGGCCCTTCGCCTTGGGGATGGACAGGTCCACGCCGCCCGCCTTCGGGGTGACGTCCAGCGCGACGGAGCGCTGATCCACATCGAGTACGTGGGTGACCGCGCTGGGCCGGACCAGCCGCGCCTTGGTGATCCGGGCCGGCTGCGGGGTGCCGAACCGCACGGTGGTGCCCCGCTGCACGCGCTGCGGCCCGCTGGTGATGGTCGGCCGCTCACCTTGGTAAAGGTACGGGGGTGAGTACACCTCGATGCGCTTCTCGAACGTCCCCGGGCCCTTGCCCGCCTCGTCGTACAGCGGGTCGCTGCCCATCGTGACCACCCGGCCGTCGGGCAGCAGGATCGCCTCGGCGTGGTAGTTGCGGCCCACCCTCGACTCGGCGGCCGTGGCGAAGGCATTGTCGGACGGCCGGTAGATCTGCGCGTTGTACAGGTCGCTGCGGGTCAGGTTGCCGTACCTGCCGCCGCGGTAGCCCGACGAGCCGCCGGTGGTGAAGACGGTGTCGTCGGGCAGCAGCACCGCGCTCAGGTAGCGCGCGGGTGCGGGCAGGTCCGGGCCGGGCTGGTAGCGCGGCTTCGGCTGCTTCAGGTCGATGATGTCGGTGCGCCGGGTGGAGACCTCGGACTCGCCGATCCCGCCGCCGCCGAGGATCATCACCTTCTGGTCCTGCGCGGGCGCCAGCAGCACCGAGGTGCTGGTCTCGGTCAGTCGGGGGTCCCGCAGGCCGGGCACCTCGGTGAACCTGTTGTTGCGCACGTTCCAGACGCCGGGGGTGCGGCCCACGGTGTCCGAGCCGTAGCCGGCGTTGGAGCCGGAGTAGAAGAGGTTCCCGTTCTCCATCAGGTGCAGCGCGGGGTAGGTCGGAAACGTCCGCTGGAGTTCGGGTGCGTCGACCCACCGCTTCTGCGAGGCGATGTACTTCTCGTTGTCGCCCGGGATCATCCGGCCGAACTCGTCCAGGCCGGAGACCGCCAGCACGTCACCGTTGGGCAGTTCGGCCAGCGTCGGGTACCAGCGGTTCTTCACCATGTCGCCGACCCGGACGTACCGCTCGGTCAGCGGATCGAACTCGTAGGACTCCTTGTCGCCGCCGTACTCCTGCTTCTCCCGGGTGATCTTGTCGGCGAGGCCGTAGATGTTGCGCCGGTCCGCTCCGGTCAGACCCTCCACGATGTACTGCTGCGGCGCGGTGACGATGGGGGCGTTGCCCTTCTCGATCGCGTCCACGAAGACCTCGACCTCACCGGCGTGGGTCATCACCTTGCCGCCGTGCTTCATCTGGGTGGCCGCGGGCAGGATCACGTCGTCGCGGGTCCGGTACTCGTAGCCGCCCTGCGAGCGCAGCTTGGTGCCCTTGGCGAAGGCGCGCGGGCCCCCGGTGACGGACTCGTTCTTGAGCTTCATGACGCCGTACGCGTGCTCGATGTTCTCGGGCAGCACCTCGTACCGCTCGGTGCCGCCCGCGATGAGCAGGTTGCCGTTGGGCAGGAAGGTGTGGCCGGCGCAGAACACGTCGGTGGGCGTCGGTACCTCGCTGAACTTCTCCGTCGCGGGGTCGTAGAGGACCGTACGGAACGTGCCGGCCTCGAACGCCTCCCGGTTGTTGCCGCTGCCCGCGATGATGAGCACCTTGCCGGTGTGCAGCAGCGCGGCGTGGATCGCGTTGATCCGGAAGTTCGCGGGCACGGGCAGGTGGGCCCAGTGGCCGTACCGGGCCTTGTAGTCCGGGCGGTTGATGGTGAAGTCGTGCAGCGCCTCGGCGGCGGCGGCGACCATCGGCCGGTTCACGACCGCGAGGATGCCGAGTACCAGCACGGCGACCAGGCTGTTGCCCAGCCGGCGGGCGAGCGCGGGACGGGTGCGTTGCCTCATGCGAACGTCTTCTCCATCGTCGTCGGGGTCGGTATGCGCGGGGCGGCGCCACGGCGCCGGGCCAGCGTGGCCTGCACTCGCCAGATGGCGATCGGCAGCAGGCAGATCACGAGGTTGAGGCTGGGCCACAGCCACATCGCGCCGTCCACATGCCCGAGGAACGGCGAGATCGCGAGCAGCGCGCCGAAGAAGGCGGCCCAGAGCAGGCTGTGCCGGAAGGTGCGGGGGCGGTCCGGGCTGGTCGAGTCGCCCTTGGGGGTCACCACGAAACCGGCCTTGCGGCCGAACAGCGCACCGAAGTACGACGACACGTAGATCGGCGTGGACAGCGTGGAGATCAGCATTCCCGCGGCCCCGGAGGAGCCGGCCGTCTCGTGCGGGCTCACGTTGTGCCGGCGGTTGAACACGTACAGCCCGATCTGGAAGAGCGCGGCGTCGACGTACAGCATCAGCCACACCTGCTGCGGCACCTGCACGCCCTTCGCGCCGAGCAGCAGGTAGCACACCGCCACGGTGGCACCGAGCACCCAGGCGAGCGCGGTCAGCGGGTAGTACGACATCAGCAGTCCGTAGTGCAACGCCCGCCCGAATCCGAGCCGCCAGCACAGCTTCGCGAACTGCCGCACGACCACCTCGTCGGTGCCGCGCGACCAGCGGTGCTGCTGGCTGAAGTAGTCGGTCCAGGACGACGGGCCCTCGCCGACCGCCAGCACGTCCGGGGTGTACACCGAGCGCCAGCGCCGGCCCGTCTCCGGGTTCTTCGTGCGGTGCAGGACCAGGCTGGTGGCCATGTCCTCGGTGATCGAGTCCTGCAGGCCGCCGATGCTGCGCAGCGCGGAGATGCGCACCGCGTTGTTCGTGCCGACGAGCATGGCGATGCCCCGCTTGTTGCCGGCGCGCTGGAGCAGCGAGTGGAACAGGTACTGCTGCGACTCGGCCCACCGGGTGACCACGCCGTCGTAGTTGCCGTACACCTGCGGGCCGACCACGAACGCGACATCGGGGTCGCGGAAGTAGCCGAGCAGCCGCTCGCAGAAGTTGGGTTGCGGCACGTGGTCCGGGTCGACGGAGACGAACACGTCGTACGCGTCGCCGTGCCGGTCGACCCACGAGTTGTAGTTGCCGTGCTTTGTCCGGGCCTTGTACGCACCCGCCGGGGTGTTGTACCGCGGCAGCCCGTGCCGCGTGTAGTGGCGTACGCCGATGCGCTCGCACATCGCCCGGACCTCGGGGTCGTCGCCCTCGTCCAGCAGCCAGACGTCGAATTCGCCGGCGTGCCGGACGTCCTTGGCGGCGACCAGCGTGCGTTCCACCATCTCCAGCGGTTCCTTGCCGGGCACGATGGTGGTCAGGAAGGCCACCCGCAGTGCGGGGTCGGGGACCACCGGCTGCGGGTCGCGGGCCCACAGGCTCGACAGGCACAGCGTGACCACGTTGATCAGCCGGAACAGTTCGATCAGGACGGTGGCGACGATCATGAAGATGGTCGCGCCGAACAGGACGGGATGCAGGCCCGAGTCGGGCAGGTCGATGGCGGCCAGCAACCAGCCGAAGAACGTGCTCTCGAACGCGAAAGCGAACAAGGTAATCAGCACGGTGGCAATCGGGCGACGCCGGGCAAGCCGGCGCATTCTTACCCGGTACGGAGTGGACTGCGCGGGCTGCTCCGCGGGACCGGCCAGCATGCTGTACTCGCTGTAGCTGTACCCGTCCGTACCGGCGCCTGGCTGCGGGTTGGGCACAGGGCTCATCGACATCCTCCACGTCGGACGGGCGCGCCTGGCCGGAACGGACGACCGGGTGGCGGCTGACGAGCGAGCGCCGCCGGTGGTGCTCGCACTGATCCGCAGCCATTACTGTCCGCAGTCGCCAGGTTGCGTCCACATTGCTGTGACCTGCGGTGATGACCTTGGGCTCGGTCAGACAGTTGCACACCGCGACGGCGGATGCCTAGGCGAGGACGGTTCAGGAGAGCATCGTCACGAAAATGAATACCTACATATCCGGATACGTCCGGCTATGGGCGGCAGCGTCGAGTGGGCTACGCGTTGAGGTAGGTGAGGACCGCCAGCACCCGCCGGTTGTCGTCGTCCGAGGGCGGCATGCCCAGCTTCGTGAAGATGTTGTTGATGTGCTTGCTGACGGCCTTCTCCGTGATGAACAGCGTCGCCGCGATGGCCGCGTTCGACCGGCCCTCCGCCATCTCGCCGAGCACCTCGCGCTCCCGGGCGGTCAGCCCGGCCAGCGGCTCCCGGCGGGCCAGCAGCTGCGACACCACCTCCGGATCCATGGCGGTGCCGCCGTCGGCGACGCGGCGCACCGCGTCTATGAACTGCGCGACGTTCGAGATCCGGTCCTTGAGCAGGTATCCGACCCCACCGTTGCGGTCGCTGAGCAACTCGCGGGCGTACAGCGGCTCGACGTGCTGGGAGAGCACCAGGACCGGCAGGCCGGGCACCTGGCCGCGAGCCGCGATCGCGGCCTGCAGCCCCTCGTCGGTGAAGGTCGGCGGCAGCCGCACGTCGACCACGGCGACGTCCGGCCGGTGCCGGATCAGCGCCGGCAGCAACGCCGGTCCGTTGTCGACCGCCTCGACCACCTCGAACTCGAAGGCCTCCAGCAGCCGGGTCAGGCCGTCCCGGAGGAGGGCGAGGTCTTCGGCGAGGACAACACGCACGGCAACTCCATCATCACGACCGTCGGACCGCCGGGCGGCGACGACACCGTCATGGTGCCATCGAAGGCGGCCAGGCGACGCTGGATGCCGCGCAGGCCGGTGCCCCGGGAAGGGTCCGCGCCGCCGCGCCCGTCGTCGGACACGACGAGCGCCAGCAGTCCGCCCGCGTACCGGATCGACACCCGGGCGGAACCGGCGCGGCTGTGCCGCACCACGTTGGCCAGCGCCTCCGCCACCGCGAAGTACGCCGCGGACTCGACCGGCGTCTCCGGCCTGCCGGGCAGATCCAGCTCGACGGCGATCGGCATCGGCAGGCTCATCGCGAGCGCGCGTACCGCGCCGTCGAGGCCGCGTTCGGCCAGCACCGGCGGGTGGATGCCACGGACCAGGTTGCGCAGCTCCAGCAGGGCGGTGCTGCTGACCTCCCGGGCCTCGATGAGCAGCCGGCGGGCCGCGGCGGGATCGCGTTCCAGCAGCTCCTCGGCCAGGCCGATCGTCATGCCCAGCGACACCAGCCGGGCCTGCGCGCCGTCGTGCAGGTCCCGCTCGATCCGGCGCAGCTCGGCGGCCTGCGCGTCCACGGTGTCCGCCCGGGTGACCGTCAGCTGAGCGACCCGCAGCCGCAGCTCGGCGGCCTTCGTCGGGGCCAGGAAGAGCCTCGTGAACAGGGCGTTCACCCTGAGCAGCAGGGGGGCGGCGGTGAGCCCGATCGCCAGGAACAGCACGCCCTGCGGCAACGAGAGCAGCGCCTGCGGAAGGTTCTCGATCGGCCAGAAGAAGCCGTAGCCGTACCAGTCGACGCTCAGGTAGAGCCAGAGCGGGAGCAGCGAGATGCCCTCGACGCCGTACAACGGGACGGCGACCGCGAGCAGGCCGAGCGCCAGGCCGACGACGGCGCCGGGGACGAGCCAGGCCAGGTCCCGCCAGGTGGCCGGGTCGGTCACGATCCACCGGAAACGCCGCCAGCCGCCGGGCAGGGCACGCTCCGGGCGCGGCCGGTAGGGGCGCGCGATGGCGATGCCCGCCCGCGCGGCCAGCCGCCGTTCCAGGTCGGCCCGCTTGCGTACCAGGGTCATCACCCAGGGCAGCAGAGCCAGGCCGAGAAACGGCACCGGGATGAGTACGAGGGCGACCAGCGCCACCGCCACCAGCAGCAGGTTGGTGATCGCCAGGCCGGCCGTGCCGGCGCCGCCGCCGACGGCGCGCAGGCCGTCGCGCGCCCACGACCGTGTCTCCATGGTTCTCCATTCTTCCCGGCCCCACCATGCGCACGTTCCCGCCGGTGCCGCGCGGGTGCTAGCACCACCATCCGGGGGGTTCTGGCACTCCTGACTCCGCGCCGGGCGGCCGCGAGGCTGAGGGCATGACGATGACGACGGAGCCCGCGCGGCCGGCGACCGGAAGCGACTTCGCCGAACTGAATCGCCGGGTGGCCCGGGCCGGCCTGCTCGAACGCAGGCCGGCCTACTACGCGGCGCGGCTGGCCACCGTGTCGGTGGCGCTGATCGGCGGCTGGACGGCGTTCTTCCTGGTCGGGCCCTCGTGGTGGACGCTGGCCGTGGCCGCCTTCCTGGCGGTAACCTTCGCCCAGGTGGCGTTGGTGGCGCACGATCTCGCCCACCGCCAGGTCTTCCGCACGAGGCGCGCCAGCGAGATCACCGGACGGATCGCCGGCAACCTCGGCGTCGGGATGAGCTACGGCTGGTGGATGGACAAGCACACCCGCCACCACAACAACCCGAACCATGACGATCTCGACCCGGACGTGGCCCCCGAGGTGCTGATCTGGGCCACCGAGTCCGCCTGGGGCCGGCGCGGGCTGAAGGGCTTCCTCACCCGCCACCAGGCGGGGCTGTTCTTCCCGCTGCTCACGCTGCTCGGCATCGACCTGAAGGTGTCCAGCGTCAAGGCGCTGATCCGCGGCGACATGAAACGCCGCAACCTGGAGGCGGCACTACTGGTGCTGCACCTGGCCGGGTACCTGGCCGCGCTGCTGCTGGTGCTCTCCCCGGCGCAGGCGCTCGGATTCCTCGTGGTGCACCAGGCCCTGTTCGGGGTGTACCTGGGCATGACCTTCGCCCCGAATCACAAAGGCATGCCGCACCCGGACGGCACCGAGGACTTCCTGCGCAAGCAGGTGCTGACCTCACGCAACGTGACCGGAGGCCGGTTCACGGACGCGCTGCTGGGCGGGCTGAACTACCAGATCGAGCACCACCTGTTCCCGGCCATGCCGACGCCCAACCTGCGTCGGGCACAGCCGATCGTGGCGGCGTACTGCGCCGAGATCGGCGTCGCCTACGCGGAGACGGGCCTGCTGGAGTCGTACCGGCAGGCGCTGCGGCACCTGCACGAGGTGGGCGCGCCGCTGCGGGCCGGTCGCCGGTAGCGGCCGGCCGGTTCAGCGGGAGGCGACCGGCGTGCCGTGCCGGGCGGTCTTGGCCCGGTACATCGCGCTGTCGGCCGCCGCCAGCAGCCCCTTGGCGTCGTACGACGTCCCGGTGCCCACGGCCACGCCGACGCTGACGTCCACGCTGACCTCGCCGGCGGCCAGCGCGACCGGCTGCCGCACCACGTCCCGGATCCGGGTGGTCAACCCCTGCGCGCGCCGCTCGCAGTCGGGGCCGGTGAGGATCGCGACGAACTCGTCGCCGCCGAGCCGGCCCACGAAGTCCTCCGAGCGGATCGCGCCACGCAGCCGCCGCCCCATCGACCGCAGCAGCTCGTCGCCGGCCGCGTGACCGTACCCGTCGTTGATCTGCTTGAAGCCGTCGAGGTCGAGGAAGAGCACCGCCACCTGACTCAACCGCATGTCCAACGCGCGGGCCAGGTGCTCCAGCAACGTCGCCCGGTTCGGGAGTTCGGTGAGCGGGTCCATCCGGGCCTGCTGGGTGAGCTGCTGCTCGGCCGCCTTGGCGGCGGTCACATCGATCAGGTGGGCCACGAACGAGCCGCTGTCGGCGAGCGCGCCCAGGCAGACGTGCACCCAGGCCTCCGTGCCGTCGGAGCGGCGGAAGCGCAGATCCCCCCGGCTGGCGTCGATCTCTCCGGCGGCCAGGGCGTGGAAGCCGGCGCGGGCGCGCTGCCGGTCCGTCACGTCGACCCACTGCCAGTACGGGTTGCCCACGATGCCGGCGGCGGACTCGGCCAGCAGCACCGCCAGCGCCGGGTTCGCCTCGGTCACCGATCCCGTGGCGTCGAGGATCGCCATCCCGGTGGGCGCGTTGCGGAAGGCGGCCTGGAAGCGCTGCTGGGCGGCGGCGAGTTCGGCCTCGGCCCGCTTGCGGGCGGTGATCTCCCGGGCCACGATCAGCGCCGCCGGACGGCCCTGGAACTCCAGCGGCGTCCCGGCGGCCTCGATGTCGACCACGCCGCCGTCGAGGCGGACCAGCTTCTCCTCGACGTACTCCAGCGGCTCGCCCTCGGCCGTGAGCGAGCGCATCCGCGCCGTGCCCGGGTCCCGGTAGTCCGGGTGCATGAACTCGATCGCCGGCCGGTCCTGCAGGTCGGCGATGGTGCGCGCACCGAGCAGCGCGAGTCCGCGGGCGTTCGCGAAAACGTGATATCCGTCGCAGATCACGAAGATGGTGTCCGGGGACAGGTCCACCAGGGCCTGGAACCACGCGTCGCCCGCCCTCGCGAGGGCAGCCGGCGCGGTACGCCCGTCGGTCACGACCCATCACCACCCAGCGCCAGTCAGCATTCCGCAGATGACCGATCGGCCGGGCAACGCCGCTCCTGAGGAGGAAGATCAGCGCGCTTCGGCGTACCCGACCGGCCCGCGGCTGGGTACGTCGATCCGCACCGAATGACCGATCCGAGGCGGGGTCGACTGCCGCGTGTGGCAGGGTGTCGTGATAGATCGTCGCGGCGCGCGGAGGCAAGCAGTGGGTTCGGAAACCAGCACGGATCTGTCGGTCACCGTCGCGGACGGGGTGGCCGTGCTGGAGATGCGCCGCCCCCCGGCGAACCACGTCGACGAGTCGCTGCTGGAGCGGATCGTCGCCGCCGCGCTGGCCCTGGATGACGACCCCGCCTGCCGGGTGATCATGCTGGCGTCGGAGGGCAAGCACTTCTGCGCCGGTGCGGACCTCGGTGAGGGCGAGTTCGTCCGGGACCGGGCGGCCGCGGCCGAGGGCCTGTACCGGTGGGCGGCCCGGCTGTTCGACGTACGGACCCCGGTGATCGCCGCCGTGCAGGGCAGCGCCGTGGGTGGGGGGCTGGGCCTGGCCTGCGCCGCCGACTTCCGGGTCGCGGAGGCGTCGACGCGGTTCGTGGCGAACTTCGCGCGACTGGGCTTCCACCAGGGCTTCGGCCTGAGCGTGACCCTGCCGGAACTGGTGGGCCGGCAGGCGGCGGCCGACATGCTGCTGACCGCACGGCGCGTCGGCGGCGACGAGGCCGTACGGATCGGTCTTGCCGACCGGCTCGCGGAGCCCGGCCGGGTGCGCGAGACCGCCCGGGCGCTGGCGCTGCAGATCGCCGCGTCGGCACCGCTGGCGGTCCGGTCGATCCGGGGAACTCTGCGCGCTGACCTGGCCGACCGCGTGCGGCGGGCACTTGAGCAGGAACTGGCCGAGCAGCGCGTGTTGTGGGCGACCCGCGACAGCGCCGAGGGCATCGAGGCCAGCCTGCAGCGGCGTACGCCGGTGTTCCACGGCGAGTGAGCCGACGGGCGCTCCATGATGGACCGGTCAGTACCGGGGACCTGAAAGAACCTCCGATACTTTGCCTCTGTTCATCGAGCGCGCGGTGTGCTCAGCGCGACCGCGCCGACACGGTTGGTGTCGACTCCACCGACCGGTGTCGCCGGATCGGTCCGCAACCTCGGCCGTACAGGCGGAAGGCTCCTTTGTGGGGGTACGCGCGATCGAGACCGCTATATCGTCGGCACCGCCGTCGAGAACGGCGCCGGAGGCATCCCCCCGCCCCCGCCTCATCCCCCGAGCAATGAGGACTGACAAGTGTCGATCTCCCGCCGCGGTCTCATCGCCGCCGGCCTTGCCGTGGTCACCGTCGGCTCGATGAGCGTCGTCTTTACGCTCAACGCCGGCGCGGCCGAGAACACCGACAGCGTCTCCGTGGTGACCTCCTCGAGCGCGACCGACGACCCTGCCACCACGTCATCGTCGAGCGCCGCGCCGGACGCCGGCCCGGGCGACTCCGCACCACCGCCGGTCCTGCCCTGGGGCGGCGAACCGACGGATCTCACCCAGGCGGAACCCGGCGCCAGCAGCGCCGAGGTCGCGGCCGAGGGGGCGGACGTCGCACCGGCCGACACCAGCGGGGACACCGAGCCCGACCCCGAGTTCGCGCCCAAGGGCCTGAGCACGCGCGGCGGCGTCGTCAAGAACAGCACCACCGACGTGGTGCCGCCGAAGCCGCCCGCGTTCAAGGAGCCCGGCGGCGGGTCGCAGGTCAACTACTTCTACTCCGTCGGATCGCAGAACGTCAGCGTCGGGGGGCTGCTGTTCAGCGGCACGTACGCGAACTTCACCATCGCCAAACCGGAGCTGGCGGCGGGGGACTACCACACGCTGGCCGAGATGAGCGTGCAGTCGCTCGACGGCGCGCACATCGTCGAGGTCGGCTGGAACGTGGACCGCACGGTCAACGGCGACAGCGACCCCCACCTGTTCGTCTACCACTGGGTGAACCACCAGGAGACCTGCTACAACGCGTGCGGCTTCGTCCAGTACAGCCAGAACATCACGCCGGGCGACACCCTGCCGCAGGGCGTGAGCAAGCAGTTCGGCATCCAGCACTACAACGGCGCGTGGTGGATCGCGTACGACACGGAATGGGTGGGCTACTTCCCGGACAGCCTGTGGGGTGGGCAGTTCACCCTCACCGGAACGGTGCAGTACTTCGGCGAGGTCGCCTCGCCCAACAGCCAAACGTGCACCGACATGGGCAACGGCCTGCCCGCCAGCAACGCCAGCGCGGCACGCATCGGCAGCGTCTCCTTCCTCAGCCCGCTCGACGTGAACCTGTCCACGTACGCCGTCCCCAGCCTCTACACTGTCGCCCAGCTGAGCAATCGCACCTTCCGCTACGGCGGCCCCGGCTCCGGGGCCTGCTGAGCGTCCGGGCCGCCGGGTCAGCGGTGCCAGCGTTCGGCCAGCAGCGCGAAGGAGCGCACGCGATCGGCGTGGTCGTGGGTGACGGTGGTGACCAGCAGCTCGTCGGCCCCGGTGACGCGTTGCAGGGTGGTCAGCCGCTCGGCGACGACATCCGGGGTGCCGACGAACTGGGTGTCGACCCGGTCGGCGACGAGATCCCGGTCGGCGTCGGTCCACGGCAGGGTGTCGGCCTCGGCCGGACTGGGGTAGGGCATCGCCCCGGCCCCGGCAGCCCTCGTTCGCCGGCCACCCGGGCGCTCTCACCCCCGCTGCTGCCCAGAATCCAGATCTGCAGGTCGGCGCCCTCGCCCGGCACGGCCCGCGCCTCGGACGGTCATGCCTTGAACATACTTTCCCGATAGGACTTGAGGATATCCCGCGTCCTGCCTAGCGTGAGGCGTCTACCGTCGACGCGTGAGGTGCCCATGAGCCGTTCGCTGCCCCTGCGTCTCGCCGTCGCGCTGAACGGTGCCGGATGGCACCCGGCCGCCTGGCGGGAACCCACCGCCCGCCCCGCCGATCTGTTCACCGCCGGGTACTGGACCGACCTGGTCCGCGAGGCCGAGCACGGCCTGCTCGACTTCGTCACGATCGAGGACGCGCTCGGCATGCAGTCCAGCCGGGCCGACGGCCCGGACGAGCGCACCGACCAGGTGCGCGGGCGGCTCGACGCGGTGCAGATCGCGGCACGCATCGCGCCCCTGACCCGGCACGTCGGGCTGATCCCCACGGCCACGGTCACCCACACCGAGCCCTTCCACGTGGCCAAGGCGATCGCCACCCTGGACTACGTCAGCGCCGGGCGGGCCGGGTGGCAGGTCCAGGTCTCCGAGCTCCCGCACGAGTCGGCCCACTTCGGTCGCCGGGTGGTCGAGACCGGGCCGCGGGGCGTCCAGGACCTGCTGGACGAGGCCGCGGACTACGTCGAGGTGGTGCGCCGGCTCTGGGACAGCTGGGAGGACGACGCGGAGATCCGCGACGCCGCCACCGGCCGGTTCATCGACCGCGACAAGCTCCACTACATCGGCTTCACCGGCCGGTGGTTCAGCGTGCAGGGCCCGTCCATCACGCCGCGCCCGCCGCAGGGTCAGCCGCCGGTCGGCGCCCCGGCAGCCACGGGCCTGGCCGCCCGCGCCGGCGCCGACGTGGTCTTCACGACCCCCCGCGACACCGACGACGTTCGCGACATCGTCGGCGACCAGTCCGCTCCGCACGTCTTCGCCGACCTCGTTGTGGTCCTCGACGGCGACGCGCAGGCCGCCCGCGCGCACCGGCGGCGACTCGACGACGTGGACGGCGCCGGTTTCCCGCCGGACGCGGCGGTGTTCGCGGGCACCCCGGGTGAGCTGGCCGACCGGCTCCTGCGATGGCATGCCGCCGGCCTCACGGGCGTGCGGCTGCTGCCCGCCCGGCTGCCCGCCGACCTCCGCGCGATCAGCCGCGGCCTGGTCCCCGAACTGCAGACCCGCGGCGCGTTCCGCCACCGGTACGAAGCCACCACGCTGCGCGGACTGCTCGGGCTGCCCCGGCCCGCCAACCGATACGCGGAGGACAGCGTTGCCTAAGCAGATCCACCTCGCGGTGCACTTCCCCGGGGTCAACAACACCACCGTGTGGAGCGACCCGCGCTCGGGCAGCCACATCGAGTTCGCCTCGTTCGTCCGGCTGGCCCAGACCGCCGAGCGCGCCAAGTTCGACTTCTTCTTCCTGGCCGAGGGGCTGCGCCTGCGCGAGCAGGGCGGCCAGATCTACGACCTGGACGTGGTCGGCCGCCCCGACACCTTCACGGTGCTGTCCGCCCTCGCCGCGGTCACCGACCGGCTCGGCCTGACCGGCACCATCAACTCGACCTTCAACGAGCCGTACGAGGTGGCCCGGCAGTTCGCGAGCCTGGACCACCTCAGCGGCGGCCGGGCCGGCTGGAACGTGGTGACCTCCTGGGACGCGTTCACGGGCGAGAACTTCCGGCGGGGTGGTTTCCTCGCGGAATCCGACCGCTACAGCCGGGCGGCGCGGTTCCTCGCGGCCGCGGGCGTACTGTTCGACTCCTGGCCGGACGGGGCCGTGGTGGCCGACCGTGACCGCGGTGTCTTCCTCGCCGACGGCCGGGCCGGCGCGTTCGCGCATCGCGACGAGCACTTCGACATCGCCGGCCGGTTCACCGTGCCGCGCAGCCCGCAGGGACGGCCGGTGATCCTGCAGGCCGGTGACTCGGACGCGGGGCGCGAGTTCGCCGCCGCCACCGCCGACGCGATCTTCAGCCGGCACAGCAGGCGGGAGGCCGGCCAGGCGTTCTACGCCGACGTCAAACGCCGGCTGGCCACCTACGGACGCGACCGCGACGAGCTGCTCGTCCTGCCGGCGGCGACGTTCGTGCTCGGCGACACCGACGCCGACGCCGGGGAACGGGCCGCGGTCATCCGGCGGCAGCAGATCAGCGGCCAGACCGCGATCAAGCTGTTGGAGCAGCTGTGGAACCGCGACCTGTCCGGCTACGACCCGGACGGGCCACTACCGGAAATCGACCCGGACGTCTCCACCGAGCACATCGCCCGCGGGCGGGCCAGCGTACGCATGCACCGCGACCCCGTCGCCACGGCCCGCGAGTGGCGCGCGCGGGCCGAGGCCGGCAAGCTGTCCATTCGCGAACTGGTCATCGAGGTGAGCGGGCGTCAGACGTTCGTGGGCAGCCCCCGGACGGTGGCCGACCAGATCGACGACCTCGTCCAGTGCGACGCCGCCGACGGGTTCATCCTGGTGCCGCACGTCGTGCCGGACGGGCTCGACGAGTTCGCCGACACCGTGGTGCCCCTACTGCAGGAACGCGGCGTGTTCCGCACCGAGTACACCGGCCCGACCCTGCGCGACCACCTCGGACTGCGCCGCCCGGCGGCCACCCGTGCGGTGCCGACCGGCTAGAGCACCTGGGACAGGAACCCGCGCAGGCGCGGATGGGTGGCGTCCTCGAAGATCGCGGCGGGCGCACCGGCCTCCAGCACCACGCCCCGGTCCATGAAGGCGACGGTGTCGGCGACCTGGCGGGCGAATCCCATCTCGTGGGTCACCACGACCATGGTCATGCCCTCGGCGGCGAGGTCGGCCATCAGTCCCAGTACGCCCTTGACCAGCTCGGGGTCGAGCGCGGAGGTGGCCTCGTCGAACAGCATCACCTGCGGCTGCAACGCCAGCGCGCGGGCGATCGCGACCCGCTGCTGCTGCCCGCCGGACAGGTGCGCCGGCCGGGCGTCGGCCTTCGCGGCGAGCCCGACCAGCTCCAGCTGGGTACGGGCGACCGCCGCCGCCTCGTCCTCGGCGAGCCCCTTGAGCTTGCGCAGCGCGAGGGTGATGTTGCGCAGCACGCTCATGTGCGGGAACAGGTTGAACTGCTGGAACACCATGCCGATCCGCTGCCGCAGGCGGTCCGGGTCGTCGCGCAGCACGCTGCGTCCGTCGAGCAGCACGTCACCACGGTCCGGTTCGATCAGCCGGTTGATGGTGCGCAGCAACGTCGACTTGCCCGAGCCCGAGGGCCCGATGACGCAGGCGGTCTGCCCCCGGGCCACGTCGAGGTCCGCGCCGCGCAGCACGGGATTGCGCCCGAACGCCAGGTGGACGTCGCGCAGGCTCAGGCTCACCGAGCCGGTCATCGGTCGCTCCCCGCTCCCGCGCCGGACAGCGCGGGTTCCTCGTCGTCGTCCGGTGCGCTCGCCTGCCGCCCGTGCCGCAGCCGCTGGTCGATCCAGTTGACTGCATGCGTCAGCGGCACGGTCAGCGCGAGGTAGAACAGCCCGGCCAGCAGCAGCGCGGACTCGTTGCCGGTGGTGGCCGCGTGGTCCTGCCCGATCCGGAACAGCTCCCGCTGGCTGGCGACCAGCCCGAGGAAGTACACCAGGCTGGAGTCCTTGATCAGGGCGATGAGCTGGTTGACCCACGCGGGCAGCACGCGGCGGATCCCCTGCGGAATGATCACCAGGCGCATCGCCTCGGACCAGGAGAAGCCCAGCGCGCGCGCCCCCTCCAGCTGGGCGGCCTCCACGGACTGGATGCCGGACCGGAAGATCTCACCGATGTACGCCGCCGCGATCAGCGACAGCGCGAGGATGCCCAGCGGGTACGGGTTGGGCCCCCAGACCTGCATGCCGAGCGGTGCCAGTCCGACACCGATCAGCAGGATGGTGGCCGCCGCCGGCAGGCCCCGGAACACGTCGGTGTAGACCCGCGCGGGCCAGCGCAGCCAGCGGGTCCGCGAGATTCCGGCGACGGCCAGCAGCAGACCGAGCAGCGAGCCGAGCAGGGCGGCGGAGACCGCCAGGACGAGCGTGTTGCGCAGCCCGACGGTCAGCATCTCGGGCAGCGCGGCGCGCATCGACGGCCAGTCGAAGAACGTCTCCCACAGCGTGCTCACCGATTCCACCGGCCGGTCACCGCCCCCCACTCAGTCGTCATCGGATCAGGACGCCGCGGACACAGACACAGACACAGACACAGCCGCGCTCGGCGCTGCCTTGCCGCTGCCCGGGGTGAACCCGGCGGGGATCGGGCGGCCGGGGTAGTACTGGGCCTGCAGCCGGTTCCAGGTGCCGTCCGCGATGACCTGGTCGAGGCCGGCGTTCAGCGCCTCGCGCAGCACGTTGTTGCCCTTCGCCACCGCGTACGCGGTGGGGGCGGGGCTGAGCTGCTTGGCCGCCACCTTGATCTTGGATCCACTGTCGGCGGCGGACTTCTCGCCGATCTCCGCGGGGGCAATCCACGCGTCGGCGGTACCGGCCTTGAGCTGGTTGAGCGCGCCGTTGTAGTCGGGCACCCGGACGGGGTTGAGGCCCTTGCCGGTGGCGTAGTCGTCCTGGACCGTGCCCTGCACGACCACGACCCGCTTGCCGGTGAGCTGGTCGAACCCGGTGATCGACGAGTTCGCCGGGACGTCGAGTCCGAAGTAGCCGAAGTCGTAGCCGTTGCCGAAGTCGACGGTCTGCTTGCGCGCCTCGGTCACGGTGATCGAGGAGCTGCCCACGTCGAACTTGTGGTTGTTCACCTGTGACAGCAGGGCGGAGAAGTCGGTACCGACGAACTCCACCTTCAGCCCGATCTTGGCGGCGACCGCGGTCAGCAGGTCGTTGTCGAAGCCGGTGAACCTGCCGTCCTTGAGGTACACGTTGGGCGGGGCGTCGGTGAGGGTGCCGGCGCGCAGCACGCCGGGCTGCAGCAGGGCGTACGGGTTGTCGGCCGAGCCGGACTTGGCGTCGTCGCCGCATGCGGTGAGCAGGCTGACGCCGAGGATCGCAGCGGCGCCGAGGGTGGCGGCCCGGGTGAGGGCAGGCAGAAATCGCACAGGGTTCTCCGAGAAGGGTGGTCGGTGCGGTGGGCGCAGCGGTCCGATCGGACGGCGGGGTGCGCCTACCGCGAGGGAATTGCGGGGTGGGGTGCGCCTAGCGCGCGGCGGCGTGGCGACACACCGCGCTGCACACCCGCATCATGTCGATGTGCCGTCGCCGGGTCAGGGCCGGCAGCGGGCGCGCGGCCCGCGGATCCGGGCCCGCGCCTGGCGAGGTGGCACAACGGCGGGAAGACATGGCTCTCCTGGGTCGGTGTTGACCTGGGGGGCCAGGCCACGCTTGCATCGGGGGCTTGCTCCGATGCCTGGTCCTCACCCGGGGCACCCCACCGCGGAGGAGGGTTGCCGGCCAGCAAGCCGGGGCTTCACGCTGGCGCTCATGACCTGCCGCCGAGGCTAGCAGCCGGGTTCGGTGCGGCGTCCAGTCGATATGACCACACTCACGCGGTTCGTGCCCGCAAAGGTTGGCCGTTCGGCTCGCGCAGGTATGCGGTACGGCGGAAAGGCCGAGAACCGCTTGCGCGACAATATCCTACTAAGCCTATAGTCATTCGGTATATGCAAGGGATCGGTGGAACCCCGTCCACGCCGGTCCGCCCCCCTCGTCGTACCGGAGTGACACATGTCAGAGCGACCCGTGATCCAGCACCTCGGCCGCCTACCCGTCGACGGCACCCCGCCTCGTGACCACGGCGTCGTGAACGCCCGGGTGGCCGTCGTGGTCGGCAATCCACGCCCGGCCAGCCGCACGCTGGCGGCGGCGACGTACCTGGCCCGCGAGCTCACCGGGCGCGACCCGGGCCTCACCGTCGACCTGGCCACCCTCGGCGCCGCGCTGCTGGACTGGGCGGACCCGGGGGTGGCCGCACTGGTCGACGAGGTCGGCGCGGCCGACCTCGTGGTGGTGGCGAGCCCGACCTACAAGGGCACCTACACCGGCCTGCTCAAACTCTTCCTCGACCGGTTCGCGGGCGGGACGGGCCTGCGCGGCCTCGCCGTGCCGCTGCTGCTCGGCGCGGGGCCACAACACCAGCTGGCCGCCGAGCTGACGCTGCGGCCGGTGCTCACCGAGATCGGCGCGACCGTGCCGGGGCGGGGGCTGTTCGTCATCGACAGGCACCACGACGACCCCGCCGCCTACGCCGACTGGCTGGCGGCCACCAGCCCCGTCGTGGGCGCGTTCCTGCGGACCCGGGAGGAGGTCGCATGACCGCGTTGCGTACCAATCAGGACCTGGACCATCACCGGCTGCGCGAGGTGTTCGGCATCTTCCCCAGCGGGGTGGTGGCGGTCGCCGCCGTCGTGGACGGCGTGCCCGTGGGTCTCGCGGCCAGCTCGTTCACCTCGGTCAGCCTGGACCCGCCGCTGGTGTCGTTCTCCATCGCCAACGCCTCGAAGACGTGGCCCGACCTGCGCCGCGCGGTGCACCTGGGAGTCACGATCCTGGCGGACCACCATTCCGCAGTGGCCCGCCAGCTCGCGGGTGCACCGGCGGGGCGGTTCGACGGGCTGTCGCTGACCGCGTCGCCCCTCGGGGCCGTCACGCTCGACGACGGCCTGGCCCACTTCGAGACGACGATCTATCGCGAGGTGCTCGCCGGTGACCACACCATCGTGCTGCTGCGCCTGCTGGCCGCGCGCCATGCCGGGCTGGGCGACCCCTCACCGCTGGTCTTCCACCGCAGCCGGTTCGGCCGGCTCCAGCCCGATTGACGCGTCCGCCGTCAGGAACCGGTGATCGACCAGTGCCACGGCTCCGACGGCAGGTTCACGTATCCGTATTTGCGGGCGTTCGCGGACAGCCACCGGAACGCGGCGCTGTCCCGGGTGAGCGACCCGCCGTCGACCGTGAGGTCGACCGCCAGGCCGACCTCGTGCAGGGACGTGCCGGGAATCGCCGTCGGCACGCGGCAGGACGAGGGCGGCGCGGTCCAGATGTCCGGGCAGCCGTTGATCTTTCGCAGTTCGATCTGCCGCTTCTTGGTCCGGAAGCCGCCACCGCCCAGGACGATCCCGCGGGCCCGCGCGTCGGCGAGCATCCGCCGGAACGCGAACGAGACGCTCTTGTGCACGGTGATGCCGTTGACGGTGGTGGTGTCGGCCGTGGTGAATTCGTCCTGAACGTCGGTGACGACCGAGCGGCTGATCGCGGCGGCCTGCGCGGCGATCTCGGCGGAGTGGTCCAGGGCGACGAGCCTGCGCTGGTACTTGCGGACCACCGCGTTGGTGCTGCGCCAGGCGGTGGTCGCCCGGTCCACCGCGACCGTCGCGGTGCGGGCGGTGGTCTCCGCCTTGCGCAGCGCCGTACCGGCGGTGCGGGCCCGAACCCCCCGGGTGGTCACGGTCCTGCGCGCGGCGGTGACGGTGTTCTGCATCCGGGCCACCGCGTCGTTGTCGCGCGGCCGCTGCAGCGACACCACGATCAGCCTGTTGCGCGCGTTGGTCAGCGCCTCCCGGGCGAGCACATACCGGGTACGGGCGGCCGCGTCGGCGGCGACGGCCGTGGTCAGCGTGGCCTGCGCCGCGCCGTGCGTCTTGCGGGCCGCGGTGAGCCGCTGGGACCGGGTGCGCAGGGTGGTGCGCTGGGCCGAGAGGGCCTTACGGACCCGCACGTACTGGGGGGTCGGGGTGAGGCTGTGGTACATCAGCGAAGCCCACCGCTGCGCGCTGCGCGGGACCTGGGCCGAGGCCGGCGCGGGCAGCGCGATCGCCACAGACGCCGCGAGCGCCGCGGTGACCGCCGCGGTGAGAAGTCGCCGGGCTCCAGCCCGGTACCGCTGGTCGGGTCGCGCTTGCGGTCGTCGCCCCACTGGGTGTGCCCCTCCGCCTGATCGGTCAGGGCTGGAAAGCGGGCGAACCGCCGATCGGTACCGACGCGCGTCCGCCCGGGGCCGTGCGCCAACGCGGGAGCACGGCCGAGCCCCGAGGTATCAGACGAGCCTGATGCCCGGCGGGTGCGGCACGGTCCCGGCGGCGGAGCGGACCGGTTGCGGAGCGCTACCCGCGGGCGGCGGCCGAATTGCGGTCGACCATCAGCCCGCTCGCGTCGACGGCCTCGAAGTCGGCCCCGGTGAGCCGTTTGAGGGCGTGCAGCTGGTCGTTGTTCCACCGTGCGTCGGGTGTGCCGCTGACGTACCAGGCGGAGCCGTTGTCGGCCACGATCGCGCCGTAGCGTTGCAGGGCCCGCACGATGGGCCGGGCCTGGGGCGGGAAGCGGTTCGGGTCGACGCCGGCGCGCAGCCGCAGGCGCAGTCCCATCGGCGGCAGCGCGGCGTCGCGCCGTCCGGCGTGGTGCCGGGCGGGCCACACGTGCGCCGCCTGGGAACGCGGCACCGTGATGCGCAGGGCGTGGTCGACGTGGCCGGCGGCGACCTCTTCGTACCGGACGAGGCCGGCCAGGACGGGCAGGCCGGCGGCGTCGGCGGAGGTCCAGCCGTCCGGGCGCAGCCGCTGACTGCGCAGGTTGTACACGGCGCCGGAGCCGGCCCGCCAGCCGCTGCCGGCGGGATGGGCGTCGAACAGTTCGTACGCCCGGCAGGCGGCCGGGTCGTAGACGATGATGTGCCGGTCGCCGGTGGCGGCGGGACCACCCTCGATCTTCGGGTTGCGGGGGATCGGGTACGGGCCGGGGTCGCTCTCGTCGGCGTACTCGAACCGTACGGGGACGCGCGGGGTGCCGGCCTTCGCGACGGTGACGGGGATGCCGATCGGCCCGCCGTCCCACTGCCCGGAGCCGAAGTCGGCGGTCAGCGCGGCGCCCTTGCCGATGCTGGCCACGTACGTGGCGGAGCGGGGGTGCCGGGGCAGCCGGGAGACGTCGGCCCGCCAGTAGCTGCCCGCCGGTACCGGGTCGCAGGCGCCCTGCGCCGTGGCCACCGGCTTGGTCGACGGCGCCGGGCCCTTCGGGGAGTCGGCGGGGGCCGCACTCGCCGATCCGGCGGCGGCCGCCGATGCCGCGGTCGGGCCGGACGCGGACGGGGCGGCGGTCGGCGCCGGGGCGTCGGCTACCCGGGACGGCCCGTTGTCGCAGGCGGTCGCGGCGAGGAGGATGGCCGCCGCGACGACGGCTGCTCGGACGCGCATGGCGGCCATTGTGCCGCAGCGGCGGCCGGCGCGGCGGCCCGGTTCGCGCGGCGCGGTGTTCCCTCCCGCCCGCCGGTCCGGCGCGACGCCACGCACCGGACCTTCACGAGTCCCACCACGTTGACGCCATCATGGCACCGACTCTGAGCCAGAATGGCTTGTAGTGGTGCCAAGTGTGTGCCACCATGGCACCATGGACCTGACCTCGTATGTGAGCAATCTCGGCCGGGAGTTCGCCACGCTCGCCGAAGCCGGCGGTGCGGAATCGCGTGCGCTGGTCGAGCGCCTGACCGGGTCGCTGGAGTCGGCGATCCGGATGACCCTGCTGGACGCGCTGTCGCATGCCGCCGACGAGATCAGCCGGGACCTGGCCCCCGGCTCGGTGGAGTTGCGCCTGCGCGGCCGCGATCCGAACTTCGTCGTGACCCCGCCCCCCGCCGAGCCGCCCGGGTTCGCGACCGGGGACACCGCGCCGCCGGCCGACACCGACAGCGATCTGCTGATCGCCGAGGACGGCCCGGCCGCGCGGATCAACGTACGCATGCCCGAACAGCTCAAGACCGCGATCGAGGAGGCCGCGGCCAAGGAGGGCCGTTCCGTCAACGCCTGGCTGGTCCGGGCGGCCGCCGCCGGCCTGCAGCGCGCCGATCGCGATCAGCGTCCCGAGCCCCGCGACCGCGGGAAGCGGAGCCAGCAGCGCTTCACCGGCTGGGTGCGCTAGCCGCGCCGCACGCTCGCCCACACCGCGTCCCCGGCCTGCGGGGACGATCCACCTACCCAGGATGCGGGGACACCCATGCCCACCTACGAGACGCCAGAACCGATCTCCGTCACGCTCGAACTCAGCGTCGGCGACATCCGCATCGCCGCGAGCGACCGGGCCGACACCGTCGTCGACATCCGCCCGAGCGACGACGCCGACGAGTCCGATGTGCAGGCCGCCCGGCAGATCCGGGTCGACTGCACCAACGGCATCCTCCAGGTCACCGGCCCCAGGCGGGTGTTCGACTTCTCCCGCAAGACCAGGTCGGTCGCGGTCTCGATCGAACTGCCCAGCGGTTCCCAGCTCGCCGCCCACCTGCAGATGGGCGACCTGCGCACCGCCGGCCGGCTCGGTGAGTGCCGGGTCAGGACCACCGGCAACGTCTGGCTCGAACGGACCGGCCCGCTGCGCCTGCACACCGGCGCCGGTCACATCACGGCCGACGGCGTCATGGGCAACGCCGAGATCTCCACCGGCACCGGCACGATCCGGCTCGGCGAGATCGACGGCACCGCGGAGGTCAAGAACTCCAACGGTGACACCTCCATCGACGCCGTCACCGGCGACGTGCGGGTGCGCAACGCCAACGGCGCCATCCACATCGAACGGGCCGGCGCCGGTGTCGACGCGAAGTCGTCCAACGGCACCATCCGCCTCGGCGAGGTGGTCCGCGGCTCGGTCGTCCTCGGGACCGCCTGCGGCGACCTGGAGATCGGCGTCGCCGAGGGCTCCGCCGCCTGGCTGGAGGTCAACACCGGATACGGCCACGTACGCAACGAGCTGGAGAACGTGGCCCGGCCCGGCGAGACCGACGAGACCGTCCAGGTGCGCGGCCGCACCTCGTACGGCGACATCACCATCCACCGCTCCTGACCCCGGAGATGGGAACACCATGACCATGACGCAATCCCGGCCGGCGATCACCGTGACCGGGCTCCGCAAATCCTTCGGCGACCAGGTCGTGCTCGACGGCGTCGACCTGAACGTGCCGCGGGGAACGGTCTTCTCGCTGCTCGGCGCGAACGGCGCCGGGAAGACCACCACCGTCAAGATCCTGTCCACCCTGCTCGGCGCCGACGCCGGTGAGGTTCGCGTCGCCGGGCACGACCTCTCCCGCGAACCGGACGCGGTGCGCGCCGCGATCGGCGTCACCGGCCAGTTCTCCGCGGTGGACAACCTGCTCACCGGCGAGGAGAACCTGCGGCTGATGGCGGATCTGCACCACCTCGCCCGGGGCGACGGCCGGCGGCGCGCCGCCCGGCTGCTCGAACAGTTCGACCTGACCGAGGCGGCCGGGAAACCGGCGGCGAGCTACTCCGGGGGCATGCGGCGGCGGCTCGACCTGGCGATGACCCTCGTCGGCAGCCCACAGGTGATCTTCCTCGACGAGCCGACGACCGGACTGGACCCGCGCAGCCGCCGACAGATGTGGCAGATCGTCCGCGACCTGGTGGCCGGCGGCGTCACCATCTTCCTGACCACGCAGTACCTCGAGGAGGCCGACGAGCTGGCCGACCGGATCGCCGTCCTCGACCGCGGCCGGGTGGTCGCCGACGGCACCCCGGAGGAGCTGAAACGCCGCATCCCCGGCGGACACGTCCGCCTGCGGTTCGCCGACCAGCGGCGCCTCGACGCGGCCCTGGGCGTACTGGGCGAGGTCGCCCGCGACAACGACGCGCTCGCCCTGCGGGTGCCCGGCGACGGCAGCCTGAGTTCGCTGAAGGCCCTGATCGGACGGCTCGACGACCGGGCCATCGAGGTGGACGAGCTGTCCGTGCACACCCCCGACCTCGACGACGTCTTCCTCGCACTCACCGACGAGAAGGTGACCACCCGATGAGCACCCAGGCCCTCACCCCCGCCCCGGCGGACCTGCGTTTCCATCCACTGCGCGACTCGGCGACGATGCTGCGCCGCAACCTCAAACGCCTGCTGCGGTACCCGTCGATGACGGTGATGCTCGTCGGGATGCCCGTCGTCTTCCTGCTGCTGTTCGTCTACGTGTTCGGCGGCACGATGGGAGCCGGGCTGGGCGCGGCCGACGGGCGCGCCGCGTACGCCAACTACGTGACGCCCGCGATCATCCTGATGACCATCACGGCCACCGTGCAGGGGACCGCGATCTCGATCGCCATGGACATGACCGAAGGCATCGTCGCCCGGTTCCGCACCATGCACATCGCCCGCGTCTCCGTGCTGACCGGCCACGTCCTGGGCAGCGTGATCCAGGCGATCGTCAGCGTGGCGATCGTGATCGGCGTGGCGGTGCTGGTCGGCTTCCGGCCCACCGCCGCGCTGGGCGAGTGGCTGGCCACGGCCGGCTTCCTGATGGTGGTGAGCTTCGCGCTCGTCTGGTTGGCGGTCGCGCTGGGCCAGCTGAGCGAGAGCGTCGAGACCGCCAGCAACCTGCCCATGCCGCTCGTGCTGCTGCCGTTCCTCAGCAGCGGGTTCGTCCCCACCGAATCCATGCCGGCCGGGGTGCGCTGGTTCGCCGAGCACCAGCCGTTCACGCCGATCATCGAAACCCTGCGCGGTCTGCTGATGGGCACGCCGATCGGGCACACCGCATGGATCGCGCTCGCCTGGTGCGCCGTCATCGCGCTCGGCGGGTACCTGTGGTCGAAGCGACTGTTCAACCGCGAGTCCTGACCGGAAATCCGATACGCGTCGCATCGCTCCGTGGGGCGCTCAGCGGGCGGCGCTGGCGGCGTCCGCGTAGCGCAGGACGGCGCCGATGCCCTGTTCCAGCGGTGCCTCGTCGGGGCCCACCAGGACCAGGTCGGCGCCGGTGCCCGCGATCGCCCGTACCAGCGCGGCGTCGGCCCGGACCCGCTGCGGGTCCGGCACGCCGGCCTCGCGCAGCAGACGGTCGTCGACCGAGACCAGCGTCGGGTCGTCCGGGGCGATCCACAGGGTGTCGGTGGAGGACTGGTCGTCGACCAGCAGCACCGTGTCGACCTGGCCCCGGGGCAGCCGGGTGACCACGTCGTCCAGGCCGCTGCCGGCGGTGCCGTCGCCCCGTTGCGCCTGGTAGCGATCGACGACCTCGCGGACGCGCCGGTCGGCGCACTCGGCGATCGCCTGGACCGTCACGTCGTCCAGGGCCGCCTCGTCGGCGCCGGCATGCCGGGACCCGGCGTCGGTGGAGACCACGCGGTCCTGCCAGCGCTTCGGCAGCCGCCCGACGAACGCCTGCACGGCCCGGACGTCGCCACCGACCACGATGACCTCCGCCCCGACGGCGTCCGCGAGATCCACCGCCGCGGCCGCCACGTCGCCCGCGTTGCGTTTCCAGGACTCCTCGACCGCCTTCAGGTAGTGCAGGTGCGACCAGCCGCCGACATGCACCTTGCGGATGGGGAACGTGGCGCTGCCGGTCACCTCCTGGTGCCGGGGTGCGCCGCCGACGGCCAGCGCGTCGAGGTCGGCGCCGGTCCGGTCGGCCAGCACCCGCACGTACGGGATCTCCTCGCCGCGCTGTGCGATCAGCGGCATGACGTGCGGCAGCGGCTCCAGGCAGGCCTCGTCGGTGGCCGGGGGAGCGGACATCGTCTCCAGCATGGCCACCTCACCGTCGCGGGCGAAGACCGCCAGGCCGTACCGTCCCGGCTGGTAGGGGTGGTTCTGGACGGCGTACTCCACGGCGTCGAGGGTGGCGGCGTCGGCGCCCTGCCGCGTCAACCGCTCGCGCAGGGCACGCCAGCGCAGGTCGACCTCGTGGTCGGCGTTCTCCCCGGCCCGGCTGGCGTCGAGATACACCGACACCCACGAGCCTGGACTGTCGAACAGCGGGCGCAGGAAGTCGAGGTTCATGGCAGCACCTTCCGCTGGTCGTCACCGGAGCGTTCCTGGGTTAGGTACCCATGGATCGCCGGGACTCACCTGGAAGCGGGCACTTCAGGGCGTAATCATCAGACGTGGACTAGCGTCCCGGCGCGCGCATGGGCGGGCCGCCACCGGGTATGCGGCAGGAGCCCACCACCCGAGGAGGCAACCGTGCGCGCCGAGGCGACGTTTGTCGGCAATGCCACCGTGCTGCTGCGGATCGGCGACTTCACCGTGCTCACCGATCCCGCGTTCGGGCCGGCCGGCAGCCGGGTCTCGCTCGGCTACGGCCTGTTCACCAGGCGCCTGCGCGACCCGGTGCTGGATTGCCTCGACGGCGTCGATCTCGACGCGGTCCTGCTGTCGCATCTGCACGGCGACCACTTCGACCGCGCCGCCCGCCGACGTCTCGACCCCCGGCTGCCGATCCTCACCACCCCACAGGCCGAACGCCGCCTGCGGCGACGGTTCCCCAACGTACGGGGAATGCCGACCTGGGAAGCCCACCAGTGGACGCGCGGTGACCAGCGGCTGCGGGTCACGGCCGTGCCCGGGCGGCACGGGCCGGGGATCGCGGATCTGCTGCTGCCCGACGTCATGGGATCGGTGGTGGAGTTCGCCGTCGCGGGACGATCCCGCCTCACCCTCTACGTCACCGGTGACACGCTCTACCGGCCCGGGCTGGCCGAGATACCGCGCCGGTTCGGGCAGATCGACGCCATGCTGATCCACCTCGGCGGCACCCGCGTGCTGGGCCTGCTGGTCACCATGGACGACCGGCACGGCGTCGAACTGACGCGGCTGATCCGGGCCGGGCGGACCATCCCGATCCACTGCGACGACTACCGGGTGCAGAAGTCGCCGCCGCTGCGCTACCTGAGCCGCGCCCGCCGCGACGGCCTCGCCAGCGTACATCCCGTGTCGCGTGGCGAGACCGTCGCATTGCCGCTGCGTGTACCCGGGCTGCCGTAGGCGCCGGTCAGCCGGTGGCGCGGGGGCGGCTGGTCACGGCGGACAGCGGCGCGGCGACGTCCTCCAGGGACCTGCCCTCGGCGTCGACGCCGAGGACGATCCCGCCGACGATCATCACCGCCGCACCGATGGTCGTCCTCGGTGAGCTCGAGGTCGCGCAGGGCGGTGCGGTCGAAGACCAGTGGCCCGTCCTCGGCGATCGCGCCGACGCCGAACTCGGGCTGGCCCGGTGCGCTACGCGGGCTGGCCCGGTGCGCCGATCTTGCGGGCGAGGACGAGGTCGAGGTCGGCGCCGAGCCGCGCGGCCACGGGCACCGCGACCGGTACCCCGCCGTGCGGCAACGCCAGCACGAGAACCCGTCCGGAGCGACCGGACGCGGGCATCCGCGAGGCGAGCGAGTCGGCCAGCGCCCGCCCCGCCTCAGGACGATCCGCGAAGATCATCGCTGTGCTCCCGTGCCCGGTCCGCGGCCGCCGATTCCAGGTGGTCGGCGAACCACTGCCGGGACTGCTCGGCGACCTGCTCAAGGGCGCCGGGCTCCTCGAACAGATGCGAGGCGGCCGGGATGATCCGCAGTTCCGCCGACACCAGCATCGTGTTGCGCGCCTGTTCGTTGAGGTCGCAGACCTGCGCGTCGCGTTCACCGACGATGAGCAGCGTCGGCGCGGCCACCTGGAGCAGCGCCGGACCGGCCAGGTCGGGACGGCCGCCCCGGGACACCACCGCGCGAACCACGTCGCGGCGAGCGGCCGCGGCCACCAGCGCCGCCGCCGCGCCCGTGCTCGCGCCGAACAGCCCGATCGGCAGCGCGACCGTCGGCGGCTGGTCGCGCACCCAGTCGATGACCCCGATCAGCCGGTCGGCCAGCAGCCCGATGTCGAACCGCAGGTCCCGGGTGTGTGCGTCGGCCTCTTCCTCCTCGGCGGTGAGCAGGTCGACCAGCAACGTCGCCAGGCCACCCCGGTTGAGCTCGTCGGCCACCGCGCGGTTGCGGCGGCTGTGCCGGGAACTGCCGCTGCCGTGGGCGAACAGCACCAACCCGTGCGCGTGCTCCGGCAGGACAAGGTCACCGTCGAGTGCTGCCCCCGGCACGGTGATCCGGTCGGTGGTCGTCCAGGCGGTCATCTCCATCCCCTCCTTCTGGTCCGGTCAGACACCGAAGGGATAGGTCTCAGTCTCCCCGCAGGACCCGTCGTCGCGCAGACGTACGGCTCATCCGCAGGCCTGGCATGCCGCCGGGTGGCCGTGCCGCCGCAGTACGACAACCGCCGCGCGGCGGGCGTCGGTGAACGCCTCCCGGCAGGCGAGCGGGTTGCGATGCACGGCGGGACACTGCGCGGCGATCGTCCCGTCCGGTGCCGACAGCAGCCACCTCCAGTGACCGTCATCGCTGCCGACGATGCGCGGCGGGGGGCCGTGTCCCAGCAACGCCAGCTCCTCCATCGCCGCGGTGTGGTCCGTGGTCGGTGGCCCGCTACGGGCGATGAGGTCCGCCGCGCAGTCGGTCCGGCTGACCAGTCGCCAACTCCAACCCTCCACCGTCTGATCCAGGCTGAACCTGATCATTTGCGCCTCCTCCCCGTGTGCCGCGCCGGCTAGGTGGGCCCACTGCGCCCGGACGGCGACGAACCGTCGGGCGACGGGCGAAGCCGGTCGCTCCCGGAGGCCCGATCCGGGTGTGGCTCATCCTCGGCGGCGGCTTGGTCAGCCGCCGTCTCGATCGGGCGCGGGCCGTGCCCGAACTCCTCCTCCGCCCCGGCTTCACCGCCGGTGACGTCGTCGACCTGTCCGTCGTGCGAGTACGTCGCCATCGCGCGCGTCAGGTCGGACAGGGGCAGTGCCCGATCGTCGCGCCAGGCTTGCTCGGGTCGTTCTTCCATGTCTCTGGGCTACCCGGCCACTGCTTCGCCAAACGACGCGAGCTGGTCGTCGAGCGTGGCGATGGTCATCATCGCCGCGGCCGACCGTCGCTCCGCCATCACTGCGCTCCCCGTGTCGTTCAGCCGCTGGTGGTCGCCCCGGCGAGCTCGGCGAGCGCCCCGGACACTCCGGCTCCCCGGGCGTGCGCGCGGCGCTGCCGGGCGGCGCCGGTGCCGTGCGTGCGCAGGTGCACCAGACCGGCGGTGACGGTGGCCCGGTCACCGTGGCGGTCGAGCGCCGCGCCGACGGTGGCCATCAGGTCGTCCACCAGCTCCCAGGCGGGTTGGGTGGTGCGGTGCAGAAGGTTGGTCAGTGTGCCGTCGAGGGCCGTGTGGGCGGCGTTCCAGTGGGCCGCGCGCAGCAGGTGGTCGGGCAGCCTCGGGGCGGGGCGGCCGGCGGCGATGTCGGCGACGACGGTCGCGACGAGCGCCCGTACCAGACCGGCGACCAGGACGGCGTCGCCGGCGGTCGGGCACACGTCGCTGACCCGTACCTCCACCGTCGGGTATCGCGACGAGGGACGCGCCCACCACAGCACCATGGAGGCGTCGAACATGACTCCGGCGGCGATGAGCTCGCCGACGGTGCGCTCGTAGTCCTGGGCCGATTCGAGGTAGGGCGACGGGCCGAGGCTGGGCCAGCGATCCAGCGCGATGCCGCGCCAACTGGCGTGGCCGGTGTCGGCGCCGTCGTGGAACGGCGAGTTGGCGGTGAGCGCCTGCACGACCGGCAGCCACGGCCGCAGCCCGTTGCAGACCTGGATGGCCAGCTCCCGGTCGGGCACGCCGACGTGCACGTGACAGCCGCACACCGCCGGGTCGTGGGCGATCGGACCGTAGTGGTCCGCGATCGCGTGGTACCTGGGGGTGTCGACGACGCGCCGGTCCGGTTCGCCCACGGGCGTGGCGCCCACCGCGACCAGCCGGGCGCCGACCGCGGCGGCGGCGTCCGCGGCGGCGGCCCGGTTGTCCAGCAGATGCCGGCGCAGTTGCGGCAGGTCGGCGCAGACCGGGCTGACCATCTCCATCATGCTGCGGCGGAACTCGGCCCGGCTGCGTTCCCGCATGGCCGGTGACAACGCCGCGCGGGCGGCGTCGCTCCGCGGCGCGTTCAGCCAGGATTCCGGGTCGAGCAGCAGGAACTCCTCCTCGACCCCGACGGTCGGTATCTGGCGGGTGAATGCCTCGGCCGGGCTCGGGTCGGTGAGCGACATCATCGGTCGTCGGGTGGGCGGGTCGCGGTCAGCACGCTGAGCGCGATCCGGTCGGCGTGGGCGTAGGCGGGCTGGTCCAGGTTCTCGCTGTAGACGTCGGGGTCCACCTCGCGGTATGTCCAACGCAGGTCGGTGCGGTCCAGCCGGTGCGCGGCGGCAGCCCGCAGCGGGTCCCGTCCGCCGGTGATGCCGGTGCCGCTGAACAGCACCAGCGACCCGCCGGGTGTGAGGCGGCGCGCGGCCGTGTCGAGCACGGCCAGCGGCAGGTCGTGCCCGTGCGGGCCGCCGCCGTCGCGGTAGGCCCGGCCCTCCGGGTCGATCATGAACGGTGGGTTGGAGACGATGAGGTCGAAGTCGCCGGGCACGTCGTCCAGCAGGTCGCTGCGGCGCACGTCGACGTGCACGGTCCCGGCCAGTGCGGCGTTGATCCGGGCGTAGCGCAACGCCGTGGGGTTGATGTCGACGGCGATCACCTCCGCCTGCGGCACGCGCCTGGCGACGGCGACGGCGACCGCGCCGCTGCCGGTGCCGACGTCGGCGACCCGCCCCGGTGCCGCCCCGGCGGCGGCCAGATGCGCCAGCGCCGCGTCGACCGTGCGGTAGGTGTCGGGACCGAAGAAGACCGCGTCGGGCCCGGCCGCGGGGAAGGCCGAGTGTACGAACAGCTCACCGTCGAAGCTGGAGACCCGGATCAGGCTGTACCAGAGATCGCCGTCGCGCCGCAGCGCGTGTGCGTCCACGAGCAGCCGCACGACGTCCTCGGGCAGGGCTCCCGGCCGGAACGGCCGGCTCCACCCGAGCACGTCGGACAGGGTGTGGCCTTCCGCGTTGCCCGGCCGGCGGTTGACGCGCTCGTGGGTGCCGGGCGTGACGGTGGTGAACTCGTACCCGATGGCCTTGAGCGCCGCGCCGAGCCGGCGCAGCGCGGCGTCCCGCAGCGGCGGGGCATGGGTGGTGGCAGACAACATGGTCCGCATTTGCCCGGGAATTCCGCGGTTAACCGAGGCGGCTGCGGGAACGTGATGACCATGCAGCTTCCGCAGCCCCGGGGGCCGGTGACGGCCGCCCTCCGGCAAGCCCTGACCGGTGCCCCGCACGAGCTGCCGGGGCACCTCGCGGACATGGCCCGCGCCACCGGCGACCCGCTCGACGACGAGGACCTGCAACTCACCCTGCACATCTGCTACGAACTGCACTACCGCGGTTTCGACGACGTCGACGAGGGCTGGGAGTGGCAGCCGTCGCTGCTGGCCCTGCGCCAGGCGGCGGAGTCCCGCTTCGAAACCGCCCTGCGCCGCCTGGTGCCACCCCCGGCGCCGGTGCCGCCGCAGGAGGTGCCGCGCGCGCTCACCGCTCTCGTCCAGGCCGACGACGGGCCCGAACTGTCGAGATACCTCGCCGGCCGCGCGACAATCGCCCAGTTCCGCGAGTTCGTCACGCACCGTTCGATCTACCACCTGCGCGAGGCCGACCCCCACACGTGGGCTGTCCCGCGGCTCGCCGGGCGGCCCAAGGCGGCACTGGTGGAGATCCAGGCCGACGAGTACGGCGGTGGCCGCGCCGAACGCATGCACGCCGAACTGTTCCGGACCACCATGCGCGAGCTCGGCCTGGACACCCGGTACGGCGCCCACCTCGACGCGGTCCCCGCGGCCACCCTGGCCACGAACAACCTCATGTCGCTGTTCGGTCTGCACCGCCGCCTGCTCGCCGCGATCCTGGGTCACCTCGCCGTCTTCGAGATGACCTCGTCGCTGCCGAACCGCCGGTACGGAAACGGCCTGCGCCGGCTCGGCGGCAGCGCGGACGCGACCCGGTTCTACGACGAGCACGTCGAGGCCGACGCGGTCCACGAGCAGATCGCCGCGCACGACCTGTGCGGTGCGTTCTGCGCCGCGCAGCCGCCATCGCGACGCGCGGAGCAGACGTCGCTCGTGCTGTTCGGGGCCGCCTGCGCGCTGGCCCTCGACGGCCGCTTCGCCGGGCATCTGGTGCGGCGGTGGGCCGACGGCCGCAGTTCGCTGCGGGATCAGTCCCGCTCCCACGGCCGCTCGCTGGTCGGCGCGCTGGGGGCCTGAAAGCCGACGGCCTTGTGCGTCCCGTCGCAGAACGGCTTGATCGCCGAACGCCCACAGCGGCACAGCGCGACCGTACGGCGCCCGGGGTCGATGACCTCGCCGTCCTGGGTGAGCAGCGTGAACGCGCCGCGCAGCAGCAGGGGGCCATCCTCGCAGGCGGTGACGGAGGCCAAGTCGTCCATGCCGGTGCAGTGCCCGTACCGGCGGCCGGCAAACGTCGATTGGCGCGCAGGGTGGCTTGCGGCCAGAGGCGGGTCGTGCCGCAGAATCGGCGGCCGGACGCCCGACACAGCGCGTGGCGCCGACGACTCGGTCGGCCGGTGCGGTGCGATGGAGCACGGCTGCCGCGGAGGTATCACAGATGATCGAGCAGTACGTACTGGGACTTCACGAGGTCGGCGAGTCGCACGTCGCCCTCGTCGGCGGCAAGGCCGCGCACCTCGGCGCGCTGTCGCGGATCGACGGCGTCCGCGTACCGGCCGGCTGGTGCGTGACGACGGCGGCCTTCCGGCGGATCCTGGCGCAGGCCCCGTCGATCGACGATCGGCTCGATCGGCTGTCGCGCCTGGACCCGGCCGACCGGGCGGCGATCCGCACGCTCAGCGCGCAGATCCGCCGGAGCATCGGAGAGACCGCCGTTCCGGGCGATCTGGCGGCGGCCATCACCGGCCCGCTCGGCGAGCAGACCGCGTACGCCGTGCGGTCCAGCGCGACGGCCGAGGACCTGCCGACGGCCTCCTTCGCGGGCCAGCAGGACACGTACCTGAACGTCGTGGGGCCGGCGGCGGTGCTGCGGCACGTCAGCCGGTGCTGGGCGTCGCTGTTCACCGAACGGGCCGTGACGTACCGCCTGCGCAACGGCTTCGACCAGCGGAAGGTCCACATGGCCGTGGTGGTGCAGCGGATGGTCTTCCCGGACGCGGCCGGCATCCTGTTCACGGCCGACCCCGTCACCGGCAACCGGAGGCTCGCCACGGTGGACGCCAGCTTCGGCCTCGGCGAGGCCCTGGTGTCCGGCCTGGTGAACCCGGACGTCTTCACGGTGCGCGACGGTGCCGTCGTCGCCAGGGCGGTCGCGGCCAAACAGCGTGCCGTGGTGGCCGTCCCGGCGGGCGGGACGCGGGACGTGGCGGTCGAAGCGCGGCGGCAGGAGCGGCCGGCGTTGACGGATGCGCAGGCCGTCAGGCTTGTGCGGCTCGGGCGGCGGATCGAGGCGCACTTCGGCCGCCCGCAGGACATCGAATGGTGCCTGGTCGACGACGACTTCCACATCGTGCAGAGCCGGCCGATCACCACGCTCTTCCCCATCCCCGCGGCTGGCGACGGCGAGAACCGCGTCTACCTCTCCGTCGGCCACCAGCAGATGATGACCGACCCCATGAAGCCGCTCGGCGCGTCCATGTGGCGGCTGACGGCCCTGGCGCCGATGCACGAGGCGGGCGGGCGGCTGTTCGTCGACGCCACCGCGCGTCTGTCCGCACCGGCCAGCCGCGCGGCCTTCCTGGAGATGGTGGGCAGGGGCGATCCGCTGACCAGGGACGCGCTGGAGACCCTCCTCGATCGCGGCGACTTCGTCCCGACGCTGCCGGACGGCGGGCCGCCGGTCGGCGGCGGGTACGCCCCGATCGAGACCGATCCGGCCATCGTCACCGAGCTGATCGAGCGCAGCCAGGCGTCCATCGCCGCCCTGCGGCGCGACATCGCGACGCTGACCGGACCGGCGCTGTTCGACTTCCTGCTGGAGGCCTTCGAGGAGCACAAGCGGGACCTCGGCGACCCCGTGAGCATGCGGGCGATCATGGCCGGGATGGAGGCCACCTGGTGGCTCAACGACCGGCTGGGGGAATGGCTCGGCGAGCGGAACGCGGCCGACACCCTCACCCTGTCCGCGCCCGGCAACATCACGTCGGAGATGGGACTGGCACTGCTCGACGTCGCGGACGTCATCCGTCCGCATCCGCAGGTGGTGGCGTTCCTGCGGGCCGTCGACGACGACGGCTTCCTGGACGAACTGCCGAAGCTCCCGGGCGGGGCCGAGGCGCGCGACGCCATCGAGTCCTACCTGGACCGGTACGGCATGCGCTGCGTCGGCGAGATCGACATCACGAGGCCCCGCTGGCGCGAACGCCCCACCACGCTCGTACCCGTGCTGCTCGACAACGTCCGGACGTTCGAGCCGGGCGCCGCCGCACGCCGCTTCGCGCACGGACGGCGGCAGGCGCGCGAGAAGGAGCGGGAGGTGCTCGAACGGCTGCGGGCCCTGCCGGACGGCGAGCGGAAGGCCGACGAGACGAAGCGGATGATCGACCGGGTCCGGACCTTCATCGGCTACCGCGAGTACCCGAAGTACGGCATCGTCAGCCGCTACTTCGTCTACAAGCAGGCCCTGCTCGCCGAGGTCGAGCGCCTCGTGCGGGCCGGCGTGCTCGCCGCCGGGGAGGACGCCTTCTACCTCACGTTCGCCGAACTGCACGACGTCGTGCGCTTCCACCGGGTGGACGACGAGCTGATCCGGCGGCGCAGGGAGGAGTTCCGGTCGTACCAGGCACTCACGCCGCCCCGGGTGCTGACCTCGGACGGCGAGGTCCTCGCCGGGGCGTACCGGCGCGACGACGTGCCGGCCGGAGCCCTGGCCGGCCTGCCCGTCTCCGCCGGGACCGTCGAAGGGCGCGCCCGCGTCATCCTGGACATGGCCCAGGCCGATCTCGAACCGGGTGACATCCTCGTCACGGCCCACACGGACCCGAGCTGGACGCCCCTGTTCGTCGCCGTCGCGGGACTGGTGACCGAGGTCGGCGGGCTGATGACCCACGGCGCCGTGATCGCCCGGGAGTACGGCCTGCCGGCCGTCGTCAGCGTCGTCGACGCCACCCGGCTCATTCCCGACGGCCAGCGGATCCGCGTGCACGGAAGCGACGGGTACGTCGAGCTCCTGCCGTGACCGGCCGGTCAGAGCGCCGGACGCGGATACCAGAACTCGCCGTGCGGCGTACCGCCGACGACATGCTGGTCGAGGTCGCGGAGCGTGGCCGCACCGCCGTCGTCGAGCACCACCAGGACGGCGAGCCGCTGCCGCTGCTCGACATCCCACAGGTGCACCGCGCCGTCGGTGCCGCCGACGGCCAGCAGCCGCCCCTGCGCATCGACGGCCAGCGACCGGACCAACCCGGTGTGACCTGCCAACCGCACCACGTCCTGCTCGGAGAGCGGGTCCGGGAAGATCCGCACCTGGGCGTCGTCACCACCCACGGCGAGCGCCCCGCCGGGCGTGTACGCCAGCGCCCACACCCGGTTCGTGTACGGCTGCGCGGGGAACTCGCCGGCAGCGCCGTAGATCTCCAGCGTGGCATCGTCGTGATCGTCGCAGCTGCCGACCGCGAGGCCGCTGCCGTCCGGGGCGACGCCGACCGCGTCGATCCAGCCCGACGCCTCAGCGAGCGGGTCGGCGACCGCTCCGGTGACCGTGTCCCACGCCCAGACCTCCTCGTCGTCGGCGATCACGAGGTGGCGCCCGTCCGGGCGGAACGCCACGTACCAGATGGGTTTCTCCTGGCCGGTCAGCTCGGCGACCGGCTCCCGCGTGCCGGTGTCCCAGATGCGCAGGACGCCGTCGTCGCCCGCGGTCGCGAGCCGGCCGCCGTCCGGCGCGTAGGCCACCGCCAGCGTCCCGGCGCCGGTGGGCGGCAGTTCGCCGGCGGGCGATCCGGTCGCCGCGTCCCAGAAACGCACGGTCTCGTCGTCGGCCACCGCCAGCAGGTCACCACCCGGGTGGTACGCCACCGCCTGCACCGCGCCGGTGTGCGCGGGCAGCCGGTGCACCAGCCGCCCCGTGTCCGTCGCCCAGATCCGTACGTGGCCGTCGTCGACGACGGACGCCAGCCGCTGCCCGTCCGGGCTGAACGCGAGCGCGTGTACCTCGCGGGTCACCCCGCCCAGCTCATATGCGGCGTCGCCGGTCGCGGCGTCCCAGACGCGGATGATCGAGTCGTCGGAACGGCCGGTCGCGAGGAACCGTCCGTCCACGGTGAACGCGAGGGCTCCGATCTCACCGTGGTCGGGAAGCTCGACCAGCGGCTCGAAGTCCGCCGTGGAATGGATCCAGGTGCCGGACTCCTCGCCGGCCACGGCGAGCCGGGTGCCGTCCGGCGACAGCGCGAACTCCACGCCGTCGAACCCGGTGACGACCGTGCCACTGAGCAGGTCCCACACCCGGGTGGTGTCGTCGGCGGCGACCACGCACCGTTGCCCGCCGGGCAGGAACGCCACCTGGTACACCGCGCTCTTCTGGGGCAGCTCGCCCACCTGGGCGCCGTCCGCCGTGCGCCAGATCCGTACCGCGTAGTCCCCGCCGTGCCAGGTGTAGGTGGCCAGCCACTGGCCGTCCGGCGACAACACGCCGCGGGCGATGGTGCCGGCCGGCTCCGACAGCGTGCACCGCGGTGCGCCGGTGGCCACGTCGATCAGCTGCCTCGCCGCGCCGGTGGCGGTGACCAGGTACCACTGCGTGGCGTCCGGACCGGGCAGGAAGTGCCCGTGCGGGTACGGCCACGGCTGGGTCCGGTCCTGGTGGCTGCGCACGTCGACGCGGCGCAGCACTGCGTCGTCCGCCGCGAGGACGGTCGCCGGCTCGGTGCCGAAGACGAGGTCGCCCGGATCGACCCACTGCGCCACCGGCGCCCGCGCCGCCAGGTCCCAGACCCGCACCCGGTCTCCGGAGTGCGTGCTCAGCAGGAAACGGCCGTCGGGGCTGAGTTCGAGATGGTGCGTGTATCCCACGGTCGACGGGCGGATCTGCGGCTGGGAGCCGGTGCCCTCTGTCACGCTCTGTCTCCTTCGCGGCGGGTGGGCGCGACCGCACCCGACCGCACGACACGGTAGCGAAACGCCGCACCTCACCCGGCCTGGGCGACGTGGCTTCTCCACTTCTCCGCGGGTAAGCCGTTGGGTTTGACATTCCGCGCCAGCCGGAAAAGTGTCGGAGGGGTGGCCGAGGATGTTCGCAGCGATGTGGTCAACGGACTCACGGCCGGCAGGCCGGGATAGAGGTGCGACATGACCGGGGTACGGATACTGGTGGGCACCCGCAAGGGCGCCTTCATCCTCACCGCGGACGCCAGCAGGCGGGACTGGAAGGTGAGCCCCCCACACTTCGGGGGCTGGGAGATCTACCACGTCAACGGCTCACCGGCCGATCCGGACCGGCTGTGGGCCTCGCAGTCCTCCGGCTGGTTCGGGCAGGTCGTCCAGCGTTCCGACGACGGCGGCAAGTCGTGGGAGCCGGTCGGCAACGACTTCGGCTACGACGGTGCCGTCGGCGAGCACCTCTGGTATGACGGGACGCCGCGTCCGTGGGAGTTCAAGCGCATCTGGCACTTCGAGCCGGCGCCCGACGACCCGGACACGGTGTATGCGGGTGGCGAGGACGCGGCGCTGTACCGCTCGACCGACGGTGGGCAGAGCTGGCAGGAGCTGTCGGGCCTGCGCACCCACCCGTCCGCGCCGCAGTGGCAGCCGGGTGCGGGCGGCATGTGCCTGCACACGATCATTCTTGATCCATCGAACCGCCAGCGGATCTTCACCGCCATCTCCGCCGCCGGCGCGTTCCGCTCGGACGACGGCGGCGCGACGTGGCTGCCGATCAACCGCGGGCTGCGCTCCGCGCAGATTCCCGACCAGGACGCCGAGGTGGGGCACTGCGTGCACCGCATCGCCATGCACCCGTCCCGGCCCGAGGTCCTGTTCATGCAGAAGCACTGGGACGTCATGCGCAGCGACGATGCCGGAGGGTCGTGGCGCGAGGTCAGCGGCAACCTGCCCACCGACTTCGGGTTCCCCATCGCGGTGCACGCCCACGAGCCCGAGACCGTCTACGTCGTCCCGATCAAGAGTGACTCCGAGCACTACGTGCCGGACGGGAAGCTGCGGGTGTATCGCAGCCGCGTCGGCGGGGAGGACTGGGAGCCGTTGACCAGCGGCCTGCCCCAGGCCGACTGCTACGTCAACGTGCTGCGCGACGCGATGGCGGTCGACACGCTCGACCCGTGCGGCATCTATTTCGGAACGACGGGCGGGCAGGTCTACGGCTCGTCCGACGGGGGCGACACCTGGACCGCGATCGTGCGTGACCTGCCCGCCGTGCTGTCGGTGGAAGTCCAGGCGTTGCCATGATCCGCGTCATGCTGCCGGCGCACCTGAAGATCCTCGCGAAGGTCGGCCACGAGGTGCAACTGGAGGTGGCGGATCCGGTCACGCAGCGCCGGGTGCTGGACGAGTTGGAGGCCCGCTACCCGATGCTGCGCGGCACGATGAGGGATCGTGACACCGGGCAGCGCCGAGCGTTCATCCGCTTCTACGCCTGCGAGGAGGACCTGTCGAACGAACCCCCCGACACGCCGTTACCCGAGGAGGTGCGGGCCGGCAAGGAGCCCTTCCTCGTCGTCGGCGCCATGGCCGGCGGCTGACCGGGTCGCGGTGTCACCCGGCGACTCCCGTGGCGGTAGCGACCGGCGTCACCCGTACAGGCGGCGGTGCAGTGCCCCGATGACCGTGGCGTACGCCGGTCCGGCGGCGCCGTTGCGGGCCAGCGCGGCGCGGGCCGCGTTGGCGCCGGGGGCGCCGTGCACCCCGCCGCCCGGATGCGCGGACGAGCTGGCGAGGTACAGCCGGTCGATCGGGGTGTCCGCCCGGGCCAGTCCCGGCACCGGCCGGAAGAACAACTGCTGGTGCAGCGCGGCGGTGCCGCCGTTGACGGCGCCGCCAAACAGGCTGGGATTGTGCCGTTGCAGATCACCGGGCAGTTGGACGTGCCGCGCCACGACGGACGCCCGGAAGCCCGGCGCCCGGCGCTCGATGACCCCCTCCATCCGCTCCGCCTGCTCCCGCATCCGGCCGGTGTCGCGGGCCATCCGCTGCGGAACGTGGGTGTACGCCCAGACCGACTCCGTCCCGGCGGGGGAGCGGCTCGGGTCGCTCGTGGTCATCTGGCCGAGCAGGATGAACGGGTGTCCGGGCAGCCGGTCTCGGGCCAGGTCGGTGCTGTACTCGGCGAGGCCCGCCATGTCGGCGCCGAGGTGGATCGTGCCAGCGCGGCGGGCGTCCGGCGCGGTCCACGGGATCGGTCCGGACAGCGCCCAGTCGATCTTGATCGTGGCGTGGTCCCACTGGAACCTCCGGACGTCCGTGGCCATGGCCGCGGGCAGGCCGGACAGCCCGACGAGGTCCGCGTAGAGGGTGGGGGCGCTGACGTCGGCGAGGACCGCGCGGCGGGCCCGGACCCGTTCGCCGTGGACGTCCTGCACGCCCACAGCGGTGGCGCGGGCATGCAGGATCCGGGTGACCGCGCGGCCGTATTCGACGGTTCCGCCACGGGACTCCAGCCGACGAAGCAGCGCCTCGACCAGTTGCCCGCCGCCGCCGGCCGGTACCGGAAAGCCGACGCTCTGCCCGAGCATGGCCAGCAGCCACCCGAAGATCGCACTCCCGGCCTGTCCGGTGCCCAGGTCGGTGTGCAGGGCGTTGCCGGCGAGCAGGAGCTGCCCGCCGGCGCCACGGAAGCGTTCCCGCCCGAAGTCGTCCACCGGCTGCACGGCCATCCGCGAGAAGCGCAGCGCTTCGGCGGCGCCCAGGGCGCGCAGTAGCCGGACGCCCGCGCGCATGGGCGGGAAGGGCCGCAGCATCGCCTCCAGCAGCGGCGCGCCGACCCGCCGCCACCGGCCCACCTCGCCGAGCCACGCCTGCCCGTCGTGCGCGTCGAACGCGGCCAGCGATTCGGCCGTCTCGGCCGGATCACGGCTGAGCAGCGCGCAGCGGTCGTCGGGCAGCACGTGCGCCAGCACGGCGGGCGCGTGGCGCCAGACCAGCCCGTGCGATTCGAGGTCGAGCTCGCGCAGGACCGGCGAGGCCATCCCGAGCGGGTAGAAGGCGCTGCAGGTGTCGTGGCGAAAGCCCGGGGCGGTCAACTCCTCGGTCCGCACGGATCCGCCAGCGGCGTCCGTCGCCTCCAGGACCAGAACGTCCCATCCGGCGTCTACCAGCAGGTTGGCGGCCACCAGCCCGTTGTGTCCCGCACCGATGACCACCGCGTCGACCGTGCGCATCAGCACCGCCCCCCGTCCCCGGCCGGACGGCCGCGTATCGGGCGTACCCCGGATCGGGCGGCGGGATGCGTCGTCGTCGGGCCGGTTTGCGCGCCTCGCCCCGGGGAAAACCGGCGGGAGGCCGGACGACAGGAGGGGGCACCCGGTGTCCGAGACGTGCCACACCGTCAACACCACGCCGGACCGGATCTTCGCCGTCCTGGCGGACGGCTGGAGCTACGCGAGCTGGGTCGTGGGTGCGGCGCACATCCGCGACGTCGACGCGAGCTGGCCCGCGGTCGGCGCCCGCATCCACCACCGGGTCGGGCCGTGGCCGCTGCAGATCAACGACAAGACCGTGGTACGCGCGGTCGAGCCCGGCAGATTCCTCGAACTCGACGCCCAGATGTGGCCGCTGGGCGCCGCGGTCGTCCAGATCCGGCTGGAACCGGTGTCCGCCACCGCGACAAGGGTCCGCATGGCCGAGACCCTCTCCTCCGGCATCGGCCGGCTGCTGCCCGACGCGGTGCAGGCGGTACTCATGCGGCCCCGCAACGCGGAGGCGCTGCGGCGGCTCGACGACATCGCCGTCCACCGGTAGGCCGCGGTCACGGCGACCGCCGCGGGGTCAGGACGAAGCCGCTGGCGGGCCGGGCGGGAATGCGGTGCAGGGCGATGGTCAGGTCCTGCTCGGGTACGTCGTAGTCGAGGGCCGCGAGCCGGGTCGCCAGGACCCGCAGGACACCGTTGGCGCTACCTTCGCCGGGGCAGCGGTGGCCGGTGGCCGGGTGGCCGCCGCCCTGCGGCACGAGTTCGAACGGGCCGATCTCCCGGCGGACGAACCGGTACGGGTCGAAGCGGTAGGGCTCCGGCCACAGGGCGGGGTCGTGATTCTGACCGTACAGGTCGAGGAGCACGAGCGCGTCCGACGGGATGCGTTCGCCCTGCCAGGACAACTCGCGTACGGCCCGGCCGGCGACGAAGGGCGCGAAGGGGTAGAAGCGGCGTACCTCGTGGGCGAACGCGTCCGCGAAGGTCTCGTCGCCGCTCACGAGTGCGGCCCGGTGTTCGGGCCAGCGGTGCAGCGCGTGAGCGGAAAAGGCCACGAACCAGCAGACGGCCACGGTGGGCCGGACCACGTTGAGCAGTTCGACGGCGGCCAGCCGGGGGTGCAGCGGCGTGCCGTCCATCTGGCGGTGCTGGGCGACCACGGCCAGCGCCGAGCCCGCCGCAGCGGGCTCCACGCCCGCGCGGACCCGCCCCACCAGCGCGGCCAGCCGGTGTTCGAGCCGTCCCCGGGCGGCCCGCGCCCGCCAGTGCCGCGGCCCGAGGGTGGCGAATCCGTCCACCATGGCGACCAGGTCGGCGGCGACGTCGGTCAGGTCGGCTTCGCTGAGGGGCACGCCCGCCCACCGGCAGGCCGCCCGCGTGATGACGCGGCTCGACTCATCGAACAGCACGACCGGGCGTCCGTCCGACCAGGACGAGACGGTTTCGGTCCAGCTTTCGGCGGTGTGCCGCAGCAGGGCGGCGACGTCGTCGGGGCGCACCAGGGACAGGAACATCGCCTTGCGGATCCGGTGCGCGTCCCCGTCGAGGGTGTGCACCGCGCCGTGGCCGAACAGGGTGCTCCGCACCGGCTCGGGCACGGCACCGTGCCGCCGGATGTGGTCCTCGTCGTAGAAGAACCGGGCGGCCTGCGGCCCGCAGAGACCCACCGCGCGCCGGCCCATGATCCGGGTGTGGACGGCGGCCCCGGTAGCGCGGCGCCGCCGGTTCGGCAGCCACCCGTACCCCTGGAGCGCCAGCCTGAGCGTGTCGTCGATCAACGCTGCCATGCCGGCATGCTTCCCGGCCGGTCAGCGACGAAACGGAAGCCGGCCAGCGGCGCGACCTACTCCACGCGGGCGCGCTGCGACCTCGGGCTCATCGGCAGCACGGCGGCGACCGCCGGATCGGTCGGTGAGCTCGGGCGGCGCGGCGCGGGCCAGGGCAGGGGACCGGCCGGATTGTGCCAACGGGACCGGGATTCGAGGCGACGCAGCAGAATACCCTCGCGCAGCGCCCAGGGGCACACGGCGACGGCATCGATGCGCAGCAGGGACATCGCCGTGTGGGCGATCACCGCTCCGGCCAGCGACTGCCGGGCGCGCGGCCGCGAGATGCCCGGCAGCTCGGCCCGTTCGGCGGCCGACAACCCGGCCAGCCGGTCCAGCTGGCGCTTGAGGTCGCGGCGGCGCAGAACCCGCGGCACGAAGGGCCCCTCCCGCATCGGCGCGGCCCCGCAGAGCCGGGCGAGCTGCTGGAACGTACGCGAGGTCGCGACGGCTGTCCGCTCACCCTCCCAGCGCATCCGGGTCGCGATCTCCGACAGCTCGCCTCGGACGTGTCTGCGCAGCGCCTTGAACTGCGTCGGCCGGGGCGGGTCGCCCAGCGTCAGGTCGCGGGTGAGCCGTCCCGCGCCGATGGGCAGGGAGACCGCGAACGTGGGCGCCACGTCCTGCCCGTACGCGATCTCGACGGAGCCGCCGCCGATGTCGAGCATCAGCAGGGGACCGCTGCGCCAGCCCATCCACCGGCGCACGGCCAGGAAGGTCAGCTCCGCCTCCTGGATGCCGGTGAGCAGGCCGAGCCGGACACCGGCGCGTTCCTGCACCGCGGCCAGCGCCTGCGCACAGTTGGGGGCGTCGCGTACGGCGGCGGTGGCGTACCCGAACAGCTCGTCCAGCTCCCACCGCCGCGACGCGGCGAGCGTCTCCTCCACGGCCTCGGCGAGCCGCCGGATGGCGCGGGGTTGCAGGCGTCCCGCACGGTCGGTCTGCTCGGCGAGCTGGAGTCTCGTCTTGACCACGTGGACGGGCATCGGCAACCCGACCCCGGTGTCCGCCACGAGCAGGTGCACCGTGTTCGATCCGACGTCGAGCACGCCGATCCGCGTACCCGGGGTGCCGCCCGGCCGGGTCTCGGGCACGGCCTTGGGGATCGTCACGCTCACCGCGGTCACGGTGTGCCGGTCCAGCCGTCGCCGGAGCCGGGTTCGGCCATGCGCCGGTGCATCCCGGCCTTGGCGCTGTCCGGCAGGACCTTCGACACCGCACCCTGCGCCCTGGTCTTGACCGAGCCCGCGACGATCTTCTCCTTGCCCTTGAGCATCGCCTCGAAGCCCTGCTTGGCGACCAGCGCCGGGTCGTCCTTCGCGCCGGTGCCCACCCGGGTGTCCAGCATCTCGGCGCGGGCGAAGAAGTTCGTGTCGGTCGGGCCGGGCATCAGCGAGGTCACCGAGACGGCGGTGTCCTTCAGCTCCTCGCGCAGCGCCTCGGCGAACGACTGCACGAACGACTTCGACGCGTTGTACACGGCCTGGAAGGTGCCCGGCATCATGCTGGCGATCGACGACGTGAACAGCACGTGGCCGCCGTGTTCGAGCATTTCCGGCAGCAGCCGCTTGGCGACGTGCACGGTGCTCGTCACGTTGACGTCGATGACGTTGAGTTCGTCGGCCAGGTCGGTCTGGCGGGTGAAGTCGCCGCCGATGCCCCGGCCCGCGTTGATCGCCACCGCGTCGAGCCGGCGGCCGGTCCCCACGACCCGGCGGTAGAGCTGTTCGCAGCCGTCGTATGTGGCCAGGTCCGCGCGCACGGGCGTGACGTGGTCGCGGCCGAGCCGGTCCGCCGCGTCCTCGATCCCCGCGTCCTCGGCCGCGATCAGCACGTCGTACCCGTGGTCGACGAACTGCCTGGCCAGCTCGTACCCGATGCCGCTGGACCCGCCGGTCACCACGGCGAACTCCCGTCGCTGCGCTGTCGTCATCCCCCTGGCTTTCCCCCGAACCGGCGTGATAACCGTTCGCCCCGGGGGGTACATCGACGCGCGACCCTCCCGGCGATGGCCGGTGACGGTGCTTTCCCGTGGCCACCGACGCACGCTGCCGATCTGGGGCGAAGACGCATGGACGGGCGGCACGCCGGGTAGGGATCGGGGCGAGGCCACAACCACGACATCCCCTCTTGGAGGTCGCTATGAGTGACATCCCGTCCAGCCCCGGGGCACGCGGCACCGGCCCCGACATCGGCACGCCGGTGCGGGAGGCCGGTCCGGGCTACCCGCCGGCCACCCCGGACGCGGCCTACGCACCTGCTCCACCCGAGCCCGCATCCCGCAGCGGCACCGGCCCGGACGGCTCGTCCACCGGCTCGTCCACGGGTGGGAAGGCGAAGCAGGTCGCGGAGCAGGGCAAGGAAGCCGCCGTGCAGGCCGCCGGAGACGTCACCGACACGGTGAAGGACCAGGCTCGCCGCGTCGCCGGGGAGGCGGCCGCGCAGACCCGCAACCTCGCCACCCAGGTACGAGACACCGTGAGCGAGCAGGCCCGGACGCAGAACGACCGGCTCGTCAGCACGATCCGGCAGACCGCGGACCAGCTCGACGAGATGCGCGGCGACCGCGGCGACTCGCCCGCCGCCACGGTCGTCTCCCGCGTCGCCGACAGCGGCCGGCAGTTCGCCGACTACCTCGACCGCCACGGGCCCGAGGGCGTTCTGCAGGAGGTCCAGGACTTCGCCCGGCGCCGCCCGGGCGCGTTCCTGGCGGCCGCGCTCGCGGCCGGATTCGTCGTGGGCCGCCTCGGCAAGAGCGTCACCAAGGCCGACTCCCACGCCGGCCAGGCGAAGCCCGCCAGCGACGCGTTCGTGTCGCGAAGCGGCGACCCGGCCGGGTCCGCGGACGGCTATCCGCGGACCGGCGCCGGGAGCGCACCGGCGGCGCCGGGGACCTTCGGCGCGACATCCGCCGAGTACGCGGCGACCGGCACCGGCACGCCCGTGGCGGTCAGCGAGGAGTACGGCGCGTTCCCGTCCACCGACCGCCCGGGTGGCGTGCGATGACCCGGCCGTATTCCGACAGCGACCGGGCGCAGGCCGGCGAGATGTCGGTCGGTGAGCTCATCGGCAACATCAGCGACGACCTCTCCCGGCTGTTCCGCCAGGAAGTGGAGCTGGCGAAGGCCGAGGTCAAGCAGGAGGCGACGAAGGCGGGCAAGGCCGCCGGGATGCTGGGCGGTGCGGGCTTCGCCGCCTACCTGGCCGTCGTCCTGCTGAGTTTCGCCCTGGTGTTCGCGTTGGCCAACGTCATGGACGCCGGCTGGGCCGCGCTCATCGTGGCCGTCATCTGGGCAGTGATCGGCGCGGTGCTGTACACCGTCGGCCGTAAGCAGCTCGCGACCGTGGATCCCATGCCCCGGCGCACCGTCGACACGATCAAGGAGGACGCGCAATGGCTGAAGAACCCGACCGGCTGAGGCGGGACATCGAGCAGACCCGGGCGTCACTCACCCGGGACGTGGACCTGCTGGCCGACAAGACCAGCCCGCGGCGGGTCGCGCAACGCCGCTGGACGGCGGTGAAGGAGAAGGTGATGGGCAGTTCGGACCACGCTCGCGACACCGCGAGTGGCGCGCTGAGCACGGTGCAGGACAAGGCGACGCACGCCGGCAACGCCGTCGGCGAGAAGGCGCACGAAGCCGTGGACGCCGTTCGCGCAGCGCCGCAGGCGGTCACCCAGCAGGCTCAGGGCAACCCCCTGGCGGCCGGCATCATCGCCTTCGGGGCCGGTCTGCTGGCGGCCACGCTGATCCCGGCGTCCGACGCCGAGAAGCGTGTCGGGCAGCAGATCCGCGACAACGCCGGCGAGCTGCAGGAGCAGGTCACGGCCGTCGCGTCCGACCTCGGGTCGGACCTGAAGTCGCAGGCGCAGGAGGCGGCGCAGCAGGTCAAGCAGACCGCCCAGGACGCGGCCCAGACGACCCGGGACCAGGCGCAGTCCTCGGCGCAGGACGCCGGGCAGCAGATCAAGCAGGCGGCCTCGACCTCGTGAGTCCGGCGCGGCTCCTACGGCAGCGGATGCCGTAGGAGCCGCGTCAGGAACGGCCGCGATCACCGGCGTCCCAGCGCCCTCCAGACCTCGACGACGGTGTCGTAGACGACGCCATCGGGCAGGCGGTCCAGGTCGGCCAGGACGTCGTCGGGTGCCTCAAGAGTCTCGGCGCTGCGGCGCAACGTGTCGCGGTCACCGGGTAGCGCCGAGCGGCCGATGAAGCGACCGAATCGGCTGAGCGCGTCGTTCGGGGCTCCGGCACCGAGCGTCTGGGTCGGATCGGGCTGGTCCTCGCCCGCCGGCTCGGCCATCTTCCATTCCTCGGCGCGGCCGCCGGTGACGCCCTGCACCGTACCGAGGACCTCGTGCTTCATCTGTTCGTCGACACGAGAACTGTGCTTGCTGCTCCCTCGCTCCATGGCTTCCTCGTTCCCGGCTGCAAACCGGGCAAACCACGGATCTCGGGCTCGGGGTCTGGTTAGGCGCCCCGATCCCGGTCCGGTCGCAGGACCTCCAGCAGCAGGTCCAGTTCGGTCTGGGCCAGCTCGCTCTGGGCCAGCTCGGCCGACGCGTCGCCGACCTGCCCGGGCGGCGGGGCGGTGAACACCGCGCGGGCCAGCCCGGTGCCGATGAGCACGAGGGCCAGGACGCTGATCCGCGCGGCGGTGACGTCGCGGCGCAGTTCCCCTCGGCGGGCGGCCTGCGCGATCAGCGTCTCGATCCGTTCGCGGGCCGCGAGGTACACGTCGTCGCGCAGGATCTGCCGCAGGTGGGGGTCGTGCGCGGCCTGCCCCATCAGCGACAGCAGCGCGGGCCCGGCGGCGGCGTCGAGGATCCGCTGCTTGCGGGCGAGCAGCTCGCGCAGGTCGCCGTCGAGTGAGCCGGTGTCGATGTCGCTCAGTTCGTCGAGTGCGATGTGCCGCGCGACGGCACCGGCGAGCGCCTGCTTGGACGGCCACCGCCGGTACAGCGACGCGGTGGAGGCACCCGCGCGCCGGGCGACCGCCGTCGTGGTGAACGCCGCGTAGCCCGACTCGTTGAGCACCTCGATCGCCGCGTCGATCAGCGTCTGGTCCAGGCGCGGGTCGTTGCGCCGCCCCCTTCGCACCGGGTCCATGTTCGTCGCCACAGCCGGATTCTCCCCGCGCCGTGGCTCGTGGTGTCGCTCACACACAAAACGAAAAGCTTCCGTTTCGCTTATCGGCTACGGTGGGGCGATGAGCGCATCGACCCTCGCCGAAGGCAGCCGGATTCCCGAGACGGTCACGGCGGCGCGCGAGCACTTCGACTCCGGCGCGACCCGTCCGCTCTCCGCCCGGATCCGCCACCTGCGCGCGCTGCGCGCCATGCTCACCGAGAACGAGCCGGACTTCGAGGCCGCGTTGTGGAGCGACCTGCACAAGAGCCCGGCGCAGACGCAGCTCACCGAGCTCAACGTCGTCGTTGCCGAGATAAATCACGCGCTGCGCTACCTGCGCCGGTGGGCCCGGCCCAAGCGCGGGCCCGTACCGGTGACGTTGCTGCCCGGCCGCGCCCGCCTGGTTCCCGAGCCGCTCGGTGTGGTGCTGGTGATCGCCCCGTGGAACTACCCGGTGCAACTGCTGCTCGACCCGCTGGTCGGCGTGCTGGCCGCGGGCAACACGGCCGTCCTGAAACCGAGCGAACTCGCCCCCGCGACCGCGGCGCTGATCGCCCGCCTGGTGCCGCGCTACTTCCCGGACGGCGCCGTACGCACGGTGCAGGGCGGTGTCCCCGAGGCCACCGAGCTGCTGGCGCAGCGGTTCGACCACATCGTGTTCACCGGCGGCGGCGCGGTCGGCCGCGTCGTCATGCGCGCGGCCGCCGAACACCTGACGCCGGTGACGCTGGAGCTGGGCGGCAAGTCGCCCGTCTGGTTCGACGACGATGCCGATCTCCCGGCGGTCGCGCGCCGCCTCGCCTGGGCGAAGTTCACCAACGCCGGGCAGACCTGCGTCGCCCCGGACTACGTCATGACCACCCCCGACCGGGTACCGGCGCTCGTGACCGCGCTCCGGCACGCGATCGACGACCTGTGGGGCGCCGACCCCCGCGCGAGCGGGGAGTACGGCCGGATCGTCAACGAGCACCAGTTCGACCGCCTAGTCGGCTACCTCACCGGCGCCGAGGTGGTGATCGGCGGCGACCACGACCGCGGCCAGCGCTACCTCGCCCCCACCGTCGTCACCCTCCCCGACGGCGGCCGTCCCGTGGTCGGCCCGCTCGCCGACCACCCCGTACTTCGGGAAGAGATCTTCGGCCCCGTCCTGCCGATCGTCCCGGTCGCCTCGGCCGAGGAGGCGGTCCAGGTCATCAACGCCTGGGACAAGCCGCTCGCCCTGTACGTCTTCAGCTCGTCACCGCGCACCCGGCGCCTGTTCGAGCGGCACACCTCCTCCGGTGCCGTCGTGCACAACGCCGCCCTGATCCACGCCGCCGCGACCGGACTGCCCTTCGGCGGTGTCGGGCCGAGCGGCATCGGCGCCTACCACGGCAGCTACTCCTGGCGCTCCTTCAGCCACCTCAAGCCCGTCCTGACCAAGCCGCTCAGGCCCGACACGCTGCGGCTGGCGCAGCCGCCCTTCACCGCGCGGGGAGTACGCCTCATCCGCAGGCTCATGCGTCACGGCTGAGGCGCCGGTCCCCGCATGCCTGCCGCGTGAGGAGCCTGAATCGGTGGATTGATCAGTCGCGCCGTGCGGCGCGTACGACGACGTCGTGCAGGTCGACGGTCCGGCCCCCGGGCCTGGCCACCGTCCGGAGCTGCTGCTCGGCGGTGGTGATCTCCCACCGGGCGGGGTCGAGGCCCGCGGTGATGTCCGCGAGGGTGACCGATGCCTCGGCGGGCGGATGATGCCCGTGTCCGGCCGCGTCGGAGGCGTGCGGGTGTCCGGCCGCCTCCGGGGTGTGCAGGTGCCCGACGATCAGCAGCGTGCCGCCGGGCGCCACCCAGCCCGCGATGCGCTCGTAGAAGGCCAGCTGCGGCATCGCCGGATGCGCGTAGTGCGTGGTGACCAGATCGAAGCGCGTGCCGGGTTCCCAGACGGTCAGGTCCGCTTCCACCCAGCGCACCGGCTCGGACACCCCGCTCGCCCGGGTCGCACATTGCGCGGCCCGGGCGAGCGCCTCGGCGGAGATGTCGGCCGCGACGACGCGCCAACCGCGCGAGGCCAGCCAGATCGCCTCGGCGCCGGTGCCGCACCCGGCGTCCAGCGCCGTGCCCGGCACCAGGTCGCCGGTCGCCTGGACGAGATACGGGTTCGGCGGCTCACCGTCGGCCACGGCGCCGGACCGTTCGTCGTGCGCCTGATGCCAGTGCTGGTCCCAGTAGTCCTTGTCGAACCCGTGCCTCATCGGGCCGCCCCCGGGTGCGAGAGCCGGGCCACGGCGCCGTCCCGCACGAACCGCTCGATCATCTCCAGCTCCTCGTCGTCTGTGCCGGTCGCCCCGATGGTGACCGGGCCCGTGACCGCTGGGCAAAGCTCTTTGCCGAATGGCAAGGTGGGTTCGTGAGGCAGGAGTACGACCGCACGCTCGACGCCGTCGGCGCCAGGCTGAAACAGCTCCGGTCGCGCCGCGACATCACCCTCACGGACCTGTCCAAGGAGACCGGCATCTCGGTCAGCACGCTGTCCCGGCTGGAAGCGGGCCTGCGCCGTCCCACGCTCGAACAGCTGCTCCCGCTCGCCCGCGCCCACGGTGTGACCCTCGACGAGCTCGTGGACGCGCCGCCGACCGGCGATCCCCGGATCAACCTGCGCCCCATCGCGGTCGGCGACGGAGCGACCGTCCTACCCCTGACCCGCAGGCCCGGCGGCATCCAGGCGTACAAGTTCGTGCTCCCGGCCGGGGACGACGAGCGGGCACCCGACCTGCGCACCCACGAGGGCTACGACTGGGTCTACGTCCTCAACGGGCGGCTGCGCCTGGTCCTCGGCACGCACGATCTGCTCCTCGACGCCGGGGAGGCCGCCGAGTTCGACACCCGCACCCCGCACTGGTTCGGGGCGACCAGCGCCGGTCCCGTCGAGTACCTCAGCCTTATCGGCCGGCAGGGCGAACGCGCACACCTGCGCGTCGCACCCGCGGCGCGTAAGTAATAGATGTCAATCGATGGACACAAGCCGTTTACGTATGGTCCGCTAGGGAACAGGGGCGCACCGCTACCGTCCTTCCACCTTGGCCGTTCGCTCCGCTCCCGGGAGGTTCCATGGACCGTCGTACCCTGCTGCGTGCCACCGTCGCCGGAGCCGGCGGCCTGGCGCTGCCGTTCACGGCCTGGTCGGCGGCGTACGCCGCGCCCGCGCAGAACGCCGACGGCCCGTACGGACCCCTGCGGCCCGCCGACGCGAACGGCATCCAGCTCCCCGCGGGCTTCACCAGTCAGGTGGTCGCCCGCTCCCGGCAGATGGTGCCCGGCACCTCGTACGTCTGGCACGACGCGCCGGACGGCGGGGCGGTGATCCCGCACGGCAGCGGCTGGATCTACGTGTCCAACTCGGAGGTCGCCGCGTCCGCCGGCGGCGGCGCCTCGAAGGTCGTCTTCGCCGCCGACGGGACGGTCGTCGACGCCGCGCGCATCCTGTCCGGCACGGACATCAACTGTGCCGGGGGCAGGACCCCGTGGCACACCTGGCTGTCCTGCGAGGAGATCGCCCGCGGCCGGGTCTGGGAGACGTACCCGCTCGGCGGGTCGGCCGTGGCCCGGCCCGCGATGGGCCGGTTCAAGCACGAGGCGGCGGCCGCCGACCCGGTCCGCCAGGTCGTCTACCTGACCGAGGACGAACCCGACGGCCGGTTCTACCGCTTCGTCCCGGCGGCCTGGGGCGACCTGTCCGCCGGCACGCTGCAGGTCCTCCGCGCCGGCACCGGCACGTCCGGCGCCTTCACCTGGGCCACCGTGCCGGACCCGGACGGATCTCCTACCGCCACGCGCCACCAGGTCTCCGGCGCGAAGGTCTTCAACGGCGGCGAGGGCTGCCACTACGCCGACGACACCGTCTGGTTCACCACCAAGGGCGACAACCGAGTCTGGCAGGTCAACCTCACCGCCGGGACGTACGAACTCGCCTACGACGACAACCTGGTCAACCCGGGCCCGGCGCCGCTGACCGGCGTGGACAACATCACGGGCACGCCCGGCGGCGACCTCTACGTCGCCGAGGACGGCGGCAACATGGAGATCTGCCTGATCACGCCGGACGACACGATCTCGGTGTTCCTGCGCGTCACCGGACACGGCCGGTCCGAGATCACCGGCCCGGCCTTCACTCCGGCGGGGGACCGGCTGTACTTCTCGTCGCAGCGCGGCACCTCCGGCACCTCCGCGGGCGGGATCACCTATTGCGTGACCGGCCCCTTCCGGGGCTGACCCCACCGGTGCGCTGCGGGGCGGTCGCCGCGAACGCCGCCGCCGACAATCGGCTCGTCGTGGTGCCATTGCGTACAAAGGGGATCTTCGCGAGGATGCTTCGGTGACCGCGATTCCGTACACGGCCGGACTGCACCGCCTTGCCGGCGACACCTTCGCCTACCTGCAGCCCCCGGGCACCTGGGGGTTCAGCAACTGCGGCCTGGTCGCCGATGGTGACCAGGCGCTGCTGGTGGACACCCAGTTCGACCTGCCGCGCACCCGTGCGCTGATCGACACGATCGCGGCCGAGCTGCCCGGCCTGCGGATCGGTACGGTGGTCACCACGCACGCCAACGGTGACCACTGCTGGGGAAACCAGCTGTTCGGCGACTCGGAGATCATCGGCTCGGCGGCCACCGCGCACGGGATGGCGCACGAGGTGCCGCCGGAGGCACTGGGCGCGCTCAGCGGCCCCCACGCCCCGGACGGGCCGCTGGGCGACTACCTGCGCCGGTCCTTCGGCTGCTTCGACTTCTCCGGCATCGCGCTGACCCCGCCCACGCGGACGTTCACCGGCCGGCTGGAGGTGCGCGTCGGCGGCCGTACGGTCGAGCTGGTCGAGGTCGGTCCCGCGCACACCGACGGCGACGTCGTCGCGCACGTGCCCGATGCCGCGACGGTGTTCAGCGGCGACATCCTGTTCATCGGTGATCACCCCATCATGTGGACCGGGCCGGTCGACAACTGGCTGAAGGCGTGCGCCTGGATCGAGGCGACCGGGGCGCGGTACGTGGTGCCGGGCCATGGCCCGGTCACCGACCTGGCCGGGGTGCGGGAGTTCCGGGGCTACCTGGAGCACGTCGCCGAGCAGGCCGACCGCCGCTACGCGGCCGGGGTGCCGTACTGGCAGGCGGCGACGGACATGCCGCTGCCCGACGCCTGCCGGGGGTGGGGGCACCGGGAACGGCTGGTGATCACCGTGGCGGCGCTGTACCACCAGTTCGGTGCGCCGCAGGCCCCGATGATGGAGGTGCTGACCCACACGGCCGCCGCCGAGCGGGCGTCGGCCGGCTGAGCGCGCCGCCCACCGCCGGCTTGCCAGTTCACCGGCGCCGGACGGGCGAGTACTCACCGTTACGGGGCCGGGGGGCACCTGATCGTACCGTCAGGTCCGGATCATTCGCTGCTGATGCACTTGACCGCGAACGGCATACTCCGTCGTCGTGATCAACACTCGTGCGGGAAGCACCTCCGCCGCCTGGAAGCGGCGTGCTGCCCGGCTTTCGACCACTCTGCGTAGCTACCTCGACAGCGTTGCGTTGCGGGCGCCGTGGGGGGCGGCGACCGCGGACCGACCGGCTCTCGCCCTGCGGCCGCGGCACTGGTGGCTCGCGGGAGTTGGTGCGCTACTGGCCGTGATCCTGGCGGTCGCTTTCGTCCGGCACTACACGTTCGTCGACACCCGCATCTACCTCGGAGCGGTGCGGTCGTGGATCGCCGGCAACCCCCTGTACGCGTACGCGGCGCCGGGCTCGGGGCTCGGGTTCACCTATCCGCCGTTCGCCGCGCTGGTCATGGCGCCGTTCGCCTGGCTCCCGGCGGGCGTGATGGGCTGGGGCAGCCTACTCGTCAGCGTCGCCGCGTTGACCTTCGTCCTCGGCATCGTCCTGCGTCCGGTCGCGGACCGCTACGGCTGGAACCGCGGCCGTACGGTGGCGATCGCCCTCCCGATCGCGCTGCTCAGCGAGCCGGTACGGCAGACCCTCGGCATGGGCCAGGTCGACCTCGTGCTGTTCGCGTTGATCACGGCGGACCTGCTGGCGATCCGGCGGGCGGCCCGCGTGGCGAACGGGGGCGCCCCGGTCCGCACGCCGGCCGGGGACGGCGCCGTTCGCCGCCGCTGGAACGCCGGTACCTGGGCCGGGGTGGGCATCGGCCTGGCCGCCGCCTTCAAGCTCACGCCGGCGCTGTTCATCGTCTACCTGCTGGTCACCGGTCAACGCCGGGCCGCGCGGACGGCGATCGTCACGGCCGCCGCCGCCACCCTGGCGACGGCGTTGCTGGTGCCCCGGACGACGCTGCAGTACTTCGGCGCCACGCTGTGGCAGACCGACCGCGTCGGTCGCACCGACGTCTCCGAGAACCAGTCGCTGGCCGGCCTGCTGGCCCGGCTGACCGACACGCCGCACGCCCCCGCCCTGGCCTGGGTACTCGTCGCGCTCGCGGCGCTGGTGCTGGGGCTGGCCCGGGCGCGGCAGGCGCACGTCAACGGCGACGAACTGGCCGCCTTCACCCTGGTCGGACTCACCGCCGGCCTCATCAGCCCGGTCTCCTGGACCCATCACATGACGTTCCTGCTGCCCGCCGTGGTGATCCTGATGGACACGGCGTGGCGCCGCAGGCTGGCGGGAGCGCCGCCGAGAGTCGTGCGGCTTCGCCTGGTGGGCGCCTCGGCCGTCCTGCTGCTGACGATCGCGTCCCCGTTCTGGTTCGTGCTGCACCGGCTGCCGGCGACCTCTCACTACGCGGACGGCTGGCCCGGCGTCGTCGCGGAGAACGCCATCACGCTGCTGCTGGCGGTGCTCGTGGTCGCGCTGCCGCACCGGCTGGGGATGGACCTGACGGCACGGAACTCGCCCGCGCCGCCGCCTGCCCGGCTGGTCGACGCCCGCGATGGCGGATGACGTAGTGGCGGGCATCACGGTCCGTCTACAGCGGACTGGGGCGCGCTAGGCTCAGCGACATTCGACCGATCCCCGGTGCACGTGGCAGCGCCGCCGCCCGGGGCCGCGGACCGGCTCCGGGCCACCGACGGGACCGGAGGCCGGGCGCGCGACACGGGGGTGTCCATGAGCGGGGAACGCGATCGCGGATGGCTGATGGCGGCGATCGACCTGTCGCGGCTGTCGCCACGGTCGCAGGACCGCTACGCCGTCGGCGCGATCGTCGTCGACGACCGCACCGGTACGGCGCTCGCCGCCGGTTACACCGCCGAGACCGGGCCGCATCTGCACGCGGAGGAGGTCGCTCTGGCCAAGCTGCCCCGCCGGTACGACGGCGACCTGGGCGGGGCCACGATGTACACCTCGCTGGAGCCCTGCACGACGCGGCGATCCCGGCCGGACTCGTGCGCGGGCCTGATCCTCGCGGCCGGCCTCGGACGCGTCGTGCTCGCCCTGCGCGAACCGCCCGTCTTCGCCGCCTGCCAGGGCATCCGCACCCTGCGCAGGGCGGGTGTCGACGTCGTCGAGCTCGGCGACCTGGGGCACCTGGTCCGGGAGATCAACGCGCACGTCCTCGGCGGCATCGGCGAACCGGCCGTCGTCTGACCGGGCACCCGGACATCGATGCAAGGCGATATGGTCGGACGGCAATGATCCCGAGCGCCGGAGGCGTCCTGCGATGCGATCCGTCCGTGGTCTGCCCTTGCGTGCTCTGGTGCGTGCCTGCCTGGCCAGCGGTATCGTCCTGCTCCTGCTGACCCCGGCCGCGGCGGCCCGGGCCTCGGGCACGGGCACGGAGCCCGTGTACGACTACGGCCAGGCCGTCCGCGAACAGGTGTGGGTGCAGACCCCGGTGGACAGCGACGGCGACGGCCGTCCCGACCGGGTGGCGGTGCGGATCATCCGGCCGCGCACCGACGGCCGGAAGGTGCCGGTGATCTTCCAGGCCAGCCCGTACTACGCGGGGCTCAACGACGTACCGAATCACGACGACATCGACCGCGACGGCACGAGCGCGCACTTCGGCGCCGCCACCGGCAGCGCACGCGCGGCCGAGACCATCGTGTTCTCCGGCTACCTCGACAACTACTTCGTGCCCCGTGGTTACGCGGTGGTCTTCGCCGACAGCCTCGGCACCGGCGGCTCGGAGGGCTGCCCGACCACGGGTGGCCGCAACGAGACCCAGGGCATGAAGGCGGTCGTCGACTGGCTCAACGGCCGCGCGCCGGGCTTCGACGCCGCCGGTGCGCCGGTGCGCGCCGACTGGTCGACCGGGCGTACGGGAATGATCGGGGTGTCCTACAACGGCACCTTGCCGAACGCGGTCGCGGCGACCGGGGTCCGGGGCCTGGAGACGATCGTGCCGATCGCGGCCATCTCCAGCTGGTACGACTACTACCGCTCCGGGGGCGGGGTGGTGGCGCCCGGCGGCTTCCAGGGCGAGGACACCGACGTGCTGGCCAGGGCCGTTCTCACCCGCGCCGGTCCGGAGGCGTGCGCCGACGTGATGGCGTCGCTGGAACGCGACCAGGACCGGGTCACCGGCGACTACAACAGCTTCTGGGCGGAGCGGGACTACCTGCGCGACGTCGACAAGGTCCGCGCCAGCGTGCTGCTCGTGCACGGCCTGCACGACGACAACGTGCGCACCGGGCAGGCCGGGCAGTGGTGGGACGCGCTGGCGCGGCGCCACGTGCCGCGCAAGATCTGGCTGCACCAGGCCGCGCACGCCGACCCGTTCAACGTCCGCCGCGAACAGTGGCTCAGCACCCTGCACCGCTGGTTCGACCAGTGGCTGTACGGGATGGACACCGGCATCATGCGGGAGCCGATGGCGGACGTGGAGGTCGCGCCCACGGTCTGGCGCACCGCCGCCACCTGGCCGGTGCCCGGCAGCCGGGACACGCCGATGTTCCTGGGGGAGTCCGGCCTGCGGCCGCGGCCGTCCGGGGCGGGCGTGCGGCAGTCGTTCGTCGACGATCCCGCCCAGACCGCGGAGGAACTCGCCGACGACGAGACGGGCACCGATCCGCACCGCCTGGCGTACCTGTCCGAGCCGTTGACCCGGGAGACCCGGCTGTCCGGGACGCCGAGCGTGACGCTGCGCGCCGACCTGGACGGCGACTCGCCGTACGTGACCGCGCTGCTGGTCGACTACGGTCCCGCGGACCGCTACGCCGGGATGCGGGCCCTGAGCGTGCAGGACTGCGTCGGCCCCGGCATCCCGGGCGATCCCGGCTGCTTCAACCGCCGCGAGTACGTGACGGCGCGGACCCCGTCGGAGATCGTCACGCGGGGCTGGCTCGACGCGCGGAACCGGTACTCGATCGCGCGCAGTGCGCCGGTGCGGCCCGGCAAGGCGTACACGTTGCGGTGGCCGCTGCAGACGACCGACCACGTCTTCGCGCCGGGGCACCGGATCGGGTTGGTGCTGATCTCCACCGATCGCGACCACACCCTGCGCTACCCGGCCGGCACCGAGGTGGGCGTGCGCCTGGGCGTTTCCCGGCTGGTGCTGCCGCTGGTGCGCTGACGCCCGCCCGGGTTCACCGGGGAGAGGCAGTTGCGCGGCGATAGCGCGGCAGGGATGCGGCACCCGCACGGCGGACGGGCTGTTCGGTCCCGCAGATGCGTACCGCTAGGGTCGCTGATGAGCCGGGAAGTGTCGGCTCGGTCGCGGTCGCGGTGATCAAGTCGACGACGGTGGTGGTGGAGCGGTCCGCCCCGGCCGTGGCACCCGAGGCGAGGCCGGGCGGGTGAACGCGGCGAAGGGAGTGCGGGTGGGTACACGTTTCGTTCGGACCGCGCTGGCCGGGTTGACCGCGGTGGCGCTGGCCGGGCTGGTCGGCTGCGGCGGCACCGACACCGGCGGTAGGGCCGGGGCCAGCGGCACGGGGGTGACCGGGACCGTGACGGTCTTCGCGGCGGCGTCGCTGACCGAGTCGTTCACCCGGCTCGGCAAGGACTTCGAGCGCGCGCACCCCGGCGCGACGGTGCGGTTCAACTTCGCCGGGAGCTCCGCGCTGGCCACGCAGATCAACCAGGGCGCACCGGCCGACGTGTTCGCCTCGGCCTCGCCGGCCACCATGAAGACGGTCACCGACGCCGGCAACGGCGCCGGCAATCCGCGCACGTTCGTGCGCAACCAGCTCGTCATCGCGGTGCCCAAGGGCAACCCGAAGGGCGTCACCGGCCTGTCCGACCTGGCCAGGCCGGAGCTCAAGGTGGCACAGTGCGCCCCCGAGGTGCCCTGCGGCGCCGCCGCGCAGAAGGTCCTCGCCACGGCGCACGCGAGCGTCACACCGGTCACCCTGGAGCAGGACGTGAGAGCCGCCCTGTCGAAGGTGAAGCTGGGCGAGGTGGACGCCGCGCTGGTGTACCGCACCGACGCCAAGGCCGCCTCCGCCGACGTCGACGGCGTGGAATTCCCCGAGTCGGCCAGCGCGATCAACGATTATCCGATCATTGTGCTGAAGAGCGCCCCGAACTCCGCCGGCGCCCGGGCGTTCGCCGCCGCCGTGCTGTCCGAGCAGGGCAGGTCGGTGCTCACGGCCGCCGGTTTCCAAGCCCCGTAGAAGGATCATGGTCCGTACCGACGATCGGGACGCGGCGGCCCCGCCACCGGCCGGGCCGCCGCGTCGCCGTCGCACCCAGCGCGTACCGGTGCCGCTGCTGCTGCCCGCCGTGGCCGGGCTGGCGTTCCTCGTGCTGCCGCTCGCCGGGCTGGTCATCCGCGCGCCGTGGGGCGCCCTGGGGCAGCGGCTCACCGAACCGGGCGCGCTGACCGCGCTGCGGCTGTCGTTGCAGACCGCCAGCGTCGCCACGGTGGTGTGCCTCGCGCTCGGGGTGCCCCTGGCCTGGCTGCTGGCGCGCGTCGAGTTCCCCGGCCGGCGGGTCGTGCGGGCCCTGGTCACCGTCCCGCTCGTGCTGCCCCCGGTGGTCGGCGGCGTCGCGTTGCTGCTGGTGTTCGGCCGCCGGGGGCTGATCGGCGCCTGGCTGGACACCACGTTCGGGATCACGTTGCCGTTCACCACCGTCGGCGTGGTCGTCGCCGAGGCGTTCGTGGCGATGCCGTTCCTGGTCATCGCCGTGGAGGGGGCGCTGCGCGGCGCGGACACCCGGTTCGAGGAGGCCGCCGCCACGCTCGGCGCCGGCCGGTGGACCACCTTCACCCACGTCACCCTGCCCCTGGTCGCGCCGGGCATCGCCGCCGGTGCGGTGCTCTGCTGGGCCCGCGCGCTCGGTGAGTTCGGCGCCACCATCACGTTCGCCGGCAACTACCCCGGCATCACCCAGACCATGCCGCTGGCCGTCTACCAGACCATGGAGGGCGGTGACCTGTCCGGGGCGGTGGTGCTCAGCCTGATCCTGCTCACCGTGTCGGTCACGATCCTGGCGGCGCTGCGCGACAAGTGGATCACCAGCGGATGACGTCCACCCCGGTCCTGGACGCACACCTGCTCGTCGACCTCGGCGGTTTCCGTCTCGACGTACCCGTCCGCGTCGGCGCCGGGGAGGTGGTCGCGCTGCTCGGCCCGAACGGCGCCGGCAAGACCACCGCCCTGCGCGCCCTGGCCGGGCTCCAGCCGCTGACCGGCGGGCACGTCACGCTCGCCGGGCGCGACCTCGACCGCCCCGGTGGTCGACTGTGGACACCCACCGAGCGGCGGCCGATCGGTGTGGTGTTCCAGGACTATCTGCTCTTTCCGCACCTGAGCGCGTTGGACAACGTCGCATTCGGGCCCCGCCGGCACGGCGCCGACCGGCGCACCGCCCGCCGGCGGGCCGCCGACTGGCTGCACCGGGTGGGCCTGGCCGAACACACCCGCCGCAAACCCCGGCAGCTGTCCGGCGGGCAGGCCCAGCGCGTCGCCCTCGCCCGCGCCCTCGCCGTCGACCCCGTCCTGCTGCTGCTCGACGAGCCGCTGGCCGCGCTGGACGCCCGTACCCGCCTGGACACCCGCGCCGAACTGCACCGGCACCTCGCCGCGCACCCCGGCGCCACCCTGCTGGTCACTCACGACCCGCTCGACGCGCTGGTCCTGGCCGACCGGCTGATCATCATCGAACAGGGGCGCATCGTGCAGGAGGGCGACGCGGCGAGCATCACCGGGCAGCCGCGCACCGACTACGTCGCCCGCCTCGTCGGGCTCAACCTCTACCGCGGCACCGCGGCGGGACACACGGTGCAACTGGGCTCCGGCTTCGCCCTGACCGCCGCCGACGCGCTGCACGGCGACGTGTTCGTCGCGTTCCCGCCCGCGGCGGTCGCGCTGCACCCCCGCCAGCCCGGCGGCAGCCCCCGCAACACCTGGCCTGCCACGATCACCGGCCTGCAACGCCACGGCGACAACCTGCGGGTGCAGCTCACCGGCCCGATCGCGGCGGCCGCCGACATCACTCCGGCGGCCGCCGCCGACCTGCACCTCGCCCCCGGCCAGCAGGTGTGGGCCGCCGTCAAGGCCGCCGAAACGCGCGCCTACCCCGCCGACGCCCCGCCCGCCGCTAGCTGATCCGAGGTGTGAGCACGGGAAGCTGCCGCGCCGCGAGACGCGTCAGCGGCGCAGCGTGTGGTTGGGCGCCCGCCCGTACGCGCGGCGGTAGGACGTGGTGAAGCGGCGAGCATCGGCGTAGCCCCAGCGGGCGGCGACCCCGGCGACGGTGGTGCCGTCGCCGGGGAGGGCGTCGCGCAGCTGCTGATGGGCGCGGTCCAGCCGCACGGAGCGCAGGTACCCGAGGGGGGTGGTGCCCAGGTGGCGGCGGAAGGCGAGCTGGACGGCCCGGACGGTGACCCGGGCGGCGCGGGCGATGTCGACGCTGCTGATGTCGAGGTCGGCGTTGGCGTCGACGTACGCGATGGCGCGCGCCAAGGTCGCCTCGGTGGCGTCGGTCCGGTCGTGGTGGCGCGGCTCCGGCATGCAGGAGTTCGGGAACGTGGTGAGCAGCGTCGCGGCCAGCAGCCGCGTGAACGGCCCGACCAGCAGCGGATGGGTGATGAACGCGGGGGCGTCCAGCAGCGTGTTCGTCACGTAGTCGACGACGTGCACCCAGCGCCGGGTGTCCGCCGGGTGGATCGGGCGCATGGCGGTGAAGCTCAGCGCCGGCGGGGGGCCGTCGGGGTGGTTACGGGCGGCGTCGCTGACCGCCCCCGGTGGAAGGGAGACGACCGACTCCAGGACGCTCTCCTGCCGTACGTGGTACGGGCGGTCCGTGTGGGCGTGCAGGCCGAGGTCGCCCGGCCCGAACTGCTCGTCCAGGTCGAGGTCGGTGCGCATCCCGCGGTGGACCCGGCCGACCACGACCGCCGCGACCGGCCCGCAGCGGTATTCGGTGGCCGCCCGGTGCTCCAGGGTGTCGAGATGGAACGCTCCGCCGCCGAGCCGCACGTGGCGGAACTGGTAGGTGCGCCGGTCGCCGTTGATGGTCATGGTCGCGTCGTACGCGGAGGTGAGGTACGACTGGGCGCGGTCCGGGTCGGTCGTCGCGAACTCCACGGCGATCCGGTCGGGCTGTCCGGCGGTCGTTTCCGGGGGAGGCACGCTCCCACCTCCTCGGGCTCATGAGCGCAGGGTCTGCGCGGGCGGCTGGTCGTAGGCCTGGCGGTAGGCGGTGGCGAAGCGGTGGGGGCGGGCGAAGCCCCAGCGGGCCGCGACCGCGGCGACGGTGGTGCCGTCGCCCGGTTCGGCGGCCAGCAACTGTTCGTGCGCGCGGGCCAGCCGGACCTGACGCAGGTAGCCGAGGGGGGTGATGTCGCGGTGCCGGCGAAAGGCGTACTGCAGCGTGCGGGGGACCACGCCCACGGCGGCGGCGATGTCGGTCAGCGTGATCGGGTGTTCGGCCCGGGCGTCGATGAAGGCCATCGCCCGCCGCACCGTCGCCGGGGTGGCCGCGTCGCGCGGGCCGCGCACGTCGGTGGTCATGGTGGTGTTCGGGAACGTGGCCAGCATGCTCGCCGCGACCATCTGCTCCGCGGCGCTCAGCAGCAACGGCGGGGCCAGGGCCAGGCTGTAGATGCCGCGCCGGACGTAGTCGGCGGTGGTCAGCCAGTGCCGGTGCGCGGTCGGCGTGACGGGTAGCAGCCCGGTGAACCGGACGGCCGCCCGGTCGAGTCCGGTGGCCTCCTCGGCCACCCGCAGCACGACCTCCATGGGCAGCGTGACGCCGCTGCTGTCGCTGCAGTCGCTGAAGTGGTCGTAGCCGTACGGCGGGAGCAGCATCGTGCCGCGCTCACCCAGCCACGCCTCGCCGCCCCGCCAACGGTGCCGGCACCGGCCCGCCGACAGGTGCACGGCGAGGATGTGCGCCATCGGCTGCCAGGTCGTCTCCGCGCTCGCCGCCGTGTAGCTGCTGCGGACGGCGGCCAGCTCGCCCAGCGCGCAGTACTCGGCGAGGAAGGAGAAGTCGCGCCCGTGGACCCGTACCCGACGCTCGTGGTCGTGGTAGCGGGAGCTGATCCAGGCATGGTGCTCGTCGGGACTGCGGGTGAAGATCCGGCCGACGTGCGCGGGTGAGGCGAGGCCGCCGGCAGACCGCTCGCCGCGCCGTCCGTCCTCGTCCCGCATGGCTGCTCCACCGGATCGATGCCAGCTCGGCGGCGTCGCAGCCGCCTCGCCCGACACCGCCCACAGTGGCATGTGACGCCAGAATGCGAAAGGCCACCACCCTCCAGAACGAACAGTCGCCGCCGCCGACCCGGTCGCGCCGGGGGACGAACGGTCGAACCACGGGACGAAACCCGAAACCGTCGCGCATGGCGCGACGTGGCACGGCCGCGCGACGATGCCGGCATGGCGCCGGTGGGGTGCATGGTCGAACAGATGGGCACCAGGGTCCTGGTGCGCCTGCACGGCGAGCTGTCCGCGGCGAACGCCGTGCGGGTGCGGGCCGAGCTGTTGAAGTTCGCTGTGGACCGGCCGGACGCGCTGGTGGTCGACGTGACCGAGCTGGTCGTGCGCGATCCGCGCGCGGCGTCGGTGTTCCGGGCGGTGGCCTGGCAGGCCGCGACGTGGCCGGGCACACCCCTGCTGATCTGCACCCCGGACGCGGAGACGGCGCGGCGGCTCACCCATGGCTGCCGCCGCCTCCTGCCGGTCTTCGCCTCCCCCGAGCAGGCCCTGACCGCCCGGCCCCCACGCCGGGTGACCGTGCTGCACGACACGCTGCTGCCGGTGAGCGGTGCCGCCCGACGCGCCCGCGAGCTGGCCACCGCGGCGTGTGCCCGCTGGCAGTTGCCCGCCCTGGTCGGCCCGGCCTGCCTGATCGCGGACGAGCTGGCGACCAACGCGTTGATCCATGCCCGCACGATGGCCGACATCCGCTTCGCGGTGGGTTCGCACCACCTGATGATCAGTGTGCGCGACGGTTCTGCCGCGCGCCCCTTGGTGGCGCGCGAGCAACCGCCGGGTTCCGTTGCCGGTCTGGGGCTGCTGCTGGTCGACGCGACCGCGGACCGGTGGGGCTGCCTGCCCGTCGACGGAGGCAAGGTCGTCTGGGCATGCCTGCGCACCCGGACCCTGCCCCCGGGCTGACCGGGGCCGGCGTCAGCCGTCGCTGCGGAGCACCGTACGGCTGCCCAGCGGCTGGAGCGGGCGGTTGTTGTCCGGGTAGCCGGCGTAGCCGGGGAAGTGGGCCACCAGGTCGTGCAGTTGCTCGACGGTACGGTCACCGACCTGGACCGCGGTGGGCAGGACCACCCAGCGCACGCCCGTCGTGCACGGCGGTGTGGTCAACGACCCCCCGTACGTGAGGTAGTCGCTCACCCGGGCGCTCGAGTAGCCGCCGCGCCGGACGTCGCGGGGCAGCAGGGTGACGGCGCTCGCCGTGGTCCCGGTGTCGGCCTCCTCGCCCGCCTCGCCGGGCGCCGCGCGCAGGGTGCGGCGCAGGAGCTCGGCGGCGCCGCCGTGCGCCCGTCCCGATCGGGGCGTGTCCGCGAGCACGGCCAGCACGAGCGTCGCCCCCTGGTTGTCCCGGTGCACCAGGTGGATCTCCAGGTCGTACCGGTGGCCGCGCAGCACGTGCTCACTGGGGGCGTGCACGTGCCACTGCACCAGGCGGTAGGTGTCCGGGCCGGAGCGCAGGGTGCCGGGCAGGTCCGCCGGCTGCGGCGCCTCGACCACGTGGCCGGTGTTCTCGACCACGAGCGGCACCCGGGGGTAGTCGATCCGCAGCATGGGCAGCGGCGTGCGGCTGCCGTGGCCGAGCGCGACCGGCGACTGGTCGCCCGCGCCGCCGCACGCCTCCCAGTCGGGAGTCAATGTGGACCAGTGCGGCGGGCCCTCGGGCCGGGCCGGGTCGTGGTTCCAGGCCGGGGCGCCGGCCGCCTGGGCGCGGGCCGCGCCGACCGGGACCGGCGCGGCGGGCCGCGGGACAGTCGCCGCGAGCGCCAGCACGGTCAGGACCGCGGACCAGGCGATCAGTACGGCGCGGCCGAACCGCGTGAGTGATTGTCGGTGCACTGCTGCCCCCAAGTGTCCGGTGCTTCGGTTCGGCGGCCGCTCCATCACCGGGCGGCCGTACCCGCTACCACTGGACCGAGTCTGTGCCACGGCACGCGCCGCCCGGCCCACCGTCGTCGCGATCTACGCCATCCGGGGCGGTCCTCCGCCCCGGCGCATCGACGGACATGTCTCGCATTGCACCATGGTGCCGACCTGATCGGCCACGTGTGACCGCCCGTTGGGAGCGCGCGGCAACCCGACAGTCAGGAAGCATTCCGGTCGGTCCCTTCGCCGTCGGCAACGTCGAACGAGTTCGCATTCTCCGCCAAAGACCCCGGACAGACCCGTATCGCCGTTCGGTGGGGGCTCTATCGTCCGGCCGTGGTCCGGGGCGAGACGAAAGTATGAGTCGCAACCGTTAGGAAACCTTCCTGGACCCGGGTGTGCTCCCCCCGGCCCCGAATCTTCTTCATGTGACCGGCCGACGTGGGCCGGACCAAACGGAGGAGATTCGCTTGAGCCGCAAGGTTCGCAAGGCCGTCACCCTGCTCGGCGCGATGCTGGCCGGCACCACCGCCGTGATCGGCGCCGCCGGAGCCGCGCACGCCGCCCCGGCGAAGGCGGGTAAGACGACCAAGCCCACCGCGCAGCGCTGCGTCACCGACGCCAAGCTCGTCCCCTCGTGTGGGGTGCTGTGGGGCGCCGCCGCGGGTGGGTTCACCAGCGCGCCGCGTGATGCGGAGCTGAAGAAGTGGGAGCAGCTGTCCGGTCGTACCGCGTCGATCTTCCACACCTACCACAAGGGTGACGAGGTCTTCCCGACCAAGAGCGAGATCGCCATGACCTCGGATCCGGCCAAGCCGCGGGTGCTGCTGGTCAACTGGAAGGTCGCCTACGGCTCCACCTGGGCCAAGGTCGCCAAGGGCGAGCAGGACGCCCGGATCGACAAGTTCGCCCAGCGGGTGAAGAGCACCTACGGCGACAAGAAGTTCTTCCTGGTGCTCAACCACGAGCCGGAGAACGACGTCATCGCCCGCAAGGGTTCCGGGATGGAGGCCAAGGACTTCAAGGCCATGTACCGGCACACCATCGCGCGCCTGGAAGCGCAGGGTGTGGACAACGCGATCAACGTGATGGCCTACATGGGTAACGAGAAGTGGATGGCGCAGTCCTGGTGGAACGACCTGTACCCCGGCGACGACGTGGTGGACTGGATCGGCCTGGACTCGTACGTGTCCGCGGAGAAGGGCTACTACCACTACGGCCAGTTCGCCGACCTGCTCGACCGTAAGGCCAAGGGCGGTAAGGGTCAGGGTGGTCTGGGCTGGTACGACTGGGCGGTCAAGAACCACCCGTCGAAGCCGATCATGATCGCGGAGTGGGGTGTGTACCACCGCATCGGCCAGCCGGTCGACAAGACCGCCGGCTACAACAGCGTGTTGCCGGAGCTGGCCAAGCGGCCCGGGATCAAGGCGATCGTGTACTTCGACACCAAGCACGACGACGAGGGCAACCGCGACATCAGCATCGACTCCACCAAGAAGAACCTGGCCGCGTTCCGGACGCTGGCCGCGAACCCCATCTTCAACGTGAAGATCGCCTGACCCAGGAGCACACAGCAACCCCACGAGCCGCCCGGCACCAGCCGGGCGGCTCGTGCCGTGATGTCAGCGCTGGCGGGTAACCAGCCCGCCCCGCCAGCATCAGCGACATGGGCACCGGCGGGCTGTAGACCAGCGTCCGCAGCCGCACCGAGCGGATCAAGCCGATGTCCCAGACGAGCAGCGCGACGGCGGCCGCCGCCAGCGGCCCTTGCGCTTATACCCCCAGGGGGTATGCTGAGCGGCGAGGGAGGTCCTGACATGGATCACAGCGGTCACGTCCAGCACGCCACGGCGGCTCCCGCCGCGGGTTCCGTCGCGTCTTCGGCCGGGCACACCGGCCACCAGCACCACAACCAGGAGCAGCCGGGCCGGGCGAAGGTCACCTGGGGAATGGCGGCGTCGGCCACGCTGCACTGCCTGACCGGCTGTGCGATCGGCGAGGTGCTGGGCATGGTGATCGGCACCGCCGCCGGTCTGCACAACGCCGCCACCGTGGTGCTCTCGATCACGCTGGCGTTCCTGTTCGGCTACGGGCTGACCATGCGCGGGGTGCTCCGCGCCGGGGTCAGCTTCGGCGCCGCGCTGAAGATCGCGCTGGCGGCGGACACCGTGTCGATCGCGGTGATGGAACTACTCGACAACGCGGTCATCGTCGCGGTGCCCGGCGCGATGGACGCCGGGCTGACCAGCGCCCTGTTCTGGGGATCGCTGGCGTTCGCACTGGTGGTGGCGTTCCTGCTGACCACCCCGGTGAACCGGTGGATGATCTCCCGCGGCAAGGGCCACGCGGTGGTGCACCGGTACCACCACGCCCACTGATCCACGCACCGGCGACCCGTTGGCGGCCGATACCCAGGCAGGGTACCGGCCGCCAGCCGGTCACATGTTCTTCAGCAGGTCCTGCATCGTGGCGATCTCGGCCTGCTGATCAGTGACGATCTTCGCCGCCAGCGCCTTGGCGTCGGGGTTGGATCCCTGCGCCTGCTCCTGCTGCGCCATCGTGATCGCGCCCTGATGGTGGCCGATCATCATGGTCAGGAACTGCTTGTCGAACGCGGCCCCGGAAGCCGCTTCCAACGCCTTCATATCCTGCTGGGACATCATCCCGGCCATGGGGCCGTGACTGATCCCCGGCATGGCCATGCCGCCGCTCATGCCCGGCATCGGAGTCGGCTGACCCCACGAGACCAGCCACCCGTTCATGAGATCGATCTCCGGCTGCTGCGCCGCCTTGATCTTCTCCGCGAGTGCCTTGACCTCGCTGCTGGCCGCCCGGGTCGGCGCCAGCTCGGCCATCTCGATGGCCTGCTGGTGGTGCGGGATCATCATGTGGGCGAACGTCACGTCCGCGGTGTTGAACACCGCGCCCGGCGACGCGGACGCCGTGGTGGCGCCCATACCGTGCCCCATCCCGGACCCCGGCGACGACGCGTGGTCGCCGCCGCAACCAGCCAGCACGACCGTGATGGTCAAAGCTGCACCGGCGATCAGCGCACGGCGCAGCACAACAGAACGTGTCAACACAACAAGAAGCCCTTTCGGTATCGGCGAACCTGCACAACCAGACCTCGTGCCACGACCACCCACCTGCGGGCAGCCGCGACCCGCACGGGCCTATACGCGCAGCACCGATCCCGCGGCAAGAACCAACCCCAGACGCAGCGGCGGACCCCGGGGCACCCGCGGCGGCGTCCGCGGCGTACCCGACGGCGCACGATCCGGGCGGGATCGCGCCAGCAGCAGCCCCGCCAGCAGTCCGAGCGCGGCGAACCCGGTCAGCACGGCCAGGCACACATCCCACCCGGACATGCCGCCGTCACCGTGGCCGGACCCGGACGGGTCGGCCCCGTGTGGGCACCCGGGGCAGCCGTCCACCACGCTGGCGGACACCTCCATCACCGCCGGCCCGGCAGCGGTCACCGCTGCGACGGTGACCACTGGCCCGGCCGGCCGGTGGTCGGTGTGGGCCTCCATGTGCAGACCGGCGTGACCCAACGTGTGCATCGCGGCCAGGCCGAACAGCGTGCACGCCAGCAACATCCACCGCGCCAACCGCCCGGTGACCGCACTCCGGCCTGCTCCCACATCACCCACGCTACCGGGCCAGCTCACGGACCTCCGTGCGGATGGCGGACTGTACGAGTGACTCAGAGGCGGAACGCGGTCGTCATCGCGGGGGCGGTGCGCGCGCATCCCAGCGGTGGCAGCCCCAGAATGTCCTCGATCGTGCGCAGGGTGGAGCAGTGCGTGTACGGCTGGTCCGCCGTGACGTGCCGGGTGGACGGTGCGATGACCAGCGTCGGGATGTGGTTGTTTGTCTTGGTTCCCTCGTCCCAGGTGATGATCACGGCGAGTCGTCCGGCCCGGTAGTCCGGCCCAGCGAGGATCTGGGAGACCCAGTCGCGCAGCCAGCGGTCCCCGTTGGCGGTGCGCTGCTGCGGGCAGGCGTCGGCGCCGTGCATGTCGTGGCAGGCGTCCGGACTGACCAGGCCGAACGCCGGCAGCGTGCCCGCGGCGACATCGTCGTGCAGCGCGCCCGAACTCGGATCGCCCAGCGGCAGCACCCAGCGGGCACAGTCGGCCCGGTCGTCGACGTAGTAGGTGGCCGGGACGTGCCGGACCAGGTAACGGCCCTCGGCCGCGTTCTGCAGGACACACCGGCCCGGCGACGATTCGGCGTAGTTGCGCCATTCGCGTCCGCTGGCGGCGACCTGGTGGAAGAGGTTGTCGCCGGTGATCGGATGGGCGCGCGGGGCCCGGTCGTCGCACACGTCGTGCGTGCTGCCGCTGGTCAGCAGCAGGTACGCGGCCAGCGACGGGCATTCCGGCGGGTAGCCCGCGTCCACCTGGCGGGCCAGGCCGTAGGTGGCGGCGAGATCGTTGAGGTACGGCGCGTCCCCGTCGCCGATGATGGCGTCGTACTCGTGGTTCTCCTCCATGATCAGCAGCACCTTGCTGTACTGGCGGGGCACACCGTCCGGGCGGGGCAGCGGCGGCGCGGAGGTCGGCGGCATCGGGGCCGGGGCCGCCCGGGTGCAGCCGGCGAGCGTCAGCACCAGCGTCGCCAGCAGCACCGCCGCCCATCGCCGGCCGGCCTGACCACGGGAGTTCACCTGTGCGTTTTGTCCCATGCTCTCTGAACGAGGGTGGCCGCGTGCCGAGGCGGCCGGTCATCCAGCGTGCGGTCTAACCGTGACGTCGAAGATCGGGTCCGCCGCCAGCCGCCGGAACGCGGCCAGGCCGGACTCGGAGCTGTCCACGCTGATGTCCCGGTCACCGAACGCGTCGTTCTCGGTGTCGAAGTAGACGATCGCTTTGATCGCCGGCCGCCTGCGCAGCTCCGGCAGCACGCTCGCCGGAAGCTCACGCGCTTTTCACCGGCGGCCGGGAGCGCTGGACGCCGTTTCTCGTTCATATTTGACACATCACCGCTACGGTGCCCGTCTCACCGTCGATGGGAGTCGGCAATGGGCCGCACACCTCGCTGGACCATCCCCCTCGCCACCCTCACCACGCTGACCCTCGCGGTCACGATCGGCGCCGCGACCGCCGCCGACGCCACCCCGTCCGGGATCCCCTCCACCTCGACCGCGCAGGCCCAACTGGACGCGCTGACCGTGGCCCCGCAGGGCTCGACCAGCGGCTACTCGCGCGACCTGTTCCCGCACTGGATAACCATCAGCGGCAGCTGCAACACCCGGGAGACCGTGCTGCAGCGCGACGGCACCTCGGTGGTCACCGACGCGTCCTGCGCCGCGGTCTCCGGCTCCTGGTACTCACCGTTCGACGGCGCCACCTGGTACGCCGCCTCCGATGTGGACATCGACCACCTCGTCCCGCTGGCCGAGGCCTGGCGCTCCGGCGCGAACACCTGGACCACCAGCCGGCGCCAGGCGTTCGCCAACGACCTCACCCGCCCCCAGCTGATCGCCGTCACCGACGACGTCAACCAGGCCAAGGGAGACCAGGACCCCGCCACGTGGCAGCCGTCCGTGTACTCCTACCGGTGCACCTACGCCAAGATGTGGATCGCGGTGAAGTACCACTGGAGCCTCACCGCGCAGGCGAGTGAGGCCGGCGCCCTGCAAACCATGCTCGACACCTGCACCACCTGACCGACGCGTCACGGGCCGTCGGGCGGAATCCAGCCCAGATGGGCGGCCCGTACGCCGGCCTGGAAGCGGGTCTCGGCGTCCAGCCGGACCAGCAGCCGGCGTAGCCGCCGCTGAAAGGTGCGGTAGCTCAGGCCCAGTTGACGGGCGATCGCCTCGTCCGGCAGGCCCGTGGTGAGCAGCGTCAGCAGCCGCCGCTCGTCGCGGGTCGGACCGGCGGCACCGGTACCGGCGTCCGTCGTGGACCCCAGCGGCAGCGCCCGGTCCCACAGCGACTCGAACAGCGCACCGAGCGCCTCCAGCAGCGCCGAGGGATGCACCACGACGATGCTCTCGATGGAGGACGGCGCCGCCTGCAGGGGGATCAGGCCCACCCGGTCGTCGGCGAGGATCAGCTTGGTCGGCGTGGCGGCCAGGACCCGGGCCAGCTCGCCGCGCGCGGTGCTCTGCTCCAGGTCGGTGCGCAGATCGTGGAACTCCACGAGTCCGCGCGGGTCGTAGATCACCCGGTAGCGGACGCCCCGGGCCAGCATGTCCAGCTCGACGGGGTTGCGGTTGCCCGAGGGTGCCGCGTAGGGCGGCTTGTCGATGGCCCGGATCTCGTGCCGGGCGGCGCGCTGGACCTGTTCGAACCGTTCCAGCACCGCCATCCGCCCGGTGACCACCTCGACCAGCGACGCCGGGTCGTCGCCCGCGTGGGCGCGGCGGTGCCGCGCGGCCATCTGGTGTGCGTGCAGGCGGGCACGCTGCAGTTGTTCCTCCTGGCGCAGGATGAGCGCCTCCAGTGCCACGTCGGGGGCCGCCGCGGTGTGCCGTTCCGGGTGGCCGGCGCCGCGGCCGACCAGCCCGGCCTCCTCGAGGTGATCCAGAGCCACGCGGACCAGCTCCGCCGCCAGGCGGGTTCTGCGCGCGAGTTCCGGCACGGTCGCGGGCCCGTCCATCAGGGCCGCGTACACGGCCTCGTCGTCGGGTCCGAGTCCGGCTACGGAGAACATCTGGCTCATCGTCGCCCGCAAACCCGCCCTCGGGCTGGCGTCATCGCGTCAGGGGCGAGTTCTCGCCAGGGCGCAGCCGTTCCGCAACGCATCGAGGGACCTCATTCTTTTCATGAGTTGTTAGTGGCAGGTTCATAACCCCAGCCCTAGCGGCCCACCCAGCACCGCGTCGTGCGCCACCGGACGTGGTGCTGTTCTTTCGCCACCTGGACGGAAGGACGGTCCGATGAGCTCCAGTCCCACCTCCGGCGGTGCCCACCGCTGGCGCCCCGGGGTCACCGTTGCCACCGTGTTCGTCTGCGTCGGTGCCGCGCTGCCGCCCACCGGCGCGCGGGCCGTACCGGCGGCGGCCGGCCCCCCGGCGCCGTCGCCCGCGACCGTGGACGGTACGCACACCGTCACTCTGCTCACCGGAGACCGCGTTCGCTACCGCGATCTGCCCGACGGCCGGGCGCAGGTCACCGTCCACACCCCGCCCGACCGGCGCGGCGTCACCTACGCCACCATCGCGCGCCGGGCGGCGGCCGGCGGCCCGGCGCTCTACGTCGTCCCGTCGGACGCCGAGCCGCTGATCAGCGCGGGCGCGCTCGACCGGGAGCTGTTCAACGTACGCGGGCTCACCCGGCAAGGGCTGGACGACGACCGCTCGGCCACCCTGCCGGTCATCGCCACCCACCCCCGCCCCGGGGACCTGGCCCCGCTTGCGGCGAACCGCCGGACCCGCGCCCTGCCCGCCCTCGGCGGAGCCGCCTTGCGGGTGAACCGCGACGGCGCCGCGTTCTGGAAGGCGGTCCGACCGCCGGGCACCCGCACGGCCCGGCCCGCTCTGCGCGGCGGCGTCGGCCGGATCTGGCTCGACGCCCGGGTCACCGCCAGCCTGGATCACAGCGTGCCGCAGATCGGCGCCCCCGAGGCGTGGCGGGCCGGATACGACGGCCGGGGCGTGAAGGTCGCCGTGCTCGACAGTGGAGTCGACGCCGGCCATCCGGACCTGCGGGGCAGGATCACCAGCGCGGTGGACTTCACCGGGTCCGGCACCACGGCGGACCGGCTGGGGCACGGCACCCACGTCGCCTCCATCATCGCGGGCAGCGGCGCGGCCTCCGAGGGCCGCTACCGCGGTGTCGCCCCGGGCGCCGACCTGATGATCGGGCGGGTGCTCGACGACGAGGGGTCCGGGCTGGACTCCATGGTGATTGCGGGCATGCAGTGGGCGGCCGACGGTGGGGCCCGGGTGGTCAACATGAGCCTGGGCGGCGACCCCACCGACGGCACGGACCCGTTGAGCGTGGCGGTCGACGAGCTGAGCCGGCGCACCGGCGCGCTGTTCGTGGTGGCCGCCGGCAACGACGGCGCCCCGGTCAGCGTGAACACGCCCGGCGCGGCGCGCGCCGCACTGACCGTCGGCGCCGTGGACCGCGGCGACCACGTGGCCGGCTTCTCCAGCCGGGGCCCGCGACTGGGTGACGGACTGATCAAACCGGAGATCGTGGCGCCGGGCGTGGGCATCGTCGCGGCCCGCGCCGACGGCACGGAACTCGGCGAACCCGTCGGCCACGCGTACACGACGCTGTCCGGCACGTCGATGGCCACCCCGCACGTGGCGGGCGCCGCCGCGATCCTCGCCCAGCGGCGTCCCGCGTGGCGCGCCGACCGGCTCAAGGATGCCCTGGTCAGCAGCGCCGCCCCGGTCGACGGCGGCTGGGCGGCGGTCGGGGCGGGCCGGGTGGACGTGGCCCGGGCGACCCGGCAGGACATCGCCGCCACCGGCGCCCTGCAGGCCGGGGCCGACGGCCCCACCCCGGACTCCGCGCAGTACCCGATCAGCTACGTCAACGACGGCGCCGAACCGCTGCACCTGCACCTGGGCATGACGTTCACCGGCTGGAACGGCGCCCCCGCGCCGGAACTCGGGCGCCTCTCGACGACCGAGCTCACCGTGCCGGCGGGCGGCCAGGCCACCGCCACGGTCACCATCGACCCGGCCGCCGCCAGCGGCGCGTACGGCGGGGCCGTCACGGCGACCGGGAAACAGGTCTCGCTGCGCACCGCGGTCGGCGTCTACCTCGCCCCACCCGCCGCGCGGCTGACCGTACGGATGACCGACCACCACGGCCGCCCCGCACCCTTCGGCACCGTCTACCTGGTCGACGCCGGCCTCGACCCGGCCACCTCCAACGACCCCTTCGCCGCCGCCACCCTCGTCGTCGCGGTGGAGGACGGGACCGGGGAGGCCACGGTGCGGCGCGGCGGGGTGTACACGGCGCTGGCGTCGATGTCCGTCGGCGAGCTGACCGGGCGGCGTACGGATCTGCTGGTGTCGCCGGAAGTCACCGTCACCGGCGACACCGAGATCACGCTGGACGCCCGCAAGGGCCAGCGGCACACGGTCACCACCGGCGAGGCCACCGACGAACTGGCCCGCTCCGTCGAGGTGGTGCGCACCACCGCCGGGGCCCAGATCGGCCTGCTGGCCGCCGTACGCACCGACCCGGACCTGGGCATCTTCGCCACCCCGCAGCCGGCCACGGCCAGGGGCGACCTGGACACCTACGACAAGCGCACGCTGGCCGGCGCGGGGCTGCGCGTGCGCGCGGAGACCGGCGCCACCGCCGTGGACCTGCACCCCCGGTACGACGTGTACCGCACGCCCGCCCGCTGGCCCGGCAGCCGGCAGGCCGACCTGGTGTGGGCCGGCCGGGGGCAGCCTGCCGACCTCGCCGGGCTCGACCTGCGCGGCCGGCTCGCCCTGGTCGCCGTCGCCGTGCCCGGCAACGCCCCGGACCCGGTGGGCGCCGCCGCGCAGGCGGCCACGGCGGCCACCCGGGCGGTGGCCGACGCGGGTGCCGCCGGCATCCTGGCGTACGTCGACCGGACCGGCGCGGTACCGCTGGCCCGGCCCGCCGCGACTCCGGTGCCGCAGCTGTTCCTCGGCTACGCCGAGGGGGCGGCCCTGCGGGCCTGGCTGGCGGACGGGACGGTGCGGATCACGCTGTCCGGCGACGACTCGCCGGACAGCAACTACAACCTGTTCTATCCCGCCGCCGGCGTCCCGGCCGGGCGCGCCGACGTCGCCACCCCGGCCACGCTGGTGATGATCCCCACCCGCTACCACGCCGACCGGACGATGACCTACGAGAAGAACTGGTACGCGTTCGGCCCGCGCAGCCTCAGCGCCGTCCGCGAACGCGTCCAGTTCACGGCGCCGGCCGTCCGGGCCGAGTACGTCGGACCGCCCGACCCCGCCGTGACCTGGATCCGCTGGACCACGCAGAACGAGCAGCCCGCGAACGCCCCGGCGCAGACGACCTCGCTGCTCAGCCGCGATGTCTTCGGCGCCGGCCCCCGATCGCTGCCCGAGGAGCGGTGGTACGAGGGCCCGGTCCTGGAAGGGGAGCCGGTCGGTGGCGCCGACGGCTGCGGCCTGTGCCGTGGCGGGCCCGACGGCGACGTGTTCTTCCCGGCCTGGCACCTGAGCGACTCGACCGGTACGCACACCATCCAGTCGTGGCCGGACTACCGCAGCCGGGTCCAGCTCTTCCGCGACGGCGCCGAGATCCCTCCGCAGGAGACGGCCGGCCTGCCGATGCCGACCTTCCGGCTGCCGTCCGAGCCGGCGGACTACCGGCTGGAGGTCGACGGGCCGACGCCGTCCAGCGTCTCGGTCCGGCCCGTGGCGCACACGACGTCGCGGTGGACGTTCCGCTCCGGGCCGCCGCTGTCGCCGTCGCTGCCCTGCCCGGGCGCGGTGGCGGGCGGCTGCGCCCACCAGCCGCTGATCCAGCTGACCTACCGGCTGGGTCTGGATCCGGGCAACCGGGCACCGGCCGGGCAGGAGTTCGCCTTCGAGGTGCTGGCCCGGCAGCCGCAGGGCGCGCAGAACGGCGGCGCGCCGGCCGGCCTCTGGCTGTGGTCGTCCGCCGACGCCGGGCAGACCTGGCGACCGGCCACCGTCCGCCAGCTCGCGCCGGGCCGCTACCAGATCGGCGTACGCAATCCCGCCGTCGCCGGGCCGGACGGCATGTGGCTCAAGGCGGAGGCGTGGGACAGCGCGGGCAACCGCCTGCAGCAGACGGTGCGCGGCGCGTACGGCCTCGCGGCGGCGCCCTCGCGCTGAGGCGATCGCGGAACGGCCCGGTGGGGGTTCCCACCGGGCCGTACCCATCGGGCGGCAGGGCTGAGACATGGCGCGGCCGCTCGGCATCGGAGAATCAGGAAGAGCTGCTGTTACGCGGCATGGCGGGCGCCACCCGGCGGAAGTCGAACGCGTTGTTGTTGGTGTCCTGGTCGGCCACCCGCAACACGGACTGGTCGGAGAAGTTCGTGGTCTGCGCGGGCGCGGGTGCCGTCTCGGTGCAGATGTTGGTGGCCGAGAAGCCGACCGAGTCCACCCGGGCGCCCATCGGGTTCTCGATGTTGGGTGTGCCGCGCAGCAGCACGCCGCCGGTCCGCGCGATGTTGCCGTTGTAGGTCTGGTCGGGCGGGGTCAGCCGCTCGTAGCCCTGCGCCGCCAGCAGGTAGTACTGGCCGGTCTCGGGCTGCTGCTCCTCGGTGCCGCTCAGGATGGTACCGGCGGGGACCGTCGCCAGCAGGATGTGCTGGCCGGAGTTGCTGCAGGCCCAGACGCTGAAGTTGGAGATGTCCATCGACTGCGGGCCCGTGTTGTGCAGTTCGACGAACTCGTCGGTGACGCCGCCGGGGCCCTGCGTGGAGACCTGGCTGATCACCATGTTGGACGCCGGCGCGGGGGGCACGAGCGGTGCCGCACTGGCGGGCGACACGGTCAGCGCCAGGGCGGCACCCACGGCCAGCGGGAGTGTGCCGAGTGCAGCGATACGCCGGGTGATGAGAGACACGAGTTCCTCCTGGGGTCGACACTGTCCGGTACCCGCCGGTGGTGCGGGTCCGGCCTTTCGAGAACAGATCCTGTCCTCGGGTACGGCGCGGAGAAAGAGTCCGTTTTCTGGCCACCCCGGTTTGTTCGCCCCGCCACGAAACCATCCTGACAATATTGTCATTCACTAATGCTGATTTGAATCGCGGTCGTCAATAGCTTCGGCCGGTCGGCACGCCAGCGATCGTCAGTAGACGCGCCGCCCGGGCCTCGGCGGCCGCCCGGTCCAATTCCTGGCGGGGCAGATCCAGGACCGCGCCGAGCCAGCCCCGCCAATAGGGTCCGGGCACGCGGCCGCCGCTCTCCCAGCGGCTGACCTGGTCCCGGCTGACCGAGCGATTGCCCGAGGCGGCCGCCAGCGCATCCGCGAGTGCCGTCTGGGTCATGGCACGGCGCAACCGGTGCCGCCTGATCAGCCGTCCGATGGGCGGTTCGACATGTCGGGTCACGGGAGTCCTCCAATAGAGCCGAAACGGGACGTTCCATAGTCAACAGCGATGGCAGGGCTGCCACCCGGGCGCGGGACTCCCGGCGCCGCAATGAGCAGGACCTCGGGCGCTGCTGCGTGGCGCCGGGTGTACGAAGGGCGTGCCGCTAACTACACCTTTAGGGGTAGGCGGTTTTCCTGCCCGGAAGATCGCGGGGCCAATCACTCTTGACAGTCCGAAGGCGTATGTGAAAAGACGTCAATCGCACCGGGCTATGTGGACAATCACCCCCGGATGTCGGCAGAATCGACGAAGTCAGGCATGTACCGATCGCGGCACGGTCGTCGAGCGAGAAGGAAGTACAGCCCGGCTGCCAACACCGGATCATGCGCGCCGGGGAAGGCTATCCGTGGGAGTACGAGGTGTCATGCACGAGCTCGACAGGAACGGGCAGGGTCTGTTCGTCTCGCCGCGTCCGGGCCGCACCCGGAACGTCGGATCGATCGACATCCTGGTCGCCGGAGACCACGCCCTGCTGCGCGAGGGCCTGGTGGAGCTGGTCGCGGCCGAGCCCGACTTTCGGGTCGTCGGCCAGGCCGGAAACAGCGTGACCGCCGTCCAGTCGGTGGCCGCCCGGCGCCCCCGGGTCATCCTGCTGGACGTCAAGATGCCCGACCGGCCCGTCTGCGCCACGGTGCGGCAGATCCAGCGGATCTCGCCACGCACCCGGGTCATCGTGCTGGCCATGGACGACGACCTGCGGCTGCTGCAGGACGTGCTCGCGGCCGGTGCCCACGCCGTGCTGGTCCGCTCCGCCAGCCGGCAGGAGCTGGTCGGCGTGATCCGCGCGGTGTGCCACGAGGCCAACAGCGTGCTGGTGGTCTCCCACCGCAACGCCGCCCAGCTGGCCGTGCCGGTCAGCAATCCGTTGAGCCGCCGCGAGCTGCAGGTGCTGGAGCTCGCCGCCCAGGCGCTGAGCAACGCGCAGATCGCCACCCGGCTGTGCATCGTCGAGGGCACCGTGAAGCGCCATCTCACCAACGTCTACACCAAGTTGGGGGCGGTCTCGCGCCTCGACGCGGTCAACAAGGCCAAGGCGGCCCGCCTGTTGCAGCCGTCGTCGCGCACCGGCGCGTTCCTGGGGTAGCTGCCCGGCGGGCAACCGTTTAACATCGAGTTTCATCAATGTAGCGGCGCGTACGCGGAACGGATCCCGCCCATGCCCACGGACCGTGATGAAACCCGACCGACGGCACCGCGCCGCGACGTCCTGCGCCTCGGCGCGGCGATCGCGTTCGGCGGCCTGGCCCCGATGGTGCCCGCGCGGACGGCGCGCGCCGACACCGGCGGCCGCCTCGTGACCACCCGGTTCACCGGGCACTCGCCGGCCGGATTCGACCAGTGGGCGTACGTGCCGTTCGACGTTCCCGCCGGGGTGAACCGCATCTCGGTCAGCCGGTGGTTCCACCCCTTCGTGCTCGTCCCGGGGCTGCTCCAGAACGTCCTGGACATCGGGATCTTCGGCGCCGCCGGGTGGGGAGCCGGTGCCGAGGCGGGGTTCCGGGGGTGGTCCGGCGGGGCGCGCGACTCGTTCACCCTCTCCGCCTCCGACGCCACCCCGGGCTATCTCGCGGGTCCCCTCGACCCCGGCACCTGGGCGGTGGCGCTCGGCCCGATCGTGTGCGACCCGCGCGGCATGGACTGGACGGTCGACGTCACCCTCGAATCCGGCCCGGCCGGTCCGGCGTTCCAGGCGTCCCCGGCCCCGGCCCGCGCCGAGGGCCGGGGCCCCGCCTGGTACCGCGGCGACATGCACCTGCACACCGTCCACTCCGACGGCCAGCGCACCCCGGACCGGCTGGCGGCCGACGCGCGCGCCCGTGGCCTGGACTTCTTCGCCTCCACCGAGCACAACACCCGCGCGGCGAACCAGATCTGGGGGCAGCACGCCACCGACGACCTGCTGATCATCGGCGGCGAGGAGGTCACCACGCGGCACGGTCACTGGCTCGCCCTCGGCCTGAGCGCCGAATGGGTGGACTGGCGTTACGCGCCCGGGCAGGGACTGTTCGAGCGGTACGCCGACGCCGTCCGCGCGCTCGGCGGCATCGCCGTCGCCGCGCATCCCCTCACCCCCGGGCCGGGCGCCCTGTGGGAGTTCGGGTACGACCACGTCGACGGCATCGAGGTCTGGAACGGGCCGTGGACGCTGGACGACGCCGCCGCCGTGCGCATGTGGGACGGTCTGCTGCGGCAGGGGCGCCGGGTGGCCGCCGTCGGCAACAGCGACGCGCACGGTCCCGGCGACGTCGTGGGGCTGCCGCACACCGTCGTGTACGCGCCGGAGCTGTCGCGCGCGGCGATCCTGGCCGCCGTGCGCGCGGGTCGCTCGTACCTGGCCGAGTCGGCCGGCGTCACGCTCGACCTGACCGCCGCGGCCGGGGGCCGGGTCGCCGGGCCGGGCCAGACGTTGGAGACCGGCGCCGGCTCCGTCGAGGTGACGGCCGTCGTGAGTGGAGTGCCCGGCACCACCGTCACCCTGCACACCCGGCACGGTCAGGTCGCCGCCGGGTACATCGCCGGGACCGGCGCCGGCGTGCTGACCTGGCGCACCCGGGGCGCCCGCGCCGGATTCCTGCGGGCCGAGGTGCACCGACCGCAGCCCGGTTCGACCACGCTGACCACCATGGTCGCCCTCAGCAATCCGGTCTGGCTCGCGTGATCAATTTATTGCGATCAATGCGTACGCCGGTAAACTCGCGACAGCGTCGTGCTCTTGATCGGGCGGAGGCCGGCACTGATGCGGATCGTGGTTCTGGTCAAACACGTCCCCTGGACGACACGCGACATGAGCTTCGGCGCCGATCACCTGCTGGACCGCACCGCGCGGCGCGGCCAGCTCGACGAGATCGACGAGTACGCCGTCGACCAGGCGGTGCGCATCGCGCGGCGGCGGCGCGACGTACAGATCACCGCCGTGACGATGGGTCCGGCCCCGGCCGTCGAGGCGCTGCGCAAGGCGTTGATTCTCGGCGCCGACGAGGCGGTCCACGTCGTTGACGGCCGGCTGCGCGGCAGCGACGCGCTCACCACCGCGCGGGTGCTGACGGCCGCCGTGCGCCGGCTCGGGTTCGACCTCGTGCTGTCCGGCGCGGCCTCCTCGGACGCCGGTGCGGCCGCCGTGCCCGCCATGGTCGCCGAGCTGCTCGGCATCCCGGTGCTCTGCTTCGCCGACCTGCTGCGGGTCCGCGAACACCGGGTCGAGATCGGCCGCGACGACGGCGCCGGGCTGCGGGCGTACGTGGCCGCGCTGCCCGCCGTGGTCTCCGTGACCGAGCGCTGCGGCGAGCCACGGCTGCCGTCGCTGGCGGCCACTCTGGACGCCCACCACAAACTGGTCCGCACCTGGTCACTGGCCGACCTCGGCATCGCCGAACGCGGCGCCGACGGCACCGTCGTCCGGGCCGTCCGGGCGCAGCCGGGCGGCACGGCGCACCTCGTGCCCGGCGACGAGCCCACGGTCGCGGCCATCCGGCTGGCGGACTTCCTGGCGGTACACCAGTTCCTGTAGCCGCCGCTTGCGGTAGCCACCGCGCGCAACCCGTGAGGAGGGGCCGATGGGATCGGTGCTGGTGCTGGCGGAGCACACCGCGAGCGACCGCGCCACGTGCGCGCTGCTGACCCTCGCCCGCCGGCTCGGCCCGCCCACGGTGGTGCTGTGCGGTCCCGCCGACCCGGCCGCGGTGGCGATGCTGGGCCGCTTCGGCGCCATCCGGATCGCCACCGTCACCCGCACCGAACTCGACGAGCACCCCGCCGCCGCCCGGGTCGCACTGCTGGCCCAGCTCGTCCGCCGGACGGCGCCCGCCGCCGTCCTGGTCGCCTCGCACCGGCTCGGTCAGGAGGTCGCCGCGCGGCTGACCGCGCGGCTCGGCTCCGGGCTCATCACCGACGCCGTCGACCTGCGGATGGGTGCCGACGGGCCGGTCGCGGTGCAGTCGGTGCTGCTCGGCGCGTACCGCGTGGAGTCCAGCGTGACCCGGGGCACGCCGGTGTTCACCGTACGGACCGACGCGGTCGTGCCGGTGCCGGCGCCGGTGGAGCCGGTGGTCGAGCGGGTCGAGATCCGCTTCCCGCCCGAGGTCCGTGCCGTACGCCGCAGCACCCGGCGGCCGGGCGGTGCCGGGCTGCGGCCGGAGCTGGCCACGGCGGCGATCGTCGTCGCGGGCGGCCGGGGCCTGGGCTCGCAGCAGTCGTTCGGCCTGGTCGGCGCGCTGGCCGAGGCGCTGCGGGGCACCGTCGGCGGGTCGCACACCGCGACCGAGCTCGGCTGGTGCCCACGGCGCCAGCAGATCGACCAGCTGGGCACGATCGTCCATCCCCGCCTGTACCTGGCACTCGGCATCTCGGGCTCGGTCCGGCACCGGGCCGCCATGCAGCACGCGGAGAAGATCGTGGCGATCGACCGGAACCCGGCCGCCCCCATCTTCGACCTGGCCGACCTCGGCGTGGTGGGCGACGTGCACCGGGTGGTGCCCGAGCTGCTGGCCGAGATCGCACGACGCAAGGCCACCCGGTGATCAGCCACAGCGAGGAGACGACGTGACGGTACGACTGGTGCTCGGGCTGACGCTGACCGCGGTCGCGTTCGTGCTGGCCGGGCGGCGGATCCTCACCCTGTACCGGCTGGCCCGCTCCGGGCAGCCGGCCGAACCCGACCGCACCAGCGACCTCGGCACGCGCGGATGGGCGATCGTGACCGAGGTGCTGGGCCAGCGCAAGCTGCTGAAGTGGAGCGTGCCCGGCCTCGCGCACTTCGCGGTGTTCTGGGGATTCGTGATCCTGGGCGCGACGATCGTGGAGGGCTACGGCGCGCTGTTCGACCCGGACTTCCACATTCCGATCATCGGCACGCAGCCCTGGCTCGGCTTCCTCGAAGACCTCTTCACCGTGGCCGTACTCGTGTCGCTGGTCGTGTTCGCGGGGATCCGGCTGCGGCACCGCCCACAGCGGGAGGGGCGGCGGTCGCGGTTCTTCGGGTCCCACCTGGGCGCGGCGTGGCTCGTCCTGTTCATGATCTTCAACGTGATGTGGACGCTGCTGCTCTACCGAGGCGCGCAGGTCAACACCGGCAACTTCCCGTTCCCGCAGGGGGCGTTCGCGTCGGAGGCGGTCGGGCGGCTGCTGGCACCGGCCGGTGAGGCGGCCAACGAGGTACTGGAGACGGTCGGCATCCTCCTCTCGCTCGGCGCCGTGCTGGCGTTCCTCGTGATCGTCGTGCACTCCAAGCACCTGCACATCGGGCTCGCGCCGCTCAACGTGCTGTTCTCCCGGCGACCGCGCGGGCTGGGCCCGCTGCTGCCGGTGTACTCCGGCGGCAAGCCGGTCGACTTCGAGGACCCCGACGAGGACGACAAGATCGGCCGGGGCGCGATCGAGGACTTCACCTGGAAGGGCATGCTGGACTTCGGCTCCTGCACCGAGTGCGGCCGCTGCCAGTCCCAGTGCCCGGCCTGGCACACCGACAAGCCGCTGAACCCCAAGCTGGTCATCATGAGCCTGCGCGATCACGCGCTGGACAAGGCGCCGTACCTGCTGGCCTCCTCGGACGCCGAGCGCGCGAAGCTGCCCGATACCGTCCGGGCGGAGGCGGAGCGGCCGCTGGTCGCGCCGGTGGCCGACGGCGGCGTCATCGACCCCGACGTGTTGTGGTCCTGCGTGACCTGCGGCGCCTGCGTCGAACAGTGCCCGGTCGACATCGAACACGTCGACCACATCGTCGACATGCGGCGCTACCAGGTGCTCATCGAGTCGCAGTTCCCCAAGGAGGCCAACGTCCTGCTGCGCAACCTCGAACGGGCCGGCGACCCGTGGGGCCGGGGCGCGAACGCCCGGCTGGAGTGGACGGCCGGGCTGCCCTTCGAGGTACGCGTCTTCGGCGCCAGCGGCGAGCAGCGGCTCCCGGACGACGTCGAGTACCTGTTCTGGGTGGGCTGCGCGGGCGCGCTGGACGAGAACGCCAAACGCACCACCCGCGCGGTCGCCGAACTGCTGCACGAGGCCGGTGTCGAGTTCATGGTGCTCGGCGACGGCGAGACGTGTACGGGCGACTCCGCCCGCCGCCTCGGCCAGGAACTGCTGTTCCAGGAGCTGGCCCGGCAGAACGTGGACACGCTGAACACCGTCGGGGCACGCAAGATCGTGGTGACGTGCGCGCACTGCTTCAACGCGATCGGCAACGAGTACGCCCAGCTCGGCGGCGACTTCGAGGTGGTGCACCACACGCAGCTGCTGTCCCGGCTGGTGGCGGACGGGCGGCTGCGCCCCGCGCACCCCGTCGACACCGCGGTCACCTACCACGACCCGTGCTACCTCGGGCGGCACAACCGGGTCTTCGAACCGCCCCGCGACGTGCTGGGCAGCGTGCCGGGACTGCGGTTCACCGAGATGGAACGCAGCCGCGAGACGTCGTTCTGCTGCGGTGCGGGCGGGGCCCGGATGTGGATGGAGGAGCCGCTGGGCACCCGGATCAACGAGACCCGCACCGACCAGGCGCTGGAGACCGGCGCCAGCGTGGTCGCGGCGGCCTGCCCGTTCTGCATCAGCATGCTCACCGACGGCGTCGCCACCCGCAAACAGCAGGGCAGGGCGGCCGACGAGGTACGGGTCAGCGACGTGTCCGAACTGCTGCTGCGCTCGGTACGCGGCGACGGGAGATCATGAGCCGTCGTGCAGGCGCACCGCCAGGGCGGCCGGCAGGGGGCCCGCGACCACCTGGGTGACGGCGCCGGTGCGCAGGTCCCAGGCGATCACGCCCTCCTTGTCGGTCTGTGCGAGGACGGTGTCCCGGTCGATCCAGTCGAGCGCACGGCAGCACCCCTTGTACCGGTCCCGGCCGAGGTCCAGCATCCGCTCGACCACGCCGGTGCGGGTGTTCACCACCGCCAGCATCTCGACCCCGTGGTAGGTGCCGCTGATGCCCCACCCGGCCCGCACGACCCGCTCGGCGCCGTCGCCGATGGCGGGGCCGTTCCAGCCCAGCACCCCGTGCTGCGGGCCCAGCCCGGTGTCGTCGACCGGCACGTCGCTGACCGGTTCCGCCCTGCCCGGCGGCCACTGCCTGACGCTGAGCCGGGCCCGCTGGCCTTCCCTGGCCTCTTCGGTCAACTCGGTCACCGGCGCGCCTTCGCTCGCCGGCCAGGCGCTGTCGCCGACCGACAGTCCGGTGGTGGTGGCCGTGGCGGTGCCCGCGGCCCAGTCGACGGCGACCGCGCCCGGACCGCCCTGGCCCACCAGCACGGTCCGGTTGCCCCACCACAGCACCTGCTCGTTGAAGCCGGGCACCGCGATGCGATGGGCCTTCGCCGTGGTCAGGTCGACGACCACCAGCGAGCCGGGTTGGGGCAGGGCGATCCGGCGCCGGTCCGGTGACAGGGCGGAGCCGGTCAGCGGGATGCCATGGTTGCCATGCGCGTCGCTGGCGAGGACCAGGTCGACCACGTCCACGCGGACCCAGGTGCCGTCGGTGCCGAGGGCGTACACCGGCTGCACGGCGCTGCTGCCCTCCGGCCCGTACGGCTGCACCACCGCGACCGCCCGGTCGAGGGGATGCTCGGACAGCTTGCGCGCGTCCGGCGGGGCCATGCCGGTGCTGTTGGCCGGCAGCGGGGCGATCGCACGGCGCGGCAGTGTGCCGGGCATGGGGTGGGCCACCGGCCGCTGCGCCGGCGTCGTCGCGGTCGTCGGTGGGTTCGGCAGGTCGCGGCCGCCGAGCGGCAGCACCGTCGCGGCCGTGACCGCCAGGACGGCCACGGCCGCGCTCGCGCAGACCGTCGCGTACCGGCGGCGGCGCACCCGGCGGGCCTGCGCCCAGGCGGCCTCGGCGAGCGACGGCGCCGCGATCGGTGCCGCGGTCTCCTGCAACAGTTCCGCCAGCCGGTTCTCTCCCATCGTCACTTCTCCCGTCCCGTCCGCGTGATTTCGCCGAGTTCCGGTGCCAGTTCGCGGAGTCGCCGCAGGGCCGCGTTCGCCTGGCTCTTCACGGTGCCGACCGTGACGCCCAGGATCTCCGCGGTGCGCGCCTCGGTGAGATCGTCGAAGTAGCGCAGCACCAGCACCGCGCGCTGTCGCGGGGCCAACCGGAACAGCGCCTGCTCGAGCGCCAGCCGGATCGGCACGTCGTCCGCCGCCCGGTCGCGGCGCGGCGGCTCAGGGACCTGCGCGCTCAGGTGCTCCCGCCGCCACCGCCGCCACCAGGACACCGCGTCGCGGTAGATGACCGTGCGCAGGAACGCCTCGGGCTCGCCGTCGCGGACCTGCCGCCACCGCAGCGCCAGCTTCACCAGCGCACCCTGCAACAGGTCCTCGGCCAGGTGGTGGTCACCGCAGACCAGGTAGGCCGAGCGCAGCAGCCGGTGCTGGCGGGCCTGGACGAAGGCGACGAACTCCGCCCGCTCGTCGCCCGACTCGATTTTCACACCGGTCTAACGCGGGAGGACCGGCGAATGGTTGGCTCTCCTTGCCTAGAACTACGACTTGCCTAGAACTACGACGGAAATGCTCAGCGCTTCATGGCGTGGTCGATGGCCTCGATGATCCGTGGCCGCAGGTCGGCGGTGCTGACGATGGCGTCCACCGAGCCGACCTCGACCGCGCGCTGGATGCTGTGCACCCGGTCGAACTCGGCGGCCACCTCGCCCAGCTTCTCCGCGCGCACCGCCGAATGCGTCTCGGCCAGCCGCGCGTTCAGCGCCGCGCGCTCGGCGCCGCTGGCCGCGCCCACCTGCGCCTGCAGTTCGGTGACTCGCGGGTCGTTCGCGGTGCGGCTGTTCACCTCGCCGGAGAACACCACGGCCGCGGCCGGGGCACCACCCAGCACCGACGCGAACGAGCCTTCGAGGGCCAGCACGGTCATGTTCGGGTTGAGCGCCTTGGAGAACACCACGAACGCGCCGCCGTGGTAGCGGGAGATCACGCAGAACACGATCGGGCCGTCGAAGTTGACGATCGCCCGGCCGATCTCCGCGCCGTACTCCAGCTGCAGCTTGCGCATCGACTCCGGTGAGCCGTCGAACCCGGACAGGTTGGCCAGCACCACCAGCGGCCGGTTGCCCGACGCCGAGTTGATCGCCCGGGCGGTCTTCTTCGACGACAGCGGGAACAGCGTGCCCGCCGTGTAGGTGTCCGGACCGTCGGTGGGCGGGAAGCCGCGCCGGGGCACCGACCGCGACTCGATGCCGATCAGGCAGACCGGCCAGCCACCGATGTGGACGTCCTGCACCGCGGAGGTGTCCGCGTCGGCCATCCCGGCCCAGCGTTCCAGCACCTGGTGATCCTGGTCGGCGAGGGCGCGCATCACCGTACGGATGTCGAAGGGCTTCTTGCGGTCCGGGTTGTGCTCGGCCGAGAAGATCTGCCCGACCGTGGTGAAGTCGCTGCCCGCCACCGCGTGCGGGAACGTGGAGATGTCCCGGTCGGCAGGGTCGTCCGTGGCCGCCCGCCGCGGGCCCGCCTCGCCGGGCACCACGTACGTGTGGTCGTAGTGGGCCATCAGCACGTCGCGGGCGGCGTTCAGGTCGGGTGCCCAGTACTGCGCCTGACCGTTGGGACCCATCACCCGGTCGTAGCCGCCGATGCCGAAGTTGTCCTCCGCCGACACGCCGCCGGAGAAGTCCAGCGACTGCTTGCCGGTGAGCACCATCGCCGAGTCCGGCGTCATCACCAGGATGCCCTTGGTGTGCATCAGCATCGTGGCCTCGGCGTTCCAGTACGGCTGGGCGCCCACGTTGATCCCGGCGACCACGACGTTGATCTCCCCGCCGTCCTGGGTGAACGTGACGATCCGCTTGAGCGCGGCCGCGACCCAGTCCATGTTCTCGGTGCCCGAGTTCATCGAGATCCGCGCGCCCGCCGACAGCGCGAACCACTCCAGCGGGACCCGCATCGACTCCGCCAGGTCCAGCGCGGCGATGACCCGCGCGCACTCCGGCTCGGACAGCGCGCCCAGCGCCTTGGTCGGGTCGCCGAGCAGCACCACGCGGGTGACGCCCTCGGGGTGGCGTACGGTCCGCGTGGTGACCACCCCGGCCACCAGCGCCGCGGTGTTGCGGCCCTTCGGGCGCGTCACCGGCACCAGCGTGCCCTCGTCGCCCAGATCGTGCTCGGTGAACGTGCCGTCCGGCCCGGCCAGCAGGTCCGTCAGCTCGTACGGGTAGACGTTGCCGCGCCGCGCCGCCTGCAGGACCTTCTGCCGGTAGTCGTCTAGCGGGCGCACCGGTTCGGTGGACGGCTCGCCGATGTGCAGCTGCGCGCCGTTGCCGGGATCGAGGGTGACCCGGACCGCGACCTCGGTGAGATCGCCGCCGGGGGTGCGGCGCCGGGCGAGGAACTGGACCTCCTCCAGGCCCGCCCCCGCCGTGGTGGGCAGGATGCGCTGCACCAGCGCCTTCAGGTCGTGGGTCGGCAGCTCCGTCGGCGGCCAGACGTACATCATGATGCGGTTGGTGTCGTACCGCTTGTTCTGCGGGCGCTGCGCCTGGACGTCGCGGATCGCGTCCAGCGCGGCAGCGGCGGTGTTCTCCAGCGCGGGCAGCGCGACCAGCCGGCCGTCGGTGTCGCGCAGCGGCGTGAGGTCGCGGACCTGGGCCATCGCGATGAGCCGCTCGTCGGCCGGGTTGCTGCGGGCGACCGCCTTGAACAGGTAGACCTCCTCGTCGACCGACGGCAGCCGGGTGAGGACGAACTCGGCCAGCCGCTGCAGTTGCAGCCGCCGGGCGATCTGCGGGTGCAGGCCCCGGATCAGCCGGTCCTCCTCCAGCCCGGACCCGCCGGGCCGGAACGTGAAGTGATGGTGGATGACGCCGCTGGTCCCGGCGACCGTGACGGTGATCCGGCGCAGCGCCTGCGTCTGCGGTGCGGAGGCCAGCACCTCGGCCAGCCGGACGGCCGTCGCGTCGGCGTCCGGCTGGTCGTCCCACCGCACGTAGACGTCGGCGACCAGGCCGCGCTCGGTGACACCGGCGGCGAATGTGCCGATCGCCCCGACGGCCCTCGGCAGGGCCTCGACGTCCACCGCGGTGGTGACCACGCGGGTCACACCGCTGGTGCCGGTGTGCTCGGCGGTGACGAACCGGCAGCCCGCGGCGTCGCGCGTGGCGACCTGCGACAGCCCCCGGTTGCCGTAGTAGCGGCGGGTCAGCACCTCCAGCAGCGGCGCGTGGTCGCGCCCGGCCCGGCCGATCCGCTGGCCGATCAGCCGGACCAGCGGCTCGGCGCTGGCCACCATGGCCTGGATCCGCTCGGCGCGGTCGGGGGCGTGCGGGTTCCGGTCGAGGTGGCGCAGGTGGTCGCGGACCTCGACGTAGACCTTGGCCCGGTTGCGGCGCAGCAGCGGCTGGGCGAACCAGCGGAAGACCACGCCACGGGCCAGGTCCGACACGGCGGGGAAGCGCACCTGGGTGGCCTCGATCAGGTGTTCCAGGGTGAGCCCGGCGCGCGCGGCCAGCGGTTCGGGCGGCGTCGGCCCGGCCAGCCACTGCCGCAGCAGCTCGGAGACGATCGCGACGTCGGCCGACACCCGCCGCTGGGCGAGGAAGATGCGGAAGACCGCGTCCTCCAGTTCCGGCGTACGGTCGAGGTCGCTCACCCCGTAGTGCCCGAGCACCTGCCGCAGCCGGGCCTGGAACTCGTCGGTGACCCCGGCCCGCTCGACGTCGAGGCTGCGCAGGTAGCTGTGGAAGTTCTCGCGCGGGCTGTGCACCGGGCTGCCCGGCTCGACCTCGACCTCGCCGGCGGGCTTGTTGCGGCTCAGCTCCAGCAGGTCGGCGAGGACGGTCAGCAGTTCCAGCTCGCCGGGCAGCGGACGGCCGCCCAGCTCGGCCCGGGCCGCCAGGTACCCGGCCAGCACCCGGGTGCGGTCGTGCGGATCGACGTCGTAGCCGAGCAGCAGGCTGCGCAGGTCCTGCAGGCCGCGCTCGACCCGGACGGTGGCGGGCACGTCGGTGCGCTCCGCGGGCAGGTCGAGCTCGACGGCGTCGCCGGACGCGTCGGCGTCCGCGGAAGCCTCGTCGCCGAGCGGCTCCAGCCGCATCAGCGGCGCCCCCGTCTCGACCTGGCTGCCCACCGAGACCGGGCACTCGCGGACCCGGGCGCGGAACGGGGCGCGCAGCACGTTCTCCATCTTCATGCTTTCCAGCACCACGATCGGCGCGCCCGCCTCGACCTCGTCGCCGACCGCCAGCGGCGTCGCGACGACCAGCGCGGGGGCGGGGGAGCGGACCACACCGCCCTCGTCGCGGCTGATCCGGTGGGTGACGCCGTCGACCTCGACCAGGTGTACGGGCCCGTGCGTCGCCGTGATCAGCCGGAACCGGTGCCCGTTGACCGCCAGCTGGCCGCTGTGCTCGTCGAAGCGCTCGATTTCGACGTCGACGGAGCGCACGTCGCCGCCGGCCGAGATGCCGACCCGGAAGCGCTTGCGGCCGACCCGGGCGACCTGGACCCGGTAGCCGACGCCGCGCAGCTTGAGGTCCAGCGGGCGGCCGCTCTCGTGCTGCACCTGCGGGCGCCCGCCGTGTGCGGTCTCCAGCAGGCGATGGCGGCTGACCTCCTCTTCGTCCTGGTACGCCTCGATGGCGGCGGCGGCCAGGGCGATCGCGGAGTGCCGGTGGGTGACCAGGCGGCCCTGGGCGCGGACCCGGTCGATCCAGCCGGTGTCGGCGCTGCCGTCGAGCACCTCGGGCTGGTCGAGCAGGTCGAGCACGAAGCTCTTGTTGGTGGCGCCGCCCTCGATGATCACCGTGGTCTCGGTCATGGCCCGGCGCAGCCGCCCCAGCGCCTCGTCGCGGTCCCGCCCGTACGCAATGATCTTGGCAATCATGGAGTCGAACGCGGCCGGGATGGTGTCGCCCTCCGAGACGCCCGTGTCCACCCGGATGCCCGGCCCGGCGGGCAGCGCCAGCCGCGCGATGCGCCCCGGCGCGGGGGCGAAGTCCCGGTCCGGGTCCTCGGCGTTGAGGCGCGCCTCCACGGCGTGCCCGCTCTCGACCGGCTGCTCACCGGTGAGCCGCCCGCCGGACGCCACGTGCAGTTGCAGCTTGACCAGGTCGGTGCCCGTGGTGATCTCGGTGATCGGGTGTTCGACCTGCAGCCGCGTGTTGACCTCCAGGAACGCGAACAGCTTCTCGGCGGGCTGGTACAGGAACTCCACGGTGCCCGCGCCCCGGTAGTCCACCGCCAGGGCCAGCCGCACGGCCGCCGCCTTCAGCTCGGCCGACTGCTGCGGGGCCAGCACCACCGAGGCCGACTCCTCGATGATCTTCTGGTTGCGCCGCTGCACCGAGCAGTCCCGCACGCCCAGCGCCCAGGCCGTGCCCTGCCCGTCCGCGATGACCTGCACCTCGACGTGGCGGGCGCCGGTGACCAGCCGCTCCAGGAACACCACGCCGGAGCCGAAGGCCCGCAGCGCCTCCTGGCTGGTCCGCTCGTACGCGTCGGTCAGCTCGTCGTGGGAGGCCACCATGCGGATGCCGCGCCCGCCGCCGCCCGCCGTCGCCTTCAGCATCAGCGGGTAGCCGATCTCCTCACCGGCGCGCAGCGCGTCCGCCAGCGTGGCGACCTCGCCGCGGCTCCACGCGGCGACCGGCACCCCGACCTCCTCGGCGATCAGCTTCGCGCCGATCTTGTCGCCGAGCTTGCGCATCGCCTCGGCGCTGGGCCCGACGAAGGTGATCCCGATCCGCTCGCACAGCTCGGCGAACGCCGGGTCCTCGGCGACGAACCCCCAGCCCACCCACGCGGCGTCGGCGCCGGTCTCCACCAGCGCCCGCTCCAGCACGGCGTGATCCAGGTACGGGCGGGCCGAGGCGGGACCGAGCGCGTAGCCGACGTCGGCCTGCCGGACGAAGGTCGCGGAGCGCTCCTCGTCGGTGTAGAGGGCGACCGTCTCGATCCGCGTTCCGGTCTCGGCCGAAAGGTCCCGTACGGCGTGGATGAGCCGCATCGCGGCCTCCCCGCGATTGACGATCGCGACGCGCTTGAACACCGGCTGACTCTCCTCGCAGTGCTGCAACTCCTGGGACGCCGGGGTGCCGGAACGTCGCGGCCCCTTTCTACACCGGGACAGCGCGTTCTGAGACCCCTAATCGCCCCTACGGCCTCCCTCAGACCGTAGGGGTTGGCGGCGAGGCCGCTGAGGGCGGCATGGCACCTGCGCGCGGCGGACCGCCGCCGGGTCCGCGCCCCGCGCACCCGGACTGCACCGCAACGGGCCGGGCGAGGGCAACGCGGCGCACCTACCGTTCTGCGCTGTGCGTGACAGGGTGCTGAGCGTCAAGGATGCCGCCGAGGCCATCGATCCGTCGGTGCCGACGGACCGCTTCGCCGATCTCTTCGTCGGGGTGTCTCCGGGTACTCCGCAGGCCGCCGAACGGCTGGCCGCGGGGTTGCACACCCTGGAGATGGTCCGGACCGAGGAGCTGCGGACCACCGGGTCGGCGGCCGCGCGGGCCGAACAGCTCGCGCTCACCCTGCACCGGCCCGACCTGCAGATGCGCGCCCGGCTGATCCGCGCCGACGTGCTGCGCCGCGACGGCGACGCCGCCGAGTCCGGCCGCATCGCCCAGCAGGTGAACGCCTGGGCCACCGAACAGGGCGACGCCTACCTCATCGCCCGCAGCCACCTGCTGCTGGCGGGCTTCTTCCGCCATGTGGGTGACCTGGCCGACGCGCTGACCCACGCGGTGCAGGCGGTGGCGCACACCGAGCCGGACGTACCGGCGCGGCTGCGCGCCCGGCACCTGCAGGTCCTGGCGATGATGCTGCACGAGAACGGCTCCCCCGAGGAGTCCCAGCGCCGCGCCGAGCAGGCCCACGACATCGCCGCGGCCGCCGGTGACCACGAGATGGTGCTGCAGATCCTCAACAACATGGCCTACTCGGCGTACGAGAACGGCGAGGAGGAACGGGTCCAGGAGCTGCTGGCGGAGCTGCAGGCGGTCAGCGCCCGCCACGGCCTGACCCTCGGCGCCCACATCCTCGACACCGTCGCCCGCATCGAGTTGTCGCGCGGCAACTACGCCGAGGCGGAGGCCGCCCTGCACCCGGTGCTGACCGGCGACGCCGAGTACCTGATCAGTGAGGGCATGATGCTGGCCACCGCCCTGCTCACGGCGGCCGAGGCGCAGCGGCTGCGCGGGGACTTCCCCGCCGCCCAGGCCACCCTCGACCGCGCCGCCCTGTTGTGCGACGCCCGGGGGGTGGTAGCCGGGCGGGCACACGTGCGGCACGCCCAGGCCCAGCTGTACGCCGCCACCGGCCGCTACCGCGAGGCGTACGAGGAGTTCGAGCGCTTCTACGCCGCCATGCAGTCGCTGCTGTCGGCCCAGCGCGAGGCCCGCGCCCGCGCCATGCAGGCGATGTTCGAGAACGAGGAGGCCCGCCGCGACAGCGCCCGGTTCCGGGAGCTGGCCGAGCGCGACCCGCTCACCGGCCTGTACAACCGGCGCTACATCGACGAACGGCTGGCCATCCTCATCGAGCACGCCATCCGCGCGGGTACCCCGATCTCGGCGGCCCTGGTCGACCTCGACCACTTCAAGCGGGTCAACGACACGCTCTCGCACGCCACCGGCGACGCCGTACTCATCCAGATCGCCGGCCTGCTGGCCGACGCGGCGGCCGGGTCCGCGGTCGCCGGGCGCCTCGGCGGCGAGGAGTTCGTGCTCGTCTTCCCCGACATCGGTGCCGAGGAGGCGCACCGGCGCTGCGAACAGCTGCGCGAGGCGATCGCCGCGCACGACTGGCAGCCGATCACCGGCCGGATGACCGTGACCGCCAGCCTGGGGCTCACCACCGCCGCCAACGGCCAGACCAGCCCGTCGGCGCTGCTGGCGGCCGCCGACCGCAACCTGTACGCGGCCAAGCGCACCGGCCGCAACCGGGTCATGGCCGACCCGGTCACCCCGTGACCCGTCAGCCCCGCTTGATCGGTACGCAGTTGCCGGTCCGGTAGTTGCCCTGGTCGTCCTCCACGAGGCCGTGGTGGGAGTTCGCGATCCGGGCGCACACCTTCGGCGCGTCGCCGATGGCCTTGGTGTAGCGCTGGTCGTCTGTGTCGAGCACCGACGTCTTGCGATCGTCGACGTACCAGAAGCCCTTCTGGTCGCCGGCCTGCTCACCCATGATCGCGTCCGGTGGGGTGATGCCGTCGCTGCCCCAGATGTGCAGGTGGTAGCCGCCCTTGACGGCGAGCGGGGTGCCGTCGAAGTCCCCGTCGTACTCGAGGGTGAACTTGCCGCCGGAAACCTTCGCCGAGGTGAGGCAGACCCAGCGCGGGTTGCTCTTGATCTCGTCGGTGCACTGTTCGTCGGCCGGGACCGCGGGGGCCGTGGCCGCCGTCGTCCGGCCGCCGTCCGCCGCCTTGCGGTCGCCGTCGCCCGCGTTGCGGTTCGTGTACGCCCAGGCCGCGGCGCCGCCGCCGAGCAGGACGACCAGCACCGCGCCGGCCGCCAGCAGGGCCACCCGGCCCCGGCCGCGCGACGACGTCGACGTGGCACCGGCGGCCGAGGCCGACACGAACGTCGTGGTCCGCCCGGTCGGGTCGCCGCCCGGCGCCGGAACGCCCGCGTTGCCGACCACGGTCGCGGCGGGCAGCGCCGGCTGGAGCACGCGCGTCGAGGGGTCGGGGGTCATGGACCCACCGCGATACGTCGCCGGGACCGGCCCGCCCGAGGCTGCCGGGCTGACCACCGGAACCGGGGGTGCCGCCGGGCTGGCGGGCGGCCTCGCCTGCGCGGCGGCGGGTGCCGCCTGCTGCCGGGGCGGGGTCGCGGCCGCCGCCGGGGCGGCGGGTGTGGCCGGGGCGGCGGGTGCGGCCGGGGCGGCGGCTGCTGCCGGTTGGCGGGCCGGGGCCGGGGTCGCGGCCGCCGCCGGGGTGGCCGGCTTCGCCAGCTCTCCGCCCGCCAGCCAGGCCGCGCCGAGCGCGACCGCGTGCTTGGGATGCGCGTCGACCACCACCGGGCGGCCCACCTCCGAGCCGACCAGCTGGGCGACGATCGGCATCCGGGACGAGCCGCCCACCAGCAGCACCGAATGCACCTCGTCCGGGTCGCAGTCGGCGGACCGGATCGCCCGCTGCAGCGCCTCGACGGAGCCGTGCAGCGCCGGGCGGACCATCGCCTCGAACTCGGCCCGGGTGAGCCGGACCTCGGTGGACACGTTGGGCAGCAGCACCGGGATCGTCGTGTCGGTGTCCGACGACAGCGCCTCCTTGGCCTGCACGCACTCGTCGCGCAGCCGGACCACCGCGTTGATCACCGCCGGATCGTCCTCGTCCAGCTCCTCCAGCTTGCCGCCCAGCGCCGTACGGACGTGGTTGAAGACGGCGGCGTCGAAGTCGGTGCCGCCGAGGCGCTCGATGCCCTCGGGCTGGCCCAGCACCTCGAACCCGGTCGCGGTCTTGCGCAGCACCGCCGCGTCGAAGGTGCCGCCGCCCAGGTCGTACACGGCCACGACGGTGCCCTGCTCGACGCGCTGCTGCTGGGTGTAGTTGACCGCGGCCGCCTCGGGCTCGCTGGCGTAGGTCACCGGCACGTCGAGGTCCGCCATCCGCGCGGCCTGGCGCAGCAGGTCCATCTTGTACGGACCCCAGTTCGCGGGGTGGGTGACACAGACCACGTCGGGCCGGCTGCCCTCCCGGCGCGACACCTCGTCGACGACCCACCGCAGCAGCCGCGACATCAGCGCCTCCGCCGACTGCGGCACACCGCCGAGCAGGATCGGGGTGGTGTCGCCGAGCCGCCGCTTGAACTCGCGGGCCACCCGTTGCGGCTCGGAGAAGCCCCGGCGGTGGGCGGCGTCGCCGGTCAGGAACGTCTCGTCCTGCCGCAGCAGCACCACCGACGGGATCGCCGCGCTCCGGTCGCCGAGCGACACGGTCTCCGCCCGGCCGTCGCGCCAGATCGCGGCCGCCGTGAACGTGGTTCCGAGGTCAATGCCAAGCGCGTACATGGATGGGTGCTCCGATTATGGTCATCGATACAAGGCTCGGTCAGGTCGTCACAGAGGCGAACGCCGGGGCGCGTCAACCGGTTCGATCCCGGCTCATCCGGTGTTCACCGCGGCCGCCGCCGGTCGGCGATCATGCCCTCGCACGATCGGACGGCCACCCGCGCGGCGACCGCCAGCTCCGCCGAGGTCAGGGGATTCTCGGCCCGGCGCTGCCAGCGGGCCAGCGCCGCGTCGACGGCCGCGTCCAGTTCGGCGCCGGAGGCGTCGGGTGGTAGCCGCAGCCGCTGGTGGACCGCGGCACCGGCGCCGCCGATGAGCTGTTCCAGCTCGGCGATGACGTCGGGCTTACCGGTCACCCATCCGGCGCGCAGGCTGGAGAGCACCCGCAGCTCGTTGAACGGGTGCGCCGAGGCGATGATCTCCTCGACCCCGGCGGCGACCCGCGCGCTGCCCGGCCGGTCGCAGACCCGGGTGACGTCGGCGAGGGCCAGCAGGGCGGACCGGGACTTGAGGACGTCGCGGCGTTCGAAGAACAGCGACCCGAGGACCTCGCGCAACTGGCCGAGCCCGCTGCGTTCCATCAGCTCCCGGGCCAGCTCGGTCGCGGTGCCGCAGGTGCCGTGCCGCAGCAGCGCCCCGGACAGCCGCAGCCCGAACACGCCGAAGCGGCCCAGCAGCGCCTCCCGTTCGAGGGAGGTCATGCCCAGTTCCGGCATGGTGTTCACGAACCGGTCGGCGGTGAGCAGCAGCTGCTCGGCCTGCGCCGGCGGCAGCTCCGAGATCCGGCGCAACCGGGCGAACTCCACCTCGGTGAGGGTCGCCGCAGTCTCCGCCAGCAGGCCCGCCACGGGCACGACGGACTGCACCAGCCGCCGCACGCTCGGGTCCGTGCTCAGCCGGCCCGCGACCCGGCGTGCCGAGGCCATCGCGTCGAGCCGGCCCACCGCGATCTCGTCGGCCCGCGACAGCACCCCGATCGCGTTGACCGGGTTGGGCCGGGACACCTCCACGTCGTGGAAGGCCCGCAGGAACTCGACGTCGTTGCTGTGCAGGTGGCGCATCAGGTAGATGACGGCGTCGGCGGGGGTCTCCTCGTCGTCGGGCGCCAGCAGGCTCCAGGACCGCCGCGAGGTCTGCTCGGACAGCGACCCGATACCCGGAGTGTCGATCAGCGTGACCGTGCGCAAAGCCTGCGACGGCCAGGTGACCTCCAGCTGCGCCACCTCGTCCACGCCGAGGCCGCCCAGGTCAAGCTCGATGGCGCCGTCCTCGCGGCTGAACCGCAACTGCCGCGGCGGACCCGCGAAGGGCTGAGCCACGACCCGGTAGGTGTGCCCGTCGCGGTACCAGGTGACGATGCGGGTGCACTCGCCGGCGTCGGTGGGCGCCAGCCGTTCCCCGACCAGCGCGTTGAGCAGCGTGGACTTGCCCGCCTTGATCCGGCCCGCGACGGCCACCCGCAGGGGCTCGTCGAGCCGGTCGCGCACGGCGGCCAGCCGCCGCTCGTACGGCGTGCCGCGGTAGACGTCGATGGCCTGACCGAGCACACCACGGGTACGGTCGACCAGGCTCATCGGGTCACCGCGGCCGACCGCCGCCCAACCACACGGATCCTGACCAACTCGGACATCCTTCCTCGGGTGCGTAGCGTCGCCGCCCGCGTACCGGCCGTCGTCGACAGGCCCGTAGACGCCAGAGCATGCCACCCGCCAGCAAGCCTCGCGGACCCGAGCCTCCCCGAGCAAGGTGCCCCCAGTCACCTACGCCTGGCCGATCAGCCCAGGGTGGGACGCCGTACCGCCCCGGTCGGCGCGGCACCGGCGGCACCCGGTCGGGGCATGCCGTGCGGCCGGTGTGGCCGCCGGCCGTAAACTGCCAGGTCGACGGGGCGAGGAGGGAACGCGCGGGTGACTGTCGTGGTGGGGGTGGACGGCGCCGGGCGTACCCGCCGCCTCGGCGAGCTCGCCGCCGCCACGGGCCGGCCGGTCGTCCCCGTGGTCTTCACCACTGTCGAGGACCTGGACGCGCTGCTGGCCCGGGCCCGCGCCGACGGCGCGCTGGTGGTCGTGGACGACGCCCACCGGCTGCCCCCGGAACCGCTGCGCGCGCTGGCCGCCGCCGCCCGCGCCGGGCTGCCGATGGCGATGGCCCGCCGTCCCACGATCGGCGGGCCCGAACTGGCCGATCTGGACGAGGCGCTGGCCGCCACGGGACCGGTCGAGCATCTCGGCCCGCTCGCCGCCGAGGCGATGTCCACGCTGGTCAGCACGGTGCTCGGCCGGGCGGCGCCGCCGGAGCAGGTGGCCGCCGTCCACGCCGCCTCGGCCGGCCTGCCCGCCGTGGCGGTCCTGGTGGCCGCCGACCCGGACGGCACCCCGCCCGCGCTGGTCGCGCGGCTGCAGCGGCGGCTGGCCGGACCCGACCGGGACACCGCCGAACTGGCGCTGATCCTCGCGCTCGGGCTGGACCTCGGCGACGACACCGTCTGCGCGGCGGCCCGGCTGGACCCGGCGCGGGCGGCGGCCGCGACCCGGTCGTTGCGCGACCAGGGCCTGCTGACGCCCGACGCGGAACGGATGATCCCGGCGGTCGCCCGCGCGGTCCTCGCCGACCTGTCCCCGCCGGAACGCCGCCGCCTGCACGACACCGTGGCCGGGGCGCTCCTGGCCACCGACGCCGACCCGGTGCGGGCCGCGGAGCAGCTGCGCGCCGCCCGCGCGCGTACCGCCACGGCGGCCGACGTCTTCCGGCGCGCCGCCGACCTGCTGCGCTTCACCGCCCCGGAACGCGCCCTGTCCTGGTACGACGAGGCGCTCAACTCCGGCGCCGACCCGGCCGTGCTGGCCGCCGGCCGCGCGGAGGCGGCCGTCCTGCTGGGCCTGCCCGTCGACCTGGACGCCGCGACCGGGGGACCGTCCGACGCGGCCCGGCTGGCGATGGTCGCCGGTGCGGCGGCGGCCTTCGACGGCAGGCCCGCCCGGGCGGCCGAGGCGCTGCTGGGCACCGGCCCGCCCGGCCCGGTCCTGGCCGTACCGGCGCTGATGGCCACCGGGCAGCCGGGGCAGGCGCGTACCGCGGCGACCGGCCCGGCCCCGCTGCCCCTGCGCCGGCTCGCCGAGGCGGCGCTGGCGGTCGGCGACCCGGCGAGCGCCCTGCCGCCGCTGATCGAGGCGGCCGAGGCGTACGAGCAGGTCCCACCGGCGGTGCTGCTGCCCGACCTGCCGCACGCGCTTGGCGCGCTGGTCGCGGTGACCGCCGGCGACACCGCGACCGCCGAACACCTGCTGGAGCGGGCGCTGTCCGCGCGGGCCGGTGGGCCCGCCGCCCAGGACCGGCACCGCACGCTGCTGGCGTGGGCGCGGATGCGGGCCGGCCGGTACGACACCGCGCTGGCCGAACTCGACCGGCTCGCCGGCACTCCGCTGCCGGGCCGGGAACGGTTGACCTTCGCCTGCCTGACCGCCGGGATCGCCCGGCGCCGGGGCGACATCGCTCAGCTGCGCGCGGCGTGGGCGCTGGCCGAGCCGGTGCTGGCCCGGCGCGCGGTGGACCTGTTCCACCTGGAGATGGTCGAGGAACTGCTGGTGGCCGCCGCCCGGCTGCGCCACCACCGGCGGATCACGCCGATCCTGGACGACCTGGACGCGCTCGTCGACCGGCTCGGCCGCCCGGCCGCCTGGGCGGTGTCGCTGGGCTGGATCCGGCTGCAGATCGCGATCGTCGGCGAGGACCAGCCCGCCGCCACGGCCGCCGCGGACCACCTCGAAAGCCTCGAACCCGCGGGAGCCCGGCAGCGGGCGCAGTGCCGGGCCGCCGTCCGGTGGGCGGCCGCGCTCACCGGTGACGTGCCGCCGGACGACGTGCTGGCCGACGCCGCCGACCTGGTCGCGGCCGAGCTGCCGTGGGAGGCGTCGCGGCTGCTCGGGCAGGCCGCGATCCGTACGGACGATCCGTCGGCCGCGCGCCGGCTGCTGGAGCGGGCGCGGGAGCTGTCGCGCCCGGAGGCAGCGGCGGACGAGTCACCCGCGGACGGGGGGCGGGGGAGTCTGTCCGATCGGGAGGTGGAGGTGGCACAGCTGGTGTTGGCGGGCCGTACGCACCGTGAGATCGGCGCCCAGCTCTACCTGTCCCCGAAGACGGTGGAACACCACGTGGCCAGGATCCGTGCCAAACTCGGGGCCGGCAACCGGGCCGAGATGATCGCTGCGCTGCGTAGTCTGCTGCCGGCGGAGCCGTAGGTCCGCCGGGCGGAGCCCCCGCCGGGACCACCCCCTAACCCCCTCCTACCGGAAGGGGGATAGCCCCGATGCGAGGCATCGGCTACAACCCGCAGAGTTGCAGTTGTCCGGCCACGAGGGGCGGGCCCGAGAACAGGAGAAGTCATGGCCGCAATCGAAGTTACCCCGCTCATCATCGACAACGTCCGGGCGCTGTTCGAGAAGGTGTTCAGCAGCGACGCGGAGGTCGCCCGGTTCCTGGCCGACCCGGCCGGGGCCTTCGCCGCCAACGACATCGACGCCGAGACGCTCAACTCGGTGGACCTGACCCAGATCGTCACGCAGGCGGCCTACAGCGGCCACGACAGCTCCGCGAGCGGCTACAGCTCCGGCAGCGGTTACACCGCAGGCTCCGGCGGCGGCTACAGCGGCGGCGGTTTCCGCGACAGCGGCGCCGGCAGCTCGGCCGCCTCCGCGCCGAGCGTGCAGCAGGTCCAGCAGGTGACGCAGGTCGCGCAGACCTTCACCACCCAGAACATCATCGACAACTCCCGGACCTTCACCGACAACTCCTCCAAGATCGACAATTCGGTCGATGTGGACGTCGACGGGCCGGTCCTGGGCGACATCGACGTCGACTCCACCAACGTCAACCAGACCGGTGACGGCAACGTCGCCAGCACCGGCGACGGCGACGTCAACGCGGCCACCGGCGACGGCGCCGTGGCCCAGCAGGGTGACGGGGACCAGGTCGCCGCGACGGGCGGCTCGGTGGCCGCGGGCGGCGACGCGATCGGCGTCACGGGCGACAACTCGTCGGTGGAGGTCGTCGGCGGGGACAAGGTGACGGCGGGCGACGGTTCGGTGGTCGGCACCGGATCGGGCGACGTGCTCGGCGCGACCGGGGACGGCGGGTTCGTGGGCAAGTCGGGCAACGGCGACGTGGTCGGCAACACCGGCGACAACGCGGTGACCGCGGGTCGCGACATCACCGGCGCGGTCAACACCGGCATCAACTCCGGCGTGCAGGCCAACGGCGACGTCGACAAGGCGATCCTGGGCGACAACTTCGGCATCGTCGGCGACGACATCGACAAGCCCGTCCTGGGCGACAACACCGGCATCGTCGCGGACGACGTGGACAAGGCCGTCGTCGGGAACAACAACCAGGCCGCCCAGTTCGACATCGACACCAGCGGTGGCGCCGGCGGCACGGCCAACGGTACCGGCGGCTCGGGCGGGTTCGGCGGCGACGCCAGCGCCGACGGCGGCGACGGTGCGGGCGGCGCGGTCGGCGCCGGGGTCGGCGCGGGCGTCGGGGTCGGCCTGCGCGGCAGCGGCCAGGGCTTCGGCCAGGGCCAGGGCGGCGACGGTGGGGACGGCGGCGACGGCGGCACCGCGGTCGGCGGCAGCGCGGCGGGCGGCGCCGGTGTCGGCGGCAACGCCAGTGGCGGGGCCGGCGGCGCGGTGGGCCCGATCAACATCAACTTCGGTGGGGGCAGCCAGAGCAACGTCACCGACTCCCGCATCGAGGACTCGGCGGTGTCCGGCCGCGGTGACGCGACCAACACGCAGGACTCGTTCAACGACCAGTCCACGAACGACTCGTTCAACGACCAGTCGACCAACGACTCCTTCAACGACCAGTCCGCGAACGACTCGTTCAACGACCAGTCCTCGAACGACTCGATCCGCGGGGACGACTCGAACATCATCCGCGAATCGGTCGACCAGTTCGACGGGAGCCAGGACGCGGCCGCGGAGCCGGGCCCCAGCGCCTGATCCGCTGCCCGAACCCAGACCGGCGGATATCGGGCAACGTCCCGGATGACAGCGCAGCGGCGTGGTGGGTCCACCGACCCACCACGCCGCACTGGCACCCGGGCCGGTGGCCGGACGAGTCCGCTCGCCGTAACCTACCGTGATCGGGAGGAACGACGTTGACCTCAACAACGGCACCAGCCAAGGCCGACGACACGCTGCGCCGGGCGACCGAGGTCATCGACCTCGCCCAGCGCGCCTGCGAGGCGTACGGCCGGGCGGACCTCGGCCCCCGGCTCGCCACCGTACGCGCCACGCTGGCCGACCCGGCGGTCCACATCGTCGTGGTGGGTGAGTTCAAGCAGGGCAAGAGCTCCCTGGTGAACGCGCTGGTCGGAACGAAGGTCTGCCCGGTCAACGACGACGTCGCCACCGCCCTGCCGACCTACGTCCGCTACGGCAAGGAGCCGTCCGCCGAGGTGCTCCTCGACGAGGTCCCGCCCCGGCGCGAGCCGGTGCCCGTCGACCGGGTACGGGAGTTCGTCCTGGAGAAGGAGGCCGGCGGCGCGGTGGACGGGGTCACCGGGGTGGAGGTGCGGCTGCCGCGCCAACTGCTCTCCAGCGGCCTGGTCATCGTGGACACCCCCGGGGTCGGCGGCCTCGGTTCGGTGCACTCGGCCGCCAGCCTGACCGCGGCGTCCATGGCCGACGCCGTGCTGTTCGTCACCGACGCCGCGCAGGAGCTGACCCGCAGCGAGGTGGAGTTCCTGCGCCAGGCGCGCGAGGTGTGCGGCACGGCGGTGTGCGTGCTCACCAAGACCGACTTCTATCCGTACTGGCGCAAGATCCGTGACCTGGACGTGGGTCACCTGCGGGCGGTAGGGGAGATGCCGATCATTCCGGTCTCCTCCGACCTGCGGCTACGCGCCGTCGCCGCCGGCGACAAGGAACTCAACGCCGAGTCCGGGTTCCCGGAACTCGTCACGTTCGTCTCCCAGCGGGTCTCCGGCGGCGCGGCCGTCCGGGCCGCCGCCCAGGCGGGCGCGTCGGTCGTCGGGATCTGCGAGCAGATCGAGAGCCAGTTCGCGGCCGAACGGGCCGCCCTGGCCGACCCGGCCGCCGCGGCCACGGTGATGGACGACCTCGCCGAGGTGAAGCGCCGCGTGGACGGGCTCAAGGCCGCCGCGGCGAAGTGGCAGCAGACCCTGGGCGACGGCATCGCCGACCTCAACGCCGACATCGACCACGACCTGCGGGGCCGGATCCGCCGGCTGATCGAGGAGGCCGACGCGCTGATCGAGGAGGGCGACCCCGCCGACGACTGGGCGGAGACCGAACGGTGGCTCAAGGAACGGGTCTCCCAGGAGCTGCTGGCCAACTACATGCTGCTGCGCGACCAGGCGCTCCGGCTCAGTGACGAGGTGGCGACCCACTTCGAACAGGCCGCGGGTCAGGTCCTGCGCCACGTCGCGGTCAAGGACCCGGTGGCGCTGGCCGGCACCGCCGAGGTCGAGCACAAGATCGAGCTGGCGAAGATGAAGCTCGGCAAGCAGGCGATGGTGGCCCTCAAGAGCGCCTACGGCGGCGCGCTCATGTTCACCATGCTCGGCACCCTGGCCAACATCGCCCTCGGCCCGATCGGCATCGGGATCGGCCTGGTGATGGGCCGCAAGGGTCTGCGCGAGGAGAAGAAGCGGCAGCGTACGAATCGGCAGAACCAGGCCCGCAACGCGATCCGGCGCTACTGCGACGAGGTCAGTTTCGTGATGACCAAGGACTCCCGGGACACCCTGCGCCGCATCCAGCGTCAGCTGCGGGACCACTACAGCGAGCTGGCCGACGAGTTGGCCCGCTCCAACGCCCGGGCGCTGAGCGCCGCGTCCGAGGCGGCCCAGCGCACCACCGCCGAACGCGAGAGCCGCCTGCGCGATCTGAGCGCCGAGATGGAGCGTCTGCGGCAGTTGCGGGAACACGCGGCGGCGCTCGTCTCCTGAGCGCCTCGCCTCAGGTGCCGGGCGAAGTACCGGTTCCCGTGGTCCTCCATGAGCTTGGCGATCGTCCCGGCGAGGTCGGGGCGTTCGCGCAGTAGCTCGGCGAACATTGCCGTTTCCTCGCCCTGGTGATGCGTGGTCAACGCCGCGCAGAACGCCGGACAGCCCGGCCTCAGTTGTCGTCGAGGTCGTCGAGGTCGCCGATGTCGTGGGCGTGGTCGGGCAGCGTGGGGGTCTCCCACAGCTCGGCGTCCGGCGCCACGTCCGGCAGACCCGGAAGGTGGTGCGGATCGTGGTGATCGCCGTACCCGGGCTGCGGTTGCGGCGCCACGGTCTCGAAGTCGATGTCGTCGACCACGGCCGCGTGGTCGTGGTCGTGCCCGTGGCCGAACGCCATCTCCAGCGGCGCCCACTCGTGCTGGCCGGCGTCGTGGACCTGCAAGTCATCCGCCTCGTGGCCGCCGCCCATGTCGACGAGCGGATCGATCTCCGGTGCCGCCAGGTCCGGTCCGTCGTCGGCCGCGGCCGCCGGGGCGGCGGCGAGCAGATCGGGCAGATCGCCGATCCCGCCCGCCACCGTGTCGCCCTCGGTGATCGGACCGTGCGCCATGACGAACGGGGCCAGATGCTCGGCGACCTCTGCCGGGGCGGTGTCGGCGAAGCTGACCACCGCCTCCGCGAGGAGTTCCTCCGGCAGGTCCGGATGCCCTCCGGACCGCAGCACGGCGGCGAGATCTACCGGGGTGCCGGCGGTGCCGGTCAACCCCGCGATGATCTCGTGTAGGGATCGCGCCGGTGCCATGTCACTACTGTATGTAGATCACCACCGGTGCCGGCAAGGGGGACTTCCCCCCACCACCCCCTAACCCGTCAGTGGATCATCACCGGCGTCTCGACGGTGCCCTCGCCCGCGGCGTCCGGGCTCGCCGCCTGCCGCTTGCGCGGCAGGAAGGCGATCGGGATGAACGTCGCGAGCACCAGCACGAAGCCGACCCAGAAGGTGGTCGCGAACGACTGCGCCACGAACTCCAGACCCTGCTGGATCACGGACGGGGGCAGCGGCACCGTCACGTGGTGGCTGGCGATCGCCGCCTGGGCCTCGGTGATCGGCGGGTTGGTGCCCGGGATGGGCGTGGACTTGTTGAGCTGGCTGGTCAGGATCACCGACATGGTCGCCGAACCGATCGAGCCGCCGATCTGCTGGAGGATGTTCACCAGCGTCGAGCCGCGCGCCACGTCGTGGTGGTTCAGGGTGCGCAGCGCCGACGTCATGATCGGCATCATCGTGCCGCCCATGCCCAGACCCATCACGAACAGCGAACCGCACAGCAGCACGTACGAGGTGTCCGTGCCGACCTGGGTGAAGGTGAAGAACCCGGCGGCGATGAGCGCCATCGCGAACGGGACGGTGCGGCCCACCGGGATCTTGTCGGCCAGCATGCCCGCGATCGGCATCGTCAGCATCGCGCCGATGCCCTGCGGCGCCATCAGCAGCCCGGCCTGCAGGGTCGACTCGCCCCGGACCTGCAGGAAGTAGCTCGGGAACAGCAGCCCGGCGCCCATGAACGCGATGATGAACACGAACAGGGAGAGCGTCGAGACGGTCAGGTTGCGGTTGCGGAACAGCCGCAGGTCGAGCAGCGGGTGCTTGGGCTTGAACGAGTACAGGACGAACGCGATCACCAGCAGCGCACCGGACACCATCGGCAGCCACACCTTGGTGGCCGTGAAAGTGCCGGCCTCCGGCCACGACGACACGCCGTAGAGGAACAGCGCCAGACCGGGCGAGAGCATCAGCATGCCGAGGAAGTCGAACGACTCCGACGGCTGCGGCTTGTCCTTCGGCAGCGCGAACCAGGCGTACACCAGGGCGATCGCGCCGATCGGGACGTTGATCAGGAAGATCCACTCCCAGCTCTTCGCCTCGATCAGCCAGCCGCCGAGGATCGGGCCGCAGATCGGGCCGAGCAGCATCGGGATGCCCAGGACGGCCATCAGGCGGCCGATCCGCTCCGGCCCGGCCGCGCGCGTCATGATCGTCATGCCCAGCGGCATCAGCATGCCGCCGCCGAGGCCCTGCAGCACCCGGTAGCCGACGAGCTGTTCGATCGAGGTGGCGGTGGCGCAGAGCGCGGAGCCCAGCGTGAACAGCAGCAGGGCGAGCATGTACAGCCGCTTGGTGCCGAACCGGTCGGCGGCCCAGCCGCTGAGCGGGATCACCGTCGCCAGCGCGAGGGTGTAGCCGGTCATCGTCCAGGCGACCTCGGCGTACGTGGCGTCGAACTCGACCTGGAACGTGGGCAGCGCGACGCTGACGACGGTGATGTCGAGGATTGACATGATCGCGCCGAGCACCACCACCCCGGCGATCTTGAGCACTGCGGCATCAAGTTTGTTTGGTGGGGTGGCGACTTGACCAGTCACGTGAAGCTCCCGTTGGTAGGGCATAAGTCGAGGTGCCGCGCGCCCGGCATGGGTGGGGTCCGGCACAGAGCAGGGAACATGGTTTCACCCCGGTCGGACACCGAGCATCCGTATTTCACCCAACGAGGTGCAGCTCACGCTCGGTCAGGCGTGATCAGGGTACGCGTCGCCGCGACGGCCCGGGCGGCGACGTCGTCGATGGTGCTGGAGTTACGGGCGAAGAAGCCGTCCACGTACAGCGTGGTGTAGCCGTGTGCCACGGCGACGGTCGTCTCGACCAGCAGCAGGTCCTCCCGGTAGGTGCGGGTGCCGGTCGCCGCGGCGAGGTCGAGCAGCGTGGTCAGCAGGGCACGGGTCTGCTCGCGGCGGCTCTCGTCGGCGAGCTCGTACAGCTCCGCCGCGAAGATCACGGGGAACCCGGCGCCGGTACGCACGACGTACCGGACATAGGCGCCCGCCGCGGCGGCCAGGCGGGCGGCCGGGTCCGGGGTCGCCGCGTCGGCGGCGGCCGTGATCTCTGCGCGCAGGTCGCGGGCGGCGGCGGCCGACACCGCGGCCAGCAGGTGGGCGCGGTCCGGGAAGTGCCGGTACGGCGCCGCCGAACTCACCTTCAGCCGGCGGGCGACCGCCGCGACCGAGAAGTGCTGCAGGCCGGACTCGGCCAGGAGCTCGAAGCTGGCCTGGATCACCGCCGCGCGGAGGCTGCCGTGGTGGTAGCCCCGGTCCGTGGACACGTCCCCTCCCCGGCTTGCCGTTCGTGTAAGTGACCTCTTACATTAGCAAGTGATAGCCCTCTTACATGGCGGAGGCACTGTGAGCATCCGGCTCGGGTACCAAATTCCGAACTACACCTACCCCGGCGGGAGCGTCGAGGACCTCTTCGACACCGTCGCCGCGCAGGCCCGGGACGCCGAGGCGGCCGGGTTCGACACCGTCCTCGTGATGGATCACTTCTACCAACTGCCGGGCATCGGCGCGCCCGAGAACGCGATGCTGGAGGCGTACACGACCCTCGGCGCGCTCGCGTCGGCCACCACGACGATCCAGCTGTCGACGCTGGTCACGGGGAACACGTACCGCAATCCGGCCCTGCTGGCCAAGACGGTGACCACACTGGACGTGGTCTCGAAGGGCCGGGCCATCCTCGGCATCGGCGCCGGCTGGTTCGAACGCGAACATCACGACTACGGCTTCGAGTTCGGCTCCTTCGGGCAGCGCTTCGAACGGCTCGAGGAGGCGCTGACCATCATCGCCCCCATGCTCAAGGGGGAGCCGGCGACCCTGGAGGGCAAGTGGTACACGGCGCGCGGCGCGATGAACAACCCGCGACTGCGCCCCGACATCCCGATCATGCTGGGCGGCGGTGGTGAGCAGAAGACGTTCCGGCTGGCCGCGCGGTTCGCGGACCACATGAACATCATCTGTGACCTCGCGGATCTGCCCCGCAAGGTGGCCGCCCTGCGGCAGCGGTGCGAGGAGATCGGCCGCGACCCGGCCACGCTCGCGACCAGCTACCTGGTGATGGGCATGGTGGGCGACACGGAGCAGGAGGTGAAGGAGCTCGGCGAGACCATTCCCGAGGACCGTCGCAACCGGACGTTCCTCGGCACGCCGGATCAGGTCGCCGAGCAGTTGCACGAGCGGGTGCTCAAGGCGGGCATCGACGGCATCACCATCAACCTGATCCGCAACGGCCACCGGCCCGGCCTCGTCACCCGCGTGGGCGCCGCCCTCCAGCCGCTGGTCACGTCGGCCTAGAGCGTACGGAGCCCGGGATCGGGCCATGGCGGGAATGCTGTCACGGTTCCCGCCATGGCCGCTCTAGGTGGGACGGCGCGCGGATACCGCGACGTAGTCGACGAGCATGGACCGGCCGGGCGCGGTGGCCGCGTTCGGCCCGCCGCCGAGGGCGGCCGGGAACGCGCCGCCGACCGCCACATTGAGAATGACGAAGAAGCCGTGCCCGGTGGCCCGGCTCCACGCCGGTTCGCCGACCTCGGCGGCGGTGACCCGGTGGAACAGCGCGCCGTCGAGGTACCACCGGACCTGCGCGGGGCTGGTCGACTCGTCGAGCTCCACCGCGTACACGTGGAATGCGCGACCGCAGTCGCCGCAGGCCCGCTCCAGCGAGCCCAGCCCACCGCGCGCCTCGCGGCAGGGGCCGTCGGGCAGGTGGCCGCAGTGCATGGCGCCGACGACCGTGCCGCGGCCGTTGACCGACTCCATCACGTCGATCTCCCCGGCGCCCGGCCAGTCGGTGTGACCGTCACGGAACGGCGCGCCGAGCATCCAGAACGCCGGCCAGTAGCCGGCCCCGTCGGCGGCGCTCACGTCGGGCAGCCGCAGCGCCGCCTCGACGCGCAGCACCCCACCGGCCGGCGGCTGGAAGTCGGCGCGTTCGGTCTCCACCCGCCCCGAGGTCCACTGCCCGTCCACCCTGCGGGGCGTGATGGCCAGGTGCCCGGCCCCGTCGAGGGAGACGTTGGCCGGGTCGTCGGTCATCGTCTCGATCTCGCCGGTGCCCCAGCGCGGTGCCGGGCAGCCCGGATAGCAGGTGCCCAGGTCGTGCCGCCACTGACCGGACAGCCGCGCACCCGCCGGGCCGGTGAAGTCGTCCCGCCACACCGAGGTCCACGGCGGATCCACGGGCTTCGGGTCTGGTTCCGGCGCGGTGCAACCCGCGACCCCCAGGACGGCCACGACCGCGGCGCTCATCGCCCGCCTCAGCGATCCCCGCCGCCCGCCGCTGGCCGCGAGCGGCCGCGGGGCCGCACCGTGGGCGGTCCGGCCGGGTGCCGGGCGGCTCACCGGCCCGCCTCCGGCAGCAGGCCGAGCCGGTGCAGCTCGAACTCCAGGCGCGGCGCCAGCACGGTGGCCGCGGTGCTGGTGAGGTGCGCGCCGTCGCGATAGAGCAGCACACCCTCGCGTACGGCCGGGCAGTCCGGCCCGGGCGGGCACAGCGTCCCGGTCAGGTCGACGACCGACACCCCCGGCCGGCCGCCCCGCGCCAGCCGCTCGGCGAGGCGGTCCGGTGGCAGCGCCGTCTCCCGCGCGACGGCGCACCGGCTCCACGACTGCAGCGCACCCGACACGCACGTCGGCACGTCCCGGCCGAAGGTGGGGGTGTCCCGCAGGTACGCGACCGGGGCGCCCGTCGCGGCGAGCCGCCCCAGCGTGTCGTCCCAGCGCCGGGCCAGCGCGCGGGCGTCGCCGGTGTACCGGTTCAGACTGGCCGCGACGATCAGGCGCGGCCGGGGCCCGGCGGCGAGCCGGGCGAGCGCCTGGCGGCGCCACGTGTCGCACTCGGTGTAGGCGCGGCCGAGCTGCGGGCTGCGCACGGTCAGTTTCGGCAGCGGGCAGCCCTGCTTGACCAGCACCTCGACCGACCAGCCGCGCCGCCGCGCCACCTCGTCCACGGCCGTGAACCACTGTCCGGCGTGCGAGTCACCGATCAGGACGATCCGGTCGCGGGCGCCCGGCGTGCCGTACCGGCAGGGCGGGCTCAGCGTGGCCTCCGGGGGGACCTCGCAGCCGGCGATCGGCGGGAAGTCGCGGCGGGCCTGCGCCGGGGCGGGGCGTACCGGTCCGCCGTGGCGGGCGGGACCGGGCTGGGCCAGCAGCCAGGGGCCGCCGGCCGCGCCCACGGGCGGGGGACCGGCGGCGTCGCGGGCGTTGCCCTCCAGGATCCGGATCGCCCCGCTGCCCAGCAGCAGCGCGGCCGCCAGCGGCACCACCACCGCGGTGGCCCCGACGGCGAGGCCCCGGCGCGGCCGGGCGGCGACGACCAGGGAAAACCGCAGCGGACGTTCGACCAGCCGGGTGGTCAGCGCGGCGGGCACACCGGCCGCCAGCACCAGCGCCAGGCGCGCGGGCCAGCCCAGCTCACCCAGGCGCGCCTGCGCCAGCACGAGCACCGGCCAATGCCACAGATACCACGTGTACGACAGCCGCCCGACCGTCCGCGCCGGACCGCTGCCCAGCAGCCGGCCCGCCTGTACGCCCGACGCCGACCGGTCGTCGGCCCGCTGTCCGGCGAGGATGACGGCGGCGGCCCCGAGCGTCGGAACCAGCGCCGCCAGCCCCGGGTACGGGGTGAGCCCGTCGAAGGTCACCGTCGCCCAGCCGATCGCGGCGACCCCGCCCCAGCCGAGCACCGCCCGCGCCCAGGCCTGCCCGTGGCCGGACAGCGCCCGGGCCGCGTACGGCGCGGCCAGGGCGGCCGTCGCGCCGACCCCGAACTGCCACGCCCGCGACGGCGACCCCAGGTACGCCAGCGGCGCCGACGCGGCGGTCCAGCGCAGGTTGAGCGCGAACGAGCCGGCGGTCACCACGCCCGCCACGACCGCGATCCCCGGCAGCGCCGAACGGCCCCACCGGCGCGCCAGCACCGCGACCAGCAGCAGCACCGGCGCCCACCCGAGGTAGAACTGCTCCTCCACCGCCAGCGACCAGAAGTGCAGCACCGGGCTCGGTTCGGCGTGCGCGGCCAGGTAGTCGGTCTGACCGGCGACGAACCGCCAGTTCGCCGCGCTGAACGCGGCCGCGATCAGGTCGTACGCGACGTCGACACGGGCCAGCGGCGCCAGCAGCAGCCAGCAGGCGGCCGCGGTCGCGGCGAGCGCCACCCCGGCCGCGGGCAGGATGCGCCGGGCCCGGCGGGCGTAGAAGTCGGCCAGCGAGAAGGTGCCGTGCGCGGTGATGCGCGCCAGCAACAGCCCGGTGATGAGGAAGCCGGAGACGACGAAGAACACGTCCACGCCGACGTAGCCGCCCGCGAAGAACGGCACGCCCGCGTGGAAGCCGAGCACGGTGAGGATCGCGACGGCCCGCAGGCCCTCGATGTCGGGCCGGAAGTTCAGCCGGTACGCGGCCGCCGCCGCGCGGCCCGGCGCGACCGGTGTGCCGGCGGTCAGCGTCACGGGCGGGCTCACCGGGCCCACGGCAGCATCGCGTCGACCCAGCCGGAGGCGACCAGTGCGAGCACGGCGAGGGCGGCGGTGATGGCCAGCGCCTCCGGCCAGCCGATGCGGTCCCGGGCGCCGTTCATCGATCCTCGGCCTGAAACAGGGCCGCGACCAGCGGCACGGTCAGATACGAGGTGAGCACCGCGTAACCCGCGACGCCCCAGTGCTGCGCCCAGCCGTAGCGCGCCACGTCGTAGGCGACGCCGGCCCAGAGCGCGAGCGTGGTGGCGGCCAGCCAGCCCAGGGCGACCCGGCCGACCGTACGGGCCAGCGGGGAGGATCCGCCCGCGGTGCCGGTGGGCACCCACGCCGCCGAGCGGCGGCGCAGGGTGTGCAGCAGCGCCACCGCACCGGCGAAGCTGACCATCAGGTGGGCGCGGATCACCTCGACCCGCCAGCGGGTCGCCGAGACCGAGGGCAGCAGCACCAGCCAGACCCACAGCGGCGCCAGCAGCGGCAGCGCGTGCCAGGGCCGGATCTCGGCGGGGTAGCAGAACATCATCACCAGCGGCGGCAGTGGCGCGGCGAAGACGTTCACCGCGGCCAGCAGATACCCGAGTACGCCGTTGCCGTAGGCCAGCCGCAGCCGCCACGACGCGGGCATGCGGTGGAAGTCGGCGTCGAAGAGCAGGCGCAGGTTGCCCATGGCCCACCGGTACTGCTGGTTGACGAACGCGGGCAGCGTGTCCGGTGACAGGCCTTTGGCGACCTGGACGGGGACGTACCGGGTGCGGTATCCGGCGCGCAGCATCGCCAGCCCGGTGTACAGGTCCTCGCTGTGTTCGAGGCGGGCGAAGCCGCCGATGCGCCGCACCGCCGCCCGGCGGTAGACGGCGTTGCTGCCGCAGCAGATGGCCGCGTCGTCGGCGTCGCGGGACGGTTGCAGCCAGCGGAAGAACCACTCCTGGGCCGCGCCCGCGGCCCGCTGCAACCACGGCATCGCCGCGTCGGTGTCGAAGCATTGCGGGCTCTGCACGATGCCGACGTCGGGTGCCTCCAGGTACGGCACCAGATGCGACAGGAAGTCCGGGCGCGGGCAGAAGTCCGCGTCGAGGATCGCGATCAGGTCACCGTCGCTGAGCGCCAGGGCGTCGTTGAGGTTGCCCGCCTTCTTCAGGTGTCCCCGGTCCGGCCGGGTCCGGTAGGTGAACCCGTACTCGTCGGCCAGCGCCCGGACCTCGGGCCGGGCGGCGTCGTCGAGCACCCAGAACCGCAGCGGCCCGCCCCACCGCAGCCGCGCCACGTGGGTGTACGCGTTGCGCAGCACCGCGATCGGCTCGCCGCAGGTGGGCAGGAAGACGTCCACGCTCGGCGCGTTCGCCGGGCGCCACGCGCGCAGGAGCAGATCGTGTGAGTCGCGGGTGATCCGGCGCTGCCGTTGGCCGTCCACACACGACAGCAGCCAGGCGGCGGCGTTGAGCGCCAGGACGGCCAGGAAGACCCACAGCGCGGGGTGCCTCAGCGAGAAGAAGAACAGGGTGGCTGCCGTGAAGGTGTACGACAGTGAAACGCACAACAGAACCCAGCGCCGTTGCGGGCCGAAATACGCGTACAGCTCGGTGTCGTCCGGCGGGGCCGGTAGTAGCGGTGACGGTTCTTCGATGTCGGCGGCGGTGCTGGCCGGCGGCGCGCTGAGCGCGGCTGACGCGGGCATGACGGTGCTCCCAGGTCCAGATGTGCGGCCCCCCACAGGCCGATCCCCCGCTTCAAGAAAAGCATAGGTTTGTTAACTGAATTGGGCTGCGGGGTGGAGGTATGAATGCCGTCACGTCCGTTCATCCTTTGTGGACAATTGTTACGCGTTCAATGCGTGTGACAAGGAATCGACAATGGTGATTCACAGTGTCGCGGGCCACTCGGCCGGGTACGTCCGGCTCGATGATCACGAGGGGCCGGGGCCCGGACCGCCGGAGCACTGGTTCAGATTCAGGGTGGTACAGAGGTTTTTCGGCCGTGAAGCGGCAACAGCACTGTCATCCGACGGATTGTCATTAAACGATCTCTCTGTGTGACGGTGGTGCGGCATGAACCTGGAAGCGGGTTTGGTGGAACGGTCGGCCTCGGGCGGGCTGTCCGACGTGGTGGGCATGATCCTGGACAAGGGCGTCGTCGTGGACGCGTTCGCCCGGGTCTCGCTGGTCGGCATCGAGGTGTTGACCGTCGAGGCGCGGGTCGTCGTGGCCAGCATCGACACCTACCTGCGGTACGCGGACGCGATGGCGCGGCTGGACGCCGGCCGCGTGACGCCCCGCGGCGACCTGACGGGCCTCGTCCAAGGGGTCGCCGAGGGGGTGACCAAGGGCGCCATCGGCGCTGTTCAGCAGTCCTCCGCCGAGTCCGTCGTCGGCCTGCTCTCCACCCCGGACGAGCCGGTGCGGGAGCGGCCACGATGAGCACCGCGACCATCGGTGCACCCCGCGATGTCCGGCCCGCCGCCGCCGGCTGTTACCTCTACGGCGTCGTACCGTCCGGCACCCGCCTCCCGGACGACCTGTGCGGGGTCGGCCCCGCCGGCCCGCGACCCACCCTGATCCACCACGGCGACCTCGCCGCCGTGATCAGCCCGGTGGCGCGCGATCGTGCCCTCGGCAGCCGACGCGACCTGCTTCGCCACGCCCGGATCCTGGACGAGCTGGCAGCGTCGGTACCGGTGCTGCCGGCTCGCTTCGGTGTCGTCCTGGACGACCCCGGCAGCGTCGTGACCCGGCTGCTCGAACCGCGCCGCGCGCCGTTCGCCGCGGCGCTCGCCCGGCTCGCGGGCACGGCGCAGTTCATCGTGTCGGTGCGCCACGTCGAGGACGCCGTGCTGGGCGAGGTGCTGGCCGGGGAGCCGGACATCGCCCGGCTGCGCGAGCTGGTCCGCGCGGGAGGCGGCGCGGCGGGCGTCCGGGTACGGCTCGGTGAGCTGGTGGCCGGCGCGCTCGCCGCCCGGCGGGCCCGCGACCGGCAGCATGTGCGGGCCGTGCTGGAGCCGTACCGGGTCGCCGCGGTGACCCGGCCGGTCACCGGCGCGGACGAGGCCGCGTGCGTGGCGTTCCTGGTGGAGCACGATGGCCGGGCGCGGTTCGAGGCCGCCGTGCAACGGCTGGCCGCCGAGTGGGCGGGCCGGGCCCGGGTCCGGCTGCTGGGTCCGCTCGCCCCGTACGACTTCGCCGACGCGCTCGTCCACGGGGAGGGCTGATGGGACTCGTGTCCGGGCTGGCGACACTGCCGCTGGCCCCGCTGCGCGGCCTGTTCTGGCTGGCCCGGCTCATCCAGGACCAGGCGGCCACCGAATGGGATCCGGCGACGGAGATCCGACGCCGGCTCGCGGAGACGGACCTGGCCCTGGCCGCGGGCCTCATTACCGAGCAGGAGTGCGCCGAGGCGCAGGACCTGCTCCTGGCACGCCTGCTGCCGGCCGACGCCACCCCGGTCAGCGGCGATGCCGCGCCGGTCACCGGCGATGCCGCGCCGGTCAGCGGCGATGCCGCGCCGGTCACCGGCGATGCCGCGCCGGTCAGCGGCGATGCCGCGCCGGTCACCGGCGACGCGGCGCCGATCACCGCCGACTCCGCGCCGACCGCCGGTGGCGCCGGGCCGGGTGGGTCCCGATGAGCGGGCCGCTGATCGGCTGGCACGACGAGCGGGCGCCCGCCGCGCGCCCCGCGCCGGCCGATCTGGCCGACATACTGGAGCGGGTGCTGAACACGGGTGTCGTGGTGGCCGGGGACATCAGGATCTCGCTGCTCGACATCGAGCTGCTGACCATCCGCCTGCGCCTGCTGGTGACCTCGGTCGACAAGGCCCGCGAGATGGGCATCGACTGGTGGGAGCACGACCCGTCGCTGACGTCGGCCGCCCGCCGCCGCGCACTCCGGGACGCGGTGACCCCACCAGGCGAGACCCCGGTCGACAACGCGGGCTCGGCCCCGATCGGTGACGCGCCGGAGGCGCTGCCATGACCGTACCGATGAATGACGGTCCCGGCGCGACGTGCGCCGGTCCCGTACGTGGAATCTGGGTCTACGCGGTCGTGCTGGTCCCGTGCCCGGCCCCGGCGCTGACCGGGGTGGCGGATGAGCCGCTCTTCGCGGTCGAGAACGCCGGGCTGGCCGCCGTGGTGGGTTCGGTGCCGCTGGCCGGGTTCGCGGCCGTCGGGACCGGTGACGACCGCGACCGCGTCGAGCGGATCGCCCGTGCCCACCACCGCGTCCTGACCGACCTGCGTGTGCACGCCGCCCTGGTGCCCTTCCGGCTCGGCACCGTCTACCGCGACGAGGCAGGCGTGGCGGGCATGCTCGGTCAGCGGCGCGCGCTGCTGCGCGACGGGCTGCGGCTGGCCGCGGGGCGGACCGAATGGGGGGTCAAGGCACATCTGCGCCGCCCGCCCGCGCCTGATCCCGGCGAACGCGCCACTGCCGGCGCGGCCGGGACCGGGACGGCGTTCCTGATGCGTCGCCGCGCCGAGCGGCAAGGCGCCGAACTGCTCCTCCGGCAGGCGGCGGAGCGCGCCGACGTGATCCACCGGACGTTCTGCGGCTACGCGGCCGTGTCGCGCCGCTATCCGCCACACGACCCGTGGCTGGCGGGGGCCGAAGAGTGGACCCTGCTGAACGCGGCCTATCTGGTGTCCGACGACGACACCGCGCGCTTCGCCGGGGCGGCCACCGAGATGCAGGCCGTGGACCCGGCACTGCGGATCGAGATCACGGGGCCCTGGCCGCCGTACTGTGCGGTGGCCGAACCGCCCGGGCCGGGACGGCCGTGATGGTCCCGGCCGCCGCGCCGCCGCCGGTCCCGCTGGTGGACCTGCTCGACCGGATGCTCGCCACCGGGGTGGTGGTCACCGGCGACGTCGTCATCCGCGTCGCCGACATCGACCTGGTACGGATATCGCTGCGGGCCCTGCTGTGTTCCGTGCACGCACCGCCCGCGCCCGGTAGTGGGGGAGGTGACCGGACGTGAGCTCTACCGGGGACGGTGCCGCGCGCCTGGCCGTGGAACCCGAGTCCGTCGAGCGGGGACTCGCGACGCTGGTGCTCACGGTCGTGGAGCTGCTCAGGCAACTGATGGAGCGGCAGGCGCTACGCCGGGTCGACGAGGGTGAGCTGTCGGCCGAGCAGGTCGAGCGGCTCGGGCTGACGCTGATGACCCTGGAAGAGCACATGGTGCGCCTGTGTGATCACTTCGGGGTCACACTCGCGGATCTCAACCTCGACCTGGGCCCGCTCGGCCCGCTGCTGGGGCCGGTCGACCCGCCGCGACCCGCCGCCGACTCCGCGCCGCGGCGTCATTGACCGCCGCCCAGCAGGAAGTCCCGCACCGGTACGGCCGGATCGGGCAGCAGGTGACCGGCCTCGGGTAGGAGCCGTACCACGGCATGCGGCGCCGCGGCCGACAGCCGCCGGGCGGTGCCGTGGGAGTCGAGCATCCGGTCGCGGCCGCCCAGCATGACCATCACGGGCATGGTCAGTCCGGCCAGCCGCGCGTCGCTGAACGTGGGGATGCCCGTCGTCCGGGGCCGGAAGTGCCGGAAGATCAGCAGCGGCAGTGCGCTGTCCGTGGGCCGGCCCGGCGTGGCCGGTCCGAGGAGGTAGCGCAGCAGGCGTCGCCGTCCCGCCTCGCCGAACGGCCGCAACGCGAGCGCGGCCACCACCACCCGGGTCCGGCGTCGGCCGATGCCGCTGGGGGACAGCAGCGCCAGCCGGGACACGCGTCCCGGGCGGCGCAGCGCGTAGTCGATCGCCAGCAGCCCGCCCAGCGAGACACCGACCATCGCCACCTCGGCCAGGCCGAGTCCCGAGGTCACCTCGTCGAGCCACCGGGCGTGCGCGTCGGACTCCAGCGGGGGGCGGGACGGGGCGCTCAGGCCGGGCTCGCCGATCACGTCGACGGCGTACACCCGCAGGTCGCGCGCCCAGGTGCCGATCTGGTGCCGCCACATGGCGGTGTTCGCGCCGGAGCCCTGCAGGGCCAGCACCGGGGGCGCGTCCGCCGGGCCGCAGGCGAGGACGAACGTGTCGCCCTGCCCGGTGGGCACCGTGATCTGCTGCGCGGGCACGGGCCAGTCCGCCAGTGCCGCCCGGTAGCGCCGCCGCACGGCGTCGGCCCCCTCGGCGGAACGGTAGACGGGCGTGCCGGTGGTGACAGGGCGCGGCATCATGAAAAATACCCTAACCGTCTCTCCAGACAGCCACAACAGGGAAGGTTAGAGAAGGTTAGGGAAGGTTAGCGACCGCGACCGCGTACCGGTCAGACGAGGATGCCCAGCCGGCCCCTCAGGTAGCCCGGCGTGCCGTTGAGGACCGACGATTCCAGGTCGAAGATCGGGACCGTGGCCTGCATGTCGTCGGGCAGGAGCTGCTCGATGAACGGCCGGCCGACCCACGGGTTGTACTGCGCCGACAGGCGCCGGTCCGTCGCGCCTGGCTCGGACCGGTTGTACTGCCACCCGGCGGACTGCTTGTTCCGGCGCGCCACCTCACCGAAGTACCAGACCGCGCCCTGCACGAAGTCGTGCAGGCGGGGATCGGTGAACGCCTGCCCCGTGGGCAGGCGGTGCCGCACGACGGTCTCCAGCACGTCCACCGAAGCGGGCGTGAAATCCCAGGCCGCCGCGTCGACGCCGGTGTCGGCGGCCCAGGCGGGAAAGGACTTCTCGCGTTCGGCCAGCCAGTCGCCGAGCCAGGGCAGGACGACCGGGCGGCGATCCTCGATCATGTCCGGCGTCGGTTCCTTCACCGGCGACCAGCCCGGGTGTGCCGCCTGGCGCGCCCGGACCGCGGCGGCCAGGGCCGCCCAGGTGGCGGCGAGGTCGTCGGCCCGGGAGACGAGATCCCCCGGCGCCACCGCCGGCAGCCCGAGCGCCTCGTCGGGCTGGACCACGGGCTGACCGTCCGCCCACGCCCAGCGGCCGCCACCCACCCGGAGCAGGGCCTCACCGGCGTACGCGGTCGCGGACTCGACCAGGCTGGCGCTCGGCCGCCGGTCCCGCAGGAGCTGCTCGAGGCGGGCCAGCGAATCCTCGCTGTAGTCGAGCGGGAAGCCCAGCGGCACCTCGAAGGCCTCCAGCCGGGCGAGCTGCGGCTGGATCGCCTCGCGCCATTGCTGAAGCGGGTCGGTCATGGCGGGGAGCCTACCGGCCACCCGCCGACAGCACCGACCCGTTGTTGGCACATTTCGCCACTCACCTGCGGACGTACACAGTGGATTGTCCTATGTGCGGATTCCGGGGCCTCACGCATTGGTCAACTTCGCTAAAGTCCGCTCCGCGTTTCAGGCGATACGGACAACTATCAGGGGGCGTACGTCTTGAGGTTCCATCGACTCGCGCGCAGCGGGGCCATCGTCGCCGTCACGAGCCTGCTCGGGGCGCTGGTCGGGTTCACCCCGGTCACGGCGTACGCGGCACCGGTCGGCACGAAGTGCAAGGACGTGGCCGGGTATTCGATCACCAAGCGGCCGCCGGCCAAGAGTGACCTGCCCGGGCTCGGCGCCAGCCGCTCCACCGACGGGGCGAACGGCCGACCGTACCAGTACCACAACCCGGGGGAGAACGTCCGGGGCCACGCCGAGCCGACCGCACGCGACCTGGCGCCGTACGGCAACAGCACCGCGGGCAAGGCGCCCGGCACGCTGCCGCACCTGTACTCGTCGTGGAACAGGTACCAGGCGAACAAGGCGGCCGAGCTGCGCAAGTGGCAGGAGAACCCGGTCGGCAAGAAGCCGAGCCCGGCCCTGCCGTGGGACAAGTGGCTGTCGCGCTACGTGCCCAACCAGGGCAACGACGCGCGCGGCAAGGCGTTCGAGAAGCTGCTGGTCGAGGAGATCGGCCTGGGCGGCGACGACTGGATCTGCCAGGGCGACCTGACCGCCAACGGCGAGACCCGGCGCTACGACGCGATCAACAGCAGGCACAAGGTCGCGTACGAGTTCAAGTCCGGGCGCACGATCGACGCCGCCCAGCTGGCCAAGGACGCGCAGATCGCGAAGAGTCAGGGCTATCGGGTGGTGTACGTCTTCGGTGACAAGCCCACCGCGGCGACCGTCCGGCGGCTGCAGGCCGCGGGCGTGGACCACCACATCATGAAGGCCACCCCGAACGCCGTGAACTCGGCGCGGCCCAACGCCGGCGCCAGCGCGCAGGTGATGAACCCGAAGGTGAACGTTCCGGCGCGGGGCGCCGCCAACGACATGTTCGCCGGCTCCGGGCGCACCCTGGACCAGGCCCGTGAGGCGGCCCGGGTCGACGACGACCTCGCCCGCCAGTCCGGTCGGCCGGACCAGCGGATGCGCCGCCCCGGCGGCATCGACTTCTCCACGATGGAGCTGCGGTACGTCTCGGAGACCGACAACGGCCAGGGCCTGGGTTACGGCTTCGAGGCCGACGACGTGGCCGACGAGGACGTCGAGCCCGGCTTCGGCGGCCTGGAGCAGGCGCAGCTGGCGTCGGACTCGCTGTTCACCTGGCTGGCGCTGCAGCCCTCGGCGTTCTGGGTGAACCTCAACCCGGACACCCCGGACCAGATCATGGACGACCGGTTCGCGAAGACCGACGCCGGCCGGGTGCTGCTCGACGCGGACCTCACCCTGAAGCGGTCGCACGCCAAACTGCTCAACCCGCAGACCCCGCTGGGCGACCGGCTGTGGGACGCGCTGCACTTCGACACCCCGACGCTCGTGCCGTGCCTGCCGCTGCGGATCTGGATCAGCGCGAAGCCGGCGTCGGTGCGCGACGAGGGCGGGCGGCTGTACATCCTCGACGCGCCGCTCAAGGTCAACGCCGAGTACATGGTGGTGAAGAACCAGCCCGAGAAATACAAGTGCCAGCAGAGCGAGGCGCAGGCCAAGGAGAACGTGGCGACCTACCAGCAGATCATCCTGCCCGAGCTGGAGAAGGTCGTGAACACCGATCCGGCGTACGCGGACCTGCGCCGCGTCTACCTCAGCCGGGTGGCCGCCGAGTGGCTGCGCCAGCGCGCGGCGACCAGGAGCACCGCGTTCACGCCGATCATCAACAGCAACGACACGAGCCGCTGGCCGGCCCGGGTGCGGTGGAACAAGCTCGACACCTACAACGCCTACCTGAAGTCGTTCAACGAGGGCGAGTTCGTCTACCACCGCGACGTGCCGGACGGCTCGGGGCAGACGATCTCGGTGCCCCTCGTGCTGGGCGGCGTCGACTTCGCGCAGGCGCCGAAGAAGCCGGTGAGCGCGACGACGTTCAAGAAGGAGCACCCCAAGCTGCCGGTGACGGTGGCCCGGTCGGTGCAGGCGCCGGTCAACTACGAGACCACGGCGAACCCGGACCTGACCTGGATGGGCGGGGACGCCATGGTGCACCAGGCGCCCGCTGCGCCGGCGGAGGAGCCGGAGCCCCCGACGGGTGGTTCGGGCGGCGGCCTGCCGATCACCGGCGCGTCGGTCGTCGGTGCGGTCGGTACCGGCCTCGCCCTGCTGGCCGGTGGCGTGACGCTGCTGGTGTGGCAGCGCAGGCGGCGGCGGATCTTCCGCGCCTGACCGGCGACGTGACCCGGACGGTCCGGCCCCATGGCGGTGGGGCCGGACCGTTCGTCGGCGCCGCGACCAGGGACTTCGTCGGCCGCACCCGGTGCCGTACGCGCGGCCGGTCGACGCGCGGGCGCGACCCGGAAGGGCAGCCGGCCCTGATCCGTTCGTCCGGTGGCGAGGCGCGCTCGCATCCCCTAAGGTGAGGCTCGCCTTACTGGTTCGGGGGAGACGGGGCCGCCGCGACATGTACGTGTGTATCTGCGCTCGGGTACGCGAGTGTGAGCTGCGTGCGGTGATCCGGTGCGGCGCGCGCGACGAGGAGGAGGTCGGCGACGCCTGCGGCGCCGGCACCGGCTGTGGCAGCTGCCTCGACCGCATCGACGACCTCATCGCCGAGGAGACGGGCACGGACACGCTGGCGGCGTGATGCCCCAATTTGGGTGACTATCGGTACAGTCGCGTTCATGCAGGGGGACGAACGCGTCATCGAGTTCTTGAACGAACAGCTCACGGCGGAGCTGACCGCGATCAACCAGTACTTTCTGCACGGCAAGATGCAGGACAACTGGGGCTACACCAAGCTGGCGGCGCACACCCGAGCCGAGTCGATCGACGAGATGCGCCATGCCGAGGTGCTGACCGACCGCATCCTGTTCCTCGACGGCCTGCCGAACTACCAGCGCCTGTTCCCGCTGCGCATCGGTGAGAACGTCCGCGAGCAGTTCCAGTCGGACATGGTGATCGAGGTGGAGGCCGTGGACCGGCTCCGGCGCGGCATCGAGTACATGCGCGGGGTCGGTGACGTCACCTCGGCCAAGCTGTTCGAGGACATCCTCGCCGACGAGGAACACCACATCGACTACCTGGAAACGCAGCTGAAGCTGATCGAGACCCTGGGCGAGTCGCTGTACCTGCAGAACCTCGTCGAACACCCGAGCGCGGAGTAGCCGGCCACGACCCGGCCGTTCACCCGGCGGACGCGGGCGCGGGGCGGCGGCGCGGGACGATCATGGGGGTGCCGGTCTCCGGGTCGGGGATGACCCGGCACGGCAGGCCGAACAGCTCCTCGACCAGCTCGGCGGTGACGATCTCCTGCGGCGGCCCGCTCGCCGCCACCGTGCCGCCGGGGGACAGCGCGACGAGGTGGGTCGCGTACCGGCAGGCCTGGTTGAGGTCGTGCAGCACGGCCACCAGCGTGCGGCCCTGCCGGTGCAGGTCCGCGCACAGGTCGAGCAGGTCGAACTGGTGACCGATGTCCAGGAACGTCGTCGGCTCGTCGAGCAGCAGGATGTTCGTCCGCTGCGCCAGCACCATGGCCAGCCAGACCCGCTGCCGCTGCCCCCCGGACAGCTCGTCGACAAAGCGGTCCGCGAGCGCGGCGACGCCGGTACGGTCCATCGCGTCGCGCACCGCCTCCGCGTCGTCGCTGCTCCACTGCCGCAGCAGCGACTGGTGCGGATACCGCCCGCGGGCGACCAGGTCCGCCACGGTGATGCCGGCCGGCGCGGTCGCGGACTGGGCCAGCAGCCCCAGCTTGCGGGCGATCTCCTTCGACCGGTACCCGGCGATCGCCCGGCCGTCCAGCACGATCTGCCCGGTGCTCGGCGACAGGATCCGGGCGAGCGCCTTGAGCAGTGTGGACTTGCCGCAGGCGTTCGGGCCGACGATCACCGTGAAGCCGTCGTCGGGAATGTCGAGGGACAGGCCGGTCACCACCGGCTGCCCCGGATACCCGAGCGTGACGCCCTGGGCGGACAGCCGCGACGTCGTGACGGCGGGGCGGGTGTCGCTGGTGGCGGTCATCTGCGCTCCGATGCTCGTCAGGCCCGACGCCAGCCGGCGGCGAGCAACCAGATCAGGTAGAGGCCGCCGAGCCCGGCGGTGACGATGCCCACCGGCAGCGGGGTGGGCGCGAACAACCGCTGGGCCAGCAGGTCACTCGCCGCCAGCAGCAGCGCGCCGGTCAGCCCGGCCGCGAGCAGCGCCGGCCGGGACTGCCCGGCCAGCCTGCGGGCGACCTGCGGGGCGGCGAGCGCCACGAACGCCACGGGTCCGGCGGAGGCGGTCGCCACGGCGGCCAGGGCGACGGCGATCGCCAGCAGGATCCGCCGGCTGCGCTCCGCCGGAACCCCCAGGGCGCCGGCGGTGGCGTCCCCGAACTCCAGCACCGTGAGCCGCCGCCCGACGGCGAGCGCGAGCGGGACGAGTACGGCCAGGGCCAGCCCGACCGGGCGTACGTGTTCCCAGCCGCGATTGTTCAGGCCGCCGACCAGCCAGGACTGGGCGGCGATCGCGTCGTGCAGCGGCGCCTTACTGATCAGGAACGTGTTGACCGAGGTCAGGGCGGCGGTGGTGCCGATGCCGACGAGGATGAGGCGGGCGCCGGTGTGGCCGTGCCGGTAGGCCATCGCGTACACGGCGAGGGCGGTGACGCAGCCGCCGACGAGGGCGCCCGCGCCGACGACGACGATGCTGCTCGCGCCGAGGACGAACGCCACGATCGCACCGCTGGCCGCGCCGCTGGTGAAGCCGATGATGTCGGGACTGGCCAGGGGATTGCGCGCCATGCCCTGCAGCAGGGCGCCGCTGACCCCGAGGGCGGCGCCGACCAGCGCGCCGGTCAGCAGGCGCGGCAGCCGCAGGGTCAGGACGACGAACCGGCTCCCGCCGTCGCCACCGCCCAGCAGCGTCGCCCAGACCTCCGTGCCGGTGAGCGGAAAGTCGCCGGTCATCAGCGTGACGGTGCCGACCACGGCCAGGGCGGCGACCAGCGCGGACGCGACCAGCGCGGGGCGCAGGTGCAGGCGTACGGACAGCGGCCCGATGGTCCACGGGCGGCCCGTGCCCGTGGCGGTCACAGCGCGACCAGCCGGCGCCGGCGGCACAGCACCACGAACACCGGCGCCCCGATGACCGCGGTGACCACGCCGACGGACAGCTCCTGCGGTGCGAGCACCAGGCGGCCGACGATGTCGGCCACCAGCAGCAGGCTCGGCGTGATCAGGGCGGCCAGCGGCAGCGCCCAGCGCAGGTCCGGCCCGACCAGCAGGCGGGTGCTGTGCGCGGTGACCAGGCCGAGGAAGCCGATCGGCCCGGCCGCCGCGGTCGCGGCGCCGCACAGCGCGGTGACGGCCAGCCCGCCGAGCAGCCGCGTGGTGGTGAGGTTGACGCCCAGTGCCCGGGCGGAGTCCTCGCCGAGCGCCAGCGCGTTGAGCGGACGGGCCAGCAGCAGCGCCACGACCGCGCCGACCGCCACCAGGCCGCCGATCTGGGCGGCGACGGTCAGGGGCCGCCCGGCCAGCGAGCCGACGTCCCAGAACCGGAAGTCGCGGAACGCGTCCGGCCGTTGCAGCAGGATCGCGGAGGTGACCGCGACGAGCACGGCGCTGACCGCGGCCCCCGCCAGCACCATCCGGTCGCCCGCGCCGGTGCGCCCGGCGACGAGGTACACGAGCACGGCGGCGGCGCCGGCCCCGGCGAGCGCGAACCAGACGTAGCCGGTCAGGGCGCTGACGCCGCCGAAGGCGATCGCGACGACGACCGCGGTCGACGCGCCCATCGTCACGCCGAGCAGCCCGGGGTCGGCGAGCGGGTTGCGGGTCAGGGCCTGCATGACCGTCCCGGACAGGCCGAGCGCGACCCCGACGACCAGGGCCAGCACCGTACGGGGCAGCCGCAGCTCGGTGATGATCGACGAGGCCGGGGTGTGCGCACCGGTCAGCGCCGCCCAGATGTCGTGCGGCGCCAGCGCGCGGGCGCCCAGCGCGAGGCTCAGGCCGACGCACCCGAGCAGCACGAACGTGGCCAGCAGAAGCCACCGCCCAGGGTGGCGGTGCGGGGGTGGGGACACGCGCGCTCCTTCGACGGTGACCCGGGCCCGTGGCCACACCGCCGCCATCGTACCGTTAGGCTAGCCTTACCTACGACCCCAGGCAGGTGACCTCCCCCGTGCGTGTGCCCACAGCCCCCGACGTGCTGCGTGACGCCGTCGGCGGACAGCGACGGCTGGTCGCCGCCGCCGCCGTCCTGGCCGCCGGCCACCAGATCGGCGAGGCCGCGGTGCCGGTGCTCATCGGGTGGATCATCGACCGGGCCATGGCCCGGGGCGGCGGACCGGCCACGCTCCTCGGCGGCCTGGCCCTGCTCGCCGTGGCGTTCGCCGCCCTGTCGCTCAGCTTCAAGTACGGCCTGCGGCTGGGCGAGCGGGCTGCGTTCCGCAGCGCCCACCTGCTGCGGATGCGCATCGCCGGCCGGCTGTTCGACGACCGTGGCGCGCGGACCGATCGGCTCACCGGCGAACTGGTCAACATCTCCACCGACGACGCCCAGCTCGTCGGCGACACCAACCTCGCCTGGCCGCGCGCCGTGGCCGCCGTGGTCGGGCTGCTGGCCGGCGCCGCCGCCCTGCTGTCGTACTCGGTGGTGCTGGGGGCGGTCGTCCTGGTCGCGGTGCCGGTGCTGCTGGCGGTGTCGCACGTGAGCGGCAAGCCGCTCGCCCGGCGCGCCGAGCAGGGGCAGGGGCAGGCCGCCGCCGCGTCGGGGCTCGCCACCGACCTGGTGGCGGGCATCCGTACGCTCAAGGGCATCGGGGCCGAGCGGGCCGCAGCGCTCCGGTACCGGGCGACCAGCGTACGGTCGCGCGACGCGGCGATCCGGGTCGCGGCGGCGCAGTCCGCCCTGGACGGCAGCATGATCGTGATGACCGGGGTGCTGCTGGCGGTGGTCGCGGCGCTCGGCGGGCACCTGGCGGCCACCGGCCGGATCAGCATCGGTGACCTCGTCGCCGCGGTCGGCCTCGCCCAGTTCCTCATCTGGCCGCTGTCGCAGTTCTCCTGGGTGAACGGGCAGCTCGCCACCGGCCGGGCCGGCGCCCGCCGGGTCGCCGACCTGCTGGCCTGCCCGCCCGCGATCCACAGCGGAACCCGGCCCGCCGCCGTGGTGCGCGGGGCGCTGCGGGTGCACGCGGTGACCCACCGGAAGCTCGCGGACCTGGACTTCACCGTCGCCGCCGGTGAGTTCGTCGGGGTGGTCGCCACCCCGGCTGAGGCGGCCGACCTGCTCGACTGCCTGCGCCGGCGGGTGGTGCCCGAGCGCGGCGGCATCACGGTCGACGGCGTCCCGCTCATCGAACTTCCCGCACCGGCCGCCCGCCGGGCCCTGCTCGTCGCGGACCACCACGCCGAACTGTTCGCCGGAACCGTCGCCGACAACGTCGCCGCGGGCAGGGCCGCCGCGGGCGGGACTGGGATGGTGGCCGTCGCGCTCGCGGCGGCGCAGATCAACGGCCTCGCCGTTGGTGCGGACACGGTCGTCAGCCCGCACGGTGCCAGCCTGTCCGGCGGGCAGCGGCAGCGGGTGGCCCTGGCCCGGGCGATCGCGGCCGACCCGCCCGTACTCGTGCTGCACGACCCGACCACGGCCGTCGACGCGGTCACCGAGACCGCCATCGCGGCCGGGCTGCGCGCCGCCCGCCGGGGCCGCACCACCTTGCTGATCACCACCAGCCCGGCACTGCTCGACACCGCCGACCGGGTGATCCACCTGCGCGGCGGCGCCGTCGCGCGCACCGGAGCGCACCGTGACCTGGCCGCCGCCGACCCCGGCTACCGCGCCGCCACCCGTTGACCGTCTGCCGAGGACAATCGTGACGCCCCAGTTGCTGCCGATCGCCGATTCCGCGCACACCCGCCGGGCCGCCTGGGCGCTGCTGCGCCCGTACCGTCGGCTGGCCGTCGTCGCGGGCCTGGCCCTGGCCCTCGCCACCGTCGTGGGGCTCGCGGGGGTCGACCTGCTCGGGCGGATCGTGGACGACGTGCGGGCCGGCGGCACCGACCTGGCCCGCCCGGCGGTGCTGCTCGCGCTGGCCGCCACGGTGCACGGCATCGGTACGGCGATCGGCGCCGCCCGGATCGCGGAGGTGGGCGAACGCATGCTCGCCGACCTGCGCGAACGGTTCGTGGAACGGGCGCTGCACCTGCCCCTGGACCGCATCGAGGCGGCCGGCGCTGGTGACCTCACCGCCCGCGTCACCCGCGACGTGACCGCGGTCGCCGAGGCCGTCCGGTACGCGCTGCCCACGCTCGTCCGCTCCGCGCTCAGCATCGGGCTGACCCTGGTCGCGCTCGCGCTGCTGGACTGGCGTTTCCTGGTCGCGGCGCTGGTGGCGATGCCGCTGCAGGCGGGCACGGTCCGCTGGTACGCGCGGACCGCCGGGCCGGTCTACGCCGACAGCCGCGTGGCGGTCGCCGCGCAGCAGCAGCAGCTTCTCGACTCCTACGCCGGCGCCGACACCGTGCTGGCCTTCGGGCTGGCCCGGCGGCACACCGACCTGATCGCCGCCCGGTCGGCGGCCGCCGTGGACCTGTCGCTGCGCGGTGTCGGCCTGCTCAGCCGCTTCTTCAGCCGGCTCAACCTGGCCGAGTTCGTCGCGCTCGGCGGCGTCCTCACCGTCGGCTACCTGCTGGTCGGCGCCGGATCCGTCACCCTCGGCACGGCGACCGCCGCCGCGCTGTACCTGCACAACCTGTTCAACCCGATCAACGCGGCCCTGGGCCTCGCGGATGAGGTGCAGGTGGCCCGGGCGGGCCTGTCGCGCCTGGTGGGGATCGCCGATCTGCCGGCACCGTCCACCGGGCCAGCGGCGACATCGCCCGCCACCTGGCCAGAGGCGACATCGCCCGCCACCGCGACGCCGCCGAGCGCCGCGACCGCCGCAGGGGCGGATCCGGTCCCGCCCGCGATCGTCGTCTCGGGGGTGCGGCACGCCTACCGGCCGGGCGAGGACGTGCTGCACGGCGTCGACCTCGAAGTCTCGGCAGGGGAGCGGCTGGCCCTGGTGGGCGCCAGCGGTGCGGGCAAGACCACCCTGGCGTCACTGGTGGCCGGCACCCACCGTCCACACGGGGGCCGGATCGCCCTGGGCGGCCACGACGTCGCCGAGCTGGCCCCGGCGGAGCTGCGGCGCCGGGTGGTCCTGGTCACCCAGGACGTGCATGTCTTCGCCGGCGCCCTGGCCGATGACCTGCGCCTGGCCCGGCCGGGCGCGACGGACGCCGAGCTGTGGGCGGCGCTGGGCCGGGTCGGGGCCATCGATTGGGTACGGACCCTGCCCGACGGGCTGGCCACGGTGGTCGGTGAGGGCGGCCACCGCCTCACCGAGGAGCAGGCACAGCATCTCGCCCTCGCCCGCCTGGTGCTGGCCGACCCGCCGGTGGTGATCCTGGACGAGGCGACCGCCGACGCCGGCAGCGCCGGGGCGCGTGCGCTGGAGGCGGCGGCGAACCGGGCGCTGTCGGGGCGGACCGCCATCGTGGTCGCGCACCGGCTCACCCAGGCCGCCGAGGCGGACCGGGTGGTGGTGATGGCCGACGGGCGGATCGTCGAGTCCGGCACCCATGACGCGCTGGTCGCCGCCGAAGGCCCGTACGCCGCGCTGTGGAGCGCCTGGTCGGCCCACCGCTGACCCGGGCCCGAGTCGGCACGACCCGGGCCCGGGTGCGCGGGTCAGGGCCGGCTGGTCAGGTAACCGCCCATGGCGGTGAAGTACTTGCCCGCCGACAGCTCCTCGCCGTCCTCGGTACGCACGCGGGTGAGCAGCAGGCCCCGGTTGCGGCCCCGGCGGGCGTCGGCGCCGGCCACGATCGCGACGCCGTCACCTTCCCGGTAGAAGATCCGGCCCGGGGTGCCGCCGTACACGTTGGCGGACACCTCCGCGGACACGATCTCGATGCGGCGGCCCTGGTGGTAGCAGAAGGCCTGCGGGTAGGGGGCGCACTGGGCCCGGACGAGCCGGTCGAGTTCCTCGGCCGACCAGGTCCAGTCGATGCGGATGTCCTCCTCGGACCGCTTGTGGAAGAAGCTGGCCTTGCCACGGTCCTGGGGGGTGAAGTCGGTGCGCCCGCTGGCGATCTCGGCGAGCCCGTCGACCGTGATCGGACCGAACAGCGCCAGGGTCTTCTGGAAGAGGTCCGCGGTGGTGTCCCGAGGGCCGACTCCGACGCTGCGCTGCAGCACGATCGGCCCGGCGTCGAGGGTCGCGTCCATCATGTGCGCGGTCACGCCGACCTCGGGCTCGTTGTTGATCAGCGCCCAGATCAGCGGGGAGAACCCGGCGTACGCGGGCAGCAGCGAGTCGTGCACGTTGAGGGTGCCCAGCCGGGGCAGGGTGAAGATCCGTGGCGGAATCCAGGTGCGCCAGTTGGTGGCCACGATGACGTCCGGCGCCAGCGCCACGAGCTGCTGGTACAGCTCGTCGTCATCGGGGCGCTCCCGCAAGGTGACCGGTACGCCGTGGGCCTCGGCGAGCTCGGCGACCGAGTCGGACCAGATCCGCTCGTACGCCCCGTCGCTGGCGGGGTGGGTCACCACGCCGACGACCTCGTGCTCGGAGTCGAGCAGGGCCTGGAGCGTGCGGTGCCCCCACGTCTGATAGCCGAACATGACGACGCGCAATGTCAACCTCCAGGGTGGTGCCCGAACGGGCTGTCATAAGGTTAGCCTCAGTTTAATGAAGGCAATCCTAAGTTCGAGGCCACCCTCCCTCGGCGGAGGATTTCAAGTTAGGTTAGCCTTCCCTTCGTCAGGCGGTGAAACCGCGAGTCGCGCGAGGGGACGGACATGTCTCAGCCTCTTCCCAGCGGAAGTCCCGTGTTCGACCTTCTGGGCGTGGGTTTCGGCCCGTCCAATCTGGCCCTGGCGATAGCCGTGGCGGAACACAACGGCGGCGCCCCGGACGAGGCTCCGATCCACGCCCGGTTCCTGGAGCGGCAGGCTGGCTTCGGGTGGCACCGCGGCATGCTGATCGACGACGCCACCATGCAGGTGTCCTTCCTCAAGGACCTCGTGACGCTGCGCAACCCGGGCAGTGACTACACCTTCGTGCGCTACCTGCACGAGCAGGGGCGCCTGGTCGACTTCATCAACCACAAGACGCTGTACCCGCTGCGGGTCGAGTTCCACGACTACTTCGCCTGGGCCGCGGCCCGCGTCGCCGACCAGGTCAGCTACGACACCGAGGTCGTCTCCGTGCGGCCGGTCTCCGTGGACGGCGAGGTGGACACGCTGGAGGTGGTCTCCCGCAGCGGCGGCGACCTGGTCACCCACCGCGCCCGCAACCTCGTCGTCGGCACCGGGCTGCGGCCCCGCATGCCCGAGGGCGTCGAGCGCACCGACCGGATCTGGCACAGCAGCGACCTGCTGCACAACGTGGACGGACTGCGCGACAGCGCGCCCCGCCGGCTGGTCGTCGTGGGCGCCGGGCAGTCCGCCGCCGAGGTCACCGCGTACCTGCACCGCGAGTTCCCCAACGCCGAGGTCTGCGCGGTCTTCTCCCGGTACGGGTACTCGCCCGCCGACGACAGCGCCTTCGCCAACCGGATCTTCGACCCGGCGGCCGTGGACGACTACTACACCGCGCCGGAGCACACCAAGCAGCGGCTCATGGACGTGCACGGCAACACGAACTACTCCGTGGTGGACATCGACCTCATCGACGAGCTGTACCGGCGCGAGTACCAGGAGAAGGTGCTCGGGCAGCAACGGCTGCGGCTGCTCAACGTCACCCGGATGCGCGGCGTCACCGAAACGGGTGCGGGCGTCGAGGTGACCGTCGAGTCCCTGGTCACCGGCGAGCGGCGCACCCTGGCCGCCGACGCGCTGATCTGCGCCACCGGATACGACAACGCCGATCCGTACGCGCTGCTCGGGCCGGTCGCCGACCTGTGCCTGCGCGACGAGCGCGGCCGCCCCCGGGTCACCCGCGACTACCGGGCCGTGACCGCTCCCGAGCTGCGCTGCGGCATCTATCTGCAGGGCGGCACCGAACACACGCACGGGATCACCTCAGCGCTGCTGTCCAACACCGCCGTGCGGGTCGGGGAGGTGCTCGGCTCCATCGTGGCCCACCGGGCGGCCCCGGCCCTCGCGGTCGCCTGACCCGACCCTCCCCACCCGGGCGGCAGCGCCCGGCGTTCTCCCATGGAAGGAATCCCATGTCCCATAGCCTCCGCGTCCGCCTCGGGGCGGCCGTGACCGCCCTGGCGGCGGGCCTCGCGCTGGCCGCCTGCGGCACGGACGCCAAGCCCACCACCGGGGCCAGCGCCCCGGCCGGGGCGGCGTTCCCGGTCCAGCTCACCCACAAGTACGGCAGCACCGAGATCAAGGCGGCGCCGCAGCGGGTGGTCACCCTCGGGCTCAGCGACGCCGACGCCGTCCTCGCGCTGGGCGTCAAGCCGGTCGGCGTCGTGGACTGGTTCGAGGAGAAGCCGTACGGCAAGTGGCCGTGGGCCCAGCCCGCGTGGGGCGGCACCGCCCCGGCGATCGTCGGGCTGCGCGACGAGTACAACCTGGAGAAGGTCGCCGCCGCCAAGCCGGACGTGATCATCGCCCAGTACTCGGGCATGAAGAAGGAGCAGTACGACACGCTCAGCAAGATCGCTCCGGTGGTCGCCCAGCCGGTCGGCTTCGCCGACTACCAGGCACCCTGGCGCGACATGAGCCGGGTCATCGGCAAGGCGCTCGGCCAGCCGGCCAAGATGGACCAGCTCATCGCGGACGTCGACGCGAAGTTCGCCGCCGCCCGTACCGCCCACCCGGGCTGGGCCGGCAAGACCGTGGCGATCGCGGAGATCTACGAGGCCGGCAAGTTCTCGGCGTTCAACCCGAACGACCCGAAGATGATCTTCATGAAGGAGCTGGGCTTCACCGCCTCGCCCGCCTACACCCAGGCGGTCGGCAGCCAGAACGTCGCCGACATCGGGTACGAGCGCTTCGACGTGCTGGAGAGCGACCGGCTCATCTGGTTCGTCACCGGCGACGACACCAGGAAGCAGCTCGCGGCGAACAAGCCGTACCAGCAGCTCAAGGTCGCGAGTGAGAACCGGCACCTGTTCCTCGACTACGAGAACCCGCCGGTCGCCGCCGCGATGTCCTTCAACACCGTGCTGAGCATTCCGTACGCGCTGGACCAGATCCAGCCGCAGCTCGGCCAGTAGAACCACCGCAGCACCCCTCAGGAGATACCGAGATGCCGTACGCGCAAGCCCACCCGCAACCGTCGTCGCACGGCATCCGGCCTCCCGTGGACTGCCCCGAGCTGACCTGGCCCGCCGCCTTCGAGGCGGCGGCCGCCCGGCGGCCCGGGGCGGTCGCGGTGGTGTGCGAGGACGATGCGCTGACGTACGCCGAACTGGACGCCGCCGCCAACCGGCTCGCCCACCTGCTCAGCGAGCGTGCGGTGGGCGTCGGCGACGTCGTCGGGATCGCCCTGCCCCGCGGCGTCGACCTCGTCGCCGCGATCCTCGGCGTGCTCAAGGCGGGCGCGGCCTACCTGCCCGTGGACCTCGACCAGCCCGCCGACCGGGTCGGCTACGTCCTCGCCGACTCCGCCACCCGGCTCGTCGTCACCACCGCGGACACGGCCGGCGAACTGCCGGACGGCGTCGCCGCGGTGACCCTCGCCGACGCGGCGGACAAGCCGGACACGCCGGTCGGCATGCGCGTCGCCCTGGACGACGCCGCGTACGTGATCTACACGTCCGGGTCCACCGGGCGGCCCAAGGGCGTCGTGGTCACCCACGACGGCATCGGGTCGCTCATCGTCACCGCGACCCGGCGGATCGGCGTGACGCCCGGGTCCCGGGTGGCCCAGTTCGCCTCGGTCGGCTTCGACGTGGCCGTCTGGGACATGGTCATGGCGCTCTGCGTGGGCGGCACCCTGGTCGTCGTCCCCACGCTGCGGCGGGTCGCGGGCGAGGACCTCACCTCCTACCTGTGCGCGCACCGGGTCACCCACGCGATCCTGCCGCCCGCCCTGGTCGCCGCGCTGCCCGACACGTGCACCCTGCCCGAGGGGATGGTGCTCGTCGTGGGCACCGAGACCGTCCCCGCGTCGCTCATCGCCCGGTGGGGGGCCAGCCTGCGCATCGTCGTCGCGTACGGGCTCACCGAGGCCACGGTGAACTCCACGCTGTGGCTGGCGACCCCCGACTGGGACGGGCCGCCGCCGATCGGCGAGCCGGACCCGAACACCCGCTGCTACGTCCTCGACGACGCGTTGCGCCCGGTGACCGGCGACGCCGCGGGGGAGCTGTACGTGGCGGGGCGCGGCCTCGCCCGCGGCTACCTCAACCAGCCTGCCCTCACGGCCACCCGGTTCGTCGCCGATCCGTACACCGTGGGCGGCCGGATGTACCGCACCGGGGACCGGGCCCGGTGGAATCCCGACGGGACGATCGACTTCCTCGGCCGCGCCGACTCCCAGATCAAGATCCGTGGGTACCGCATCGAGCCGGGCGAGGTGTCCAGTGTCCTGATGCAACACCCGGCGGTCGCCGGGGCGGCGGTAGTGGCCCGGCGGGACCAGCGCGGCGCACAGCGGCTCGTCGCGTACGTGTCGGCGCGGACCGGCGGCGGGGCCGAGGGGCAGATCGGCGCGCCGGTGCCCGCCGCGGCGGACGTCCGGGAGTTCGCGGCGCGGCGGCTGCCGGAATACCTGGTGCCCTCGGCGGTGGTCGTGCTGGACGGGCCGCTGCCCACCAACGCCAGCGGCAAGACCGACACCCGGGCGCTGCCCGACCCGGACTGGGGCGCCGCCGTCAGCGACACCCGCGCCGCCACCCCCAGCGAAGCCACCCTCGCCGCCCTCTTCGCCGAGGTGCTGCACCTGCCCGAGGTCGGCGTCCACGACAGCTTCTTCGCCCTCGGCGGCGACAGCATCGTCGCCATCAGCCTCGTCTCCGGCGCCCGGCGCGCCGGGCTGCACCTCACCCCCCGCGAGGTCTTCGAGCTGCAGACCGTCGCCGCGCTGGCCGCCGTCGCCGACACCCGGGACAGCGGCGCGACCCGGCACGACCCGTTCACCGGCCGCGTCCCGGCCACCCCGATCCTCGCCTGGCTGCGCGACCTGCACGGCCCGACCGAGCGGTTCTACCAGGCCACCGTGCTGCACACCCCGGCCGCGCTGACCACCGGGGCCGCCGCCCGCCTCGTCCAGGCCATCGTGGACCGCCACGACCTGCTGCGCGCCCGGCTGCGGGCCGACGGCGGCTTCGACATCGGAGAGCCGGGCACGGTCGCCGCCGCGAACCTCGTGCGCCCGGCCGCCGCCGGCGCGCCCGTCGACGAGCTGACCAGGGACGCGGTGCGGCGCCTCGACCCGCGCGGTGGGGTGATGCTCCAGGCCGTGCACATGACCACCGACCCGGGTACGCCAGGTGAGCGCACCGGCGGGCGGCTGCTGCTCGTCCTGCACCACAGCGTCGCCGACGGGGTCACCTGGCGGATCCTCGCGGACGACCTCGCCGCCGGGTGGGCGGCCCTGTGCGCCGGCACCGAGATCGCGCTGGCACCCGTGCCGACCAGCTTCGGGCGGTGGGCGCGGATCCAGCGGGACGCCGCCGCCGGGCGGACCGGCGAGCTGGCGTACTGGCGGGGGGTGCTGGCCGGCGGGGACGCCGGGTTCGGGGCCGCCGAGCTAGGGGCCGCGGACACCGCGGACACCGCCCGCCGGCACACCGTCACCCTGCCCGACGGGCTGACCGCGCCGCTGCTCGGCGAACTGCCCGCCGCGTTCGCGGGCGGCGTCAACGACATCCTGCTCACCGCACTCGCACTCGCCCTCGGCCAGTGGCGCCGCGACCGCACCGGGCACACCGGCACAGACGTCCTCATCGAACTCGAAGGCCACGGGCGGGAGGAGGTCGGCGGCGCCGACCTGTCCCGTACGGTCGGCTGGTTCACCACCCTGTTCCCGGTCCGCCTCGACCCCGGACCGGCCGGCGACCTGTCCGCCGCCGTCAAGGCCGTCAAGGAACAGCTGCGCGCGGCCCCCGACCACGGCATCGGGTACGGCATGCTGCGCTACCAGGCCCGCGTCGGCGCGCTCGCCGACGCGCCCACCCCGCGCGTCCTCTTCAACTACCTGGGCCGGTTCGCCGGCGCCGGCGCCGACTGGGCGGTCGCCGAGGGTGACCCGATCGCCGAGGACCGCGACCCCGGCCAGCCGATCACTCACCAGCTGGAGATCGACGCCGCCGTCCGCGACGAGGCCGACGGGCCCCGGCTGTCCGCGACCTTCACCTGGCCCGGGCGGGTGCTCGCCGAGGTGGACGTCGCCGACCTGGCCCGCCGCTGGGTGGCGGCGCTGGCCGCGATCGCCGCCGCGGCCGCCGAGCCCGGCTTCGGCGGGCGCACCCCGTCCGACTTCCCGCTCGTACCGCTCAGCCAGGCCCAGGTGGACGCGCTGCGCGGCGTGGAGATCCTGCCGGCGACGCCGCTGCAGGCCGGCATGTTCTTCGCCCGCGCCTCCGGCGACACCGACGAGTACGCGGTCACCCAGCGCATCGACCTGGCCGGACCGGTCGACCCGGCCGCGCTGCGGCGCGCCGTCGAGGCCGTCGTGGCCCGCCACCCCGCCCTGCGTACCGGGCTGCACCTGGACGGGACGCGGCTGCTGCAGGTCGTCGCGGACGCGGTGGTGGTGCCGTGGCGGGAACTGCCGGTGGGCGCCGACATCGCCGCGGAACTGGCCGCCGACCGGGCCGCCGGGTTCGACCTGAGCGTCGCGCCGCTGCTGCGCGCCGTGTACGCACCCACCGACTCCGGTGGCGTCCTCGGCCTGATCGTGCACCACGCCGTCGCGGACGGCTGGTCCGAGCCGATCATGCTGGCCGACATCCTGCGGGCGTACTCGGGGCAGCCGCTGCCGCCCGCCGCGCCGGCCGTGGCCGCCGCCCGGTGGCTGGCCGGGCGCGACCACGCCGCCGCCGAGGCGGCCTGGCGCACCGAACTGGCCGGGCTCACCGAACCCACCCTGCTGGCCGACCCGGCGGCGCCCGCCGCCGAGGCGACCGTCGTGGTCGACGAGTGGGACGCCGACACCACCGCCGCCCTGCTGGCCGCCGCCCGCGCGCACGGCCTCACCCTCGGCACCGTGCTGCACGCCGCCGTGGGCTTCGCGGTCGGCCAGGAGACCGGCCGCGCCGACGTCGTCGTGCACAGCACGGTGTCCGGCCGCCCCGCCGACCTGCCCGGCGTCGCCGACATGGTCGGCCTGTTCGTCAACACGCTGCCCGTGCGGGTCCGCTGGTCCCCTGAGGACGGCCTCGCCGACACCCTCGCCGGGCACCAGCGGCGGCAGGCGGCCCTGCTGGACCACCAGCACTTCGGCCTCGCCGACGCGCTGCGCATCACCGGCCTGCCGGTGCTGTCCGGCGTGCTGGTCGTGCTGGAGAACTACCCCGGCGCGCGCACCCTGGCCAGCGCCGACGGCACCGTCCGGGTCACCGCCACGAGCACGGTGGAGAGCCTGCACCACCCGCTGGAACTCACCGTCACCCCGGGCGAGCGGCTGCGCCTGCGCTGCGAGTACGACCCGGCCCGGCTGCCCGACGGCGCCGCGAACCGCCTGCTGGACGCCGTCCGGCGCGTCGCCGCGACCCTCGCCGCCGACCCCGGCACCCCGATGTGCCGGCTCGCGCTGGCCGACACGCGGCCCCTGGACGGCGGGCCCGCCGTCACCGGCGCCCCGTCCACCCTGCACGGCTGGGTCGCCGCGCAGGCGCGGGACCGTGCGGACGCGGTCGCGGTCGTCGACGGCGACCACGAGCTGACGTACGGCGAGCTGCACGGCCGCGCGCAGGCCCTGGCCGCCCGGCTGCACACCGCCGGGATCGTCGCGGGCGATGTCGTCGCCGTGTCGCTGCCCCGTGGCGCCGACCAGATCGTCGGCCTGTACGGCATCCTGCTGGCCGGTGCCGCGTACCTGCCGGTCGACCCGGAACACCCGGCCGACCGGGTCGCGTACCTGCTCGCCGACTCCGGCGCCCGGGCCGTGGTCACCCGCGCCGACGTCGACCTGCCCGCGGGCCCGGTACGGGTGCCCGTCGCGGGGCCGCTCGCCCCGGCGCCCGCCGTGACGGTGCCGGCGGGGGCGCCCGCGTACCTCATCTACACCTCCGGGTCCACGGGCGCGCCGAAGGGTGTGCTGGTGTCGCACGCCGCGGTCCTCGCCCAGCTGGCCTGGCTGCACCAGCGCTACGACCTCGACCGCGGCGAACGGTTCCTGCACCAGTACTCGACCAGCTTCGACCCGTCCGTCCAGGAGATCTTCGCGCCGCTGACCTGCGGCGGCACGGTCGTCGTCGCCGAACCGGGCGGCCAGCGCGACCCGCTGTACCTGGCCCGGCTCGTCGCGCGGCGGCGGGTCACCACCCTGGACCTGGTGCCGTCGATGTACGCGGCCCTGCTGGCCCAGCCGGAACTCGCCGACGGCGCGTGGGCGGCGAGCCTGCGCCGCGCGTTCTCCGGCGGCGAGAAACTCGACCCGGCCACCGCGGCGTCCTGGCGGGAGCGGACCGGGGTGCCGCTGTCCAACGTGTACGGCCCCACCGAGGCCGCGATCCAGGTCACCGACTGGCGCACCGGCGATGGCGACGGCGCCAGTGTCCCCATCGGACGGCCCGTCGCCGGGGTGCGCGCGTACGTGCTCGATCCGTGGCTGCGCCCCGTTCCGGCCGGGCTGCCCGGCGAGCTGTACGTGTCGGGCGCCCAGCTGGCGCTGGGCTACCACCGGCGGGCGGCGTTGACGGCGGCCCGGTTCGTGGCGGACCCGTTCACCCCGGGCGCCCGGATGTACCGCACCGGGGACCTGGTCAGCTACGACCCGGCGGGGGTGCTGCGGTTCCGGGGTCGCACCGACGACCAGGTGAAGATCCACGGGGTGCGGGTCGAGCCGGGGGAGTCGGCGGCCGCGCTGCGCGCCCTGCCCGGGGTCGCCGACGCCGATGTGCTGGCCCGCCCGGACGGCCGCGGTGCGCTGCGGCTGGTCGGCTACGCCGCGGGCGCCGGTCTCGACGGGGCGCGGCTGCGCGCCGAGCTGGCGGCGGCGCTGCCACCGGCCCAGGTGCCCGCCGTGGTCGTCGTGCTGGACGCGCTGCCCCGCACCCCCGGCGGCAAGCTGGACCGGACCGCCCTGCCCGACCCGGCGCCGGCCGCGCCAGCGGGCGTGCCCGACGCCGCCCCTGCCCGCGCCGGAACCTCACCGGCCGCCGCCCTCCCGCACCCGGTGCGGGTACTGGCGGAGACGTTCGCCGAGGTGCTCGGCCTGACGCAGGTCGGCCCGGACGACGACTTCTTCACGCTCGGCGGGGACAGCATCCTGTCGATCACGGTGGCGACCCGCGCGCGGGCCCGTGGACTCGTGGTGGGACCACGGGACGTGTTCGCGCGGCGTACCCCGTCGGCGATCGCGGCCGGGCTGCCCGACACGCCGTCCCCGATCGCCGGGGAACCCGACGCCGGAGCGGTGGCCGCCGCACTCGACGGGCTGGACGGCGCCGGGGACCCCGGGGACGTGGTGGCGCTGCCGATCGTCCACCAGTTGCGCGCCGACGGCGGCCCGATCACCCGGTTCCACCTGTCGGCGCTGGTGCAGACCCCGGCCGGGGCCGACCCGGCCACCATCGCGGCGGCCCTGCAGGCGGTCCTCGACCGGCACGACGCGCTGCGCCTGAGGCTGACCCGCCTCGCCGGTCTGCTGTGGTCGCTGGAGGTCCGCCCGGCCGGCGCGGTCGCCGCCGCGAACCTGCTCACCCGCGTCACCGGCCTCGACGACCTGGCCGGGCACCTCGACGCCGCCGTGGCCCGGCTCGACCCGGACGCCGGCACGATGGTGCAGGCGGTCCACTTCGACGCGGGCGCGCACGAGCCGGGGCGGCTGTTCCTGGCCGTGCACCACCTCGCGGTCGACGGGGTGTCCTGGCGCATCCTGCTGGCCGACCTGGCCGACGCGTACACCGAGGTGGCGGCGGGACGGCCCGCGCGGCTGGCGGCGGTGGGCACCTCGCTGCGGGCCTACGGGCGGCTGGTCGCGGCCGAGGCGGTCGACCGGACCCGGCTCGCCGAGCTGGAACACTGGGCGCGCACCCTGGCCCCGGGGGCGGAACTGGTGCCCGGCGCCGCGCGTACCGGCACCGTGGGGGACGCGGGGCGGCACACCGTGACGCTGGAGGTCGCCGAGTCCCGTCAACTGTTGACCGCCGACATCACCGAACGGCTCCTGACCGCCCTCGCCCGGGCCGCCCAGGGCTGGCGCGGAGCCCCCGGCGACCTGCTCGTCGACGTGGAGCGGCACGGCCGCACCGACCTCGACGGGGCCGACCTGTCCCGTACCGTCGGATGGTTCACCACCGTGCACCCGGTCCGCCTGCCGGCGGGGGCCGACGTGGCTCAGGTCCGCGACCTGGTCGCCGCGGACGGCGCCGGGTACGGCATGCTCCGCTACCTCAACCCGCAGACCGCGCCGCTGCTGGCCGCCCAGCCGTGCGCCCAGGTGCTGTTCAACTACTACGGCCGGATGCCCTCGGGCACCGGCGACTGGCAGCCCGTCCCGGAGTATGCCGCGCCCGGCTACGACCCGGGACTGGCCCTGCCGTACGTGTTGCAGGTCGACGTCGTCTGCCAGGACGGCCCGGACGGCCCCCGCTTCGAGGCGACCTGGACGTGGCCCACCGGCGTCGGTGGTCTCACCGAGGAGTCGGCGCTGGCCCTGGCCGACCGGTGGCGCGCCGAGCTGGCGTCGCTGGCCGTGGCGCGGCCGTCTTCAGTCCACGACGGCGGCGACGTACTCATCGAGCTGTCCGAGGGCGAGCTGGCGCTGGTCCACGCCGCGGCGGGCGGGCCGGTGGCCGAGGTGTGGCCGCTGTCGCCGCTGCAGGAGGGCATCCACTTCCACGCCACCTTCGACGACGACGCCGCCGATGTGTACACCGCCCAGGACGTGTACACGTTCGCCGCGCCGCTGGACGTGGCCCGGCTGCGCGCCGCCGCCGACGAGCTGCTGCGCCGCCACCCGGCGCTGCGCACCGGCATCGTCGCCGACGGGCTGACCAGCCCCGTCCAGTACGTGGCGGACGACGTGTCCGCGCCGCTGACCGTGCACGACCTGAGCGCCCTGCCCGCCGCCGAGCGGCGGGCACGGGTCGCGCGGGAGATCGAGGCCGACCGCACCCGCCGCTTCGACCTGAGCGCGGCGCCGCTGCTGCGGCTCACGCTGCTGCGCTGCGGCGACACCGACCGGCTCGTGCTCTCGCACCACCTCGTCGCCTGGGACGGCTGGTCGCAGGGCACCGTCCTGGCCGAACTGCTCGCGCTGTACGCCGGTGACGAGCTGCCGCCCGCGCCGTCGTACCGCGAACACCTGGCGTGGCTGCACCGGCAGGACCCGGACGAGGGGCTGGCCGCGTGGCGGTCCGCGCTGTCCGGTCTGGACGCGCCCACCCTGCTGGCCCCGTCCGGCACGGCCACCGAGACGCTGCCGTCGCGGCACGTCACCGAGCTCGGCGCCGACCGCAGCGAGCGGCTGCGCGCCACCGCCCGCGCCCGCGGCGTCACCCTCAACACCGTGCTGTCGACCGCCTGGGCGCTGGTGCTCGGCGGGCTGACCGGCCGCACCGACGTGGTGTACGGCGCCACGGTCTCCGGCCGCCCCGCCGACCTGCCCGGCGCGGCCGACACGGTCGGCATGTTCCTCAACACGGTGCCGCAGCGGGTGACCGTCGACCCGGCCGAGACGCTGGGCGCCCTGCTGCGCCGGGTGCAGGACGAGCGCACCGACCTGATGCCGTACGAGCATGTGAGCCTGTCCGCGATCCAGGGCACCGGCGGCCCGCTGTTCGACACCCTGTACGTGTTCCAGAACTTCGCCGACGCGGACGGCCTGGCCAACCTGCGGCGGCGGCACGGCATCACGGAGATCACCAGCCGGGACGCCACGCACTTCCCGCTGACCGTCGTGGTGACCCCGGGCGCCTCGCTGCGGCTGCTGTTGCTGCACCAGGCGGGCGTTCTCGACGCGGCGGGCGCGGCCGCGCTGGCCGAGCGGTACCTGGCCGTGCTGGACCGCTTCTGCGCCGGGGACCCGGTCGTGGGCAGCATCGACACGCTGTCCACCCGGGACCGGGAGTTGCTGGCCGCCGAATGGTCGGCCAGCGAGCACCCGATGATCGGCGACACGATCGCGGACCTGCTGGCCGCACAGAGCGCCGCCACCCCCGACGACGTGGCGCTGGTGTTCGGCGCGCAGCGGCTCAGCTACGCCGACCTGGACGCCCGGGTCAACCGGCTGGCCCGCCTGCTGATCGCCCGTGGCGCGGGCCCGGAACGGGTGATCGCGCTGGCCCTGCCCCGTTCGATCGACATGGTGGTGGCGCTGTTCGCGGTGCTGCGAACCGGGGCCGCGTACCTGCCGCTGGACCTGGATCATCCGACCGAGCGGCTGCGCTGGATGCTGGCCGACACCGGCCCGGTGTGCGTGGTGACGAACTCCGAGGTGCTGGCGCGCCTCGGCGAAGGCCCCGCGGCACCGCTGGTGCTGGACGACCCCGCGGTGCTGGCACAGGCGGCGGCCACCTCGCCCGCCCCGGTGACCGACGCGGAGGTGCCGCTGTTCGCGCGGGGCCGCCCGGGCCGGCTGGAACACCCCGCGTACGTGATCTACACGTCCGGTTCGACGGGCCGCCCCAAGGGGGTGGTGACGCCGTACCGGGGGCTGACCAACATGCAGCTCAACCACCAGGAGAACATCTTCGCCCCGGCGATCGCCGCCGCGGGTGGGCGGCGGCTGCGGATCGCGCACACGGTGTCGTTCGCGTTCGACATGTCGTGGGAGGAACTGCTGTGGCTCGTCGAGGGCCACGAGGTGCACGTCTGCGACGAGGTGCTGCGCCGCGACGCGGAGGCGCTGGTCGCCTACTGCGACGCCCACGAGGTCGACGTCGTCAACGTGACACCCACCTACTGTCAGCTGCTCATCGAGCAGGGGCTGCTGGCGGACGGGCCGGGACGGCACCGGCCCGCGCTGGTGCTGCTGGGCGGGGAGGCGGTCTCCGACGCGGTCTGGTCGGCACTGCGCGACACCGACGGCGTGTACGGCTACAACCTGTACGGGCCCACCGAGTACACGATCAACACGCTGGGCGGCTCCACCATGGACTCGGCGACCCCGACGGTCGGCCAGGCCATCTGGAACACGCGGGCGTACATCCTGGACGGTCACCTGCGGCCGCTGCCGCCGGGCGCGCCGGGTGAGCTGTACATCGCGGGCATCGGGCTGGCGCGCGGCTACCACCACCGGGCGGACCTGACCGCGGCCCGGTTCGTCGCCGACCCGTACGGTGCGCCCGGCACGCGGATGTACCGCACCGGTGACCTGGTGCGCCGGGCCGCGGACGGCAACATCGACTTCCTCGGGCGCACCGACGACCAGGTGAAGATCCGCGGGTACCGGGTGGAGCTGGGGGAGATCACCTCGGCCGTGCAGAGCCACCCGGCGATCGCCCACGCGGCCGTGATCGCGGACACCTCGGGCCCGGCGGCCCGGCTCCTCGCGTACGTGGTCCCCGCCGGCGATGCCGCGCCGGACCTGGCCGACATCCTGCGCGCCCATCTGGGCCGGACCCTGCCCGAGTACATGGTTCCGGCGGCGTTCGTGCCGGTCGGCACGCTGCCGCTGACCGTGAACGGCAAGCTCGACGTGGCCGCCCTGCCGAAACCGGCGGCGGAACGGCGCGGCGGACGGCCCGCCGCCACGGCCACCGAGAAGGTCCTGTGTGAACTGTTCGCCGACCTGCTCGCAGTGCCCGACATCGGCGCCGACGACCACTTCTTCCACCTCGGCGGGCACAGCCTGCTGGCCACCCGCCTGGTCAGCCGGGCCCGCACCGCGCTGGGCACCCACCTGTCGGTGCGGGACCTGTTCGAGGCGCCCACCCCGGCCGCGCTGGCGGTCCGCGCCGACGCCGGGCGCGACGCGGCGGCCCGGCCGGCGCTGCTGGCCCGGACCCGCCCGGAACGCATCGAGCTGTCCGCGGCGCAGCAGCGGCTGTGGCTGACCCAGCAGCTCGACGCGGGCTCGGCCGCGTACAACTTCCCGCTCGTGCTGCGCGTTTCCGCGGTGCCGGACGTGGCGGCACTGGCCTCGGCGCTGGCGGATGTGGCCGGGCGCCACGAGTCCCTGCGTACCGTGTTCCCGGCCGACGGCGGCGCCCCGCACCAGCGCGTGCTGCCGGTGGCGCCGGTGCCGGTCGAGGTGGCGGAACCGGCCGACGAGCCGGTCGCGGCGGCCGCCGTGCGCGCCGCCGTGCACCGCCCGTTCGACCTGGCGGTCGAGCCGCCGCTGCGGGCCGCCGTGCACCCGCTGACCGGCGGCGGGTGCCTGCTGGTGCTGCTGCTGCACCACATCGCCACCGACGAGTGGTCCGACCGGCCGTTCCTGGCCGACCTGGACACCGCGTACGCGGCCCGCCGCGCGGGAACGGCACCCCGGTTCACCCCGCTGGCCGTCCAGTACGCCGACTACACGCTGTGGCAGCGCGACCTGCTCGGCGACCCGGCCGACCCGGCCAGCCTGGCCGCCCGGCAGCTCGACCACTGGGCCCGTACGTTGGACGGCGCCCCGCCGGAGCTGGAACTGCCCACGGACCGGCCGCGCCCCGCCGCGCCCACGTTCGCCGGGCGCGAGATCGAACTGGACATCCCCGCCGCGGCCGCGCTGCGTGCGCTGAGCCGCGCGAGCGGCGCGAGCATGTTCATGGTGCTGCACGCGGCGGTCGGTGCCCTGCTGCACCGGCTGGGTGCGGGCTGCGACCTGCCGATCGGCGCGCCGATCGCGGGCCGCACCGACGAGGCCCTCGACGACCTCGTCGGCTTCTTCGTCAACACGCTGGTGCTGCGCACCGACCTGTCCGGCGACCCGAGCTTCACCGCCCTGATCGAGCGGGTACGCCAGGCAGACCTGGCCGCGTTCGCCCACGCGGACGTGCCGTTCGAGGCGGTCGTGGAGCACCTCAACCCGCCCCGCTCGCTGGCCCGCAACCCGCTGTTCCAGGTGATGGTCGGCTACCACGCCCGTTCCGGCGCGGACACGGTCACGCTCGGCGACCTGACCGGGCAGTGGGAGCCGGTCGAACACCGGGCGGCGAAGTTCGACCTGGTCTTCAGCTTCGCCGACTACACCGACACCGGCCGGCTGATCTGCCGGATCGAGTACGCCACGGAGCTGTTCGACCCGGGCACCGCGACGGCGATCGGGCAGCGCCTCACCCGGCTGCTCGACGCGGTCGCCGCGGACCCCGCGGTGCCGGTCAGCGCGGTCGACATCCTGCTGCCCGGCGAGCGCACGCGGGTGCTGCACGACTGGAACGACACCGCCCGCGACGTCGCGGAGCTGACCTGGCCGGAGCTGTTCGACCGCGCCGCCGCGCAGCGCCCGGACGCGGTCGCGGTCGTCGACACCGCCGGGCAGTGGACGTACGCGCAGCTCGACGCGCACGCCAACCGGCTGGCCCGGCTGCTGGCCGACGCCGGGGTCGGTGCGGAGTCCGTGGTCGCGCTGGGGCTGCCCCGGACCCGGGAGTTCCCGGCCGCGGTGCTGGCGGTGCTGAAGCTGGGGGCGGCGTACCTGCCGCTGGAACCGGCCCATCCCGCCGACCGGCTGGCCTACCAGCTGGCCGACTCCGGTGCGGCCGTGGTGGTGACCACCGCCGAGCTATCCGGCCGGATCCCCGGCGACCTGCCCCGCGTCGTACTGGACGAACCGGGCACGGCGGCCGCGCTGGCCGCCGCCGACCCGGGGCCGCTGGGCCGGGCGCCGGCCGGGCTGCACGCGGCGGCGTACGTCATCTACACCTCCGGGTCGACCGGCCGCCCCAAGGGGGTGTGCGTGCCGCACGAGGGCATCGCCTCGCTGGCCGCGACCGCGATCGACCGGATGCGGCTGACCCGCGACTCGCGGGTGCTCCAGTTCGCCTCACCCGGCTTCGACGTGGCCGTGTTCGAGCAGGTGATGGCGTTGTGCGTGGGCGGCACCCTGGTGATCTGCCCGGAGCAGGCCCGCGTGGCGGGTCCGGCGCTGACCGACTTCGTCGCCGCGCACGCCGTCACCCACCTGATCCTGCCGCCGTCGCTGATGGCCGCCCTGCCGGACGGCTGCGAGCTGCCGGAGGGCGCGACGATCCTGGTCGGCACGGAAACCGTGCCGCCGGACCTGATCGGACGGTGGTCGCGGCGGCTCAACCTGCTCGGCGCGTACGGCCTCACCGAGGCCACCGTGAACAGCACCCTGTGGCAGTCCGTGCCCGGCTGGACGCAGGCCGTCCCGATCGGCGTACCCGACCCGAACACCCGGTGCTACATCCTCGACGAGGCGCTGCGGCCGGTCCCGCCCGGCGCACCCGGCGAGCTGTACGTGGCCGGGCGCGGCCTGGCCCGCGGCTACCTGGGCCAGCCCGGCCTGAGCGCCGCCCGGTTCGTCGCCGACCCGTACGGGCCGCCCGGTGCCCGGATGTACCGCACCGGGGACCGGGCCCGCTGGCGCGCCGACGGGACCATCGACTTCCTCGGCCGGCTCGACGACCAGGTGAAGATCCGCGGCTTCCGGATCGAACTGGGCGAGGTGGCCGCCGCGCTCACCGCCCACCCGGACGTCGTGCAGGCGGTCGCCGTGGTGGACCGCGACGGCCCGCTGACCCGCCTCATCGGGTACGCCCAGGCCGCCCCGGGCACCGACGCCGAGCTGGTCCGGGCGTACGCGGGCACCCGGCTGCCCGAGTACATGGTGCCCGCGATGGTGATCCTGCTGGAGCGGCCGCTGCCGCTGACCAGCAACGGCAAACTCGACCGGGCGGCCCTGCCCGCCCCGGACTGGGCGGCCCTGGCCGGTGACGACGAGCCGTCCACCGACACCGAACGGGCGCTGGCCACCATCGTGGCCGACCTGCTGCGCCTGCCCCGGGTGGGCGTACGGGACAGCTTCTTCGCCCTCGGCGGGCACTCGATGCTGGCGATGCTGCTGGTCGGCCGGGTCCGCGCCGAACTGGGCGCGGAGCTGTCCATCCGCGACGTGTTCGACGCGCCCACGGTCGCCGACCTGGCCGTCCGGATCCGGCTGTCGGCGGCCTACCCGGCGCCGACCCGCGCCCCCCGGCCCGCCGTGGTGCCGGCGGCACCGGCGCAGCAACACCTGCTGACGCCTGCCCGGCAGTGGGACCACGCCCTGCTGCTGCGGGCACCGCACGGCTTCGACCCGGCCGCGTTGGCCGCCGCCTGGGCGGACGTGTGCGCCCGGCACGAGCCGCTGCGCACCGTGCTGGTGGACGGCCGTCAGGTGCTCGCCGACCCGCCCCCGCTGCGCGAGGCCACGGTCACCGGCATCACGCTGGACGTGGCCGCCGCGACCATCGCCGGTCAGCCGCGCCCCGGGGGCGGCCCGGTGCAGGCGCACCTGATGACCCGCGACGGGGCGCAGGCGCTGCTGCTGACCATGGCGCACGTGGCGGTCGACGAGTGGTCGGTGCTGCCGCTGACCGACGACCTCGCGGCGGCGTACGAGGCCCGCCGGGCCGGGCGGGCACCGGACTGGGCACCACTGCCGGTGACCTACGCCGACGCCACCCGGTGGTGGGGCGAACTGCTCGGCGATCCGGCCGACCCGCACAGCCGGCACGCCCGCCAGCTCGCCTGGTGGCGCGACCGGCTGCGGGACGCCCCCGCGCTGCGGCTGCCCACGGACCGGCCGGCGCCGGAGCTACGGACCGGCCAGGGCGCCGAGGTGGAGCTGACTCTCAGCGCCGCCGAACACGCGGCCGTGGACGCGCTCGCCCAGGCCACCGGAACCAGCATGTTCATGGTGCTGCACGCCGCCCTGGCCGCCGTGCTCACGGCCCGGGGCGCGGGCGCGGACCTGCCGATCGGCATCCTCACCGCGGGCCGCACGGACGCCGCCCTGGCCGACCTGGTCGGCTGCTTCGCCCACCCGCTGGTGCTGCGCACCGACACCGGTGCCGACCCGACCCCCGCCGGCCTGCTCACCCGGGTACGCGCCGCGACCCTGGCCGCCCTCGACCATCAGGACGTGCCGTGGGCCGCCGTACGGGCCGCGACGCTCGGCGCGGACCCGGCCGTGCTGGTCGTGCACCACGAGCAGGCGGAACTGGCCACGCCCGGCGGGGGCGGCTTCGACGCCGTACCGACCCGGGTGGCCCACGCGGACCTCGTGCTGAGCTGCTACGAGCCGCGCGGCGCGGGCCCGGTCGAGTGCTACCTCGGCTACGCCACCGACGTGTTCGACCAGCCCACCGTCGCCGGGCTGGCCGCCGAGCTGCGCGCGACCGTGGCGGCGTTCGCCGCCCATCCCGACCGTCCGATCTCCACCCTCAAGGAGCACAGATGAGCAACCCGTTCGACGCCGCTGACGGTTCGTTCCTCGTCCTGGTCAACGACGAGCAGCAGCACAGCCTGTGGCCGGCGTTCGCGCCGGTGCCCGCCGGCTGGCGTCAGGTCGCCGGCCCGGACACCCGCCAGGCCTGCCTCGACTTCGTCGAGAAGAACTGGACCGACCTGCGCCCGCTGTCGCTGCGGGCCGGGTGACCGGCCCGCGTCCGCGCTCGCTGCCTCCGGACGGCCGCGGGACCGGTGGCCGTACCCCCGTGACGACCACCGGCGTCGGAGTCAGACGCTCGCGAAGCGCTGCCACACCCGGTGGGTGGCCAGCAGTTCCTGGACCGCCGCGAAGGTGTCCGGGCCGGCGTAGGCGGAGATCACGCCGGGCGTGCCGGCGATGCCCGCCGCCCGCAGGACGGCGGTGCCGTCGCCCCACGCGCCGATCGCCTTGGCGTGCCGCCACGCCTCCTCGGCCAGGCGCAGCACCCGTGGGTCGATCGGCGCCGGGTCCGCGGTGCCCGCCTTGGCGTCGCGGACCGCGCCGGGCGCCGGGGCGGGCGCGGCGGCCAGCAGCAGCGCGTCGAACTCCACCGACCGGGCCGTGTCGAACGTGCGCTGCACGGTCAGGTCACCCAGCTGCCCGCCGTGCGGCGCGATCACCAGCGGGACCAGCCCGGCACCGAAGGCGGCCTCCCGCACCGCGGTCACCCCGGGCAGGTCGGCGTCGGGGCCGACGACGATGCCGACGATCCGGCCCTCGGCCGGCCACTGCGCACCCACCTGCGACAGCGCCGGGCTGGGCACCACCTCGGCCAGCGGCGTCGTCGGCTTCGGTACGGGCAGGCCCAGGCCGGTCGCCACCCGCTCGCACAACACCGGGTCGATGTCGGCCAGGCACTGGACCTGCCGCTCCTTGATGGCCTGCTCGTAGCACTTGCCCAGTTCGAATGTGTACGCGTGCACGATGTGCTCCTGCTCGACCGGCGTCATGCTCTGCCAGAAGAGGCGGGTCTGGCTGAAGTGGTCGGCGAAGGACACCGGGTTCGCCCGGATCTTCGGCGCCTCGGCGACCCGCACGGGCACGTCCACGAACGCGTTCTCGTCGTCGCCGGCCTCGAACGGGTTGCCGCCGTCCAGCGAGTTCGGCCGGTACGGCGCCACGCCCGCGTGCACGGCGTGCTGGTGGAAGCCGTCGCGCAGCATGTCGTTGACTCCGGCGTGCGGGCGGTTGATCGGGATCTGCGGGAAGTTCGGTCCGGCCAGCCGGGTCAGCTGGGTGTCCAGGTAGGAGAAGAGGCGGCCCTGCAGCAGCGGGTCGTTGGTCACGTCGATGCCGGGCGGCAGGTTGCCCAGGTGGAACGCCACCTGCTCCGACTCGGCGAAGAAGTTGCTCGGCGTGCGGTTGAGTACCAGCTTGCCGACGCGTTGCACCTCGGCCAGCTCCTCGGGCACGATCTTGGTCGGATCGAGCAGGTCGATGCCCGCGAACGTCTCCTCGGGCGTGTCGGGGAACACCTGCAGCCCCAGTTCCCACTCCGGGTACGCGCCGGCCTCGATGGCGTCGTACAGATCGCGGCGGTGGAAGTCGGGGTCGACCCCGCTGATCAGCTGGGCCTCCTCCCACAGCAGCGAGTGCACGCCCAGCCTGGGCTTCCAGTGGAACTTCACGAGCACCGTCGCACCGGCGTCGTTGACCAGCCGGAACGTGTGCACCCCGAACCCCTCCATGGTCCGGTACGAGCGGGGGATGCCCCGGTCGGACATGTTCCACATGGTGTGGTGCTGCGCCTCGGTGTGCAGGGAGACGAAGTCCCAGAACGTGTCGTGGGCGCTCTGCGCCTGCGGGATCTCCCGATCCGGGTGCGGCTTGGCGGCGTGGATGACGTCCGGGAACTTGATCGCGTCCTGGATGAAGAACACCGGGATGTTGTTGCCGACCAGGTCGAAGGTGCCCTCGTCGGTGTAGAACTTCGTGGCGAAGCCGCGGGTGTCGCGCACGGTGTCGGCCGAGCCCCGCGAACCCAGCACCGTGGAGAAGCGCACGAAGACCGGTGTCTCGCGCCCCTTCTTGAGGAACCCGGCCCGGGTGATCGCCTCGGCGGTGCCGTACGCGGTGAACACCCCGTGGGCCCCGGCGCCCCGGGCGTGCACCACCCGCTCGGGGATCCGCTCGTGGTCGAAGTGGGTGATTTTCTCGCGGAAGTGGTGGTCCTGCAGGAGGATCGGCCCGCGCGCCCCGGCCTTGAGCGAGTGGTCGGTGTCGCGCAGCCGGGCCCCCTGGGCGGTGGTCAGGTAGGCGCCCTGCTGGGCGAACGCGGCGGCCGGGCAGCCGGGGACCGCGCCCGTGGGAGTGCGCGGCTCCGGGGTGCCCTGCTCCGGCTTGGGCGGCAGCGGCTCGGCCGGCTCGGTCGGCTCCGCCAGCGCCGGGGTGCCGCTGCCGGGCGCTCCGGGCACTCGGGGCGTGGCGGCGTCGGTGAGCTTGGCGGCGGCGTGCTGCACGGCTTCCTTGACCGCCTCGACGGGCTTGCGGGGATCCATCAGACCGGCTCCTAGCGAGGTTGGGTGTCCGATTCGCTCCAGTTACCCGGACCGCCGTGCCTCTAACGTGCGCTATCAGACCGTGGTGCCTTCGCGGAGTCCGGCCTGGAGCGGCCGGAGTCCGCGTGAGGTCACGCGTCGTCGGGATCGCGCCGGATGGCCAGGAGGGCGATGTCATCGGTCGGCTTCGTCAGCCCGATGACGTTCATGATGGTGCGGCAGACCGATTCCGGATCGTCCGCCTTGACCACGTCGACGAGCGCGTTCAGGCCGACGTCGATGACCTCGCCCCGGCGCTCCACGAGACCGTCGGTGTAGCACACCAGCAGGCCTCCGGGCGGCAGCTCCAGGCTGGTCGTGTGCCGGCCGCCGTCGGTCCGGCCCACCCCGAGCGGCGGGTCGACCGGGGCGTCGATCAGGGTGGTGGGCCCGTCCGGCGCCGCCAGCACCGGCAGCACGTGCCCGGCGGTGGAGAGCAGCAGCGTCCCCCGGTCCGGGGAGATCATCACGTAGCAGGCGGTGGTGAGGCTGCCGGCCTCGAAGTGGCGGACCTTGCGGTCGAGCATGGTCAACACCTCACCCGGGTCGCAGGTGAGCAGGCTGTACGCCCGCAGCGCGCTGCGGACCCGGCCCATCACGACCGCCGAGGCGAGGCCGTGACCGGCGACGTCGCCGATGACCACGCCGAGCCAGCCGGACGGGAGCGCGAAGACGTCGTACCAGTCGCCGCCGATGCCGAACTCGTGGCCGGGCACGTACCGGGCGGCCAGCGCCAACCCGTCGATCCGGGGCAGCGTCGGCGGGATCAGGCTGCGTTGCAGCGCCAGCGCGGCGGTCTGCTCGACCTTGCGGCTGCGGATCTGCCCGGCCACCGCGGCGCGGTCGGCGGCCAGTTGCAGCAGGCTGAGGTCCTCGTCGGTGAACTCCCGGTGACTCATGGTGCCGACGTGCAGCACCCCGATGACCTCGCCGCCGACGAAGATCGGCACGCCGAGCAACGACCGCAGGCCCTTCTCGATCAGTATCGGGTTGAAGACGTCGTCCCTGGTCAGCTCGGCCAGCAGCGCGGGCTGGCGGGTCTGGGCGATCCGGCCCGCGAAGCCCCGCCCGATGGGGATCCGTACGCCCTGGCGTACCTCCTCCTCCAGGCCCTTGGCCGCGGTGGCGACCAGCTGCTGGGAGTGGGGGTCGACCAGCAGGATCGTGGCGGTGTCGGTGTTCAGCAGGTCGCGGACGCGTTCGAGTAGCTCGTCGAGCATGTCGGAGACCTCGAGGCGCGACAGGGTGGCGTCCGTGACCGCCTCAAGGCGACGCAGCCGCTCGTCGTCGCGTAATCCCTGTCCCACGGCGTCAGCGTAGTGCCATGGTCATTCCATCCCGATCCGGCTACCGCGACGGGTGTTTTCCGTCCCGCAGCCGGGGGAATCCGGCAAGTCATGCAGACGCTCACCAGGCTCCAGGAAGCCCGCTCGCTCGACCCGGTCAGCGACAAGTTGCAGGCGGCCGTCACCAAGGTGGTCCGGCCGCAGCGGCTGCGTGACCTGCTGCAGGGCATCTGGCTCGGCCATCCCCTGCACCCGGCGCTGGTGCAGGTGCCGATCGGCGCGTTCCTGTCGGCGGCCGTGCTCGACCTGATGCCCGGCCGCCGCCGGGCGGCGACCACCCTGATCGCGGTCGGCACCGGCTCGGTGGCGCCCGCGGTCGCCGCCGGCCTGCTCGACTGGTCCCAGATGACGCCGGACCGGCGCCGGGTGGGGCTGGTGCATGCCGCCGCCAACACGGTCGCGGTGGGCCTGTACGCCGCGTCGCTGGTCGCGCGCCTGAACGGCCGCGACGGCCGGGGCCGGCTGCTGGGTTTCGCCGGTCTGTCGGCGGCGGGACTCGGCGCGTTCCTCGGCGGCCACCTGTCGTTCGCGCAGGGTGCCGGCACCAACCAGGCCGTGCCGGAGCTGGCGCGGGTCCCGGCGGACTGGACGGCGGTGGGCTCCCTGGCGTCCCTGCCCGACCGCAAACCCACCGTACGGACCGTCGGCGACGTGCCGGTCCTGCTGTACCGGACCGGTGACCGGGTCTGCGCCCTGATCGAACGGTGCGGGCACGAGACCGGCCCGCTCGGTGAGGGCGACATCGTGGGCGAGGGGCCCGACGCCTGCGTGGTCTGCCCCTGGCACGGCAGCACGTTCCGGCTGGCGGACGGCGCGGTGGTGCACGGCCCCGCCGCCAGCGATCAGCCCACCCTGCCCACCCGGGTCCGCGACGGCATGGTGGAACTGCGCCAGCCCTGACCGGAGCCGGCCCTGACCGGTCTTGATCGAGGCCGGCCCTGATCGCCGGTCCCTCGCGCGGCCCGCCGTGCGGGGGACCGTGCCGTCAGCCGCGACGCCGGCCCCGGCCGAGCGCGGCGGCGGCCCCGGCCAGGGCGGCCGCGCCGCCGAGCGCCAGCAGGCCGTGGTGCTGGGAGGCCCACAACTGAGCGGTACGCCGGTGCGCCCGCCGGTCGAATGCCCCGTGCGCGCCGTGGTCGACGTCCTGGTCGGCGGGCTTCCACAGGTTTCCGGGGTATTCCGGGTCGTGCGGCTGACCGGTCTGCTGGGAGGCGTAGCCGGTGCGGGCCAGGTAGCGGTCCAGCAGCCCGGGGGCCACGGCGTTGGCCAGCAGGGTGGCGACGGTCGACCCGCCCACCCAGTACTCGCGGCGCCGGGGGTGGTCGGAGGCGTACTCGATCGCCCGGGCGGCCACCTCGGGCTGGAAGATCGGCGGCACCGGCTGGGCGCGGTGCGGCAGCCGGGAGCGGACCCAGCCGAACTGCGGGGTGTTCAGCGCGGGCATCTGCACCATGGTCACCCGTACCCGGCTGTGCTCGTGCAGCAGCTCGCAGCGCAGCGCCTCGGTGAAGCCCTGGATGGCGTGCTTGGCGCCGCAGTACGCGGTCTGCAGGGGAATGCCCCGGTATGCCAGCGCCGAGCCGACCTGGACGATGGTGCCCCGGTCGCGGGGCAGCATCCGGTCCAGCGCGGCCCGCGTGCCGTACACGAAGCCCAGGTAGGCGACCTCGGTGACGCGCCGGAACTCCGCCGGGCCGATCCGGGTGAAGGGCGCGAACACCGAGGTGAACGCGTTGTTGATCCACACGTCGATCGGGCCGAGCTCGCCCTCCGCCCGCGCGGCCGCCGCCTCGACCGCCCCGGCGTCGGCGACGTCGACGGCGATCGGCAGGGCGGTGCCGCCCGCCCGGGTGACCTCGTCCGCCGCGGCCGCCAGTCCGGTCTCGCCCCGGGCCAGCAGGACCAGCCGGTCGCCGCGGGCGGCCAGCCGCCGGGCGGTGGCGCGGCCGATGCCGCCGCTGGCCCCCGTGATCACGACGGTACGGGCGGTGCGCCCCGGCATGGTGGCCTCCTCGGTGACGGAACGGCTGCGCCTGCGCATACCCACGCGGCCCGTCCGGGACACCTGGGGACGGCGTTCCCGGGTGAATACCGGGCAGCCTGGGCCAAAGTTCTCTCCTCCAGGCAGCTCACGGCCCGGTAGTGGCGCACAGAGCGGGGGCCCATGGGACGGGCGGCAGTGCCGATCCCATGGGCCCCTGGCCTCCCCAGGCCGCGGCGGACGTTCGGTCAGCCGCTCTGCAGGGCGCGCAGCAGCGCGTCCTTGGTCATCGTGGAACGGCCCTTCACCTCGCGGCGGCGGGCCTCGGCGTACAACTCGGCCTTCGAGCGCTGGGCTCGCGGTGACGCGGCGAGCTCGGCCCTGGTGGGTGTCCGGGGTTTGTCGGACGACTTCCTGGTCGCCGACGGCTTGCCCAGCTCCTGCCACCGGCTTTCCGTCATCTGCACACCGAACTTGCGCGCGGCCCGCTGGATCCGCCGGAACGCCTCGTCGCGCTCCCGGTCGGTGACATCACGCACCTGATCGAAGCGGGCGATGGCGTTGCGTACGTGCGCGGCGTCGGTCAACGGCTCCTTGCGCACCCGGGGGAAGGCGAACCTGGTGTCCGGCAACGCGTTACGGTGCTCGGCGTCCAGCTCCTGTGGACGCGTTCTCCTGGTAGCCATGAATGTCTGCTACCCGCCGGCGCGACGGCGAAATCCCCGCGTGCGCCGCTACCTGCTGAGGGTGTCGATCAGGTCGCCCACCGGGCGGTCCGGCAGGGCCCGGGCCACATCGGCCACCGCGACGATGCCGACGAGCTGGTGGCCGTCGATCACCGGCAACCGGCGCACCTTGTGACTGGCCATCGTGCGCAGCACCTCGGCGACGTCGTCGTCGGCGCCGATGGTGACCGGCTTGCCCTGCGCCAGCTCGCCCGCGGTCATCTCCTCGGGGTTGCGGTGCTGGGCGACCGCCTTCGTGACGATGTCGCGGTCGGTGAGCATGCCCTTGAGCCGGTTGTCCTCGCCGCAGATCGGCAGCGAACCGACGTCGAGGTCGGCCATCTTGCGGCCCGCGTCGGCCAGGGTCTCCCGCTCCCCGATGCACGTGACGTCGGGTGTCATGATCTCGCGTGCGGTCGTCATGCTGACTTCCTTTCTCGGTCCGAGCCCCTGGGTGTACCCCGGGTGGACCGGGGCAATCACCCGGCTGGTCCCGGGCCAGCGTTTCGGCGGATCGGCGCGCGGGGCATGACGTTGTCCTGCCGCCGACGCCGAACCGGTGGGGCGTCGCCTGGCACGGCGGTAAGGATCTCCGGCACCTCCTGACCCCCGTGGTCGACCGGATCATGACCATCCCGGACAATGGCGTCGTGGGTATCGATGTTCGAGTCCAGGAGTACACCGGGGAGGTCGTCGACACGCTCGACAGCGCCGTTGGTGTCAACCGGCTCGCTGCGCACGCGGCCAATGATCCAGCCCGGTATCCGCTGCTCGCGGGAGTCGACGAGACCGACGACACCTACTTCAACTCCCGGCAAGCCAACAGGCTCGTCTCGGAACTAGCAACGCTGGCGGCCGATCACCCCGACCCGGAGGTGGCCACAGCCGCCACGCGCATCATCGCTCTGGCTGACCTGCTGCGGGCAGCGCCAGGACGACCACACCATCGCCAACTGATCTTCATCGGCGACTGACTTTTTGCCGGTGATCCGCGACCGGTCGCACGCCGACCGCGAGGAGGATCCGTCGTACGGGCGGCGCTGGCAGGTGATCGACGCCGGCATGATCAACGACTGTCTGCGCGAGATCAGCGGCCGGCGGATGACCGCGTAGTTGACCCTCGACCGGTTGCGGTTCGGTAGTTCATGCCCGGGCCTCCGAAGCGGCTGCGGGGCGCTTCCCGAACAGGCACGTGGCGCCGAGACGCGGCGCCACTTGTCTGTGGGGGTCCGCCGCTGTGCTGTTCGCGCCGCTCCGGGAGCGCAACTACCGACTCTGGGCCGCGGCCGACCTCGTGTCGACCGGGGGCACCTGGATGCAGGTGCTGGGGCTGAACTGGCTGATCCTGTCCACCACCGGCTCCGCCGCGACCATGGGCATCGTGGTCATGCTGCAGTCCCTGCCGGTGCTCGTGCTGGGCGGCTGGGGCGGCGCGCTGGCCGACCGGCTGCCCGCCCGTCCGGTGCTGATCGCCTCCCAGGCGTTGCGGGCCGCCCTGGCGCTGGCCCTGCTGGCCCACCCCCGACCCCAGCTGATCTTCGCGGTGGCGCTGGCCTCCGGCGTGATCGCCGCGTTCGAGGGCCCGGTGCTGGGCCGCTTCGGTGCGGCGCTGGTGCCGCGCGAGGCGCTCGGCTCGGCGCTTGCGCTCGGTTCGGTGCTCAGCTCGGCGGGCCGGATCGGCGGCATGGCGCTCGGCGGGGTGCTGGTCGGCCTGACCGGCCCGGGCGTGCTGTTCGGCATCAACGGCCTGTCGTATCTCGTGGTGATCGGCGCGCTGGCGGCCGTGCGCACCGCCGACCTGCGGGCCATGCCGCTGGCGGCGCCCGGTGACGGCGGGGTGCGCGCCGGTGTCCGGTACGTGCTGAGCCAGCCCGTGGTGCTCATCGTGCTGGCGCTCTCCTTCGTGCTCGGCGCGTTGGGCCGCAACTACCAGGTCACGATGGCCGCCATGGTGGCCGGCCCGCTGCACGGCAGCCCCGGCTCGTACGGTCTGCTCTCCACCGTGTTCGCGGTGGGCGCCGTGGCCGGGGGGCTGCTGCTGGCCGGCACCGGCCGATCCACCCTGCGGATGCTGCTGGCCAGCGGATTCATGATCAGTGTCCTGCAGTTCTGCTCGGCCCTGGCCCCGAACGTGCTCGGCTTCGCCGCCCTGATCCTGCCGATCGCGGCGGGGGCGGTCGTCTTCGACACGGTCGTGTCCACCCGCGTCCAGCTCGACACCCGGGAGGACATGCGCGGCCGGGTGCTGGCCACGCTCGGCATCGTGTCCTCGCTGTCCGGCATTGTCGGCGCGCCCGCCATCGGCTGGCTGGCCGACACGCTCGGCGCGCGCGGCGCCCTGCTGCTGGCCGGCGCGGCCACCACGGCGGCGGCGCTCGGCGGTGCGTACGCCCTGGCTCGGGCGAAGGGCCGCACCCTGCGGCTGCCCGTCCCGCGCCGGACCGCCGAGCAGGCGGCCTGACCGGGGCTCACCAGCCCGACGGCGGCCCTTCGAGGTGGACCACCTTGGCCACGGTCATCTCGTCCAGCAGCTCCGGGCCGTACCCGAAGCCCTGTCCGCTGCCGCGGCGCGGATGCGCGGCACCGCCCGGGGCACCGCCGAAGACCGCGTTGACCTTGACCGTGCCGGCGGGCAGCTCCCGGACCGCCCGCCACGCGTGGTCCATGGAGCCGGTCAGCACCGTGGCGGCCAGCCCATAGGGCGAGTCGGCCGCCCGGTGCAGCGCCTCGTCGAAGGATCCGACCGAGGCCACCGGGGCGACCGGACCGAACGTCTCCTCGCGCATGACGGCCATGTCGTCGGTGCATCCCTCCAGCACCGTGGGCGGATACCAGGCGCCCGGCCCGGGTGGCACCGCACCGCCACGCACCGCCCGGGCGCCGTCCTTGAGTGCGTGCTGCACCTGCCGGTCGACGGTGTCGCGCAGCCGCCGGTCGACCAGCGGGCCGAGCTGTGACCGCCAGCGGTCGGCCTCGGCCGCCAGCGCGGCCAGGAACGGCTCGATCACCGTACGGTGGCAGTAGATCCGCTCGACGGCGACGCAGATCTGCCCCGAGTTGGCGAACGCGCCCAGCGCGGCCTGCTCGGCGGCCCACCCCGGGTCCACGTCGGCGTCGACGATCAGCGGGTCGCTGCCGCCGTTCTCCAGCAGCGCCTTGGCCCCGGTGCGGGCGCAGGCCGCCGCGATCGACCGGCCCGTGGCGGTCGAGCCGACCTGGGCCACCACGTCGACGTCGGCGGCGGCCAGCGCGGCGCCCACCGGGCCGTCGCCGTGCAGCAGGCCCAGGACGCCTGGCGGGACGTGCGGCGCCAGCAGCTCGGCCAGCCGCCAGCCGGTCGCCGGGGCGCGCTCGCTCGGCTTGTAGATCACGGCGTTGCCGGTGACCAGCGCGGCGCCCAGCAGGCCGCACGACACCGCCACCGGATCATTCCATGGCGTGATCACCGCGACGACGCCGCGCGGCCGGTAGGTCATCAGGTCCAGTGCCGCGTCGTCGCCGGCCAGGGCGCGCCCGCGGTGGGTGGGGCCGAGTTCGGCGTACTGGCGCAGGGTGCCGACCCCGGCCGCGACCGATTCGCGGGCGCCGTCGACCGGCTTGCCCATCTCGGCGGACATCAGCGCGGCCAGGTCGTCCGCGGCCGACTCGACCGCGCGTGCGGCGGCGTGCAGCGCCGAGCCGCGCGCGGCGGCGGGGGTGCCCGCCCAGCCGGGCGCGGCCGCGCGCGCGGCCTGGACCGCGGCGTGGACGTCCTCGTCCGCCGAGACGGGGACGACGGTGACGGAACCGCCGTCCGCCGGGTTCTCCACGGTGAGCCGGCGGCCCGAGCCACCCGGTCCCCACACGCCTGCGATGAGCTGCCGCACCTCGAACATGGTCGCCCGCTTGCCCGCTGAAGATGATCTGAAACTCCTCGTAGGAGGTTTTATCAGTGCAGGTGGGGCCGCCCGGAGAAGTCGGTGATCAAGCGGTTAGGTCGCTGAACCACGGGTATCCGCCGCGACATGCGAGTGCTGGGAATCAACGCGATCTTCCACGACCCCGCCGCCGCGCTGGTGGTGGACGGCCAGGTCGTCGCGGCCGCCGAGGAGGAACGGTTCAGCCGCCGTAAACACGGCAAAAGGCCGGTCCCGTACGCCGCGTGGGAGCTGCCCGAACTGGCCGCCGCCTGGTGCCTGGAGGCCGGCGGGCTAACCCCCGGCGACCTGGACGCGGTCGCGTACTCCTTCGATCCGTCACTGACCCGGGACGCGGCGTCGCTGGGCCTCGACGATCCGTCCGACCATCTGCGGCGCGACTACGCCCGCCGCGCGCCGCAGTTCCTCGCCACCGCGCTGCCTGGCCTCGACCCCGACCAGGTGCGCTTCGTGCCGCACCACGTGGCGCACGCCGCGTCGGCCGGGCTGTCGGTGACCGGCGACAGCGCCGTGCTCGTGCTCGACGGGCGCGGCGAGGTCGCCAGCCATCTGGCCGGCGCCTACCGCGACGGCGAGCTGACCGTGCTGCGCACCCAGGAACTGCCGCACTCGCTGGGCCTGCTCTACGAGGACCTCACCCGGCACCTCGGCTTCCTGCACTCCAGCGACGAGTACAAGGTGATGGCCCTCGCCTCGTACGGCACGCCCCGCTTCCTCGGCATGCTCCGCGACCTCGTCCGGGCCGACGGCGAGGGCGGTTTCACCGTGGACCGGATCGACTGGGCGGCCCTGGCCAAGGCGCGCCCCGCCGACGGCGAACTCACCGAGGCGCACGCCGACCTGGCCGCCAGCGTGCAGACCCGGCTGGAAGAGGTGATGCTCGACCTGGCCCGCTGGACGTACGACGCGGCCGGGCGCCCGGCCACCCTCACCATGGCCGGCGGCACCGCGCTCAACTGCGTGGCCAACGCCCGGATCGCCGCCGAGGGCCCGTTCGACCGGGTGTGGGTGCAGCCCGCCGCCGGTGACTCGGGCACCGCGCTGGGCGCCGCCCTCGCCGTCGCCGGGGCCCGCGCCGAGTTCACCACGGCCGCGCTCGGCCGGGGCTGGAGCGACGCCGAGCTGGAGGCCGAACTGCGCCGGGCCGCGCTGCCCTACGAGCGGCCCGACTCCATCGCCGCCGAGGCCGCCCGGGTGCTGGCGGGCAACGGCATCGTCGCCTGGTTCCAGGGCCGCTCCGAGTACGGCCCCCGCGCGCTGGGGCACCGTTCCCTGCTGGCCCACCCGGGCGACCCGGACACCCAGCGCCGGATGAACGACGTCAAGGGCCGCGAGCAGTTCCGCCCGATCGCCCCCATGGTGCGGGCCGAACGGTTCGCCGAGATCTTCGAAGGGGTCTGCCCGAGCCCGTACATGCTGTTCGTGCACCGGGTCAGGCCACCCTGGCGGAACCGCATCCCGGCCGTCACCCACGTGGACGGCACCGCCCGCGTGCAGACCGTCCACCCGGAGACCGAGCCGCTGGTGGCCGAGATGCTGGCCGAGTTCGAGCGGCACACCGGCCTGCCGGTGGTGGTCAACACGTCGCTCAACACGGCCGGACGTCCCATGGTGGACACCCCGCGCGAGGCCATGGAACTGTTCGGCTCCGCCCCGGTCGACCTGCTGGCGATGGGCCCGTTCGCGGTCCACCGGGGACGGACGTTCGGCCGCGTGAGCGCCGGAGGCACCGCATGACCGACGTCACGATCGTCGTGCCCACGGTGGGCCGCCCGTGCCTCGGGCGTCTCCTGGACGCCCTGGCGGCGAATCCCCCCGCCGAGGTCCTCGTCGTGGACGACCGGACCGCACCCGAGGGTCCGCTGCCGGTGCCGGACTGGGTCACCGTGCTTTGCGGCGACGGGCGGGGACCGGCCGCCGCCCGCAACACCGGCTGGCGGGCCGCCCACCACGAGTGGGTCGCGTTCCTCGACGACGACGTGGTGCCCGGGCCGCACTGGCTCGACGACCTCGCCGCCGACCTCGCCGGGGCGCCCGACGACGTCGGCGGCGTGCAGGGCGAGCTGCGGGTGCCGCTGCCCGACGGCCGGCGGCCCACCGACTGGGAGCGGGTGACCGCGGGACTCGCCGACGGCGCCTGGATCACCGCGGACATGGCGTACCGCCGCGCCGCGCTGGAGCGCGTCGGCGGCTTCGACGAGCGCCTGCCGCGCGCGTTCCGGGAGGACGCCGAACTGGCCCTTCGGGTACGGCGCTCCGGCTGGTCGCTGCGGCGCGGCGGGCGGCGTACCACCCATCCGGTGCGGCCGGAGGATCCGTGGGTGAGCGTGCGCTGCCAGCGCGGCAACGCCGACGACGCCCTGCTGCGCCGCCTCTACGGCAGGCGGTGGCGCGACGTGCTGGAGCTGCCGGCCGGGCGCCGGCACCGGCACGCCGCGATCACCGCCGCCGGGCTCGCCGCGACCGGTGCGACGCTGGCCGCCCTCGCCACCGGCCGCCGGCGGTGGCGCGGCGCCGCGCTGCTGGCCGCCACGGCCTGGGCGGCGGGCACCGCCGAGTTCGCGGTGGCCCGGATCGTCCCGGGTCCCCGCGACCGGCGGGAGATCCTGACGATGCTCGCCACCAGCGCCGTGATCCCACCGCTGGCCGTCGCGCACTGGCTGCGCGGATGGTGGCGGTGGCGCGGGGCCCGGCCCCTGCCGGTCACGGCGCGCGCGGCCCGGCGACCAGCGGAACCGGTCCGCCTTCCGGCGGAGGCGCTGCGATGAGCCCCCTGTACGACGCGGTGCTGTTCGACCGGGACGGCACACTGATCGTCGACGTGCCGTACAACGGTGACCCCGCGCGGGTCACCCCGATGCCGGGGGCGCGGGCCGCCCTGGACCGGCTGCGCGCGGCCGGTCTGCGCCTCGGCGTGGTTACCAACCAGTCCGGCCTGGCCCGGGGCCGCTTCACGGCGGCGCAACTGGCGGCCGTCAACCGCCGGGTCGACGAGCTGCTGGGCCCGTTCGACACCTGGCAGGTGTGCCCGCACGGGCCCGCTGCCGGCTGCGGCTGCCGCAAGCCCGCGCCGGGCCTGATCACCGCGGCCGCCCGGGCGCTGGGCACCACCGCGAACCGGTGCGCCGTGGTCGGCGACATCGGACGCGACATGAGCGCCGCGGCCGCCGCCGGGGCCACCGGCGTGCTGGTGCCGACGCCGGTGACCCGGCCCGACGAGGTCGCCGCCGCACCGACCGTCGCCGCCGACCTGGGCGCCGCCGCCGACCTGCTGCTGCACCGGCAGGACCTGCTCCGGCCGGCGGCCCGCAGCGGACCGGCCGGCACCGTGCTGCTGGCGCGTTCCGACTCGACCGGCGATCTGCTGCTCACCGGGCCGGCCATCCGGGCCGTGGCGGCCGGCGCGGAACGCGTGGTGCTGCTGTGCGGGCCGCGCGGCCGCGCCGCCGCCGCCCTGCTGCCCGGCGTCGACGAGATCGTCGAGTGGGAACTGCCGTGGATCGACCCGCAGCCCGACCGGATCCGCGCCCGCGACATCGCGGCGCTCACCACGCGCCTGCGCGCCACCTGCGCCGACGAGGCGGTCATCTTCACGTCGTTCCACCAGTCCGCGCTGCCGCTGGCCCTGCTGCTGCGCGTCGCCGGGATCGGGCGGATCACCGCGATCAGCGAGGACTACCCGGGCTCCCTGCTGGACGTGCGGCACCGCGTACCCGAGGCCGTGCCCGAGCCCGAACGGGCCCGCAGCGTGGCCGCCGCCGCCGGTTTCGCCCTGCCCCCGGGCGACGACGGCGCGCTGCGCGTCACCGCGGGCGCCCCGCGGCCCGGCGCGCGAGGCTACGTCGTGGTGCATCCCGGTGCCAGCGTCGAGGCGCGCGCGTGCCCGCCGGACACCCTGCGCCGCGCCGTCGCCGCGCTGGCGGCGGCGGGAAACCGGGTCCTGGTCACCAGCGGACCGGGGGAGCGGCGGCTGGCCGCCGACGTCGCCGGGACCGCCGGGGAACCGGCGGGGCGCACGTCGCTGTCCGAGCTGGCCGCCCTGCTGGCCGGGGCGTCCTGTGTGGTCACCGGCAACACCGGGCCCGCGCACCTGGCCGCCGCGGTCGGCACCCCCGTGGTGAGCCTGTTCGCCCCGACCGTGCCGTACGGAAAGTGGGGTCCCTACCGGGTGCCGCACGTGCGGCTCGGCCGGCCCGACGCGGCGTGCCGCGACACCCGCGCGACGCGCTGCCCGGTGCCGGGCCACCCGTGCCTGGCGACGATCGACCCGGCCGAGGTCGTCGCCGCCGTGGCGAGGCTGCGCGCCGCGACCGAGGCCACGGACACCGCGGAGGTGGCGGCGTGAACATCCTGCTCTGGCACGTGCACGGCTCCTGGACCACCGCGTTCGTCCAGGGCAAGCACCGCTACCTCATACCGGTCAACCAGCGACGCGATGCCTGGGGCCGGGGCCGTGCCCGCACCTTCGACTGGCCGTCCAGCGCCGAGGAGTTGCCGCTGGATCAGATCCGCGACGCCGACGTGGCGATCGTGCAGCGGCCCGAGGAACTCGCGCTGGTGCCACCGGGCCTGCCGGTGATCTATGTGGAGCACAACACCCCGAAGGGGGACGTCCCGAACACCCGGCACCCGGCGGCCGGCCGGGACGACCTGGTGATCGCCCACGTCACCCACTTCAACGAGTTGTTCTGGGACACGGGCGGCACCCGCACCACGGTGATCGAACACGGTGTCGTCGAACCGGCCGCCCGGTGGAGCGGCGAGCTGGACCGCCTCGCCGTCGTCACGAACGAGCCGGTCCGGCGCGGCCGGGTCACCGGTACCGACCTGTTCGACCGGTTCGCCGCGGTGGCGCCGCTCGACGTGTTCGGGATGGGCGTGGCGGGCCTGGCCGGGCAACGGATCACCGTCCACGACGACCCCCCGCAACGCGAGATGCACGAGCAGGTCGCGCGCCGCCGCGCCTACGCGCACCTGTGCCGGTGGACCTCGCTCGGGCTCAGCCTGATCGAGGCCATGCAGATGGGCATGCCGGTGCTCGCCCTGGCCACCACCGAGGCGGTCGAGGCGGTGCCGCCCGACGCCGGTGTCCTGTCCACCCGGGTCGACACCCTGATCGACGCCGCTCACTGGCTGCTCGACGACCCGGACGCGGCCCGCCGCCTCGGCGACCGCGCCCGGCAGGTCGCCCTGACCCGCTACGGGCTGGACCGGTTCCTGGCGGACTGGGACCGGCTGCTGGAGGAGGAGACATGCGCATCGCGATGATTTCGGAACACGCCAGCCCGCTGGCCACGCTCGGCGGGGTCGACGCGGGCGGGCAGAACAGGCACGTCGCCGAGCTGTCCCGGGCGCTGGCGGCGGCGGGCCACGAGATCCGGGTCTACACCCGGCGCGACAGTCCCGACCTGCCCGCGATGGTCCGGCTCGGCGACGGCGTCAACGTGGTGCACGTACCGGCCGGGCCGCCGAGCGTGCTGCCCAAGGACGAGCTGCTGCCGTTCATGGGCGCCTTCGGTGACTGGCTGGCCGGCCAGTGGTCCGGCGACTGGCGCCCGGACGTGGCGCACGCGCACTTCTGGATGAGCGGGCTCGCCACGGTCAGCGCCGCCGGCGCCCGCGGGCTGCCGGTCGTGCAGACCTATCACGCCCTCGGCTCGGTGAAGCGGCGCTACCAGGGCGCCGCCGACACCAGCCCGGCACAGCGCATCGGGTACGAACGGACGCTGGGCCGCGTGGTCGACCGCGTCATCGCCCAGTGCCGCGACGAGGTCGGCGAACTGGTCCGGCTGGGTGTGCCCCGCGACCACCTGGCCCTGGTGCCGTCCGGTGTGGACGTCCGGCGTTTCCAGCCCACCGGCAAGGCGGTGCCCCGGGGCCCCGGCCACGCCCGGATCCTCACCGTCACCCGCCTGGTCGAACGCAAGGGCGTCGAGGACCTGATCCACGCGCTGGCCCGGGTGCCCAAGGCCGAGCTGGTGGTGGTCGGCGGCCCGCCCGCCGGTCAGCTCGCGGCCGACCCGTACGCGGTCCGGCTGCGCGAGGTCGCCGAGCGCTGCCGGGTGGCCGACCGGGTCCGGCTGGTGGGCGGCGTGCCCGCCCAGGACATGCCGGCGTGGTACCGCTCCGCCGACCTGCTGGCCGCCACACCCTGGTACGAGCCGTTCGGCATGACCGTGCTGGAGGCCATGGCGTGCGGTGTGCCCGTCGTCGGCTCGGCGGTCGGCGGCCTCGTCGACACCGTCGTGGACGGGGTGACCGGCGAGCTGGTCGCGCCCCGCGACCCGGCCGGGCTGGCCCGCACACTACGCCGCCTGCTGGCCGACCACACCCGGCGCGACGCGTACAGGGCGGCCTCGGTGGACCGGGCCGTGCACCGCTACTCCTGGTCGCGGATCGCGGACCGGCTGGCGGACGTGTACGCGGCCGTGTCGGTGGGCGCACCGGCCGAGGTGGGGGTGTGATGGACGCGCTGGATCAGCACCTGGCGGAGCTGGGGGCCGCGCTCGGTCCGTACCGGACGGTCGCGGCCCGGCTGGCCGGCTGGGGCGCCGAACTGGCCCGGCACCTGAGCCGGGGCGGGCGCCTGCTGGTCGCCGGCAACGGCGGCAGCGCGGCCGAGGCCCAGCACCTGGCCGCGGAGCTGGTCGGCAAGCTGCGCGACGACCGTGCCCCGCTGTCGGCGATCGCGCTGACCCCGGACTCGGCGGCGGTGACCGCGATCAGCAACGACTACGGCTACGAGGAGGTCTTCGCCCGGCAGGTGCGCGCGCACGGCCGTCCCGGCGACGTGCTGCTGCTGCTGACCACCAGCGGCCGCAGCCCCAACCTGGTGGCGGCGGCGCGGGCGGCGCGCGAGTGCGGGATGCGGACCTGGGCGATGACCGGCGCGGGCGCCAGCCCGGTCGGCGACGCCTGCGACGAGGTGCTGCGCTGCCCGTCGCCGGACAGCCAGGTGGTGCAGGAGCTGCAGCTGGTCGCGGTGCACGTGATGTGCGAGTACGTCGACCGGACCCTGTCGGCCGTGGCCGCCGGGCCGGGGCAGAGCGGGAGGACAGGCATGAGCAGGCTGGTCGTCGTCGGTGACACCCTTCTCGACCGCGATGTCGACGGCGCGGTCCGCCGGATCGCCCCGGACGCACCCGCGCCCGTGCTGGACGAGGAGCACGTCCGTGAGCGGCCCGGCGGGGCGGGGCTGGCCGCGTTGCTGGCGGCCGCCGACGGCCACCGCGTCGCGCTGGTCACCGCGCTGGCCGACGACGCGGCAGGCGCCCGGCTCTGCGAGTTGCTTACCGCGGCGGGCGTGGAGGTGCATGCCCTGCCGCTGCCCGGCGCCACCCCGGAGAAGGTCCGGCTGCGCGCCCACGGCCAGGTGTTGCTGCGCCTGGACCGGGGCGGCGACCCGCAGCCGCCCGGCGACGCGCCACCGGCCCTGCTCGACGTGCTGCGGACCGCCACCGCGATCCTGGTCAGCGACTACGGTCGCGGCGTCGCCCGGCATCCGGCGGTGCGGGCCGCGCTGGCGGACGCCACCGCACCGGTGGTCTGGGATCCGCATCCCAAGGGGCCGCCGCCGGTGCCCGACGCCCGCCTGGTCACACCGAACCTCGCCGAGGTGTGCGCGCTGTCCGGCGACGCCGGGGGCGGCTCGTCGCTGACCACCGCCCAGCGGGCCGGTCACCTGCTGCGGCAGCGCTGGCGGGCCGGGGCCGTCGCGGTCACCTGCGGCGGCGAGGGCGCGGTGCTCTGCCACGCGGGGCCCACGCCGCTGGTCGTGCCCGCCCCGGCGGTGACCGTGGGGGACACATGCGGCGCGGGCGACCGGTTCGCCGTCACGGCGGCGCTGGCCCTCGCGGACGGCGCCCTGGTCTCCGAGGCGGTGCAGCAGGCCGTGGCCGCGGCCACGACGTACGTGTCCGCGCCGCCGCCCGTGCCCCGGCAGGCCACGGCGGCCGAACGCATCGGCGCCGACGACGCCGGACGGCTGGTCGCCGAGGTACGCGCCCGCCACGGCACCGTGGTGGCCACCGGCGGCTGCTTCGACCTGCTGCACGCCGGCCACCTGGCCACCCTGCGCGCGGCCCGGCAACTGGGCGACTGCCTGATCGTCTGCCTCAACAGCGACGCCTCGGTACGCGGCCTCAAGGGCCCCGACCGCCCCCTGACCGCCGAGGCCGACCGGTGTCGCCTGCTGGCCGCCCTGGACTGCGTCGACGCGGTGGTCGTGTTCGACGAGCCGACCCCCGAGGCGGTGCTGTCCTGGCTGCGCCCCGACGTGTGGGTCAAGGGCGGCGACTACGCCGACGGCGGACCCGAACTGCCCGAGGCCGACCTCGTACGGCGCTGGGGCGGGCAGACCGTCGTCGTGCCGTACCTGGACGGCCGTTCCACCACCCGGACCATCGCCGCGGCCCGTGCCGCGGCCGGAAGCAGGAGGTAGTACATGGACGCGGTGCTCGTCACCGGTGGCGCCAGCGGGCTCGGCGCGGCGGTCGTCGACGCGGTCGCCAAGGCCGGCGGCCGCCCGGTGGTCATCGACCGGCAACCCCCGCCGGACGGCGTACCCGGTGTGCAGTGCGATCTCGCGGACACCCGCGCGGCCGAGGCGGCCACCCGGCAGGCGATCGAGCTGGCCGGCGGCGGCATCGACGGGGTGGTGACGGCGGCCGGGATGGATGTACCCGGCGCGCTGGCCGACGTTCCCGGCGAGACCTGGGACCGGATCGTCGCGGTCGACCTGCTGGCCCCCGCCGCGGTGATCCGGGCGGCGCTGCCCGCCCTGAAGGCCTCGCACGGCAACGTGGTGACCGTGGCGTCCACCTTGGGCGTCAAGGCGGTCGGCGACGCCACCGCCTACTGCGCCGCGAAGTTCGGCGTGGTCGGTTTCACCCGGTCCCTGGCCGCCGAGCTGGCGGGCCAGGTCAACGTCACCCTGCTGATCCCCGGCGGGATGCGGACCCGGTTCTTCGACGACCGCGAGGAGCGGTACCGGCCGGGCCCGGACGCGGTCCTCAACGACCCGGCCGACGTGGCGGCCGCGGTGCTGTTCGCGCTGAGCCAGCCGCCCGGCTGCGCCGTGCGGGAGCTGGTCGTGGCCGCCGAGACCGAGACGTCGTACCCGTGATCCTGGCCCTGCGCGCACTGGGCGTCGGCGATCTGGCCACCGGCGTCCCGGCGCTGCGCGCCCTGCGCGCCGCGTTTCCCCGCGAGCCGTTGCTGCTGGCCGCGCCGCCCTGGCTGACGCCGCTGGTCGACCTGATCGGCGGCGTGGACCGGGTCGTGCCCACCGACGGGCTCGCCCCGCGCCGCTGGCGCCTCGACCCGCCCCGGCTGGCGGTCAACCTGCACGGCCGTGGCCCGCAGTCGCACCGGCTGCTGCGCGCCGCCGCCCCCGCCGAGCTGTGGGCGTTCGCCAGCGCCGAGGCCGGGCACCTCGACGGTCCGGTGTGGAACGAGGCGGAACACGAGGTGCACCGCTGGTGCCGGCTGTTGCGCCACCACGGCGTCGCCGCCGACGAGGGCGATCTGGCGCTGGCCGTGCCCGGGCGGCCCGTGCCGCACGGCGTCACGATCATCCATCCGGGGGCGAAGTCGCCCGCGCGGCGCTGGCCCGCCGACCGCTTCGCGGCCGTCGCCCGGCGCCTGCGCGCGGCGGGCCACCGCGTGCTGGTCACGGGTTCCGCGGCCGAGCACGACCTTCGGGTACGCGTGGCGCGGCGCGCCGGGCTGCCCGCCTCGGCCGCCCCCGTGACGGGCCTCGCCGAGCTGGCCGCCCTGATCGCCCACGCCCGCGTGCTGATCAGCGGCGACACCGGGGTCGCGCACCTGGCCACCGCGTACCGGACACCGTCGGTGTCGCTGTTCGGCCCGATGTCGCCGGCCCGGTGGGGGCCGCCGGACCGCCCGTACCATCGGGCGCTGTGGCGGGGCACGCGCAGCGAGCCGGGCGACCGGCCCGGCCCCGGCGTGCATCCGGCGCTGCGGGCCATCGGGGTGGAGGAGGTGCTGGCGGCGGCCGCCGAGGTGGGCGACGCGGTGACGCTTCGATGACCGGAAACCGGGTACCGGCAGGGTCATGCGAATCGGATATTTCCTCTCCTGCGAGGAGTACACGCCCGCCCAGCTGATCGAACAGGCCCGTCTCGCGCAGGACGCGGGCTTCTCCGCGCTGTGGATCTCCGACCACTACCACCCGTGGAACGACGCCCAGGGGCAGAGCCCGTTCGTCTGGTCGATCATCGGGGCACTCAGCCAGGTCGTCACGATCCCGGTGACCACGGCCGTGACCTGCCCGATCATGCGCATCCACCCGGCCGTGACCGCGCAGGCCGCGGCGACCAGCGCCGTCCTGCACGACGGCCGGTTCGTCCTCGGCGTCGGTACCGGAGAGGCGCTGAACGAGCACGTCACCGGCGAGCGCTGGCCGTTCGCCGACGAGCGCCTCGACATGCTGGAGGAGGCCGTCGACGTCATGCGGCGGTTGTGGCGGGGCGACTTCGTCACCCACCACGGCAAGCACTACACGGTCGAGCAGGCCCGGATCTACACGCTGCCGCCCGAGCCGCCGAAGGTGTACGTCTCGGCGTTCGGCCCGAAGGCCATCGAGGTGGCGGCCCGCATCGGCGACGGCTACATCTCCACCAGCCCCAACGCCGACCTGCTGGAGAAGTTCCGGCAGCTCGGCGGCGGCGACAGACCCGCGCAGGGCGCCTTCAAGGCCTGCTACGCCCGGACCGAGGACGAGGGCGTCGAGACGGCCCACCGCCTGTGGAGCACCGCCGGGGTGCCCGGCGAGCTGTCCCAGGTGCTGCCGTCGCCGCGCCACTTCGAGCAGGCCGCGACGCTGGTCACGCCGGAGATGACCCGCTCGGCGCTGCCCTGCGGGCCCGACCCGGCCAAGCACGCCGAACAGCTCAAGACGTACGCCGACGCGGGCTTCGACGAGGTGTACGTGGCCAGCATCGGCCCGCACTACGCCGAGCTGATCGACCTGTACCGCCGCGAGTTCCTGTGACCGCCGGTGATCTGTCCGGGCGTCCGGGCTGGTTGCAGTTTCGGCGAACCGGGGCCCCCGTGGCCGCCGAGGCTGGATAGTACGGACATGACGGCGATGGCACACCCCCGCCGGTACGCGCTGGCCGACCTGGCGCTCAGGCTCGGCCAGGCCAGTGCCGACGCCCGAACCGTGCGGGAGACAGTGATCCGGGCGGCGGTGGACATGGTCGGCGACGGCGCCGGGGTCGCACTGCTGGACAACGACGGCTGCTACGACGCGATGACCGTCCATCACCCCGATCCCGCCCGGCGCCGGCTGCTGGCCGACGCGCTGGACCGGCGCGGCATGCCGCCACGGGACGCCCACTCCACCACGATGATCGCGACTCGGCAGCCGATCGTGCTGTCGCCCGTGACGCCGGAGCAGGCCACCGAACTGGCCGGAACGCGCTCGGTACACGAGGACGGTCCCGGCGTCCACGCCGCCGTGCTGTGCCCCGTCGTCGTCGACGACGCGTACGCCGGCTACCTCATCGTGGCCCGCACCGAGCCCAACGGCCGCTACTCGGCGGGCGACGTGGAGCTGGCCCGCGACATCGCCGGGGAGCTGTCGCTGGGGCTGTCCTCGGCGCAGTCGCACGAGCGGCTGCGGGCCGCCGAGGAGCGGTACCGCCGGGTGCTGGAGACCATCCCCGAGGGCGTGTTGCAGCTCGACCCCGACGGGATGGTGACCTACGCCAACGAGCCGGTCGGCGTCATGCTGGGCCTGCCGAGCCCGCAGCTGGCCGGGCTGCCCATGCGCGGCTTCCTGGACGACCGGGGCCAGGCCGAGCTCGCCAAGCGCCTCGCGGAGAGCCGCGCCGGCCGGGCGACCGTGGGGGCGGCGCAGCTGATCCGCGCGGACGGCTCGCGCCGCCGGGTCCGGGTCAGCATGGTGCCGCAGCCGGAGGAGCCGGACTCCACCGGCGGGTCGCTGTGCATCATCACCGACACCACCGACCAGGTGGACGCCCGGATCCTGAAGCGGCAACTCGATCATCTGCGCCGGCTGGACAGCCTGGGCCAGCTCATCGGCGGCATCTCGCACGACTTCAACAACCTGCTGACCGTGGTCGCGGGCTCCGCCGAGATGATCGCCTCGACGGTCGAACCCGGCTCACCCGAGCACCAGCTCGCCTCCGACATCGTGCGCGCCTCGGCCACCGGCCGGTCGTTGACCCACCAGCTGCTGGCGTTCGGCCGGACCGCCGGCAACCGCCCGGAGGTCGTGCCGGTCCCGGACCTGCTCAACGAGATGCAGGCGCTGCTCAGCCGTACCCTCGGCGAGCACATCACGCTGGAGATCTCGTTCGGCCCGGACTCGCGGCCGGTGCGGGCCGAACGCGGGCCCCTGGAGCAGGCGCTGGTCAATCTCGCGGCGAACGCGCGCGACGCCATGCCGCACGGCGGGGTGCTGCGGGTGACCGCCAGCAACCTGGAGCTGGGCGCGGGCGATCTCGCCGGGACGCCGCTGACCGGCCCGGTGGTGCACCTGGCCGTCTCCGACACGGGCGTGGGCATGAGCGACGAGACGCGGCGTCGCGCGTTCAAGCCGTTCTTCACCACCCGGCCCACCTCGGCGGGGCTGGGGCTGGCCACCACGGCGGGGATCATGCGGAGCATGGGCGGGGCCATCACCCTGGAGTCCGAGCCGCGGATGGGTACGACCGTCCACCTGTACCTGCCCGCCGTGGACGAGACTCCGGATCGGGAAACCGCCGCACCGGCCGTCGCGACCGCGGTGCAGGACGTGCTCATCGTGGAGGACCAGCCCGACGTGGCGCGGCTCGTCGAGCGTCTGCTGCAGCCCGCCGGCTACAGCATCACCGTGTCCACCGACACCCGTACGGCGGTCGAGGCGGTGCGCAACGGTGCCAAGCCCGACCTGCTCATCACCGACGTGGTGATGCCCAACATGACCGGACCGGAACTGGCCGAGGCGTTGCGCGCGCACCGCCCCGGCCTGCCCGTCGTGTACATGTCCGGCTACACGGCCGCCGCGCTCGGGCCGCAGATCCAGTTGGACGCCAACAGCGTGCTGCTGGAGAAGCCGTTCACCCGCTCGGGTCTGCTCGACGCCATCCAGCGCCTCACCGGCACGCTGCCGCCCCGCTGACCGGCGGATCCGTCCACTGTGGTGAAGGTCAGTACCAGCCGGTGGACCTGCTGTGGCCCCAGGCCCGGCACGGCGTGTCGTACCGGCCTTCGATGTAGCGCAGGCCCCACCTGATCTGGGTGGCGGCGTCGGTGCGCCAGGCGCGTCCCGCGGAGCGCATCTTGCGGCCGGGCAGCGCCTGCGGGATGCCGTAGGCGCTCGAGGAGGAGTTCTTCGCGGTGACCCGCCAGCGGCTCTCCTTGTGCCACAGCTTGGCGAGGCACTTGTACTGCTTGGTGCTCCAGCCGCGCTGGGCGACCATCACGCGGGCCGTCGCGCGGGCGCCCTTGGGCGTGTTGGCGGCGCGGGCCGTGCGCTTCTTGGCGGCCGGGGCCTTGAGCTTCCCGGCGGCGGGGGCCGTGAGCTTCTTCGCGGCGGCGGACGTGGCGCGCGCCGGTGACTTCGGGACGGCCGCCTGGTGCGCGGCCACTGGTCCGTGGGCGGTCGCGGCGGCCTGCGGCATCAGGGCCGCACCGGCGCCGAGGACGGCGACGGCGGCGCCGTGGCGCAGGAGCTGCCTGAGGGTGGTGCGACGGGGGTGGCTGCCGCGGTCCGGACGGTGGTCTCCGGTGCGGCGGCGAGTATGTCGTTCGGCCATGAGGGTCTCCTCACGTCGGGCCCGCCCTGAAGGACAGGCCGTGGGCATCTGGCCTGACCCATCGGCCGGCCGGCCGGGCAGCGGAGATGAGCAACCTCACCCGGGCGCCGCACGGTGTCCGGACGGCGCACCGCCCGTCCCCGAAAAGCCCGATTCCCGCCCCCGTAGAACGCGCGATTCCCGGCCCGCTCGTCCCGGACTGCGGGATCGCCACCGGCGGTCAGCCGGGCCGCCGTCGGCGAAACGCCGCGAAGGGAGCGCAACGCGCAGCCGCCGGCCCCGGGCCACGGGCGGCGAAACCCGCCCGAACGGCGTGCAACGCTCAGCCGCGCACCGGGACGACCAGCGGGCCGTTCTCGCCGTCGATCACCCGGACGCGGGCCCGGTAGTGCCGGGCCAGCAGCTCCTCGGTCAGCACCTCGCGCGGCACCCCGCTGGCCACGACCCGCCCGTCGGCCAGCAGCACCAGACGGTCGGCGTACTCCCCGGCGATCGACAGGTCGTGCATGGTGGCGATGACCGTGAGCTGCCGTTCCCGGCGCAGGTGATCCACCAGCTCCAGCACCTCCTGCTGGTGCCCGATGTCCAGCGCGCTGGTGGGTTCGTCCAGCAGCAGCAGGGTCGCGCCCTGGGCCAGCGCCCGGGCGAGGAAGACCCGCTGACGTTCGCCGCCGGACAGCGTGGCCAGCGGGCGCCCGGCGAAACCGGCCAGGTCGAGCTGATCCAGCACGGCGTGCGCGGCGTCGAGATCGGCGCCCGACTCGCGACCCAGCGGGGAGATGTAGGGGGTGCGCCCGAGCAGCACGTATTCCAGCACCGCCATGCCGGCGGGCACGACCGGTGACTGCATCACGGTGGCGACCACCCGCGCGCGGTCGCGGCGGCGCAGCCGGTCGCTGGGCGTACCCAGCAGGCGCACCGATCCGGTGTACGGCAGCAGCCCGCCGACCGCCCGCAGCAGCGTCGACTTGCCGGCCCCGTTGGGGCCGATGACCGCGACCCACTCGCCGGTGTGGACGCTCAGGTCGACGCCGTGCAGGATCGCCGCGCCGCCCAGCCGCACGTGCAGGCCGGTGACCTCGACGGCCGGTGCCGGGCTCATTCGGTCCGCCCGGCGCTGCGCAGGACCAGCACGAAGAAGGGCGCGCCGATGAAGGCGGTCACCACGCCGATGGGGATCTCGGCGGGCGCCGCGACGGTCCGCGCGACCAGGTCGGTGAGGGTGAGGAACGCCGCGCCGAACAGCATCGACAGCGGCAGGATCACGCGGTAGCTCGACCCGGCCAGCAGGCGCACCGTGTGCGGCACGATGACGCCGACGAAGCCGATCAGCCCGGACACCGACACCGCGGCGGCGGTGCCGAGCGACGCTGCCGCGATCAGTACGTACCGGGAACGTTGCGGGTGCAGGCCCAGGCTGGCGGCCTCGGCGTCGCCGACCGACAGCACGTCGAGTTCACGGCGGTGCGCCAGCACGACCACGGCGGTCACGATCGCGTACGGCAGCAGCACCAGCACGTCGTGCCAGCCGCCGGTGGCCAGCCGCCCGAGCAGCCAGGAGTAGACCTCCTGGATGGCGTCGGCGTTGCGCTGCAGCAGGTACGTCTGCCCGGCCGCCAGGAACGCCGAGACGGCGACGCCCGCCAGGATCAGCGTGGCCGGTGAGCGGTCGCGACCACCGGCCACACCCAGCACGTACGTCAGCACCACCGCGCCCAGCGCGCCGGCGAACGCCGCGACCGGCGCGGTCAGCGGCAGCCCCGCCGTCACACCACCGACCGGATCCGCCCGGGAGGTGATCACCATCGTGACGCCCAGCCCGGCCCCGGCGGCCACCCCCAGCAGGTACGGATCGGCCAGCGGGTTGCGGAACACCCCCTGGTAGCAGCCCCCGGCCAGGGCCAGCATGGCGCCGACCAGCAGGCCCAGCACGACCCGGGGCAGCCGCAGCTCGGTGACGATCGCGGCCTCCCGCGCGCTGAGCCCGCTGTCGACGTGCACGTTCGGGAGCAGGTTGAGCAGTTCGGCGGCGACCCCGCCCGGGGGGAGGCTGACCGGCCCCAGCGACAGGCCGGTCACGGCGGCGACCAGCACTGCCGCGCAGCCGAGCAGCACCCAGCGCGCCCGCAGCCGTCCGGGCCGGGACGGCGCGGCGGGTGCCGCGCCGGTCCGGGCGCCGGACGGCGCGGGGCGCGGGGTCACTACTTCGCCTGGGCGGTGGAGTCGACGATGGTGCGCAGCAGGTCGACCACGCGGGGGCCCCACCGCGACGCGATGTCGTCGTCCAGCGCGACGATCTGGTCCTTGGTCACGGCCGTCACGCTCGACCAGCCCTTGCGCGCCTTGACCGTGGCGGCGGACTGCCCGCAGCACTTGGTGTCGGCCAGGAAGACGAAGTCGGGGTTCGCCTTGACGATGAACTCCTCGGAGAGCTGCGGGTAGCCGCCCTTGGCGCCGTCGGCGTCGGCCGGGTCGGCGATGTTGGCGAGCCCGGCCATGGCGAACAGCGAGCCGACGAAGGTCTTGGAGGTCACGGAGTACAGCTCCGGCCCGAGCTCGTAGTAGTACGTGGGCTTCGCCGGGCGCTGCGGCACCTTGGTGACGATCTGGGCGATGTCCGCCTTCATCTTCGTGACCACGGCCTGCGCCTCGCCGCCGTGCCCGGTGAGCGTGCCGAGCTCGGCGGTCTGCCGGTACGTGTCGTCCAGCGTCACCGCGGCGGGGGCCAGATACACCGGGATCTTCAGCTGGGCGAGCTGGTCCATGATCTTGTTGAGGTCGTTGGAGATCACCACGAGGTCGGGGTCCTTGGCCGCGATGGCCTCGGCGTTCGGCTGGAAGCCGGACAGGTCGCCCTTCGGCGCCTCCGGCGGGTAGTTGCTGTTCTCGTCGACCGCGGTGACCTGCTTGCCCGCGCCGATGGCGAACAGCATCTCCGTGGCGGTCGGCGACAGCGAGACGATCTTCTCCGGCCGCGTGGCCAGCGTGACCTTGCCGACGGTCACCGGGAAGCTGGCGGCCGCCGAGCCGCTGGGCGCCGGGCTGCCGGTTTGCGCGCCGTCGCCGGCACATCCGGCGGTGAGCGTCAGTGCGGCGGCGGCCAGCGCGGTCAGCGCGGCGGTCAGCGCGCGGGGGGCGCGTGTGAACATGTCTCCTCCTGTCGGCCGAGGGGTGAGTGTTTCGCCGACAGGGGTGTGTGCCCGGTCCGCGAGACGCCCTTCCTCGAAGGCGCAATTCGCGACGGCTCCGCAGGCGACCTGGCTCGTCCGTCGCCGCCGCGCCGCGAGGCGGCGGGGGGCGGGCGGCATCACAGTTGCGGGACAGCGCCGGAATCTCACCGGCTTCGCTGCGGTGCGGTCGGGTAGACGGTAACCCACCGTCGTGCGCGCCTTCCGCCGACCCGGCTCCCCACCAGGGGAAACCGCCCGGTTCAGGCGGACAAGTCCTCCGCGCGGTATTCGAAGGGCCGCCCGGCCGCCCGGTCCAGCGCCCGCAGCTCGGCCCGCTTGATCTTGCCCGAGGTGGTCTTCGGCAGCGTACGGAACTCGATGCGCCGGATCCGCTGGTGCGGGGCCAGCTGGGCGCTGCTGTGCGCCAGGATCGCGCGGGCCGTCTCGACGGTCGGCGGGCAGCCGCCGCACAGCGTGACGAACGCCTTGGGCACCTGGATGGCCACCGGATCCGGCACGGGCACGACCGCCGCCTCGACGACATCCGGGTGCTCCAGCAGCACGCTCTCCAGCTCGAACGGTGAGATCCGGTGGTTGTGCGACTTGAACACGTCATCGGTGCGGCCCACGTACGTGAGGTACCCGTCGGCGTCGCGCCGCCCGATGTCGCCGGTGTGGTAGCGGCCGCCGGCGAACGTGCGGGCGTTCCTCTCCTCGTCGTCGAGGTAGCCGGTCATCACGCCGACCGGCAGGTCGGACAGCTCGACACAGATCTCGCCCTCGTCGCCCGGCTCCCCGGTAACCGGGTCCACGAGCGTGATCCGGTATCCGGGCAGCGGCTTGCCCATCGTCCCGGGCCGCGCCGGCAGCCCCGGGGTCGTGCCGATCTGCGCGGTGGTCTCGGTCTGGCCGTACCCGTCGCGCACCGGGACGCCCCACGCGCGCCCGATCCGTTCGATGACCTCGGGGTTCAGCGGCTCCCCGACGCTGCCCGCCTCGCGCAGGGCCTGTGGTGCGCGCCGCAGATCCTGCTGGATGAGCGAGCGCCACACCGTCGGCGGCGCGCAGAACGTCGTCGCCCGGTGCTCGTGCAGCGCGTCCAGCACCGCCCGCGCCGGTTCCTGCTCGGGCACGTCGAGCGCCAGCAGCGTGGCCTCGGCGTTGAACGGGACGAAGAAGCTGCTCCAGGCGTGCTTGGCCCAGCCCGGCGCGGACACGTTCAGGTGCAGGTCCCCGGGGCGCACACCGCCCCAATACATGCCGGACAGGTGGCCGACCGGGTAGCTGACGTGGGTGTGCAGGGCCAGCTTGGGCCGCGACGTGGTGCCCGAGGTGAAGTACAGCAGCAGGGGATCCCCGGCCCGCGTCGGCCCGTCCGGGACGAAACCGGGGGACTGACCGTACGCGTCGCGGTACGGCAGCCAGCCGCGCACCGGCGCGCCCACCGCGATCCGGGTGAGCCCGCGACCGGTGTCACCGAGCCGCTCGGCCAGCCGGTCGGTGGTGACCAGATGGGACACCACCCCGCGCCGGAGCCGGGCGGCGAGGTCGGGCGCGGACACGGTCGTGTACGTGGGGATCACCACCGCGCCGAGCTTCATCGCGGCCAGCAGCACCTCCCACACCTCGATCTGGTTGTCCAGCATCACCAGGCACCGGTCGCCGCGCCGTACCCCGCACCGGCGCAGCCACCCGGCCACCTGGTCGGAGCGCTCGGCCAGCTCCGCGTAGCTGACCGTGGTCGCGGCCGGTCCGGACAGCAGCCGCACCGCCGGGCGGTGGTTGCCGCGGGCGATCGGATCGAACCAGTCGAGCGCCCAGTTGAAGTGCTCGAAGCGGGGCCAGCGGAACGACGCGTACGCGGCGTCGTGGTCGGCGCGCAGGGCCAGCAGCAGGTCGCGTGCGGCCCGGAACGTCGCGTGGTTGTCCCCGGTCATGGTTGGCTCCTCACGTCCGGGCCGGGCCGGCGTCGACGAGGTCGCCCCGGTCGGGTTCGCGGGCGTCGCCGACCCCGGCCAGGACGTCGGCGGCCACGCTGTCGGCGTCGGCGTGGAACCCGCTCATCGGCCCCGGCCGGCCGTTGCCGATCTGGGTGAACCAGCGCTGTCCCTCGGTCGGGATGCCCAGCAGGTACAGGTCCGGGTCGGGCACGCCGCCCGCGCCCACGGCGTGGAACGGCGGCCGGGTCACCGCGGCGCCGCCCGGCGCGTAGCGGCTGCCGGGCACGGTGTACTCGGTGATCAGGCCGTCCGCCAGCAGTTGCCGCGTCAGCGGCGAGCGGTCCCGCCGCACCGAGGGCCGCGGCATGCGGGCGTCGATGAGCGTGGTCACCACCCGGCGTGACCCGGCCACCCGCGGCGAGGACAGCGCGAACCCCGCACCCGCCGGTGCCCGGTCCACCCGCACGTCCGGTCCGGCCAGGGCGACCACGCCGGCGCGGATCAGTGCGCACAGCTCGGCGATCCGGTCGCGGCCCGGCCCGGTCGAGACGAACGCGTTGACCGGCGCGAACCAGCCGAGGAAGTCGTCGCGGTGCGACTCGGCGCGCAGCCCGCCGAACTCGACCGCGGCACGCATCGCGCCGCGCAGGTCCCGCAGGATGTCCAGCGCCGCCTTGAGCGGCCCCGACACGTTGCCGTGCCGGGCCTGCGCCGCGTCGTACTCGAGCAGGTCGAGGGCGTAGCGCTGGAAGGCGTCCGGGTCGGCGAAGCGCATCCCCGTGAACGGCCGGGCAAGCCGCTCCAGGTCCGGCGCGGGCGCGTCGGCGACCCCGAACTCGGCGAGGAGTCCGGCGTCGTCGGGTCCGGCCAGGTGCCGGTCGGCGAAGCGGGCGGCGGCCTGCTCGCCCCGGCGTTGCCGCACCAGGCCGGTGAAGTAGACGTGGTTCACCTCGGCGCGTACCAGCGGCAGCACGTCGCGGCGGAAGTCGAGCTGAGCGCGGCCGGTGCGCCGCCGGGCGTCGGCCAGCGCCGACTCGGTCAGGAACCGGGGACGGTACCGGTAGTACGGTCCCTTCTGGTTGGCGCCGCGGGCGAGCATCGGCAGGCCGCCCCGGGAACCGGCGACCAGGCGCGGCTCCCGGCCGCTCGGCAGGTAGCGCAACCGGCCGCCGGCGCCGGTGTCGAACCGCCCGCCCCGGCCCGTGGTCAGCGCCCGCACCACGTCGAAGAAGGTGAGCCCGAGCCCGAGCACACCGACCTGTTCGCCCGCGTCTACCCCCGACAGGTCCAGGTCGCAGGCCGAGTCGCCCCGGACGTAGCGCACACCCGGATGCCGTTTCGCGTACGCCGTCAGATGCCGCTCGGCATCCTCGGGTTCGGTGGCCGCGTGGCCCGTGGTCAGCACCACCTTGTCGACGGGCAGCCGCAGACTGCCGCCGTCGGCGGTCAGCAGGAAGCCGCCCCGGTGCCGGTCGATCCGTTCGACCCGTGCCGGTACCGCGTGGACGGTCACGCCGGCCGGACACCGGGCGACCACCGCGCGGTAGACCGCGCACAGGTAGCCGCCGTACACCGAGCGGGGGGCGTAGTCGTTCTCGCCCAGCCGGGACCAGCGGGGATCCGGGTGGGCCGACAGCCACTGGTGCAGCGACGGCCCGGCACCGGCGCGGGGCGGGCCGGAATCCGGCCCGCCCGAATACATCGTGACCTCACCCGTGACGGTGTTCATCAGATACCAGTCGGGCTGGTCAGGCCGCCAGATCCGGCCCGCGCCGTGCGGTGCCGGATCGAAGGCCCAGATCCGTACGCGCGCCCCCGTCGGTCGCGCGTCCAGGCGGGCCAGCAGCCGTTCGAGGACCGACAACCCGCGCGGCCCCGTGCCGACGATGGCCACGTCGAGGTGGTCGCCGGCCGCGTCGAGGCCGGCGCCACCGGTCGCGGCCTCGTCGGGGTGGGCGCCGGTCAGGGCCGCGCCCGGGTGAGCGGTCACGGACAGGTCTTGGTCGCGATGAGGACCGGGAAGACCGGCTGGGGGAGCAGGCCACGGGCCCACCGGTCGGTCGGCGGGGACGCGTCGGTCACCACCGTGGCGTAGCCGTTGCGACGGAACTCCGCGACCAGGATCTCCAGGTCGCGACCGGGACGGCCGTCGTCACGGCGGATGCCGGTCAGGACCACGGTCCCGCCCGGGGCCAGGTTCGCGTCGATCATCTCCACGTACTCGCGTTGCCGCCCGGCCGCCGCCACGATCAGCATCGCCTCCCAGACGAAGATCGTGTCGAAGGGCCGCGCCGACCGGTACGCGAACATGTCCGCCGTGTCGAAGGCGACCCCGCCACGGTCCCGCAGCTGCGCGAAGGACTCCGGGTCCGGCAGGCCGCCGTGCCGGGCCGCCAGCGTCTGTACGCCGTCGGGCCCGATCGCGTCCGCCAGGGCCACGCTGGGCAGCCGCGTGTCCGGCCCGCCCACGAACCGGCCGATGGCCTTGGTGAGCGCGAACCAGTCGGCGATCCCGCCGCAGGTCAACGCCTCGTCGGCGACGGCGCGCAGCTCGATGTACAGATCGCGGGCCGCGTCGTACCCGATCGGCCGTCCCGCGCGGGCGCACACCTGGCGCACCAGCGCCAGGGCGGGGGCGGGGTCGCCGGTGACACCGGCTTCCAGGAAGGCGGTGCACACCAGCATGTTCAGCGTGTCCACGTGCGGCCGCGCGGCCCGCGCCTGGGCGAACTCGATGTTGCGGCCGAGGATGTCGATCCCGACGCACTCCTCGACGGTGTGCAGGAGGCGTTCGGGCAGCAGCCGCAGGACGTCGCCGGTGCCGGCGGGCATGCTCAGCAGCCGGGTGGGCGAGCCGAGCAGGCTGTCCAGCAGCGGGGTCAGCCACGCGTACCCGGAGAAACCGGAGTAGTTCTCCACCGCCGCCCACGCCTCGGTCTCGGGCATCAGCGCGGAGGAGGCGTTCGCCGTACGCATGAGGTTGGTGCCCGGCAGGATCGGGTAGACCGGCATCCGGTCGCTGGCCGGGCCGTGCCGTAGGTACAGGCTGCGGGTGCTGTCGTAGTCGTCGGCGTACCGCTTGAAGCCGAGACCGTGCAGGTAGTCGACGTGCCGGCGGCACTCCGGGGGCAGGTAGACCGCGACGGTCGGCACCTGCGCCAGCGTGGCCTCGAACAGCAGGTCCCACACGTCTGGGGCCATGAACGCGGTGGTGGGGAACTCGACCAGCGTGGCGCTCAACAGCTTCGCGCCGCCGCTGTCCGGGTCGCGGTAGGGCAACAGCCGCTGGGGATACACCGAGATCCGGCCGAGCGGGTCGGTCCGGTTCTCGCCGAAGGCGACGTAGACCCGCTCGTACAGGTCGTCGGCGCGGTAGGTGGGCCGCCGGGCGGGCAGGCGTTCCAGGAAGTCGGGAATCTGCCATGCCCTCGCCTGGCCCGCCGGTGTCAGGTCGTTGAGGTTCACGACGACGTGTTGCTGGTCGGCCATCATTCATCCGATGTTCGTCGGCGCCTTGGACCCGCTACTGGACTGCGCACTGGAGTCCCCGCTGGACGCTGTGCGCGACCGGGCCGGACTTGCGGGCGGTTCCGTGCCATTAAGCGTGCTACGTCCGCTCGCGGCAATTCCCTTGTGCACCTTCGGACGGCGCCATCGCAGTCGCCGCGCGAAAAGGGTCACCCCAGCTCCCGTGACTATTTGTGAACGGTCCTTTTCCCTCCGTAGTTATCGCTGGTTCGCCGAGGGTCGGGCAGTCCGGTGAGAGCTCTTCGTGCCGATGGCGAACGACCCCGCGACCGTGGATGCGTGCGATGACCGCTCCGGGCGTACGCGGAATCTGCCTGGCCCTGCCCACCCACCGGGAGTGCGCCATCGCCGCCGTGGCGGCGGAGGCGGACTGACCGGCACAGCGACGGTTCCTGCGCCGGGTGATCGAGCGCGCCGGACTCGCCGAACCCGAGCTGACCCTCGACCGGATGCTGCCGACGCGGTCTCCTACGGCGCCTGCACAAACTGCGCCCTCCTGATCGCCGCCGCGCTGGGCGGTGAGTCGGTACATCGCCGCCCAGCGCGGCGATCGAGTTCCAGATTCACGACGGCGCACCGGTGTTCCCGATCCACCACGAGCTGACCGCGCTGGGCCGACCGGCCGCCGAGGTGGCCACGGACACCGCCGTGAGGCTGACTTTCAGTCGCCTACGGTTTGCAAGAATGCAGGTTCGCGGACGTAGAGCTCGCGGCCTTGCCAACCACCATGATGTTCAGGTGTTCCGTGCGCGCACTCCCCGGAAACGCGCCACCACGTCTGACCGTCGCCGTAGTCGTATGGGTCAATGATCGCTTCGACCCGGCACAGAATCGGTCCGGCGCCGTACTTGTAGTCCTGGTCCGCCAGGCGAAGCGTGACGCCCGGTTGCGGCCTACCGGTCACGACGGCCCTCGCACCGTCCGGATGGCCCCGGCTGCCAAGAACGGAGCGCTGTCAGTAGGTGCTCAAGCTCGACCGCATTCGGCCCCTGGGGGTACACGACGGCGGCTCGGCCGACCGCCCGAAGCTTCGGGTGAAGCGACGCACCGCGAACCCGCTTCGGAAGTTGAGGGGCCGCAATCACCACTCGTCGAACGGTCACGGGATCACGGCCCTCCTGGTGGTTCGGCTATGCCCCCTAGGGCAGCACAGAACCTCGCCGCAATGCGGGCACCAACGGCACTTGATCTTGAATGCAAGTAGGCCCGCGAGGAAACCCAGCAACAAGGCAGCCACCGCCACCGTTGCCATGGTGTCCATCTAGCATCACCTCCAACCACCGCGTAGGCAGCACAATCGAGTCACACGAACCACCAGGCACCCGCAGGAAATGCGCCACACCTCAGATAGAGCCGGTCCCGGTTGGACGTGCAGAAACCCGTAGGCCAAGAGGTTTCGAACACTCGTCTTGGTAACGTCTCTTGGGCAGGTGATCTCCGTTCTGCTGTAGACGGCAGCACGCAGCCTGATCAGAGCAAACCCGATTCCGCGGGACGTCGCACCCACCTACGGGGACGTCTACGCGAAGGCTAAACGTCCTCCGAGGTACTTGAAACGTCCCCCGGCGTTCCTGTCCAATGAGGGCATGAACGACCGTCTACGGACCGCAATGTTGCGCCAAGGTGTCGCTACGGAAGATCTTGCAGACGAGTGCGGCGTTGATCCGAAGACGGTTGAACGCTGGATTGGCAAGTCCCGTGTTCCGCACAGGCGGCACCGATGGGTTACAGCGAAGAGGTTGGGCACGGATGAGACGTATCTATGGCCCGACGTCCTGGCCGACGTCGGCCGTAAAGGCGGGAAGGACGCAAGTCGTTCCGAACTGGTAGAGATTCATGTTGACCGCGCCGCCATTCCGCAAGAAAAGTGGTTGCGACTTCTGAACGGCGCACAGGAAAGAATCGATGTCCTGGTCTATTCGGGAACATTCTTCGCGCAAACTCAACCACGCGTCTCACCCATGCTCGCTAAACGGATTTCGGAGGGCGCCTATGTACGGCTCTGCTTCGGCGACCCGAACGGCGAAGCTGTCGCCGTTCGTGACCGCGAGGAGAGTCTTTGCGGAACCATGGCGGCCAAGATTCGCGCCTCCCTGACCTATTACCGAGAGATAGCACAGGTGGACGGGTGTGAAATCCGCCTACACGACACTACCCCTTATAACAGCATCTTCCGGTACGACGACGACGCGCTCATTAACAGTCATGTCTTCGGACAGCCTGCGAGCTTAAACCCGACCTATCATTTCCGGCGTGTTGATGGTGGCGCACTGTTCGAGCATCACATGGCCGCATTCGAACGAGTATGGGCCACGGCTCTGCCGTGGCTCGGTACGGAGGCATAGCACCGTGGGGCGCGTCGAATACTGGAACGATCCCGAAGCACCCAAGCCCAACACGCTCGTTCCTGCATGCGGTGTTGTCGCGGTGGATGATCTCGGAAAAATCTTGCTGCAACGCCGCCGAGACACTGGGCAATGGGCCTTGCCTATGGGCAAGCAGGAGATCGGCGAGACTCCGTCTGAGTGCGCCATCCGTGAAACCCTTGAAGAGACCGGGATAGCCGTGGAAATTCTCGGCATTGTCGGCATCTACTCGGATCCAGGCCATATCGTCGCCTACACGGATGGAGAGATACGCCAGGAATACGAGGTGACATTCCTGGCTCATCCGCTCGGCGGCACACCGATGGAGAACGATGAGGCGAGCGCAGTGGGCTGGTTCGCACCTGAGGACATGCTCACGCTGGACATCCACCCGACAATGCGAAGGCAGATAGTGGACTATCTGAACGGCAACACGCCCCACATCGATTGAACGGCGCCCGGTCACCCCGTGCGTCTACGTGGCCACGGGCCGCCGAGGCGGACCAGCCGGACACCGCACAACCGTCCGCCGCCTAGCTGCCGGCCTCCGGGCGCCGGGCCCATGCCGAGATCGTCACCTGGGGAATGTCGACGAAGGTGGGATCGGCGAGGAGTTCGAAGAACCCGGCGAGTTCCCCCTCGGTGATCAGGCCGTCCGCGACGAGGGACGGGCCCGCCTGCTTGATCAGCGGCGCCCACCGGTCCCGGCCGAGGCACCCCATGCGGGCGAGGTTGCCCCGGTAGTCCACCTCGGTCAGACCGTTGCGGGCCAAGGCGTGCGGGAGGCTGCGGGCCCAGGTCAGGTCGGCGCCGTGGTCGGCGTACCTGTGGGCGTAGGCCGCCATGAGCCGCCGGACCAGCGGGAACGGTGAGGTCTCGGCGGGCAGTTGGTAGGGCTCCTCGACGACCAGCCACCCGCCGGGTTTCAGCCAGGTCGCGGCGCGGGCCAGCACCGCGTCCCGAGCCGGCAGGTGACACAGCAGGTAGCGCGCGTGGATCAGGTCGAACCGGCCCGGCCGGTACGCCTCGGCGGTGACGTCGACCTCCTGGATCTCCAGGTGGGCGGCGTAGCCGGGGTCGAGGTAGCGCGTGTCGATGTCGGCGGCGACCACCCGCCCGTCGCGGCAGTGGTCGGCCAGCCAGTAGGCGATCGACCCGGCCCCGGCGCCCAACTCCAGGCAGTGCCAGGACGAACGTACGCCGAGATTGTCGAGGATGCCGACGGTGACGGCGTCCACGCTGCCCTGGATCGACTCCAGCCGTTCGCGCTCCCGCGGCGAGTCCTTGCTCAGCATTCCGGAGCTGTACGCGTCCGTGGAACTCCTGACGGTCATGCGGTCTGTTCGCTCCTCGCCGGGTCGTGCTGCGGGGCCTGTTCTGCCTGGTCGACCGTAACCGCCGGGGTGGTGACGGCACGCACCGACGGCGACCGGCGGGCCTGGCCCAGCGCGAGCAGGAAGTCGACCTCGCTGTCCAGGTCGTCACCGGGTTCGGGCGTCGCGTCGTCCAGGCTGCGTTTCGGGGTGACCCCGTTCGCCTTGTTGCGCCGGGCGACCTCGAGCCACGACGCCACGACGGCGGGGGAGGGCTGGCGCTGCGACGCTGGGCCCACCGCAACGGTCCGCACCACGTGGTCCATCTCCTCGGCGCGGACGTAGTCGCGCAGGATCAGGATCGCGTCGCGGATCTCGACGACCTGGCGGTAGAGACGCAGGTTCGTGGTGCGCGGCCGGGCCAGCAGTTGCCGCAGGCGCCCGCTCGGCTGTTGTAGCACGACCTGCGGCGCGGCCTCGACGAGGTCACGCCACAGCGGCCAGAGGCGCCACAGCGCGGCGCGGTGGCGGGCCTGCCGGCGCAGGTCGATGAGCAACGGCAAGCAGACGCCGGCGGTCATCAGCCAGGCCGTGATCCCGATGTTGAGGGGGAAGAACGCGCCCAGTGCCATGGGCCGGGCCAGCAGGAAGACCAGCACGATCAGCCAGAACACCGTGGACGACACGAAGCCCGCGGCCAGCAGCATCAGTCCGGTTCGCAGCGTCCGGTCCGCCCCGGCCCGCACCGCGTAGCGCGCGCACAGGGCGGCGGAGGGGATGGTGGCGACCAGATGGGCGGCGATCAGGAGCCACCAGAACGGGCTGTACCAGGGCACGACCTGCGCCGAGACGCAGCCGGCGTGCGGGGCGATCGTGAAGTTCAGCAGGATCAGTGTGGCGGACACCGCGGCGCCCAGGCCGTACACCAGCCAGGGGCGGCGCTGGGAGATGGCGGCCAGGATGAAGTCGAGGATGAGCGCGGAGGCCAGCACGCCCCAGACGTTCATGAACAGCCCGCAGCTGTTGGCGAAGATGAACGTACGGTTGAGTGCGGCGCTCACCGGGTCGAGATAGACGGTGATCGAGCCGGCCAGTCCGGCCACCGCGTAGAGCAGCATCCGCTGCTGGCGGGAGTGCCGGGCCGACCTGACGCGCAGGGCCAGCGCCACCCACAGGGCGAGCGCTCCGGCCAGTTCGACCTTCAGGCCGAATTGGTATATGGCAGCGAGGTCCATCGGTTTCCTATTCGCGAATGCCGAGCGCGAGTTCCAATTCGCCGCGTACGCCACCCGACGGCGGCCCGGCGCGGCTGCCGGCCGCGGTCCGGATCAGGCTGGCCACCAGCTCCGCTTCCTGCTCCTGCTCGTCGGTGTAGTTGGTGCGGGCGAGCAGTCGGCGGACCAGCGCCGGATCGAGGTCCGGCAACAGGCGGGCGAAGGTGGTGGACGCCCCGTCGTGGATCGCGCCGTGGTCGCAGACCAGGTGCCCGATCTCGTGCAGGATGATGTGTTCCCGGTGGAAGGCGGTGGTGCGTTCCTCGACGAAGATGTCGTCGCTGAAGTCGGTGGAGATCCACAGGCCGCAGGTGTGCGCGGTCATCGCGCCGTCCAGCGTGTGTACGTTGATCGGCCGGCCTCGCCGCGTTGCGAGATCGGCCAGCAGGGCGCCGACGGAGAACGGTTTGGGCAGACTGAGCGAGTCGACGACCGCCTGGCAGCTTCTCAGCATCCGCCGGTTTGGCATCGTCGCAGGTCCTTTCCCTGCGCGGACGCCGAGCGCGACCGAGGGCCGGGTGCGTCCGGTGGGGCCTGACTGCGGTCCATCAGGGCGTCCTCAATGTCGGGTGGGTCGAGTGCCTCACTCACCATAGAGGACAGACAGCCCTCGCTGGAGGCCTCCAGACATTTGTCGCCGTTGATCCGCTATCGGCGGTGTGCCGGGCGTGTGGGGAGTCAGGCCCGGTTCTCCAGGGCGTGGTTCAGGCGGCGCAGAAGGTCGGCGAGGGCGGCGCGGTCGTCGTCGCGGAGATCGGCCAGCGCCCGCATCACCCTTCTCCCGTTCCGTGGGCAAGGTGCCGAACCGCATGCGGGCGCGCCAGTGCCCAATGTGGAGCGGTGTGATTCGTGAAGACTTCGGGTTAGGAGCTGACCCGAACTCCTCATGATCCACGCTCCGCGCACTTTGAGCCGCTAGGTGAGCGCCTGGCGGCTCGCCGCGTCAGCGGCCGGACTCGCGCTGCCAGAGGATCTCGGTGAGCCGCTCCACCCCGGCGGCCAGGTGCCGGCGGAACGTACTCATCGGCAGGCGCAGCAGATCCGCCGCCGCCTGCTGCGTGCCCGCCGGCTGCAGGTACGTGTGGTGCAGCGCGCGGTACGCGGACCGGTCCCGGGGCGCGTCGGCCATCGTCGCGGCGGCCTGCTCGAAGGCCGCGCGCAGCGCCTCGACCCTGCCCTCGCCCGGAGCGCCGCCCTCGCCCGGAGCGCCGCTCTCGCCCGGAGCGCCGTCCTCGCCCGGAGCGCCGACGGCCAGCCGGGTGGCCAGCAGCGGGCTCGCCGCCAGCCGGTCGGGCCGGTTCCACTCCCGCAACGCCTCCCGCACCGCGGCCGCGAAGGCACCCCGGTCCATGGTGGTAGGTGCGGCCGGCGGCTCCACGGCCATCGGTTCCTCGGCCGTCTCCCGGGTGGCCAGCAGGTTCAGCCACGCCAGCCGCGGGGTGACGCGCCAGTCGTGGCCGAACCCGGCGTAGCGGCGCCCGCCGACGGTGAAGTCGGCGTCCGGCGCGCGGGGGAAGTCGACGTACTCGCACATCGCGGCCCATAGGTCCGGGTCGGACTGGTAGATCAGGGCGTATCCGAGGTGCGGGGTGGTCAGGTAGTGGCGCACCGAGTTGATCGAGACGAGTGCCTGCACCGGGGAGGGGTCCTGGTACACCTCGGCGTCGAGCCAGTACCGCACCAGCGACACCGCCTCGCCGGGCGCCGGGGCGGCGCATCGCCAGGCCGCCAGCGCGGCCGGGTCGGCCGGGTCGGCCGCGTACAGGGTGAGCAGCACGACCAGGCCCACCGCGGTGCCCTGCCCGTCGACGACCGCGTGCACGCCCTCGGGCGACTGACGGCACCAGTGGTCGAAGATCTCCGCCGACTCGGCGCCCTCGTGCCGTTCGATCATCGCCCGCAGCTGCGGCCAGCGCGGCGGGTCAGCGGTCACGACCCGCAGCTCGCCGTCCGGGCTGTGCTGCAGGAAGGCGCCGATCACCGGGCTCTCGCGATGCAGGAACGCGAAGTCCAGCAGGATCCGGCGCTGGTCGTCGGGGGCGGCGCGGCCGAACTGGCGCCGGTAGTACGCCCCGGCCCGGCGGTGGATCGCGGCGTGCAGCTGCGGGTGACGCCAGCGCAGGTCGCGGGCGAGTGCCTCGCGGGCGAGGTCGTGCGGCACCAGCCCGTGCGTGCCGGCGGAGATCACCGACAGGCCGCGCAGCCAGTCGAACAGCTCGTGCGCGTCCGGCACCTCCAGCAGCTCGGCCAGCAGCGGCTCGGTCGTGGCGGCCACCTGCGAGACCGCGTCGAGCGCCATCCGGTGTGACGGGCCGGGCACCGCGTCGACGAGCGCGGTCAGCAGGGTGGCCACCACCTCCGGGCCCGCCGCGGGGGTGGGGCCGCGGCCCTGGGCGTGCACGTCGGCGATCAGCGCCAGGGCCAGCGGGTGGCCGTGGGTGAAGGCGAGCGCGTCGGCGTGCGCCGCTTCGGGTACATGGCGCCGGGCGAGCAACTGCCGGCTCTCGTCCGGTCCCAGGTTGGCCAGCGGCATCGGGTGCAGCATGCTGCGCCATCCCGGGTCGGTGCGGTAGCGCAGCGGCGGCTCCGACCGGCTGGCCACGGCCACCACGGCGTCGGCGGGCAGCGCCGCCAGCACCTCCGTCGCGGGCTCGCCGTCGGATAGTACGACGAGCCGTTCGCCCTCGACGGCCGCGTCATCGAGCCAGCGCACCGGTCGTCCGGCCTGTTCCGCCAGGCCCGCGAACTGGTGCAGCAGCGAGGTCTTGCCCACCCCGCCGGGCCCGTGCACCCAGACCAGCGCGCCGCCGTCGGCGCCCAGCAACCGCCCGAACCCGGCCAGCTCCGCGGTGCGGCCGACGAAGTCCTGGCGGCGGGCCGCGGCGACCTGGTCGGCGAACCGGATGCTCACGGCCTCCAGTCTCGTCCGCTCCACCGGACTTTGGAAGACGAAACGGTCAAAAGGGGGATCGGGGTGAGCGCAAAGTGAGCGGTTATCGGGCGGGGAATGGTCTGTTTTGTGGCTATTGGTCAGCCATACGGTCATTTGCGTCAGAACGAGCACCGCCAAGACCCGAGGAGCGTTCCACGATGATCCGCCACACGACGTCCCGCAGCACCGCCGGCCACCGCACCCGCCGCACCGCGCTCGCCGCCGGCATCGCCGGTGCCTCCGCCCTCGCGCTGATCGCGCTGCCCGGCGCCGCGTACGCATCCGCCACCGGCTGGGGCGGCACGCTGCTGCCGGGCCAGCAGCGGTGCCTGAGCCTGTACGCCAGCTACCAGGTGCGCGCCGACGGCCAGGCCACCAACCAGGGCGCCAGGTTCAAGGTGCAGCGCAACGGCGTAGTCGTCTACGGCTCGCCGACCGGCACCACCAGCGCGTTCGCCTGGGAGGGCCGCTCCTCCTACGGCACCTTCCCGGGTCCCGGCACCTACACCGTCTGCGCGACCAACAACAACGGCACGAACACCCTCGTCAACATCCACCTCTTCACCGACGCCAACCTGCCGTACTGAGAGCCACCCACCACGCACACGGCGCCGCGTACCGTCCACCCGGGCGGTACGCGGCGCCCACCCCTGCGTGCCCGCGATGTTGAGTACGCGTACTCAACCACCAGCGAGTACGCCGAACGGTCCGGGCCCGGCGCGCCGCCGCGTAGGGTTTCGCCGCGACACCCCCGGCGGATCTTGCCGCCGGCGGTCCCGGACCGAGGCGAGGGAGAATCCACAGTGGTTGCGGCGAGGCTTGGATTGCGGCTGGGCACCCCGGCGGACCGGGACTGGATCCACCGCCTCCGGCACGAGGTGTACGCCCAGGAGCTGGGCCAGCACGCCGTCGTCCCGGCGGGCCGGCTCAGCGACGCCCTCGACGAGCGCGGCGTGGTCTACCTGGTCGCCACGTCGGGCGGGACCCCCGCCGGCTTCGTCAGCATCACGCCGCCGTGGGTCGGCCAGTGGTCTCTGGACAAGTACCTCTCCCGCGCCGAGCTGCCCGCGCTCGACGCGGCCGACGCGTTCGAGATCCGCATCCTGACCGTGGCCGCGCCGTGGCGCGGCACCGCGGTCGCCTCCCTGCTGATGTACGCGGCGCTGCGCTGGGTGCAGTCCCGTGGCGGGCGCCAGGTGCTGGCGATGGGCCGCACCGACCTGGCCGACATGTACCGGGCCGCCGGCCTGCGCCCGACCGGTCACACCGTGGTGTCCGGCGCGGTCACCTTCGAGGTGATGTCGGCGAGAGTGGACGCGCTGGCGACCCGGGCGCGGCAACGGTACGGCCCCGTGCTGGCCCGCCTCGGCGCCGACCTGGACTGGCGGCTCGACATGCCGGTGCACCCCGGCGCGGACGGCTGCGCCCACGGCGGAGCCTCGTTCGACGGCATCGGCGCCGACTTCCGCCGCCTGCACCGCCGCCGGGAGGTCGTCGCGGCCGACGTGCTCGACGCGTGGTTCCCGCCCGCGCCCGGGGTGCTCGACGTGCTGGCCGAGGATCCGGGCTGGCACGCCCGTACCTCCCCGCCGGTCGCCGCGGACGGCCTGCGCGCCGAGATCGCGGCGGCGCGCGGCGTGCCCACCGGCGCGCTCACCCTCGGCGCGGGCTCCTCCGACCTCATCTTCCGGGCCTTCCGCGAGTGGCTCACCCCGGCCAGCCGGGTGCTGCTCATCGATCCCACGTACGGCGAGTACGCCCACGTCACCACCGAGGTGATCGGCTGCCGGGTGGACCGCCTGCCGATCGGCCCCGCCGACGGGTGGCGCATCGACGTCGACCGGCTCGCCGGGGCGCTGGCCGGCGGCGCCTACGACCTGGCGGTGGTGGTGAATCCCAACAATCCCACCGGCGGGCGGCTGCCACTGGAGGTGATGCGGGACCTGATCGCGCGGGTCCCGGCGCGTACCCGGCTGTGGATCGATGAGGCGTACGTGGGCTACGCCGGCCTGGACCAGTCGCTGGCACCCCTGGCCGCCGAGCGCTCCAACATCGTCGTCTGCACGTCGATGTCCAAGATGTACGCCCTGTCGGGCATGCGGGTGGCGTACCTCACCAGCGACGAGACCACCGCGGCGGCGCTGCGCCGGTGGACGCCGCCGTGGGCGGTCAGCCTGCCCGCGCAGTTGGCGGCGGTGGCGGCGCTGCGCGACCCGGCGTACTACGCGGCGCGCTGGGCGCAGACCGCGGTGCTGCGCGCCGAACTGGCGGCGAGCCTGCGCGCGGTGGACCCGGCCGCCCGCGTCGAGCCGGCCGTGGCCAACTTCCTGCTGGTCACGCTCCCGGCGCAGGGCCCGAGCGCGGCCGAGGTGGTCGCCCGCTGCCGCCGCGACGACGTGTACCTGCGGGACCTGTCGCCCATGTCACCGGCGTTCCAGGGCCGGACCATCCGGATCGCCGTCAAGGACCCGGCGGCCAACGCCCGGATCGTCGCCGCCTACCAGGCCGCGCTCGCGGCGCCGGGTGCCGGTGTCGTGCCGCCCGGCCTCGCGGTCTCCCGCGACGCCGCCGCGCCCCGCCGCGACGGCAGGTGCTCGCCCGCCACCGCGGCGGACAACCGGGTGGCGGGCCCGGCGGCCCGATGATCACGGTCGATGCCCTGGTGCCCTACCTGGCCGGGGCGCTCGCCGTCGGCGGGATCGCGGTCGTCGTGTCCCGGCGGCGGGAGATGATCCAGCGGTGGTGCGCCTGGGCGATCGGGATGCCGCTGGTCACCGGCGCGTTCTGGCTGGGGGCGCCCGGGGCGGCCGCGCTCGCGGCGGTGGCCGCCGTCATCGCCGCCCTCGAGTACGGCGCCCTCGTGCGGGCGCCATGGCCGGACCGGGCCGCGCTGGCCACCGCCCTGGTCGCGGTGATCGGCACGGTGTGGCTCGCCCCGGACCATGTCCTGCGCGCCGTCGGCGCGGGCGCGGTGCTGGTCGGGGTCGTACCGCTGCTGGCCGGGGACGCCACGGGCGGCCTGCGCCGGGCGGGGTCCGGCGTGCTGGGCCTGGTCTGGCTCGCCCCGCTGGCGGCCGTGGTGCCGTTGGGCGCCGCCGCGCTGGTGCTCTTCGCCGCGGTCTCGATCGGCGACATCGCCGCCTACCTGGCCGGCCGTCGGTTCGGCGGCCCGCGCTTGTCCCTGCTGTCCCCGGCGAAACGCTGGAGCGGCACGGTCGTCGGCGCGGCCGTGGCCGTCGGCGTCCTGGCCGCCTTCGGCGTCTTCGCGCGCGACCTGCCGACGCCGCTGGTCGCCGGTCTCGTGGCCGCCGTCGCGGTCGGCGCTCCGCTGGGTGACCTGTTCGAGTCGATGATCAAGCGCGGTGCCGGGGTCAAGGACGCCGCCGGCTGGCTGCCCGGTTCCGGCGGACTGTTGGACCGCGTCGACTCCCTGCTGGCCGCGCTGGCCGTTACGCTGCTGCTGTCCTGACCGCCAAGATCACCGGTTGCCGGGCGTCGTTACGATCAACGCCCATGGATCAGAGCGCGCCCACCCCCACCACACCGGTCATCTACGACGGCACGATCGACGTCCGGTTCAGCGATCTGGACGCGTACGGGCACGTCAACGCCAAGAACTACGTCGACTATGTCGCGACGACCCGGCTGCGGTTCCTGGACGAGCGGATGCCCGTGTCCAGCGCGGAGATCATCCGGCGCGGGTACGCGTTCTATCTGCGGAAGTCCGAGATCACGTACCGGCGTCCCATCACCGGCCTGGCGACGCTGCACATCTCGTCGTTCTCCGAGCGGCTGGACGGCGCGCAACTGGCCGTGCGGTTCGACATCCGCAGCGCGGACCGGTCGGTGCTGCACTCCGATGGCACGCTGACCTACACCATCGTCGCGTTGTCGACGGGCAAACCGGTCGACGAGGTGCCGCAGTGGCTGGCCGAACTGTTCCTCCAGCCGGAGCCGGTCGGCTGCTGACGCCGCGACCGTGACGCGGGTCAGCCGCGGCCAGCGAGTGGCCCGCCCCGGCGCCGGGTCGCGCATGTTACGTCCGCACGGGCGGATTGCCCCAGCGTGACGGTGATCATCGCGGGTGTCGTACCCACGTGCGATCCTCGCGATCTGACGTCCCGGAAAGGGGGCCGTGTTGGCCGGCTTCATCGACGCCACCAAGGTGGCCGTCCGCAGCGATGGCGCGAGCTTCGAGGTCGAGCTCGACCCGCAGTGGACGATCGGCGACAAGCCCAACGGCGGCTACCTGCTGTCCGTGCTCGCCCGCGCCGCGACCAGCGCCGACCCGGCCGGGCGGCACCCGCATCCGCTCGCCGCCAGCGCCACCTACCTGGCCGCGCCGACGGTCGGTCCGGCGGTGGTGGAGGTCACCACGCTGCGCACCGGCCGATCGGCCAGCCAGCTGCGTGCCCGCCTGGTGCAGGGCGGCCAGGCCTGCGTGGAGGCGCTGTTCACCCTCGGGCGGCTGGACCCGGACGCGGAGCCCCGCTGGGCCAACAGCCCCGCTGTGCCGTTGCCGCCCGAGGACGACTGCCCGGTGATCCCGGTCGAGCCGCCGGGCTCCGGCGTCAAGGTGAACCTGATGGAGGTGGTCGAGCAGCGGCTGGACCCGGCCGTGCTGGGTTTCGCGTTCGGCCAGCCGAGTGAGCGGGCCGAGCTGCGGGGCTGGCTGCGCTTCATCGACGGGATGGAGCCGGACCCGATCTCGTTGCTGTTCGTCGCCGACTCGTTCCCGCCGGCCACGTTCGCCATCGGCAGCGTCGGCTGGGTGCCGACGCTGGAGCTGACGGTCTACGTACGGGCCGTTCCGGCGCCCGGGCCGTTGCGGGTGCGGCAGGTCGCCCGGCTCGTCGAGGACGGCCTGGTGGACGAGGTCTGCGAGGTCTGGGACAGCCGCGGCCGGCTGGTCGCCCAGGCGACCCAGCTGGCCAAGGTCCGCTTCTGACCACACCGGTGCCGGGGCGGAAACACCGCACCGGTACCGGTTCAGAACAGGGTCGCCGGTTCCGTCGGCGACGGGTCGGGCAGCGGATCCAGCCCGGACACCCGCGCCCGGACCTCGTCGTGGAATTGGCGGGCGAGGGCCGGCGCGTCGGCGTTGTCCGGGGTGTGCAGGAACACCGTCGGCGAACGGCCCTCCGCCAGCCAGCCGGCGACGACGGCGACCCAGGGCTGCCAGCCCTCGACGGTGCGCGCGGTGTCGTCGCGGCCCAGGTAGCGCACGATCGGCCGGTCGGTCAGCGCGCGGGTGCGCAGCGGCATGCGCGGCTTGTTGGTCCACGCCTCGCGTTCCGCGTCGCTGGTCGGCGGGCTCGCGAAGAACGCCGTGGTGTCGAACGGGACCCATTCCGCCGCCACGGGCGCCAGCGCGTCCTCCAGCTGTCGCGCCGCGCGGGCGTCGGTGAAGAAACCCGGGTGCCGGACCTCCACGGCATACCGGTGCGTGCGGGGCAGCGTACGCAGGAAGCGGGCCAGCGTCGCCGTGTCGGCCGGGGTGAACGAGCCGGGCAGCTGCACCCAGAGGGCGTGCGCCCGGGGGCCGAGCGGCGCGACGGCGTCGAGGAAGGCGCCGAGCTCGGCGTCCGCGCCCACGAGCCGGCGCTCGTGGGTGAGCACCCTCGGCAGCTTGAGGACGAACCGGAAGTCCGGACCGGTCTGCTCCGCCCAGGACGCCACCGCCTCGGGGGCGGGCGTGGCGTAGAAGGTCGTGTTCCCCTCGACCGCGTTGCACCAGGCGGCGTAGTGGCGCAGGCGTTCGGGCGCCGCGAGCCGGTGCGGCAGGAACCGTCCGTGCCACGACTTCAGATTCCACATCGCGCACCCGACGTGCAGACGCATTCCCGCTCCTCGTGCCGACCGACACCCGTACGGTATCCGCCGCCCGTCCGTGCCCGCCCCGGCCTGTGGCAGACTGCCGGGCATGGCGGCTGATCTGCGGGTTCTCCGGGGTGGCACCGGCGGTCCCGTGCTGGTGTTGCTGCACGGCCTGGGTGCGACCGCCGACGTGTGGAGCGGGTGGCCGGGGCTGCTCGAGCGGCGCTGGCCGGGCGCCTGGATCGCCCCCGACCTGCCCGGTCACGGCGGTTCGGCGCCGCTGGCCCGGTACACCTTCGACGGTTTCGCCGAGGCCCTTGCCGGGCTGATCCCTGCGGACGCACCGACCGTCCTGCTCGGGCACTCGCTGGGCGGGGTGGTGGCCCTCGCGCTGGCCGCCCACCACCCCACCGCCGTCCGCGGCGTCGCCGGACTCGGCATCAAGGTCGTGTGGAGCGACGAGGATCTGCGCCGGGCGCGCGCCATGGCCGAACGTCCCCGGTCGTGGTACCCGACGCGAGCCGAGGCCGCCGCCCGCTACCTGCGCGTGGCCGGCCTCGACGGCCTGCTGGCCGTGGACGACCCGGCCGTGGACGCCGGACTCGTACGGCGCGACGACTCGTGGAGCCTGGCGCTGGACCCCGCGGCCTTCGGCGTGGGCCGGCCCGACATGCCGCGGCTGCTGGCCGGTTGCCCGGCCCCGGTGGTCCTGGCCCGGGGCGTGGACGATCCGATGAACACCGACGAGCAGCTGGCCGCCCTGGACGTCGTGACGGCCACACTGGCCGGGGTGGGGCACAGCGCGCACGTCCAGGATCCCGAGCAGACCTTCGCCCTCGTGGAACCGTTCCGCTGAACCCGCCCCGTACGTGAAAAACCCGGCCGGGGCGTCCCGGCCGGGTCGTTCACGCGGTTGGTTCAGCGCCAGCCGAATTCCTGGGTGTAGTAGGGGGTGCCGTTGGTGGCCCGGTAGACGCCGACGGCGAAGGCCTTGGCGCGGCAGTCGAGGATGTTGGCGCGGTGGCCGGGGCTGGCCATCCAGGCCTTCATGGTCTGGGAGGCGGTGGGGTAGCCGTAGGCGACGTTCTCGCTCATGGGCCAGGCGTAGCCGGCGCGGTGGGCGCGGGTGACGAACGTGGAGCCGCCGGAGCCGATGTGGCTCATCTTGCGGGTGCGGGCCTGGTAGGCGGAGTGGCCGCGGGCGGCCAGCAGCAGGCGGGAGTCGACGCGCAGCGGCTTGCAGCCGGCGCGGGCGCGGGTGGCGTTGGTGTAGTTGACCAGCTGGGTCTGCAGGGTCGAGGTGGTGACCGTGGCGGCCTGCGCGGGGGTGGCCAGGGCGGCGGCACCGATGAGGGCGGCGCTGGCGGTGGCCAGGCTGGCCAGGGCGGTGGTGATGGCGGTGCGTACCGTTGTGCGGCTCATGATTCTCTCCCCCGGTCGGTGTGGCTGGGTCTCAGCCGGTCACGGGTTCGAGATTCGAGGGGCGGGGGTGCGTGGCCTGGTCACGGACGGTTGCCTGCGGGTTGCGCCTCCTCCTTTCGGCCGGAACGAGGCTGCCAAACGGTCCGCGCTGCGGCGGCGGCCGGGGTGGGCCGTACTAGATGTGGCCTGAGTCACACGTTTTCGACAACCGGGGGCGAGAACGGTTCGTCTTACCCGGTGTGAAGCGGAGCCTGGACGCGGTCGACGAGGAGGCACTCGTGCGCCGCACGGCCGCCGGCGACCGGCGGGCGTTCGAGGAGTTGTACCGGCGTACGTCGCCGTGGCTGGTGGTGCGGCTGCGCCGCCGGTGCGCCGACGAGGACGTGGTCGCCGACGTGCTGCAGGAGACGTACCTGGCGGTCTGGCGGGCGGCGGGGAGCTTCGCCGGGTCGGCCGCGTCGGGCAGCGCGGTGGGCTGGCTCTGGACGATCGCCGCCAACCGGCTGGTCGACGCGTTCCGCCGCCGCGCCCGGCAGGCGCAGGTGCCACCCGTGCCGCTGGCCGAGACGACCGCGCCGGCCGCCGAGGACGAGGTCATGGCCGGGCGCGTCGGCCAGGAGCTGGAGCAGGCGCTGCTGGTCCTGCCGCCGGAACTGCGGCAGGTGCTGCGGGCGATGGTCCTCGACGGGCTCTCCGTCCGGGAGACCTCGGTACTGCTCAGCGTGCCCGAGGGCACGGTGAAGGCCCGCGCCCGGCGGGCCCGGATCGCGCTGCGGGAGGCGCTGTCATGACCACCCACCCCGGCCTGCCTGTGCTCGCCCGCTACGCCGGCGACGGCGACGGCCTCGACGAGGCCACCGTCTGGTCGATCGAGGTCCACCTGGAGACCTGCGCGGACTGCCGGGCCCGGCTGGCCGGGTGCGCCACCGACGACACCCGGGCCCTGCTCGAACGGGTCGCGGTCGGCCTGGACCGCGACATCGCCGCCGGTCCCGCCCCGGTCCGGCGGCCCCGGCCCTGGTCGGCGGTGCGGCGCCGCTGGCTGGTCTGGACGCTGCTGCCGTGGCTCACCATGACGGTGTCGGTGCTCGGCTGCGCCGCGCTGCTCGACTCGCTGCGGCCCGGTCTGCCGTCGCTGGTGCTCCTGCTGGCGCCGGTGGCGCCGCTGCCCGGGGTCGCCGTCGCCTGGAGCCGGCGCCACGACCCGGCCTGGGAACTGGTCGCGGGCACACCCGCCGCCGGCGCGACGATGCTGCTGCGGCGCACCCTGACGGTCCTGGCCGTGGTGGTGCCGGTGCTGGCGCTGGCCGGTGCGCACACCGGGACCGCGCTGGCGCTGGTGCTGCTGCCCTGCCTCGCGTTCACCGCCGCCGCCCTCGCCCTCGGCACCGTCGTCGGCGTGCGCCGGGCGGCGGTGGGGCTGGCCGCGGTGTGGGCGCTCGCGGTCGTGCTGCCCAGCCTGGCCGCCACGAGGCTGCCGGTGCTGCTGGCGCCGGGCAGCGCCGTGGTGTGGGCGCTGGGGACCGTCGCCCTGGCCGGTTTCGCCGCCACCCGCGCCGACGGCTTTCGGCGACTGTCCAGCCGCAACTGACCCTTGTCCGTGGTGCGTGCCCGCCGGTCCGGCGCGCCTTTTGTAGGGATTGATGATGATGCGTACGGTGACTGCGGCCGAAACGGCCCCCACCACCCATCCCTGGCCGGTCCACGCCGAAGGCCTGCGGGTACGCGCCGGACGGCACCTCGCCGTCGACGGGCTCGACCTGGCCCTCGGCGTCGGGGTGCACGGCCTGCTCGGCCCCAACGGGGCGGGCAAGACCACGCTGATGCGGGCGCTGGCCACCGTCGTGAAACCGGCCGGGGGCCGGCTCACCCTGCGCGGTCAGCGCGCCGACGGCCACGCCGACCTGCGCCAGGTCCGGCGTGGACTGGGTTACCTGCCCCAGCAGTTCGGGTTCTACCCGCGGTTCACGGTGCGCGAGTTCGTCGAGTACATGGCGTGGCTCAAGGAGATGCCCAAGGCCGCGGTGCCCGGCGCGGTGCAGCGGGCCATCGAGCGGGTCGGGCTCACCGCCAAGGCCGACGCCCGGATGAAGACGCTCTCCGGCGGCATGCTGCGGCGCGCCGGCATCGCGCAGGCCATCGTGAACGACCCCGAGATCGTGCTGCTCGACGAGCCCACCGTCGGTCTCGACCCGGAGCAGCGGCTCGACTTCCGGGAACTGCTGCGGACCGTGGGCGTCGACAGCTGTGTGCTGGTCTCCACCCACCTCGTCGAGGACGTGGTGGCCGCCTGCGCCGAGGTCATCCTGCTCTGCGACGGGCGGCGGCTCTTCCAGGGCAGCCCCGCCGAGCTCATCGCCCAGGGCGGGGCGGAGGATCCCGGCGACAGCCCGGCCGAGCGCGGCTACTCGGCGCTGCTGCGCCGCCACCGCGGGCAGGCCACCCGATGAGCCGCGTACTGCGCATCGAGTTGCGCCGCTCCGTCGCGTTCGGCGCCGTACTGACTCTGCTGCTGGGCGGCGCCGTGCTGCTGTACGCCGCCCCGCAACGCTGGTCCGCCGGCTGGATGGCGCTGGCCATGACGCAGCGGCAGTACCTGGTGCTGCTGTGGCCGTCGGCGCTGGCGGCCGGCGCGTGGCAGGCGCGCCGCGAGCACCGCGCGAACGTGGCGGAGCTGTTCGCCAGCACCGCCCGACCGCCCGCCCTGCGGGCCCTGCCCGTGCTGGGTGCGCTGGCCATCGCGGCGGCGGGCGGCTACCTGGCGGCCGCGGCGGTGGCCGTGCCGTGGATCATCGACACGGCCAGCTACCTGCCCGCGGCGAGTTTCGCCGTCGCGGCGGTCGGGGTGGTCTCGCTGGTGGCGGCGGCCTGGCTCGGCCTCGCGCTGGGGCGCCTGCTGCCGTCCCCGTTCACCGCCCCGGCGGCGGCGGTGGCGGGCATGGGGCTGCTGCTGACGATTCCCGCGCTGTTCCGGGACCGGGAGTGGCTGACGATGCTGTTCTCCCCGATGTACGGCATGGGCCAGTACACCGACTACCAGACGGTCGACGGCCGGGTCAGCGCCGCCCAGGCGATCTGGCTGGCGGCGCTGGCCGTGGCGGGCGGGCTCCTGGTCGCGGCCGGCAACCGGCGGGCCCGCCTGGTGGCGCTGCTGCCCCTGGCGCTCGGCGCCGGCCTCGGCCTGCTGGTGATCCCGCGCGGCGCCGACTTCCCCCGCAACCCGGTCGACCCGGCGGCCCAGGAACTGGTGTGCAGGCCGGGCACCCCCCGGGTGTGCGTCAGCCGGGTCCACGAGGCGCTGCTGCCCGAGGTGGTCCCGCTCGCCCAGCGGGCCCTGACGACGCTGGCGAAGTTGCCGGACGCGCCGACCAGCGCCCAGGAGGACCTCACCACGTACTTCGGCGACCCGCCGCCGCCCCCGGGCCCCGACATCGTGCCGATCCCGGTCCACTTCGGCAGCGACGGGCATCTCGCCGCCGGCGACGACGTCCTGCGCCGGATCCTGAACGGGTTCGTGGGCCTGAACTACTCGTGCCCCGGCGGGCATGACACCCCGGTCATCCGGGCGGCGGTGTCCTGGCTGACCGGCCGCGAACCGGTCGCGGAGCCCGAGGAACCGGCCGAATACCATCCTCGGGCCGTCACGCTCTGGCAGGGGCTGCGGCGACTCCCCGAGGCGGAGGCGGCGGCGCGGGTGGCGGCGGTCCGCAAGGCCGCGATGACCTGCGCCGACACCGACGGCCTGCTGAACGGCGGGTCGCGATGAGGTGGCTGGGCCTCTACCTGCGTTCCCGGCGCGCACCGGCGGCCCTGGCCGCCGCCGGTGGCTGTGCGGCGCTGAGCTGGCTGCTGTGGACGGTCTGCTCCGACAGCCGCGATGTGGGCGTGCCCATGGTCATCCTGACCGTGCTGTTGCTGGTCGCGGCGGTGACGGCCACCCTCGGCGGGCCCGACGACGCGCTGGAGCGCACCGGCGCGCTGGCCTGGTCCCGGTGGCGGGCCGCCCACCTGCTGGTCGCGCTGGCGGTCGTGGCGGTGCCGCTGCTGGCGACCCTGTCCACCGGCGCCCGGTTCGGCCCGGCGGGGCTCGTGGTCCGCGACGCGGCCGGACTGCTCGGCCTCACCGCCCTGGCGGCGGCCACGATCGGTACGGCCCGGTCGTGGCTGCCGCCGCTCGGCTGGACGCTGGCCGCGATCGTCTTCCCGATGCCGGAACGGGTCACGGGACAGATCCTGACGTGGCAGTCCCAGGCCCCCGACAACCGGGCCGCGGGCGTGACCGCGCTGCTGCTGGCGGCCGGCGGGCTGGCCGCGTACGCGGTGGCGGGCCCCGCCCGGCGCGCCCCCGCCGAGGCCGCGCTGTGACGGGCGGCCGGTTCGCGGCCCCGCGCCGGGTCCGGCGGTGGGAGTCGCCGCTGGCGCGCGACGCGGCTCATCGGGCCGCCGCGGCCCGCCCCACCGCCAGGGCGACGGCCATGATGCTCAGCTGCGGGTTGACCTCGGGGCAGCTCGGCAGCGCCGAGGCGTCGGCCACCCAGACGCCGTCCACCCAGACGCCGTCCACCCCGCGCAGCCGCCCGTCCGGGCCGACCGGCGCCTGCTGCGGGTCGGCGCCCATGGCCGCGCTGCCGGTCGGATGGAACGCCGCCATGTGCAGCTGCCGGATGTCGGCGGTGGCGACCGCCGCGCGCAGCTCGATCACGTCGCGCGCGTAGGGGCGGTGGGGGAGTCCCGTGAGGACCTCCTGCGCCCCGGCCGCGAACAGCAACCGCCCGATCGCCATGATGGCCAGCCGCAGCCGGTCGGCGTCGCTGCGGGCGAGCCGGTACCGCACAAGGCGGGTGCCGACCCGGCCACCCGGCTGGTCGGCGATCATCGCGCCGACCGTGGCCAGCCGGTCCGCGTTCGCGAGTTCCGCCCGCAGCGCCCGCCCGATGCCCGGCGGCACGAACGACACCAGCCCCGGCGGTCCGGCGGTGGCCTCGATGAGCACACCGTCGTCGTGCAGTTCCTCGACGCCGACGCTCTGCAGCACCCCACGCCAGGCGACGACGGGTTCGGCGAACCGGCCCGCCACGCTGACCGTCGGGTGCACCGCGAGGCCCCGGCCGGTGCCCGGGTGCCGGCCCAGCCCGGAGCGGAACAGCAGCCGCGGCGTCTCGATCGCCCCGGCCGCCAGCACGACGATCGGCGCGGCCAGCAGCCGGCGGCCGAAGCGCACCCCGACGGCGCGGCCGCGCGCGGTGACCACCCGGTCCACCCGGGCCCCGGTCACCACGACCGCGCCCGCGGCGCACGCCTGCGGCAGCGCGTTGAGGTGGACGCCGTTCTTGGCGTTGCGGGGGCAGCCGACCGCGCACTGGCAGGATCCGGCGCAGCCGGGGGCGTTGCGGCGCAGCGGGGCGGCCCGCCAGCCGAGCGCCGCGGCGCCGGCCAGCGCCAGCTCGCCGTTGCGGCCCAGCACGTCGACCGGCTGGGCGGCGACCCGCAGGGTGCGTTCCACTTCGTCCAGCAGCGGCCCGAACTCCTCCGGGTCGGCCAGCGCCAATCCGTGTACGTCCCGCCAGCGCCGCAGCACCCGGTCCGGGGTGCGGTAGCAGGTGCCGGAATTGACCAGTGTGGTGCCGCCGACCCCGCGCCCGGCCGGCAGCAGCACCGGCGGGTTGCCCAGCGCCATCGTCGCGCCGCCGTCGCGGTACAGGTCGACGAAGCGGTCGGCGGGGCGCCGGTTCCGGAACTCGGCCGCGGTGAACCGGCGCCCCTCCTCCAGCACCACCACCGACAGACCGGCCCGGGCCAGTTCGCGGGCGGCCATCGCCCCGCCCGCGCCGGAACCGATCACGACGGCGTCGGTGCGACTGCGGTGCGGCCAGTCGTCCACCGCGACGCAGCTCAGCTCGGGGTCCGGCGCTGCGAGGTCGCCCACGGTCGACCGGACACCCGGGCCGCCGCCCGGGCCGCCGCCCGGACCGCCGTTCGGGCCGGCGGCCGCGGCGGCCAGCAGCAGCGGGACCTTCAGCGCCTCGACCAGGGCCCGGCCGGCGGGCCGGTGGGCGAGGGTGGTGCAGACCGCCTCCCGGGTGGGCTGGTCGAGCCGGGCCAGCGGCCCACCGGCCAGCAGCCGCGCCGCCACGTCCAGTCCGCCGCCCGCGGCACCGAGCCCGAGCCGTGCCGGCAGCGGGAACGCCGCGGCCAGGTGGGTCAGCTCGGCGGCGACCCGGCGGCCCTCGTCGAGGTCGAGGCCGAGCAGGGTGGCGGCGGCCGCCGCGAGGCGCTCAGTCACGCTCACCCACCTCGGCGTGGGCGGTCCCGTGCAGTGCCCAGCGCCGCTGCTCGCGCCAGCCGTCGGGGCCGCGCCGTTCCAGCCGGACCACGGCGTCGGCGACCTCGCAGTTGTGGCACACCGCCGGGGCGCCGTCCGGGTCGGTGTACGGCACGGCGAGGGTGCGTTCCGGCGGCATGGTCACCTCGACGGTGAGGCGCCGGTCGCCGTCGCGGCCGGTGACCGTCCACCGGGGACGGCCGAGCCGGGCGCGGAAGCGCAGCGCGGCCAGCAGCGGATCGCCGGACGGGAACTCCTCGCCGTCGACGCGCAGCCGTACGAACGGCAGCGGCGCCAGCCGGTTCAGACCCGGGCGGGTGGAGACCGCGGCCACCACCTCGCACACGTCGCCGTCGCCCAGGTCGGCGTGCAGCCAGGCCCACCGGCGGGCGTTGCCGTGGCCGTAGATGCGGGCGGTGTTGCCGGGCGCGTCGGTGAGCGCCAGTTCCCGGTCACCGACCCGGATCGTGCCGGTGAACCGCGCGGCCGGGACCGCCACGACCTGCGCGGCGGGCAGCAGCTCGCGGTGCCAGGCCCAGCGGGGGAACGTGAACAGCGGCGCCGCGCCGCCGGAGACCTTGAGCCGCCAGCGCAGGTCACCGGCCGTGCCGGTCAGCTCGTCCGAGGTGGCGCTGACCGCGCCCGCGGCGTATCCGTCGGCCGGGTGTTCGGCGGGCCACGGGTCGGGACCGAAGCGGGCCCAGGTCGGCGCGGCGGCGGGTGGGAAGACGGCGGCCCAGCCGTGTGCCCGGGCGGGGGAGCCGTCGGTCGGGGCGACGAGCTCGTGGTGCAGCCACACGCCGGTGCCGGTGGCCGGGTCGGTGAGGGTCGTGTACCAGACCTCCAGCCGTCCGGGCTGCCCGCGCCACCGCGACCGCAGCAGCCCGCCGGTCTCGACGGAGCGACCGTCGCGGGATGTCGGCGCGGCCGGCCACGGCTGCCGGGTCCGGCGCATCCGCATGCTCAGCAGGAACGGCAGCAGCTCGCTGCGCAGGTGGAACACGAGCCGGGCCTCGCCCACCACGGCTCCGGTGGCGTCCACCAGCCGGGCGGGCAGCCGGGTCATGCTGGCCAGCGGCCGGCGTACGGTCACCGCCTTCGCGCCGTCGAGCCACAGCCGCCGCCCGTCGTGGGCGGTGAAGCCCAGCCGGTACCCGATCCGGTTACCCCGGATCGGCGCGATGTCCATGGTGCCCGCGGCCGCCGGGTCGTCGGCGAAGCCCGGCACCTCGACCCGGCCGGTGGCCGCGGCGCGCAGATCGGTGAGCGGGTGCAGCGCGCCGGGCACGGTGACGCGCAGCGTCATGCGGATCGGTCGTTCACCGCTTTCACCGGTCAGCCGTACCTTGCCGGTCATCGTCTCGCGCATCGTGGTGATCACTGTCGCCTCCCAGCATGAGTCGTTCGGTGCACAGGTAGTAGGCGTCCGCGTAGGCGGAGGCGGCCGTGGGGTTGCCGGCCAGGACCGCCTCGACCAGCGGGGTGATCCGCCGCGCGGCCGCCGCCGGGTCGGCGAACGGAGCGGCGAACAGGTGCCGCACGTCGTCGTAGGCGCGCAGCAGGGAGTTGACGAGCAGCTCGTACACCCGGTTGCCGGAGGCCGCGGCCAGCGCGCGGTGCACTTCGGCCTCGGCGAGCTGCGCGGGGTCGCCGCCGGGGGCGGCGGCGATCTCGTCGCGCAGCGCGAGCAGCCGCGCCCGGTCGGCGTCGCCGGCCTGTTCGGCCGCCCGGGCCGCGATGAGCGAGCCGATCTCCCGCCGGGCGGCGAAGATCTCCACCAGCCAGCTCGGTCCGTCCAGGGTGACCAGGAACGGCAGCAGGTCGGGACCGGCGGTGCGGCGGTAGTCGCGCACCCGGGTGCCGACCCCGTGCCGGGTCTCCAGCAGGCCGGCCTCGACGAGGCGGACGAGCGCGTGTTTGAGCGAGGTACGGGTGACGCCGTAGCCGGCGGCCAGTTCCCGCTCCGGGGGCAGCAGGGTGCCGGGGGCGTAGCGCTCGGCGAGGACGTCGGCGCGTAGCCGGGCCACGAGCGTGTCGACGACGGTGTCCCGGGCGATGGGTGAGTGGATCAGTGGATCAGCCACTCGGCCACTCTGTCAAACATATGTATCCCCGTCAATGGGCAGGGAATGTCACCCGTTCGGGGAGATCGCCGCTGAACGACGTGCGGTGCCCGGCGCGAACGACCGCAGATTCTTCGCCGGCACGCGATCCCCGGCGTGGACTTTGATGAACGTCATTGCGCTCTGGTAAAACCTTGGCCACGGCATTGACCACTGTGGTGGTTCCACTCGATCCTATGGCGACGGTCCGGTGCAATTGCACGGGCGCCGCAGGGGGTCGAGCGGCAGGAGCGGACAGCTGAGCGCGTCGGCAACATCCGAGTACGACGTGGTGGTCGTCGGTGGCGGCACGGCCGGTGCGGTCGTCGCCGCGCGACTGTCGGCGGATCCGGCGGTGCGGGTCTGCCTCGTCGAGGGTGGTCCCTCCGATGTGGGCGACGACCGGGTCCTGCGGCTGCGCAACTGGCTCAACCTGCTGGAAACCGAACTCGACTACGACTATCCGATCGTGCCGCAGCCCCGCGGGAATTCCCACATCCGGCATTCCCGGGCCCGCGTGCTCGGCGGCTGCTCGTCGCACAACACCATGATCAGCTTCCTGCCGCCGCCCGCCGACTTCGCGGACTGGGTCGCCGCGGGCGCCGCCGGCTGGTCGTACGACGAGATGCTGCCGTACTGGCGGCGGCTGGCGGTCCAGATCCAGCCCGTGGCCGCCGCGGACCGCAACCCGCTCACCGCCGACTTCGTGGCCGCCTGCCACTCCGCGCTGGGCGTGCCGGTCCACGAGGACTTCAACGCGGCGCCGTTCGCGGACGGCACCGGCTTCTTCCCGGTCGCCTACCACCCGGACACCGGCATCCGCTCCTCGTCGTCCGTGGCCTACCTGCACCCGTACCTGAATCGTCCGAACCTGACCGTGCTGACGCAGACCTGGGCCTACCGCCTGGACACCGCCGGTGCGTCCGTCACCGGGGTGCGGGTCCGCGACCGGCACGGCCAGCCGCGCACCCTGACCGCGACCTCCGAGTACGTGCTGTGCGCCGGGGCGATCGACACCCCGCGCCTGCTGCTGCTCTCCGGCATCGGCCCCGCCGACGACCTGCGCGCCCTCGGCATCGACGTGGCCCTCGACCTGCCCGGCGTCGGCGCGCACCTGCTCGACCACCCCGAGTCGCTGATCCTGTGGGAGGCGACCCGGCCCATCCCGCCGCAGTCCGCGATGGACTCCGACGCGGGCCTGTTCGTGCGCCGCGATCCGGCCGCCGACCGCCCCGACCTGATGTTCCACCTCTATCAACTGCCGTTCACCACCAACACCGCACGGCTGGGCTACGACATCCCGGCGCACGGCTTCGGCATGACCCCCAACGTCCCCCGCCCGCGCAGCACCGGCCGGCTCTGGCTGACCAGCGCGGACCCGACGGTGAAACCGGCACTGGACTTCGGCTACTTCACCGATCCCGACGGCCACGACGAGCGGACGATCGTGGACGGGCTGCGCATCGCCCGCGAGGTCGCCGCCACCGAACCGTTCCGATCCTGGATCGCCCGCGAGATCGCCCCGGGACCGGAGCTGACCACCGACGAGGAGCTGTCCGCGTACGGGCGGGCGGCGCACCACACCGTCTACCACCCGGCGGGCACGTGCCGCCTGGGCGCCGCCGCCGACGACCACGCGGTCGTCGACCCCGAACTGCGCATCCGCGGCCTTACCAACGCCCGGGTCGCGGACGCCTCCGTGTTCCCCACGATGACCTCGGTCAATCCCGTCGTCGCTGTCCTGATGATCGGCGAGCGTGCCGCTGACCTGATCGCCGCGTCGCTGACCACCGCACCGCTTCCCGCTGAGGATGAACATGACGGTCACCAGCACCTCCCGCCCGCCCAAGATCGTCGTCGAGAATCTGTGGAAGGTGTTCGGTCCCCAGTCGGACAGGGTCGTCGGCTCCCCGTTGGCTGACCTGTCCCGGGCGGAGCTGCGCGCCCGGACCGGCTGCACGGCCGCCGTCCGCGACGTCAGCTTCGAGGTACGCCCCGGCGAGGTGTTCGTCGTCATGGGGCTGTCCGGCAGCGGAAAGTCCACTCTGGTGCGCTGCCTGACCCGGCTGATCGAGCCGACCAGCGGCGAGGTCCACGTCGACGGTGAATCGGTACTGTCGATGACCCCGCGCCGGCTGCGCGACCTGCGCCGGCACCGCGTCGCCATGGTCTTCCAGCACTTCGGGCTCCTGCCGCACCGGCGGGTGGTCGACAACATCGCCTACGGCCTGGAGATCCAGGGCGTGCGCCGGGCCGAACGCCACCGGCGCGCCGGCGACGTGCTCGCCCTGGTCGGTCTCGACGGTCACGAGCACCACTACCCCGACCAGCTCTCCGGTGGCATGCAGCAGCGGGTCGGCCTGGCCCGCGCCCTGGCCACCGACCCGGCGGTGCTGCTGTTCGACGAGCCGTTCAGCGCCCTCGACCCGCTCATCCGCCGCGACATGCAGGCCGAGGTGCGCCGCCTGCACGCCGAGGTCGGCAAGACCCTGGTCTTCATCACCCACGACCTCGCCGAGGCCCTGTCGCTGGGCGACCGGATCGCGGTCATGCGCGACGGCGCGCTGGTGCAGGTCGGCACCCCGCAGGAACTGGTCGGCGCACCCGCCGACGCCTACGTCGCCGACTTCGTCCGCGACGTGCCGCGCGCGGACGTGCTCACCCTGCGGTGGATCGTGCGCCCGTCGCGCGACGGCGAGGCCGTCGGCGACCAGCCGCTGCCGGCCGACACGGTGATCCGCGACGCGGTGCCCCGGGTGCTGCGGGCCGACCTGCCGCTGCCGGTCGCCGACGGCGACCGGCTGCTCGGCGTGATCGACGCGGAGCAGCTCCTGCCGGCACTCACCGGCCACCGGGCGCCGGTGCCGGCATGACCGTTGAGCCCGCGCCGGACCGGCGGAGGGAGAAGCCGTGACCACCGCCATGCCGCGCGTGGCCGTGGTCACCGACGCGGCGCGTCCGACGGTTGCCCGCCGGCCGCGCCAGCTGCCGCCGTTGCCCCGCCGCCGCATCATGGTGCCGCTGCTGATCCTGGCCACGGTCGCGGTCTATCTGACGGTGCGCACCTCCGCTCCGGCCGACACGGACGACGCGTGGGCGTTCCGGTTCTTCGCCGACCTGCGCGCCTGGGTCGACGCGCACCGAGACACCAGCCCGGTCTTCCTGTACGGGGTGAACTACCTGCGCCTGGCCGTCGCGGTGCTCGACACCACCGTGCACGCCGCGTTGACCGCACTCGGGTGGGCCGGCCTGGTCACCGCCGCCGGAGCGCTGGCCGCCGTCCTGGCCGGCTGGCGTACGGCGGTGCTGGCCGTCGCCGGCCTGGTCGGCTGCGGCCTGCTGGGACTGTGGCCGGAGACGGTCGACACGCTGGCGCTGACGCTGTCCGCCGTCCTGCTGGCCGTACTGATCGGGGTGCCGCTCGGGATGCTCTGCGCCCGCGTCCCCGCGGTCGGCGCCACCCTGCGGCCGGTGCTCGACGCCATGCAGATCATGCCGACCTTCGCCTACCTGGCGCCGATGACCCTGCTCTTCTCGATCGGTGAGCCCGCCGCCGTCATCGCCACGCTCATCTACGCCGTGCCGGTCACCATCCGGATCACCGCCCTCGGCATCGGTGAGGTGTCCGCGACGACCGTGGAGGCGGCCACCGCCCTGGGCTCGACCCGCTGGCAGTTGCTCGGCAAGGTGCGGCTGCCGCTGGCCCGCCCGAGCATCGTGCTGGCGGTCAACCAGACCATCATGATGGCGCTGTCCATGGTGGTCGTCACCGCCCTGATCGACGCGCCCGGCCTGGGGCAGAGCATCGTCGAGGCCCTGGAACGCGTCGACGTCGGCCGGGCCTTCGACGCCGGGCTCGCCATTGTCGTGCTGGCCGTGGTGCTCGACCGGATCACCACGCGTGCGGCGCACCGGGCGATGCCGGCCCGGCCCCGCGCGGCCCGGCGGGCGGCCGTCGCGCTGGCGGCGCTGGGCGCCGTGGGCGCGGTGACCATGGGGGTCCGGCTGACCGGGGCGGGTGCCGCGTTCCCGCCGGGCTGGCGGCTGTCGTTCGCCGGCGGTGTCAACGCGCTGACCGGATGGGTAGAGCTGCATTCGTACGACGCCACCGAGGCGCTGAAGAACGCCGTCAGCGCGGGCCTGCTCGATCCCCTGCAGAACCTGCTGGTCACCACGCCGTGGTGGCTGTTCGTCCTGGTGGTGCTGGTTTTCGGCACCCTGGCCAGCGGGCTGCGGGCCGCCGCACCGGCCGCGCTGGCCGCCGCCGGGGTGGCGGCGCTGGGGCTGTGGCAGCACGCGATGCAGACGCTGGCCACGGTGCTGGTGGCGACCGCCGCGACGATGGTCTGCGGCGTGCTGCTCGGGGTGCGCTGCGCCCGGCACGACCGGTTCGCCCGGGCCGTGCGGCCGCTGCTGGACGCCGCGCAGACCATGCCGTCGTTCGTCTACCTGCTCCCCGCCGTGGCGCTCTTCGGCGCCAGCCGCTTCACCGCCGTCGTGGCCGCCGTCATCTACGCCGTCCCGCCCGTGGTCCGCCTCGTCGAACGCGGCATCCGCGACGTCGCGCCCACCGCCGTCGAGGCCGCCGTCGCCGCCGGCTCCACCCCACGGCAGCTGCTGTGGAAGGTGCAGCTCCCGATGGCCCGCCGCGGCCTGCTGCTGGCCGCCAACCAGGGCACCGTCATGGTCCTCGCGATGGTCGTCGTCGGCGGTCTGGTCGGCGCCGGCGCGCTGGGCTACGACGTCGTCGCCGGCTTCGCCCAGCGCGAGGACTTCGGCAAGGGCCTCGCCGCCGGTCTCGCCATCGTGCTGCTCGGTGTACTGCTCGACCGGCTCACCCAAGGCGCCGGCCGGCGCATCGACGCCGGCCCGCCCCGGCCGGCCACCTGATGTCCGCATCTGTCCCCCTCCCCGCACCGGCCGCCCGTCGGCGGCCCGCACCGTCCGGAAGGACCCCCTCGATGAAGTACGCAGTGACGTTCCGGCTCGCCACGGTGGGCGCGGCGCTGAGCCTGGCCCTGGCCGGGTGCGGCGGCGTCAAGTCCGACGCCGGTACCGCGACCCCGGCCGTCTCCGGCGCGAAAGGCACCGTCAAGCTCGCCGTGAATCCATGGGTCGGTTACGAGGCCAACGCCGCCGTGGTCGGATACCTGCTGGAGAAGAAACTCGGCTACACCGTGGAGAAGAAGAACCTCAAGGAGGAGATCTCCTGGCAGGGCTTCGAGACCGGCGAGGTGGACGCCATTCTGGAGAACTGGGGCCACGACGACCTCAAGAAGACCTACATCGAGGAGAAGAAGGTCGCCGTCGAGGTCGGACCGACCGGTAACAAGGGCGTGATCGGCTGGTACGTCCCGCAATGGATGGCCGACAAGTACCCGGACATCACGGATTGGAAGAACCTCAACAAGTACGCGGACCTCTTCAAGACCTCCGAATCCAAGGGCAAGGGGCAGCTGCTCGACGGCGACCCGTCGTTCGTCACCAACGACAAGGCCCTGGTCAGCAATCTGAAGCTCAACTACGAGGTCGTCTTCTCGGGCAGCGAGGCGGCCCTGATCAAGGCCGCCCAGCAGGCCACGGCGCAGCAGAAGCCGCTGCTGTTCTACTTCTACGAGCCGCAGTGGCTGTTCTCCCGGGAGAAGTACGCACGGGTCAAGCTGCCCGCCTACACCACCGGATGTGACGCCGATCCGAAGAAGGTCGCCTGCGACTACCCGGACTACGCCCTCGACAAGATCGCCAGCAAGAAATTCGCCGACACCGGGGGTGCCGCGTACCAGTTGATCAAGAACTTCCAGTGGACGAACGACGATCAGAACCTGGTCTCGGATTACATCACCAACCAGGGCATGAGTGCCGACGCGGCCGCGGAGAAGTGGGTCAACGAGCACGAGTCGACCTGGAAGTCCTGGATCCCGGCCGCCGGTTGAGCGTCGCGGAAGACAATTCCCGTGTTCATATCGCAGTACATTGTGGACTTTCTGTTTGGCTCGTCGCTATGGTCTGACAGCGGCGCACCGCGCGAACCTCAACCAGGTCAAAGGAGAGGGACGGTCCGGTCATGAGAATTCCGTCCCCGCGACGCCCCGGCCACGACACGGATCCCACGCCGTCCGGCGGTGACACCGCGGCCCCGGCGGCCGCGGTGCCCGCCGCGGTGTCGGGCGGCACGATCCGCCGGCGGATCGTGCGTACCCTCACCCTGCCCGTGGTGGCGGTCCTGGTCCTGCTCGGCGTCGTCACGGTCGCCCAGGTCGAGAACTACCGGACGGCGGCCGCCACCGCCCGCGCGGTCACGCTGGTGCTCGCCGTGCAGGACCTGGTGCAGGAGTTGCAGACCGAACGTGGTCTGACCGCGGGCCTGCTCGGCGGCAACATCGGCTTCCGGCCCGAGCTGGCACCGGCGCGCAAGCGCGTCGACGACCAACGGGCCGACGTGGAGCGGCTGGTCGCCTCCGGGGGTGTGGCGCAGGACCGCGTCGCCGCCGCCGTACGGCAGCTCGACGGCCTGGCGGGCGTCCGGGCCGCCACCGACGCGGGCGCCGCCGGCCGGGCACCCACCTTCGCCTTCTACACCGGCCGGATCGCCGAGCTGCGCAACGTCGACTACGGCCTGGACAGCTCGTCCGACCCGGCCCTGCGGCGCGGCGTCTCCGCCCTGGAGGCGCTCGGTGACGCCAAGGAGAGCCAGGCGCAGGAGCGGGCGTTCCTCAACGGGGTCTTCTCCGCCAGCGGTTTCAAGGACTCCGAGTTCCTCCAGTTCGTCACCATGCGCTCGGCCAAGGACGCCGCGCTGGCCGATTTCCAGCGCTACGCCACCGACACCCAGCGCACCGCCCGGGACTACCTGCTCAACACCGGGGCCGCGCAGACCGCGGCCTTCTTCGAACAGGTGGCGCTGGGCGCCGGCGACGGCCGCTACCTGCAGGTCAACCCGCAGTCCTGGTGGTCGTCGCAGACCACGCTGCTCGACGACATGCGGCAACTGCAGCAGCACGTCGGTTCGGTCATCCGGGCCCGCGCCGCGACCCTGCAGGACCAGGCCACCCGCCGCATGGCCGTGCTGGTCGGCGCCGTGGTCCTCTGCTTCGCCGGCGCCGTCTACCTGGCCACCGTCGCGTCCCGCTCGATCGCGCGGCCGCTGGCGGCGCTGGCGGACGAGGCGAACCGGCTGGCCGGGGAGCAGCTGCCCGAGGCGGTGCGGAAGGTGACCGCCGGGGACAGCGAGGAACCACCCCCGGCGGTCCGCGTCCCGGCGGGCGCCACCGACGAGATCCGCTCGGTCGCCGACGCGTTCGACCGGGTCCAGGCCACCGCGTACGCGCTAGCCACCGAGCAGGCGCTGCTGCGCCGCAGCACCACCGAGTCGCTGGCCAACCTCGGCCGGCGCAACCAGAACCTGCTGCGCCGCCAGCTCGGCTTCATCACCAGCCTCGAACGCGAGGAGTCCGACCCGACCGGGCTGGCGAACCTGTTCGAGCTCGACCACCTGGCCACCCGCATGCGACGCAACGCCGAAAGCCTGCTGGTGCTGGTCGGTGCGGCCAGTCCCCGGCAGTGGTCGAACCCGGTGCCGATCGCCGACGTGGTCCGCGCCGCCGTCGCGGAGGTCGAGGAGTACCGGCGCGTCGCGCTGCGTCGCGTCGACGACGTCCTGGTGGTCGGTTCGGTGGTGGCGGGCGTCATGCACATGCTGGCGGAGCTGGTGGAGAACGCGCTGTCGTTCTCCCCGCCGGACGCCGACGTGGAGGTCCAGGGTCGCCGCATCGGTGAGGACTACCTGATCGCCATCACCGACCAGGGCATCGGCATGGGCCGCGCCGACCTCGAACTGGCCAACCAGCGGCTGCGCGGCGAGGGCGACTTCGTCACCGCGCCGACCCGGTTCCTCGGCCACTACGTGGTCGGCCGGCTGGCCACCGAGATGGGCATCGACGTCCAGCTCGCCCCGTCGCCGGTGGTCGGCGTGACCGCGCGCATCCTGCTGCCGGCGTCGCTGCTGGCCGACCCGCAGGCGGTCGCGGCGCCCCCGCGGCGCACGGTGCCGCCCCAGCGCGCCGTGCCGCCACCCGGGCAATCCGTGCCGCCCGCGCGGGCGGCCGCGCGGAGCGCGCCGGAGGTGCCCGCGCTGGAGTCGTCCGACCCGGCCGTCACCCAGGTGCTGACGCTCGCGCCACCCGCGGAACCCGCGGCCCCGCGCGCCGCCGTCAGCGAGCCGGCGGTGCCCGCGGACCGGCGGATCCGGCCGGAGACCATCGAGTACGTCACCGTGCCCGGCGCTCCCGCCGACGCCGGGGTGCGGCCGAACGGCGCGGACAACGCCGGCTCCGCCGTCGCGCGGCCGAACGGCGCGGACAACGCCGGCTCCGCCATCGCGCGGGTGGAGACGGCGCCGACGCCGTCCGCCGTCGACCCCGACGGGTTCGCGCCGGCCGACGGTGAACGCACCGCGAACGGTCTGCGCAAGCGCAGTCCGCGTACCCGAAAGACGGCGAATTCCCGCACCGGAACGCCCGGCGGCGCGGCCCCCACCCGCACCGCCGAACGACCGGCACCGGTCAACGATTCGCCGGAAGGGGTACGGGCCCGGCTGACCGCGTTCCGCACCGGCGTGCAGCGTGGCAGCACCGAATCCATCGATGGGCCCTGACCCTCGCCCACCCCCGCACCGAGGTCGAAAGAAGTCCCATGAGCGTTGATACGTCTGCCGACCGGCACCAACTGAACTGGCTGCTGGGCAACTTCGTCCACCAGACCGACGGGGTCCGCGACGCGGTCGCGGTGTCCTCCGACGGCCTGCTCATCGCGAGTTCCGACGGGCTCAACCGGGCCGAGGCCGACCACCTGGCGGCGATCGTCTCCAGCCTGGCCAGCGTCGCCCGCAGCGCCTCGCGCCGCTACGACTTCGACGGGCTCAAGCTCATCATGATCGAGATGCGGCGCGGGTTCCTGCTGGTGTCGGTCATCGCGGGCGGCAGCTGCCTGGGGGTGGTGTCCGGTGGTGACAGCGACGTGGGCCTGGTCGGCTACGAGATGTCCCTGCTGGCCGACCGGTTCGGCACCCTGCTCACCCCGGCTCTGATCTCCGAGTCCCGTCAGCATCTGCCGCGATGACATACCCGGGCGAGTGGGAGCCGGACCCACAGAGATTCCCGTACACGGAACCGGCCCCGGCGGCCGGGACGGCACCCCCGGCGGCGCACCGGGCGCCCGAGACGGAAGTCGACGACGTGGTCGTGCGTCCGTTCATGCTGACCGGCGGCCGTACCCAGCCGTTGCAGGACGGCCTGCGGATCGAGACCCAGCTGCACGCCGCCCCGGCGGCCCTGTCGGCGCCGCTGCGCTTCGAGTCCCGGCGCATCGTGGAGCTGTGCCAGGTGCCGATGTCGATCGCCGACCTCGCGGTCGGCCTGAAAGTACCGCTCGGCGTGTTACGGGTGATCGTCGCGGACCTGGTGACCGACGGCTACCTGCGGGTCGAGCAGCAGCTCGGTGAGCTGCCCATCGAATTGATCGAGAGGATCAGGGATCGTGTACGGGCGCTCTAGGCAGCCGGCGCCGGTGGCCCTGCCACCGGTGGCGGTCAAGATCGTCATCAGCGGGGGTTTCGGGGTGGGCAAGACGACCTTCGTCGGGGCCATCTCGGAGATCGAGCCGCTGGTGACCGAGGCCGAGCTGACCGAGCGGTCGATCGGCATCGACGACACCTCCGCGGTGTCGGCGAAGACCACCACCACGGTGGCGCTGGACTTCGGCCGCATCACCCTCGACGACGCGTTGCTGCTCTACCTGTTCGGCACCCCCGGGCAGGACCGCTTCGACTTCCTCTGGGACGACCTGGTCGACGGCGCGCTCGGCGCCGTGGTCCTGGTCGACACCCGGCGGATCGAGGACTGCTTCCCCGCGGTCGACTACTTCGAGGAGCGTGACATCCCGTTCCTCGTGGGAGTCAACATGTTCGACCGCTCCCAGCGGTTCGACCTGGAGGAGATCCGCGACGCGCTGGGCATCAGCCCGGACGTGCCGGTGCTGGAGTGCGACGCGCGGTTCCGCGAGTCGGTCAAGGCCATCCTGGTCGCCCTCACCGAGGAGATCCTCACCAAGCGGCTGAGCCGGGAACGGCCGGTGCCCACGTGGTGATGCGACACCCCGACGAGCAGAAACGGAAGACCATGCCTTCACGTACGCCGTGGCGGCGGCTGCGCCGGGCGGCGGCCCTGCTGAGTGTGCTGGCGCTGTCCGCCTGCGGTGAGCCGTCCGCCGCGATCATCGCGCCGCCCGGCGTCGCGCGTACGCCCTGTGGCACCGTCTCGATCGCGGTCAACCCGTGGGTGGGTTACGAGGCGAACGTCGCGGTGGTCAGCTATCTGCTGCGCACCGAGCTGGGCTGCAAGGTGGTGGAGAAGAAGCTCACCGAGCAGGACTCCTGGGAGGCGATGGCCAAGGGCGAGGTCGACGTCATCCTGGAGGTCTGGGGCCACGACGACTTGAAGAAGACGTACATCGACGACAAGAAGATCGCCGTCGAGCAGGGCCTGACCGGCAACAAGGGCGTCATCGGCTGGTACGTCCCGCCGTGGATGGCGCAGCAGTACCCGGACATCGTGAAGTGGCGCAACCTCAACAAGTACGCGTCGCTGTTCCGCACGCCCAAGTCCGAGGGCAAGGGCCAGTTCCTGGCCGGCGACCCGTCGTTCGTGACGAACGACGCCGCCCTGATCAAGAACCTCAAGCTCGACTACTCGGTCGTCTACGGGGGCAGCGAGGACGCGCTCATCGCCGCGTTCCGGGAGGCCGAGGCGAACAAGACGCCGTTGATCGGCTACTTCTACACACCACAGTGGCTGCTGTCGGAGATCAAGCTGGTGCACATCCCGCTGCCGCTGTACCGGCCCGGCTGCGACGCCGTGCCCGAGAAGGTGGCCTGCGACTACCAGCCGTACGACCTGGACAAGATCGCCAGGAAGGCGTTCGTCGACTCCGGCAGCCCGGCCGCCGAGCTGATCAAGAACTTCCGCTGGAGCAACGACGACCAGAACTCGGTGGCCCGCGACATCACGGTCAAGAAGCTCTCCCACGACGACGCCGCGAAACGGTGGCTGGACGCCCACCGCACGACCTGGCAGCGCTGGCTGCCCCAGTGAGGCCCGCCGGGTCCGGCGCCGCCGCCGGAGAGGCCCGGCCGCCGCCCGGCATTGCACCGAACGGCAACCGGAGCTGCAACCGATGGTCGGTACACATGGCCTGTGGTGACTCCGGTGGGTGGGGGCGACGAGGCCCCGACGCGGTCTGACGCGTGGGCGTGGCGCTGGTTCCTGCTGGGCGGATTCGTCCTCACGGCCACGGTGCCCTGGCTGCCGACGACCGGACGGCAGGCGGGCTTCGCCGTGGCCGCGGTGGGCGCCGTGGTGGCCATGGTCTGCGGGCTGCGGTGGCATCGCCCCGCGTACCGCGCGCCCTGGCTGCTGATGACCGCCGGGCTGGCCGCCACCCTGGGCGGGGTGCTGTGGTGGACCGGTGAACTCGTCCTCACCGGGTCGCGGCACTTTCCCTCCGTCGGGGACCTGACCTACTTCAGCGGGTACCCGTTGTTCTTCGCCACCCTGCTCACCTGGGCCCGGCGCGACCGGGCCCGGCTCGCCCACGAGGCGGTCGTCGACGCGGCCGTGGTGGCCTGCGGGCTGTCGGGACTGGCCTGGGCGTTCATCATCTCGCCGATCATGGCTTCGCCGGAGCTCGGCCAGCGCTCCCCGGGCTATCTCGGTTACACGGTGCTCGATCTTCTGATCATCGCCTTGGCGCTGCGGCTGCTGTTCAGCTCCGGGGTGCGCACGGCGTCGTACGTCATGGTCCTGGGCGGGCTGTCCCTGGTCATGGCCGGCGACATGGTCTACTACCTCGGCCTGGCCTGGGACGTGCCCGCGATGAGCGGCGCGGCGAGCGGGTCGCTGTGGATCCTGGCGTACGCGTTCCTCGGGGCGGCCACGCTGCACCCGTCGATGGTGCGCTCCACCGGCTCGACGGAACGGGTCCAGCCGCTCGCCTCCCCGGCGCGGTTGAGCCTCTACGTCCTGCTGGCGCTGATCGGCCCGGCCGTCGCGGTCGGCACCGTGCTGCTGCGCGGGCACGGCGTCTCACCGGTCGACCTGATCGTGCCCATGGTGGTCGCCGCCGCCACGGCGGTGCTGCTGGTGGCGCGGCTCGGCCTGCTGGCCCCACCGGCGGGCGGTGGAACTGGACAGCCAGGCGGTGGAACTGAACGCCGCGCTGCACGAGCAGCAGGAACTGCGGGCCGAGCTGACCGCCCGGGCGCTGCGCGACGACCTCACCGGTCTGGGCAGTCGCAACCTGCTGCGCGACCGGCTGGACGCCGTGACGGGCGCGCACGCGCTGCTGCTGCTGGACCTGGACGGGTTCCAGGACGTCAACGACCTGTACGGCCACGCGGTCGGCGACACCCTGCTGATCGCGGTGGCCGAGCGGCTGCGGCAGGCCGTCGGCGACGGGCTGCTGGTCCGGCTCGGCGGCGACGAGTTCGCGGTGCTGCTGGTGGGGGAGCGGGCGGCGGCGAGCACGGACGTCGCCTGGGCCCTGGTCGAGGCCGTCCGGGAACCGTTCCAGCTCGGCGAGCGGGAGAGCCTGGTGACGGCCAGCGTCGGGGTGCTCCGCGCCGCCGGGCCGGCGGGCACCGTCGAGGCGCTGCGCAAGGCGGACATGGCCCTGTACGCGGCCAAGGGTGCGGGCAAGAACCGGGTCGAGGTCTACTCCGACGCCCTGGCCGAGGCCCGGGACCGCCGGATGCGGCTGATCGCCGACCTGCGCCGGGCACTGGCCGACGAGACCCTCGAGGTGCACTACCAGCCGGTCGTCGATCTGGTCACGGGCGCGGTCACCGCCGTGGAGGCCCTGGTGCGCTGGCCGGACGGGACGCGCTGGATTCCACCCGGGGAGTTCATCCCGATCGCCGAGGAGAGCGGGCTGATCGTGCCGCTGGGCGCCTGGGTGCTGCGCCGGGCGCTGGCCGACGTGAGGCCGTGGTACGAGGCGTACGGCATCGCCGTCACCGTCAACGTGTCCGGCCGCCAGCTGCGCGAGCCCGACATCGCCGACGTGGTGCTCGACGCGTTGGAGGAGCAGTCCCTGGCGGGTGCCGCGCTGGTCGTCGAGATCACCGAGACCGTGGTGGTGGCCGACGTCGGGGCAGAGGCGGCCGCGGCCCGCGAGGTGCTCGACCGGCTCCGCGGCGAGGGCGTCCGGGTGGCCGTCGACGACTTCGGCACCGGGTACTCCTCGCTGGCCTACCTGCGTACCCTGCCGGTCGACGTTCTCAAGATCGATCGGGCGTTCGTCCAGGACGAGGACGGGCGCGGCGACTCCACGGCGTTCCTGCAGGCCATCGTGCAGATGGCACGCAGCCTGCGGTTGCGTACGGTGGCGGAGGCGGTGGAGACCGCGGCGCAGGCCGACCGGCTGCGTGACCTGCTGTGCCCGCTGGCCCAGGGCTTCCTGTTCGCCCGGCCGATGCCCGCCGCCGAGCTGACCGCGTTGCTGGCGCGTACCGGTGGGCGGTTGGAGAGCGCGGCGCAACCGACGCGGGCCGCATAAGAATTCATATATTTCTTTGTTTCTGTCCGTTTGGTGTGGCCTACTTGTCGGTAACCACTCGCCATGTGGACCTCACCTCAACGTTCCCGGGTGTGCCGGGAGTTCGCCGTCGCGACCCTCGCGGCCGCCGCCGTCCTCGTCCCGGCCGCCCCTGCGCACGCGGCCGCCGGGCGCTACCAGGTAGACAGCACCGCCGACGCCCCCGACGCCGACCCCGGTGACGGCCGCTGCGCCAGCGCCGCCGGCGCCTGCACCGTGCGTGCCGCCACCATGGAAGCCAACGCCAACCCGGGCTCGACCATCGTCATCCCGGCCGGTCGCTACCGGCTGACCATCCCGCCGCTGCTGGGCCGCGCCTTCACCGACTACACGCTGGCCGATGCCGCCCACGGCAACCTGAAGATCTTCAAGCGGACCCGGGTCGAGGGCGCCGGACGCGACACCACGGTGCTCGACGGTGGACGTCTCGACCGGGTCTTCACCACGCTCGGACCGGCCACGATGGTGGACCTGACCATCACCGGCGGGGTGTCGGCGCCGGTGGCGTCGCTCTACAACTACTACGGCGGCGGCGCGGTGCTCAACGCTTCCGACCTGACCATGGAGCGGGTCCACCTGACCGGCAACCGCGCGCGGTTCGGCGGCGCCGTGCAGAACATCCCGTTCGCCACGATGACGCTGCGCGACAGCCTGGTCGACCGCAACGAGGCGGGCGAGGCGGGCGGCATCCGGTTCGACTGGAGCGGCCGGGTGGAGAACTCGGTGATCACCGACAACCGGGTCACCGACCCCTACGACCCGACCCGTCCCGGCGAGCTCGCCGGGTACGGCGGCGGGATCGACGTGCGCGGCCCGCAGACCGTCACCGTGGTGGACAGCACCGTGAGCCGCAACCACGCCGACAAGGGCGGCGGCGGCATCAACATCACCCTCGGCTACATCCCCGGTCCGCCGGGGACACCCGGCCCCGGAAAGGTGGAGTTGCGGCACAGCACGGTCACCGGGAACACCAGCGACAGCGGGCCGTCCGACTGCCGGGCCGTCTGGGCCCGGATCGTCGACCTCGGCAACAACATCGACTCCGACGGCACCTGCGTGGCCGGCGGCTGAATCGCACCGGGACCGGGCGGTTCCGGTGGGGCTCCGCCCGGTCCCGGGTGCTCGGCGCGGCCGCGGCCGCGCCGCCCCGTACGCTGACGATCATGCGGATTGGCATTGTGATCCTCCCCGATCAGCGCTGGTCGGATGCGCGGCAGCGCTGGCGGCAGGCCGACGCGTGGGGTTTCGACCACGCCTGGACCTACGACCACCTCGGCTGGCGCGACCTGGTCGACGGGCCGTGGTTCGACTCGATGACCACGCTCACCGCCGCCGCCACGGTCACCTCGCGGATCCGGCTCGGCACCCTCGTCGCCTCGCCGAACTTCCGCCACCCGGCGGCCTTCGTCCGCCAGATCACGGCGGTCGACGACGTCAGCGACGGCCGGCTGCTGCTCGGCCTCGGCGCGGGCGGCATCGGCTTCGACGCCCTGGTGCTCGGCGGCGAGGAGCTGCCGCCGCGGCAGCGGGTGGACCGGTTCGCCGAGTTCACCGAGCTGCTCGACCTGATTCTGCGGACGGACGGCACCACGTGGAAGGGGGAGTGGTTCGCCGCGGTGGACGCCCGCAACAACCCGGGCTGCGTCCAGCGTCCCCGGGTGCCGTTCCTGGTGGCCGCGAACGGTCCCCGCTCCATGCGCCTGGCGGCGCGCTTCGGCGAGGGCTGGGTCACCACCGGCACCGTCTTCGACGACCTGGAGAGCTGGTGGTCCTCGGTGGCCGAGCTGTCCACCCGGATGGACGCGGCGCTGGCGTCGGCGGGCCGTGACCCGGACACTCTGGACCGTCACCTGTTGCTCGACGCCGCGCCGGTCTTCTCGCTGGCCAACGCCGACTTCTTCGCCGAACAGGTCGCCCGGGCCGCGCGGCTCGGCTTCACCGACGTCATCACCCACTGGCCCCGGACCGAGAGCTGGTACGCGGGCGACGAGGCGGTCCTGGTCGACGTCGCCACCCGGCTCCTGCCCGAGCTTCGAGGCTGACCGCGACCCCGTCGACAGCCTCCGCGGGCGACCTGACACCGAAGCGCCGCGCGATTCCCCGATCGGCACGGATCAGGGAATCGCGCGGTCGCTCATTTGTCGCGATCACGACACCCGTTTACCGCACATTGGCGCGGGTGCTACCGGCGCTTCTCATTCCCAGCGCTGGAATGCGCCGCCGTTGCAGGGAAGTGTGTAAACACTCCCGCCGGTGTTGCTGTCCAGGCACCTGCCGGTCGCCACATTGATCCATTGCTGACCGCTCCGCCGCCAGCGCTGGAAATTGCCGCCGTTGCAGCGGAGCGTGTAGACGCTGCCGCTGGTGTTGCTGTCCAGGCAGAATCCGGTCGCGTAGTTGCGGTGCTCCACTGACGAGGAGGAGCCGGTCCACGTCCACAACTGGAAACTGCCGCCGTTGCAGCCGAGCGTGTAGACACTTCCGCTGGTGTTGCTGTCCAGGCACCGCTGGGTGGCGATGTTGCGCCACCAGTAGGGCCCGGCCGCCTGTGCCGGACCGACCAGGCCGAAAACGCCGAGAACGATCGCCACCACCGGAGCCGTCAGCCACGCTGCCGTGCGTTTCATGATTCCCCCTTGAGATAAGGGAGTGGTGCGCAGGTAGGCGCCTCTTCCTGAGCGCACTCCCAATCAATCACTGCGGACAGGCTATCAAGGGCGTCAATACCTCAAATTCCGTAGCTTGTTTACAGCTTCATTGCGGGGAAGATATGTGTATCGAGGAGTTCTTCGACGCCGGGGCGGGCTGACCACGGTGGATCCACCGAATGATCAGTATCGGCCCGTCCACCGATCCGGTGGTCCTCGCCGTCCCGCGAGCGAGACCGACCATGGCTCCGTAACCTTGGGCGGGTGCCGCGCGGCCCCGACGACCATCGACTCCGTCGCCCGGCGCCCGTATACCTGCTGGCCGTCGTCCTCCTCGTCGCAGTCGCGGGTGGGGCGGTGACCCTGCGGCTGCGCGAGGTGGACCGTACCGCCGCGTCGACCGCGGTCCGCCCGGCGCCGTCGACGGCCCGGCCCGGGCAGCAACCGGCACTCCCGGCCCGTGCCGCACCCGCGGATCTCCCCGTGATCGACTACCGGTCCGTTCCGGGGGGCTTTCCGCCCGACCCCACGCCGCAGTCGACCGCGGCGCTCACCGAGGGCCTGCGTCCCCGCGCCCGGCTCGCGGTCTACGACGCCCCCGGTGGCCGGCCCCGGGCGTTTCTGCCACCGTCGATCAGCGGCGTGCCGGTCACCGTGCCGATCCTCATGCGGCGCGGCGGCTGGGTTGCCGTCCTGCTGCCCTCGATCAACCGGACCATGGGCTGGCTGCCCGCCGGTCGGTGGGCCGTCCAGCCGCTGCGGGACCACCTGATCCTGCGGCGGCGCACGCACGAACTGACCTGGCTGCGCGACGGGGCCCTGGTGGCGCGGTGGACCGTCACCACCGGTTCACCGGCGACCCCGACCCCGCTGGGCCGCAGCTTCGTGCTGGGCCGCAGCACGCCCGGCGGTGCCGTCTACGGCGGTCTCGACGCCCTGGTGCTGGGCTCCGTCCCGGACGACCGGCATGCGGTGCCTCCCGCGCTGCGCGGGGCACACACGGGGATCCACAGCTGGCACCGCGGCGGCAGCTTCGGCAAGAGTGTCTCCAACGGCTGCATCCGGGTGCCCAAATCCGGACAGCGCAGGCTGCTCAGCGCCATCGCGCCCGGCACCCCGGTGAGCGTGGTCGACTGACGGCGGGTCCGGGGCGTCCAGTCCCCGGCCCGACGGAATCGCGAATATGCGCAGAGGGCTACCACCCGGTAATACGGATGGGTAGCGTGGCGCTAGCGGGGTCCCGGAGGCGCCGAGTGGAGCGTCTTCGCGGTCTGGTAACCGTACTCGGATCGAGGGGGTTAAGCCGTGACCACGACGCAGCGCAAGCCGGCCGACGTCTCGGAGAAGCAGGCGAGGCAGGTCGCCGAGGCCGCCCGCGAGTCCGAGTGGCGCAAGCCCAGCTTCGGCAAGGAACTGTTCCTCGGCCGGTTCTGTCTCGACCTCATCGACCCGTGGCCCACGGTCGAGCCCCGCCCCGACGCCGACGACTACCTCGCCCGGCTGGACGCGTACGTGCGCTCCGGGATGGACGGCGCCCGCATCGAACGCGAGGCCCGCATCCCCGACGAGGTGTTCCACGGCCTCGCCGAGCTCGGCGCGTTCGGCATGAAGATCGACAAAGGGTACGGCGGGCTCGGCCTGCCCAACCTGCACTACTGCAAGGCGCTGACGCTGATCGGCTCGGTCAGCCCCGCGGTCGCCGCGCTGCTGTCCGCGCACCAGTCGATCGGCGTCCCGCAGCCGCTGAAGATCTTCGGTACGCCGGAGCAGAAGAAGACGTTCCTGCCCCGGCTGGCGGCGGGCGAGGTGTCCGCGTTCCTGCTGACTGAGCCGGACGTCGGCTCCGACCCGGCACGGCTGGGCACCGTCGCCGAGCCGGTCGAGGGCGGCTACCGGCTCAACGGGCTGAAGCTGTGGGCCACCAACGGCACCATCGCCACCCTGCTGGTCGTGATGGCGCGGGTGCCCGACAAGGGCATCACGGCGTTCGTGGTGGAGGGCGACGCACCGGGCATCACGGTGGAACGCCGCAACGAGTTCCTCGGCCTGCGCGGCCTGGAGAACAGCGTGACCCGCTTCCACGACGTGTTCGTGCCCGAGGGCAACGTCATCGGTGGCCTCGGCAAGGGGCTCAAGATCGCGCTGACCACACTGAACACCGGCCGCCTGTCGCTGCCCGCGATGTGCGTCGGCGCGGGCAAGTGGGCCCTCAACGTGGCCCGCGAATGGTCGGCCGAGCGGGTCCAGTGGGGACGCCCCGTCGGGCAGCACGAGGCAGTCGCCAAGAAGATCGCCTTCATCGCCGCGACCACGTACGCGATGGAATCCATGCTCGACCTGTGCTGCGTGATCGCCGACGACGACCGCAACGACATCCGCATCGAGGCGGCTCTGGTCAAACTGTTCGCCAGCGAGATGGCGTGGCAGATCGCCGACGAGCTGATCCAGATCCGTGGCGGCCGCGGCTACGAGAAGGCACCGTCGCTGGCCGCGCGCGGCGAACGCGCGGCCGAGGTCGAGCAGCTCCTGCGCGACCTGCGGATCAACCGCATCTTCGAGGGCTCCACCGAGATCATGCACCTGCTGATCGCCCGCGAGGCGGTCGACGCGCACCTGTCGGTCGCGGGCGACATCATCGACCCGGACGCCGGGCTCGGCCGCAAGGCCCGCGCCGGGGCACGGGCCGGAGCCTTCTACGCGAAGTGGCTGCCCACCCTCGCGGTCGGCCGTGGCCAGGTGCCGACCGGGTACGGCAGGTTCGGGCCCCTCGCCGCCCACCTCAGGTACGTCGAGCGCGCCTCCCGCAAGCTCGCCCGGTCCACCTTCTACGCCATGTCGCGCTGGCAGGGCAAGATGGAACGCAAGCAGGCATTCCTCGCCCGGGTCGTGGACATCGGCGCCGAACTGTTCGCGATGTCGGCGGTGTGCGTCCGCGCCCGCGCCGAGCGGCGGGACCGGCCGGAGGGCGTGGAACTGGCCGATCTGTTCTGCCGGCAGGCGCGGCTGCGGGCGGAGGCGCTGTTCGCCGATCTGTGGGACAACACCGATTCGCTGGACGTACGGCTGGCGCGGCGGGCGCTCGACGGGCGCTACGCGTTCCTGGAGGAGGGCATCGTCACCCCGGCCTCCGACGGCGCCTGGGTGAGCACCTGGCAGCCCGGACCCGCCACAGTCGACGACGTACGCCGCCGCATCCCCCCACCGGCCTGATCATCCTCACGCAGTGGTGGACAGCGAATCCAACGCTTCAGCTTCCCGATTTCGTACCAGCCCCATGCGTCATATGCGTGGCGCGCGACCGTATTGGACGGCTGCACCAGCAGAGTGGCTCGTGCCTCGGGACGATCGCCCAGCAGTGCGTCATGTATTGTTCTGGCGATACCTTGGCGACGGAATTCTGTTCTGACCATCATGTATGTGAGCGCGAACGTTCGGGTGCCGTCCTCAGCAATCAGTTCGGGTTCGATGTCCGCGAGAAGCCCTTGCCACCACCGCGAATTCGCTGGCAATCGGTAGCCGAGCGCGCACCCCACCATGCAATCATCCATCCATCCCTCCGCGAGGGCGTATCCGTCCGCCGAAGCGTAGGCTTGAAGTCGCTCCCAGTGCCTCTCCTCCGACAGGAAAGGGTTGTCAAGCTTGTCGGCGTATGCGTTGCGGTAGACCTCAAGGAGCTGGCCCTTGTGAGATTCGGTTTCGGCCTTGCCGCCGATCCGGATCTCAAGACCGGGACGCATTCTGCTCGCCTCCCTTGCTTGCCTGGACCGATCGGGACGGTCATGCCGCGGCTCTGCGCGCTGTCGGCTAGGACGCTGGCCGGCCGTTCGTAGGGTGCTGGCATGGCTATCCCGGAATTCGTCCTTGCCCTGCGCGCCAAGATCGGCCACGACCCGCTGCCGCTGCCCGGCGTCATCGCCGTGGTCCTCGACGAGCAGGGCCGCGTGCTGCTGGTCCGTCGCTCCGACACCGGCGATTGGGCCCTGACGACGGGATGCCTGGAGCCGGGCGAGCAGCCGGCGGCCGGCGCGGTCCGCGAGGTGTACGAGGAGACCGGCATGGAGGTCGCCGTGGAGCGGCTGCTGGCCGTCGAGGCCCTCGACCTGTCCGTGGCGCCCAACGGCGACCAGGTGTACTGGCTCTCCATCGGGCTGCGGTGCCGGGTCCTCGGTGGCGATGCCCGGGTCAACGACGACGAGTCCGTCGAGGTCGGCTGGTTCGATCCGGGCTCGGTGCCGCCGCTGCCGCCGCACCAGGCGCGTTGCCTGGAGCTCGCCCTGTCCGGCGACGCCGCCGCGTGGATCGCCGGAACGGGTGAGGGCACCCCGCGGTGAGAACCGAGCCGCTCAGTGCGGTGCGGTCGGGTGGCGGGGCTCGTAGAGGCCGAGCTGGCCACCGCTGGGCAGTGGTATCGAGGTGAGCAGGCCCCAGCCCATGTCCTGGACCTCGCCGCGCAGCTCCACGCCCCGGCCGCGCAGCTCCGCGATGGTGGCGTTGACGTCGTCGCACATCAGGTACAGCTCGCAGGCCCCACCGGTCTCCGCGGGATGGACGGCCACCTCGGCGGGCGGCAGGGCGAAGATGAGCCAGCCGCCACCGGCGTCCACCCCGGCGAGGCCGAGTTTGTCGCGCAGGAAGGCGCGGTCCTGTTCCGCGTCGGTGCTGAACAGGATGGCATGAGCTCCAGTGATCACGGTGCTCCCCGGTCGAGGCGAAGACGAGTGGAGGCCGGCGGCGTTCGACGTACGGTGCTGACCATGGCGACATTCGTGTCCGGTGGCAGGGCCGGCGGGGTGCCGGTGCCGTCCAGCGTCCCGACGGTCGCCGTGATCGTCGGGACGCTCGGCTTCGGCGGGCCCGGCCCAGGCCGGGCCGGCTGCCGTGGCCGCGGGTACGGCCAGTCCCGCCCGCAGCGGGCGCCGTCGTGTGGTCCGCATGAACCCACCTCCCTGACCTCAGCACCGTAGGCACGGCCGGGGCGCCACCGGCCGTGAACGGTCGGTGGTTCACACACGTGGGGGAGGACGGCCTGCTTACGCGGAGAGGTCCTGGATGAGGTCCGCCGGTGGGCGGCTGGACTCCCGGGTGATCAGGGCGGTGTGCAGGAGCTGGTGTGGGTGCTGGTCCTCGCCCCGGATCGCGGAGACGAGGAAGTCGCCCGCGATCCGGCCCTTGGCCGCGATGGGCTGGCGCACGGTGGTCAGCCGGGGCCGGCTCCACTGTGCCTCCGGCAGGTCGTCGAAGCCGGTGACGGAGACGTCGCCCGGCACGTCCAGGCCGAGGTCACGCAGGGCGTCGATGGCGCCGAACGCCATCAGGTCGGCCAGCACGATCAGCGCGGTGGGCCGGGGTCGGGCCGCCATGATGGCCTGGGCGGCGCGGTAGCCGTCCATCCGGGTGCAGGGCGCCTCGGTGACGGTGATGTCGCGGCGGCCCATGCCGACGGTGCGCAGGGCGTCCTCGATGCCGGCGATCCGGCGGACCATGGGGTCGCGGTAGGTGCGGGCGGGCTGGTCGGAGCGGTGTTCGATGCTCAGTACGGCGATCCGGCGGTGCCCGAGGTCGAGCAGGTGCTGGGCGACGTGGCGGGCGCCGTCGCGGTCGTCGACGTCGACGCTGGCGGCGCCGCCGTCCGGCGCGTCGCTGTCGACCAGCACGTACGGCAGGGCCCGGCGGCTCAGTTCGGCGATCTCGCCGCGGTCGGTGTCGAGTCCACACACGACGAATCCGTCGACCGCGGCCTCCCGGATGACCTTGACCAGGGAGTCGCCGACCGGGGGCATGAGCTGCAGGGACAACCCTTCCCGGGTGCACACCTGGCCGATGCCCATGAGGAACCGGGAGTAGTACGGGTTCTCCATCGCCTTGGGGATGTCGTGCGGGAGCAGCACGCCGAGGCACTGGGTCCGGCGGTTGCGCACGGCCCGGCCGGACGGCGGCGGGGTGTAGGCCAGGTCGCGGGCGGCGGCGAGGATCCGCTCGCGGGTCGCGGTGGAGACCCGGGCGGGGTCGTTGAAGGCGAAGGAGACCGCGGAACGGGAGACACCGGCGGCGGCGGCGACGTCGCTGGAGGTGGCTCTGCCCCGGCCGGCGGGGGCGTCCTTCGCTGCCATTGCGCTCCCTCGGGGCGTGTACTGCGGCCAGACTATCAGCTCACGCAGTGTGAAGTTTAGTAAACGGTTACTGCCGTCGTGCACTGTTTAGCACGGATTTCCGGCGTCCGCGAGCCTGTCCCGCATCCTCCGAAGGGAGGAGCACGTCTCGCGAACGACGGTGGGAAGATCTCGTTAAGAAACAGTTACCTAACACGTTTTACTTGCGTGTTAGCGTGACTCCGGTCACCAGCCGCCGGACGGCGGCGATCCCACCCCTTAGGCCATGGCACCCGTCCCCCGGGTCCATGACACGAGAATCGACAGGAGATCCGATGCGCATTCGTAGCGTCGGTATGATCGCCACCGCCCTGGCCGTGGCGCTCACTGCCGCGGCGTGCAGCGGCAACGACAAGAGCAGCACCAGCAGCGACAAGAAGGCCGCGACTGACCCCAAGTCGCTCAGCGCTTCGCTGACCTGGTGGGACACCTCGGACCCGAAGAACGAGGGCCCGGCGTTCCAGGAGCTGATCAAGAAGTTCAACGCGGAGTACCCGAACGTCAAGGTCGACTACCAGTCGGTGCCGTTCGCGGACGCCCAGAACAAGTTCAAGACGTCCGCCGCCGCCAAGTCGGGCGCCCCGGACATCCTGCGCGCCGAGGTCGCCTGGGTGCCGGAGCTGGCCTCCCTGGGCTACCTCTACAACCTGGACGGCTCCGAGCTGCTCAAGGACGAGAGCGACTTCCTCGCGACCCCGATGTCGTCCAACAAGTTCGGCGGCAAGACCTACGGCGTCCCGCAGGTCACCGACTCGCTCGCGCTGCTCTACAACAAGAAGATGTTCGCGGCCGCGGGCATCACCGCCGCCCCGAAGACCTGGGCCGAGGTCAAGACCGCCGCCGCGACCATCAAGTCGAAGACCGGCAAGCAGGCGCTGTTCATCAACTCCGGTGGCTACTTCCTGCTGCCGTTCATCTACGGCGAGGGCGGCGACGTCGTCGACGCGGCCGCCAAGAAGATCACCGTGAACGGCCCGCAGGCCGTCGCCGGCGTCAAGATCGCTCAGGACCTGGTCAAGGACGGCACCGCCGTCAAGCCCCCGGCCAACGACGCCTACGGCAACATGATGACCCTGTTCAAGGAGCAGAAGGTCGCCATGATCATCAACGGCCCGTGGGAGGTCAACAACATCAAGTCGGCCCCGACCTTCGGTGGGCTGGAGAACCTCGGTGTCGCCCCGGTGCCCGGTGGCAGCGCCAAGGCGGGTGGCCCGGTCGGTGGCCACAACTACACCATCTGGTCCGGCATGCCGCAGGAGAAGGTCCCGGCCGCGGTCGCCTTCGTCAAGTTCATGTCCTCGCCGGAGTCGCAGGCGTTCCTCGCCGAGAAGCTCGGCCTGCTGCCCACCCGCACGTCGGCCTACGACCTGCCCGCGGTGAAGAACAACGCCACGGTCGCCGCGTTCAAGCCGGTTCTCGACAGCGCGGTCGCCCGTCCCTGGATCCCCGAGGGCGGCCAGTTCTTCGGCCCGATGGACAAGATGGCCGTCGAGGTGCTGGTGCAGAACAAGGACCCGAAGGCCTCGCTGGACACGGTCGCCAAGACCTACAAGTCCGAGGTCGTCAAGGACTACAGCAACTGATTGATTGATCGTCTGGCCGCCGGCCCTCGGGTCGGCGGCCAGCCGCGTTGGAGCCTTCCCCCGGAAGTGGAGCAGCGATGAGCACCGCAACGGTCGGACGCCGCACCCCGACCCCCGAGCCGGTCCGCGAGCCGGCCCCGCCGGGGCGGCTGCGGCGCAGCTGGGACAAGCACTGGTACGCCTGGGCGATGGTCACGCCCGTGGTGATCGTGCTCAGCGTCCTGGTCTTCTACCCCCTCGCCCGGGGGATCTACCTGTCCTTCACCGACCTCACCGAGGCCAACCAGCAGCGCGAGCTGTGCACCCCGTCGATCACCGGGGAGCTGACCTGCCAGGCGAACCCGAACGCCTGGGAGTTCGTCGGCCTCGACAACTACATCCAGGTGCTCAGCGGCCAGATCGGCCAGTTCTGGCCCCAGTTCTGGACCACCATCATCTGGACCGTCACCTGCGTCGTCTTCACCTACGGCATCGGTCTGGGCCTGGCGGTGCTGCTCAACCGTCCGATGCGCGGGCGCAGCTTCTACCGGGTGCTGCTGATCCTGCCCTGGGCGGTGCCCGGCTTCGTCAGCGCGTTCTCCTGGCGGTTCATGTTCAACCACGACTTCGGCGTGGTCAACGCGCTGCTCAAGGCGGTCGGCCTGGACCCGGTGCACTGGTTCGACGACAAGTGGACCGCGCTGTCCACCGCGATCATCACCAACATCTGGCTCGGCGTACCGTTCATGATCGTGTCGCTGCTCGGCGGCCTGACCGCGATCCCCGCCGAGCTGTACGAGGCGGCCACCATCGACGGCGCCACCCCGTGGCAGAAGTTCAAGAACGTCACCCTGCCCGGCCTGCGCCCGGTCAGCATGACCGTGCTGCTGCTCGGGACGATCTGGACGTTCAACATGTTCCCGATCATCTTCCTGGTCACCCGCGGCCAGCCCGCCGGGCAGACCGAGATCCTGGTGACCGGCGCCTACCGGGCCGCCTTCGAGGGCATCCGCAACTACTCCCTCGCCTCGACCTACGGCGTACTGATCCTGTCCATCCTGCTCGTGTTCTCGGTGTTCTACCGGCGGGCGCTGCGCAAGCAAGGCGAGGTGTGGTGACATGTCCGCTCAGGTAGAAGCCAGGCGCAGGCCCCGGAGCCGCCGCTCACCGCTGGCGTCGATCGCGATGCACGCCACCCTGATCATCGCCACGCTGATCGCGGTCTTCCCGATCGTGTGGGTCGTGCTGTCGTCGTTCAAGCCCGGGGTGTACATCCAGGCCACCGAGATCAGCCTCATCAAGGAACCCACCCTCGACAACTACCGGTACGTGCTCACCGAGACGATGTTCCCCCGGTGGGCGCTCAACTCGGTGATCGTCGCGATTGCCACCACCGCGATCGGCGTGCTGATGTCGGCCACCACCGGGTACGCGCTGTCGAGGTTCAACTTCCCGGGGCGCCGCAAGCTGCTGCTGGTGTTCCTGGTGACGCAGATGTTCCCGGTCTCGATCCTCATCGTGCCGATCTACGTGATCATGGCGAACCTCGGCCTGATCAACACGCTCGGCTCGCTGGTGATCGCGTACCTGACCATCGCCGTTCCGTTCTGCTCGTGGATGCTCAAGGGCTACTTCGACTCGATCTCCACCGAGCTGGACGAGGCGGCGCACCTCGACGGGTGCGGGCCGTTCGCCACGTTCTGGCGGGTCATCCTGCCGCTGGCCCGGCCCGGCATCGCGGTCACCGCGTTCTTCTCCTTCCTCACCGCGTGGGGCGAGGTCGCCTACGCCACCGCGTTCATCCAGGAGAAGAGCAAGTTCACCCTCGGGTACGGCCTGCAGCAGTTCGTGCCCGCGTTCAACCCGCAGTGGGAGTACCTGACGGCCTCGGCGGTCCTGATCACCGTGCCGGCGGGAGTGGTGTTCTTCTTCGCCCAGCGGCACCTCGTGTCCGGGCTGACGGCCGGCGCGGTCAAGGGCTGACCGCGCCGCCGGTGCGCCACCGGCACAGACCGACAATGGCCCGGCGGCCGTGGATCCCGCCGGGCCATTGTCTTTCGGGGCCCCGCTGCCGAGGTCCCCTTGCCTTCGGCCGCCGCCCGTCAGGTGGCGAGCGTCGCCCAGACGACCTTGCCCTCGCGCGAGGGCAGCCAGCCCCAGTGCGCCGCGACGCTGTCGACCAGCATGATGCCGCGGCCGCGTTCCCGATCCAGGGCCTGCAGCTTGATCAACTCGGGTGGTGTGGGTGAGCCGTCGTGGACCGCGATGTTGAGGTAGCGGCCCCGGTGGCAGATCTGCAACGTGATCATCGTGCCGGCGTGCTCGACGGCGTTGGCCACCAGCTCGCTGACCACCAGGCAGGCCGGACCGGTCAGGTGCGGCAGGCCCCACCGCGCGCACGCGTCGGTGGCCATGTCCCGCGCGTGCCGGACCGCTCCCGTGACCGGCAACAGCCGGTCGAAGACCGACCGGGTCGCCGTGCCCTCATGCGGGGCCGCGCGTCGCGCCGCGTCGAGATCGGGATGGACCGTCAGCTTGCCGTACCGACCGTGCTCCAGCTCGGTGGCCACCGCCGGCGGCGCGCAGAGCAGCACCGGAGTGCCCGGCCAGCTGGCGGCCTGCCGGGCGACCGAGGTGAACAGCGACAGCGCGGTGCTGCCGGCGACCTCCATGCCCGACAGGTCGATCAACAGGGCCTCCGGCTGCTCCGCCAGGCATTTGAGCAACGCTTGGCGCAGGCTCGGCGCGGTGGCCAGGTCGAGGCGTCCCCGCACCGTCACGACGGCGCGTCCCTCGCCCTCGTTCACGGTCGTCCAGTCCAACGGCGCGGTCATCACACTCACCTCCCCCGCCTGCCCTGTGCATGCCCGGCCCGAATCAGGGGTAAACCCGGACGGCAACGGGCAAGTCGGTGTGGCGGATCCTTGCCTACGGCATCGATCATGTCCTTTCGGCCGTTACCCTGCCCGCGATGGGTACCGGCACCAGGGTGACGGACTCGGACAGCGGCGACGCGGTGCCCGGCTGGGACGGCCACCTGCTCCTGCTGCACGGCGCGGAGACCGAGCTCCTGCCGTTGGCGGAGTTCTACCCGCCGCGCGGCGTGGAGGCGTGCCGGATGCTGGTGACGGCCAGCGACCGGTTCCGCCGGCCATCCGCACCACGTACTGTTCTTCGACTCCGCCGCGGCGCTGACCATCCGGCGGCGTGCCCGCATGGCCGGGCCCGCGCCGAACATCTCCAACTTCCCAAGATCAGCTGAGTGCCCTGCCGAGCGATAGTGTGGCAACATGCCCGCACGTGGGACGGCAGTGCACCGGGACATCGTCGCGGTGGGCGCTTCCGCAGGCGGGGTCGAGGCACTGCGCGCGCTGGTCGCCGGGCTGCCCGCCGACTTCTCCGGCGCGCTCCTGGTCGTCCTGCACGTTCCTCGTGACGCCCCGAGCGCCCTGCCCGCCATCCTGAGTCGCAGCGGCCCGCTGACCGCGTCGACCGCGGTCGATGGGGCGGAACTGGTCCCCGGCTGCATCTACGTGGCCCCGACCGATCACCACATGTTGCTGCTGGACGGCCGGATCCGGCTGACGCGCGGGCCGGCGGAGAACGGCCACCGTCCCGCCGTCGACCCGCTCTTCCGGTCCGTCGCCCGCGCGGCCGGGCGCCGGTCGATCGGCGTCGTGCTGTCGGGCTCGCGCGACGACGGCGCCGCCGGGCTGGCCAGCATCGTCGCGCACGGCGGCGCCGCCGTGGTGCAGGAGCCGTCGGACGCGCTGTACCCGTGGATGCCGAAGGCCGCGCTCGCCCGGACGCCGGGCGCGTACGTCGCCGCCGCGGCCGACCTGGGCGGCATGCTCGACCGGCTCACCACCGTGGAGCTGTCCGGTCCCACGGCCGTGGCGGTTGACGACGACACGCTGACCGCCGAGGTCGCCATCTCGAGCCTCGAACCGTTGACCACCGACGAACTGGCCGAGCCCGCGGCGGGGTACGGCTGCCCCGCCTGCGGCGGCGCCCTGTTCCAGATCGGCACCGAGTCGGCGCCGCGCTACCGCTGCCGGGTCGGGCACGCCTGGTCGCCGGAAAGCCTGCTCGACGAACAGGCCATCGCGCTGGAGGGGGCGTTGTGGATGGCGCTGCGGGCGCTGGAGGAGAAGTCCGCGCTGAGCCGGCGGATGGCCCGTAGCCGCACGCCACGGCACAACGCCACGGGCGCACGGTTCCACGACATGGCCGCCGACGCCGAGGCGGCGGGCGAGACCATCCGCCGGCTGATCTCTCAGCTGGGCTCCACGGCAACACCACCGGAACGGGCCGAGTCCACCACCGCCTCACCGGGCTGCGGTAGCGTCGCCGGGCAGGTTGCTCCGTACCCTGGGAGACTGGATGGAATCGACTGATCCGTATTTCGAAGCGCTGCTCGTCTACCTCAAGGAATCGCGCGGCTTCGACTTCACGGGCTACAAACGGTCCAGCCTCACCCGGCGGGTGAACCGGCGCATGGGCCAGGTCGGCATCGGCGACTACCAGGAGTACCACGACTACCTGCAGGTTCACCCGGGCGAGTTCACGGCGCTGTTCAACACCATCCTGATCAACCTCACCGGCTTCTTCCGCGACGCGGAGGCCTGGGAGTACCTGCGCCACGAGGTCCTTGAGACCCTGGTCGCCAACAAGCCGGCCGATTCGGTGATCCGGGTCTGGACCGCGGGCTGTGCCTCCGGTGAGGAGGCGTACACCCTGGCCATGGCGCTGGCCGAGATCCTCGGGCCGGAGGCGTTCCGGGACCGGGTGAAGATCTACGCGACGGACGTCGACGAGGAACAGCTCAACGAGGCCCGGCAGGCGACCTACACGGAGCGCGACGTCAAGGCCGTCCCCCCGGAACTCGTGAAACGCTACTTCGAGGCGTCCGCGCAGCGGTACACGTTCCGCCAGGACCTGCGCCGTTCCGTGATCTTCGGCCGTAACGATCTCGTGCAGGACGCCCCGATCTCCCGCATCGACCTGCTGACCTGCCGCAACACCCTGATGTACTTCAACACCGAAACCCAGGCGAGGATCCTCGGCCGGTTCCACTTCGCCCTCGCCGACGGCGGTGTGCTGTTCCTGGGCAAGGCCGAGATGCTGTTGAGTCACGGCTCCCTGTTCACTCCGATCGACCTGAAGCGGCGCGTGTTCCGGCGCGTGCCCCGGCTCACCAGCACCCCCGGCGCGATCTTCGTGGAGCCGCCGCAGCCGTCGACCACGCCGGGCACCGGACTCGACCGGCTGCGCAACGAGGCGTTCGCGGCCAGTCCGCCCGCTCAGCTCGTTCTCACCTCGGACGGGCTGGTGGCGTTGCCGAACCGGCAGATGGAGAAGCTGTTCGGTCTCACCTCGCGCGACGTCGGCCGGCCGTTCCGTGACCTGGATCTGTCCTACCGGCCGGTCGAGCTGCGCAGCTACATCGAGCAGGCGCAGGTGGAACGGCGGACGCTGCGGGTCACGGACGTCGAGTACCAGCGCGGCGGCGACACCACGAACCTCGAGGTGCAGATCAGCCCGCTCAGCGACGGCGACGGCAGCCTGCTCGGCGTCAACCTCGTCTTCCACGACGTCACCGCGGCCCGGAAGCTCCAGGAGGATCTCGAACACGCGAACCAGCAGCTCGAATCCGCGTACGAGGAGCTGCAGTCGACGGTCGAGGAGTTGGAGACCACCAACGAGGAACTGCACTCGACGGTCGAGGAACTGGAGACCACCAACGAGGAGCTCCAGTCCACCAACGAGGAACTGGAGACGATGAACGAGGAACTCCAGTCCACCAACGACGAGTTGCAGAGCATCAACGACCAGCTGCGCATCAACACCGCCAAGCTGGACGAGGCCAACGGGTTCCTGGAAGCGGTGCTGACCAGCCTGCGGGCCGGGGTCGCCGTCGTCGACCAGGATCTGCGGATCCGGGTGTGGAACCGCCGCGCCGAGGATCTGTGGGGCCTGCGCTCCGGCGAGGTCGTCGGCCAGCACTTCCTCAACCTCGACATCGGCCTGCCGTTCGAGAAGCTGCGGGTGCCGCTGCGGGCGGCGCTCGGGCCCGGCGGCGAGGTGGGCGAGGCCACGGTCGACGCGGTGAACCGGCGCGGCCGGCCGGTGATCGTTCGCGTGGCCTGCACCCCGTTGGCGCCGTTGGACGGCGCCGTCAGCGGTGGCGTGATCATCGCCATGGAGACCGACGAGTCCGCCGTCGCGCGCAAGGCGGTCGACGACGACCTGAGTCCCGACGGCGCCAGATGATGGTCCGGGCCGCCGTGGCGGCGCCGCACACCCCGTAGCACGGGCCGCCCGGCCGGTCAGCGCCGGTCGGGTCTCGCGGTCACCGCGCCGCGTCGAGCGCCTGCGCCAGATCCGCCCACAGGTCCGCGGGATCCTCCAGGCCCACGGACAGGCGCAGCAGGCCACCGTCCGGTTTGGCCTCGGCCGCCACGGGCCGGTGGGTGAGCGACGCCGGGTGCTGGATCAGCGAGTCGACGCCGCCCAGCGACACGGCGTGGGTGATCAGCTTGCAGGCCGCGGCGATCCGCGCGGCGGCGGCGTACCCGCCGGAGACCTCGAACGCCAGCATGGCTCCCGGGCCGCTCACCTGGCGCCCGACGAGCCCGGCCGGGTCGCACTCGGGGCGCCCCGGGTAGTAGACGCGGGTGATCGCGGGGTGGCCGGCCAGCTGGTCGGCGAGCTTGCCCGCCCCTTCCTGCTGGGCCCGCATCCGCACGGGCAGGGTCTGCAGCCCCCGGTGCAGCAGGTACGCGGCGAGCGGGTGCAGCAGGCCGCCGGTGACCGCGCGGACCCGGCGCAGCCGCGCGGCCCACTCGGGTCCGCAGGCCACCACGCCGCCCATGACGTCGCCGTGCCCGCCGATGAACTTCGTGGCCGAGTGCAGCACCAGGGCCGCGCCGTGCCGGGCGGGCTGCTGCAGCACCGGTGTGGCGAATGTGTTGTCCACCAGCAGCGGCACCTCGCCCGCCTGCGCGTGCAGGGCGGTCAGGTCGAGCATCTCCAGCGTCGGGTTGGCGGGGGTCTCCACGATGATCAACCCGGTGTCGGGGCGCAGCGCGGCGGCCACCGTGTCGGGCGCCGCCCAGCTCACCTCCGTGCCGAGCAGCCCGGAGTCCAGCAGGTGGTCGCTGCCGCCGTACAGGGGGCGGACGGCGACCACGTGGCGGCGGCCCTCGGCGGCGGCCAGCAGGCACGCGGTCAGTGCCGCCATGCCGGAACCGAACGCCACGGCCTCCTCGACGCCCTCCAGCTCGGCGAGGGCGGACTCGAAGCGGCGTACGGTCGGGTTCGCCAGCCGCTGGTAGACCAGGCTGTCCCCGGGCGCCTCACGACCGCCCGTGGCCAGCGCCTCGTACGCGTCGCCGCCCGACTCGACGTCCGGCAGCGGGTACGTGGTGGACAGGTCGATGGGCAGGGCGTGGACGCCGAGCTGGGCGAGGTCGGCGCGACCGGCGTGCACGGCCCGGGTGTCGAGGCTGCTCTCCATGGCCGCAAGGGTGCGCACCGTTCGGCAGACACACAACAGTTCCGAATTTTCTTCGGCACAACGCCATTGCTGTTGCATAATGTTCGGAGTGAGCCGGCCGGGGAGGTGACCATGGCGAAGGAACTGCGGCGCGCCCCGGGACCGCCGGAGCGTCCCGCGCCGAGCGGGCTGGACGATCTCGACCGGCGTCTCGTCGCGCTGCTCGCCGAGGACGCGCGGGCGGCCAACGCCACCCTCGCGGCCGAACTCGGCGTCGCCCCGTCCACCTGCCTGACCCGGCTGCGGTCGCTGCGCGAGCGGGGTGTGCTGCGCGGCTTCCACGCCGACGTCGACCTCGCCCGGGTGGGGCTGCCGATCCAGGCGATGGTGTCGGTGCGGCTCGCCGTGCACCACCGCGACCGGGTGGCCGCGTTCCGCGCCGCGGCGCCGGGGCTGCCGGGTGTTGTCGCGGTCTACCACGTCACGGGGCAGGTCGACTACCTGCTGCACGTGGCGGTCGCCGACCCGGACGCGCTGCGCGACTTCGTGGTGGACCACGTGCTGAGCCGTCCCGAGGTCGCGCACGCCGAGACCAGCCTGATCTTCGAACACGTACGGGGCACGGCGGTGGGCCCGCCCGGCTGACCGCTCAGGCCGGGACGAGCAGGGCGACCAGGAACTCCGCGTCCGGGGTGAACGGACGCAGGTCCCAGGTGCTCAGCAACAGTTCGGGACGCAGACCCGCCGCCGCGGCGTCCGCCAGGAAGTCGTCGAACGCGTAACCGCGCCCGGTGCCGAAGCCGACCACCACCCGAGCGTCCGCGCGCAGGTGCCCGGCGAGGCGGCGCAGGATCTCCACCCGGGTGGCCGGGGCCACGAACGTCATCACGTTGCCCGCGCACACGACGACGTCGAAGCCGTCCGGGATCCCGGCGCCCGGCAGGTCCAGCTCGGCCAGGTCACCGACCAGCCAGCGCGGTCCCGGATGTTCCGCCTGGGCCGCGGCGATCAGGTCGGGGTCCAGGTCCACGCCGACGACGTCGTGTCCGGCCGCCGCCAGGATGCCGCCGACCCGGCCGGTGCCGCAGCCGGCGTCGAGGATCCGGGCGCCGCGCGGCACCATCGCGTCGATCATGCGGGCCTCGCCCGCCAGGTCGGCGCCGGCCGCGGCCAGGTCCCGGAACCGCTTGATGTACCACTGGGAGTGGCCGGGGTTCTCGGCGATCTGGCGCAGCCAGAGGTTCTCCTCGGTCATTACGGGGCCTCGGCGACTTCCTCGATCCAGCCCAGCGCGGCGATCGCGGTGGGGAAGCCGCACGTGGTGATCGCCCCGAGCGCGACCGCGCGTACCTCGTCGAGGCCGGCGCCGGCCTGCAGCGCCTTGCGTACGTTGGATTTCACCGCACCCTGGGCCTGCGCGCCGATCGCCATCGCGAGCTTGAGCAGCCGGTCGGTGCGCTCGTCGAAGGGGGTGCGCTCGCGCACCGCCTGCGCGACCGCGCCCTGCGCCTCGGCGACCTCCGGGAACTGGGCCAGGAATTTGGTGTAGATGCTGGGCAGGTAGTCGGACATTAGCCCTCCGCCGCATGATCGGTTCGACGTCTTCACCGTAGCCAGCGTCGGGGTGCGGCGGGCCGGGAACTCAGTGGTGCGCGCCGACACCCCGGCGGCCGGTGTCGCGCACGACGGCGGGCGGCGGCTGCGGCGCGGGCGCGGCGCCCCGGCGGGCGCGGTAGACCACGTACGGCCGCCACAGGTACGCCAGCGGCGCGGACCACACGTGCACGAGCCGGGTGAACGGCCACAGCGCGAGGAACAGGAACCCGCCGATCGCGTGCAGCTGGTACACCAGCGGCGCGGAGGTCATCAGCTCGGTGTGCGGCTGGAGCCAGAAGATCCCCCGGAACCAGACCGCGATCGTCTCCCGGTAGTCGTAGCCGTCGCCGAGCAGGTTGGTGGCGACCGTGGCGGTCATGCCGAGCGCGACCATGGCGGCCAGGGCGGCGTAGAGCACCTTGTCGGTCGCGGTGGTGACCCGCCGGACCCGGCCGTTGACGAACCGGCGGGCGATCAGCAGCGCCAGCCCGGCGACCAGCATCGTCCCGGTCACGGTGCCGCCCCACACCGCGGTGGTGTGGTAGACGTGCTCGCTGATCCCGATCTTCTCGGTCAGAGCTGCCGGGACCAGCAGGCCCATGGCGTGCCCGCCGATCACCCCGAACGCGCCGAGGTGGAACAGCGGCGCACCCCAGCGCAGGATCCGGCTCTCCAGCAACTGGCTGGTGTGGCTGGTCCAGCCGAACTGGTCGTGCCGCCACCGCCACACGTGCCCGCCGACGAAGACGCCGAGGCAGAAGTACGGCAGGACGATCCAGATGAGCGTGTTCATCGGGTGGCCTCCGGCGCAGAGCAGGCGGGATAGGGAGCGAGGACATCGCCGCCGGAGTCGGGGCCGTAGCCGAGCGCGTCCAGTCCGACGGTCTCCACGGGTGGGCCGTCGATGGCGAGGGCGGCGACGGCGTCGCGGTCGGCCTCGGTGAGCGGGGGCAGCACGGCCGCGACCGCGTCCAGCAGCAGCCGGTACGGGGTGCCCGCCCCGGTCAGCGCGGCACGCAGCAGTTCGATGCCCTGCCGGTGCTGGCGCAGCGGTGCCTCCCCGTCACCGGGCCCCACCGTGGCGGCGAACTCCAGCACCACCGGCAGCAGGTCGGGCAGCTCCCCGCCGGCCAGTCGCAGCCCGTGCGCCCGGTACCGCTGCTTGAGCATCAGCAGCGCCAGCCCCCGGCGGCGCGTGTCGCCGTGCAGGTAGTAGGTGAGGTACAGCCCCGAGCGGCGGCGCAGGTCGAACGTCTGAACGTAGTGCCGCTGCACCTCGATCGGCGGCGTGGCCAGCACCCAGTCCAGGAACTCGCCCACGTCCTGCCGAACGTCGTCGTGCGCGATGTCCGCGGCGGCCGCGCGCAGCTGCGGTCCCGCGTCCAGCAGCTCGCGGTCGGGGTAGGTGAGCAGCAGCGACACGAGCTGGAAGATCCGAGCGCGGTCGGCGGGGGAAGCGGTGCAGGCGGTCATGGCGTACCTCCCACGGGGTTGATGGTCAGGCCGCGCCGGCCGTCGGGGCGCTTGTTGAACAGGCCCGGCCGTCCCGGGTGGACCTGCTCGCCGCCGACCAGGTGGAAACTCTCCACCGTGGCCCTCTCGTTCATGCCGGGGCCACCCTCGCAGTCCAGGGAGCATCCGGCCTGGGTGGCCTGGGCCTCCAGGGCGGCCGCGTCCTTGTGGTGCGCCGCCGGGATGACGTAGCGCTCGTCGTACTTGGCGATGGCCAGCAGCCGGTACATCGACTCGACCTGCGCGGCGCTCATCCCGATCCCGTCGAGCAGTTCCCGCGCGACGGTCCCGTCCAGGGTGCGGGCCCGCATGTAGGAGCGCATGGCGGCCAGTTTCATCAGTACGCCCGCGACGGCCTCGGCGTCACCGGCGGTGAACAGCTCCGCCAGGTACTCCACCGGGATGCGCAGCTCGCGGATGGTGTGGAAGACGTCGTCGGCGTCGGTGTCGTCGCGGCCCGCCGCGCCGACCGCGTCCAGCACGGGCGACAGCGGCGGCACGTACCAGACCATCGGCAGGGTGCGGTACTCCGGGTGCAGCGGCAGCGCGATCCTGTACTCGCTGATCAGCCGCCACACCGGCGAGCGCCCGGCCGCGTCGAGCCACTCCTCGGGCAGCCCCGAGTCGCGGGCGGCCTGCTGGACCTGCGGGTCGTGCGGGTCGAGGAACACCGCGCGCTGCGCGTCCAGCAGGTCCTTCTCATCGGGTACGGACGCGGCGGCCAGCACCGCGTCCTCGTCGTACAGGACGATGCCGATGTAGCGCAGCCGCCCCACGCACGTCTCCGAGCAGATAGTCGGCTGCCCGGCCTCGATGCGCGGGAAGCAGAACGTGCACTTCTCCGCCTTGCCGGTGGCGTGGTTGACGTACACCTTCTTGTACGGGCACGCCGACACGCACATCCGCCAGCCCCGGCACCGGTCCTGGTCGACCAGCACGATGCCGTCCTCTTCGCGCTTGTACATGGCCCCGGACGGGCAGGCCGACACGCACGCCGGGTTGAGGCAGTGCTCGCAGATGCGCGGCAGGTGGAACATGAACGTCTTCTCGAACTCGAACTTCACCCGCGCGGCCGCCTCGGCGGGCATGCGGGCGATGTTCGGGTCGGTGCCCGCGTGCTCGTGCGCCCCGCCGAGGCTGTCCTCCCAGTTGGCACCCCAGGCGAGCGCCATCGGCTCGCCGGTCAGCGCCGAGTGGGGCCGCTTCACCGGGGTGTCCTTCAGGCCTGCGGGCGCGTTGACGAGGATGTCCTTGTCGAACGTGGCGGGCTCGTAGTAGTCGTCCAATGTGGGCAGATCCGGGTTGGCGAAGATCCGGGTGAGCCGCTTGAGGCGGCCACCGGAACGCAGCGTCAGCCGCCCCTTCGCATCGAGTTTCCAGCCGCCGTGCCAGCGGTCCTGGTCCTCGTAGTGCTTCGGGTAGCCGATGCCTGGTTTGGTCTCGACGTTGTTGAACCAGACGTACTCGGTGCCCTCCCGGTTGGTCCAGGTCTGCTTGCACGTCACCGAGCAGGTGTGGCAGCCGATGCACTTGTCGAGGTTCATCACCATGGCGACCTGCGCGCGGATACGCATCAGTACTCCACCTCCTGCGTACGGCGGCGGATCACGGTGATCTCGTCGCGCTGGCTGCCGATCGGGCCGTAGTAGTTGAACGCGTACGTGAACTGGGCGTGGCCGCCCGCCAAATGGGTCGGCTTGATCAGCAGGCGGGTCATCGAGTTGTGGTAGCCGCCACGGCGGCCGCTCTTCTCCGCCTTCGGGACGTTCACCGTGCGCTCGGGGGAGTGGTACTGGAACACCGTGCCCTCGGGCATGCGGTGGCTGACCACGGCGCGGGCCACGATGACGCCGTTGCGGTTGTGCGCCTCGATCCAGTCGTTGTCGGCGACGCCGATCTTCGTGGCGTCCTCGACGCTCATCCAGACCACCGGGCCGCCCCGCGACAGCGCCAGCATCAGCTCGTTGTCGTGGTACATCGAGTGGATCGACCACTTGGCATGCGGGGTCAGGAACCGTACGGTCAGCCCGCCGTCGACCAGCTCGCCCGGCTGGCCGAAGTGCCGTGCCATGTTCAGCGGCGGCCGGAACGCGGGCAGCTGCTCGCCCAGCTCTGCCACCCAGTCGTGCTCCACGAAGAAGTGCTGGCGTCCGGTGACGGTGTGCCACGGCTTGAGCCGCTCCACATTGAGCGTGAACGGCGAGTACCGGCGCCCGCCCTTCTCCGACCCGGACCATTCCGGGCTGGTGAACACCGGCTGCGGCGCGTCCTGCGTGTCCGGGTACGTGATCTGGTCGGTCTCGTGCCCGGCGATCAGGTCGGCGAACGGCTGCCCCGTACGCTGCTCCAGCGCGGCGAAGCCCGCCGCGGCGACCCGGCCGTTGGTGGTGCCGGACAGCGCGAGGATCGCCTCGCACATCCGGTCGGCGGTGGCGATCGACGGCCGCCCGGCGCACGGCCCGTCGGTGATCACGCCGTTCTGGTGCCGCAGGTACTCGATCTCCGGGGTGACGTCCACCGTGATCGCCTTGGTGGTGGTGCCGAGCGTGTCGAGCAGCGGGCCGACCGCGCGCATCTTCGCGCCGATCAGCGTGTAGTCGCGCTCGATCTCGACCAGCTTCGGCATGGTCTTTCCCGGCTCCGGCGCGCACTCGCCCGTCCGGTAGTCGCGCACCCGGCCGCCGGGCATGGCCAGCTCGTCCGGGGTGTCGTGCTGCAGCGGCGCGGCCAGCACGTCGCGGCGCACCCCGAGGTGGGTCATGGCGAGCGCGCTGACCTTGTCGGCCAGGGCCAGGAACGTGTCGTAGTCGGTGTGCGCGTCGCCGGGCGGCTCGACCGCCGGGCTGAACGAGTGCACGAACGGGTGCATGTCCGTGGTGGAGATGTCGTGCTTCTCGTACCAGGTGGCGGCGGGCAGCACGAGGTCGGCGTGCAGGCCGGTGTTGGTCATCCGGAAGTCCAGCGCGGTGAGCAGGTCGAGCTTGCCGATCGGCGCCTCGTCGCGCCACACCACGTCGCGCGGCCGGTGGTCCGGGTCGCACTCCTGCGCGGTGGCGGACGAGTCGACGCCGAGCAGGTGCCGCATGAAGTACTCGTTGCCCTTGCCGGAGGAGCCGAGCAGGTTGGCCCGCCACAGCGTGAGGCAGCGCGGGAAGTTCGCCGGGTCGTCCGGGTCCTCCGCGACACCCTTGAGCGTGCCGGCCTTCAGTTCGGCCACGATGTGCTCGGCGACGGTGCGTCCGGCCGCGGCGGCCTCATCAGTCAGATCCAGGGGGTTGCGGTTGAACGCCGGGTGCCCCGGGCTCCAGCCCATCCGCTGCGCGGCCGCGACGGTGTCGGCGAACGACATCCCGGCGAACCGTCCCGTGCCCAGCGGGGAGGACAGCTCGTCGGCCGGCACCCGCTCGTAGCGCCACTGGTCGGTGTGCAGGTACCAGAAAGGGGTGCTGGCCTGGTGCCGGGTCGGGCGCTGCCAGTCGAACGCGAACGACAGGTGCTGCTGCCCGGTGACCGGCCGCGCCTTCTCCTGCCCGACGTAGTGCGCCCAGCCGCCGCCGTTGACCCCCTGGCAGCCGGTCAGCGTGACCAGCGAGATGAACGCCCGGTAGGTCATGTCGGAGTGGAACCACTGGTTCGCGCCCGCACCCAGCACGATCAGCGAGCGGCCCTTGCTGCGCTCGGCGTTGCGGGCGAACTCCCGGCCGATCCGCGCGGCCAACGCCGCCGGTACGCCGGTGATCCGCTCCTGCCAGGCCGGGGTGTTCGGGGAGTCCGCGTCGTCGTAGCCGGTCGGCCAGTCGCCGGGCAGATCACCGCGGCGCACCCCGTACTGGGCCAAGAGCAGGTCGAAGACGGAGGTGACCAGGTGCCCGTTGAGGTGCACGACGGGCACGCCGCGGCGGATCGTGGCGCCGCCCTCGGTGTCGCCGACGTCGAAGCGGGCCAGGTCGACTTCGAGGTTCTCGTCGGCGCGGTCCAGCAGGCCCAGCGCGGGGATCACGTCGCCGAGGTCGAGGTTCCAGCGGCCCGGCTCGCCGTACCGGAAGCCCAGCGAACCGTTGGGCACGACCGGCAGGCCGGTGCGCTCGTCGATCAGGACCGTCTTGTGTGTCCCGTCGTCCGCGCCCAGGTCCGCGGCGGTGAGGAACCGGTCCGCCGCCCACCCGCCGTCGGCGGTCTCCCGCAGCGTGACCAGGAACGGCAGGTCGGTGTACTTGCGCACGTAGTCGAGGAAGTACGGCACCTCGCGGTCGCGGAAGAACTCGGTGAGCACCACATGGCCCATCGCCATCGCCAGGGCGCCGTCCGTGCCGGGGTGCGGGGCCAGCCAGTCGTCGGCGAACTTCACGTTGTCCGCGTAGTCCGGGCTCACCGCCACCACCTTGGTGCCCCGGTAGCGGGCCTCGGCCAGGAAGTGCGCGTCCGGGGTGCGGGTCACCGGGATGTTGGAACCCCACATCATCAGGTACGTCGCGTTCCACCAGTCGCCGGCCTCGGGCACGTCGGTCTGGTCGCCCCAGATCTGCGGCGAGGCGATCGGCAGGTCGGCGTACCAGTCGTAGAAGCTCAGCAGCGTGCCGCCGAGCAGCGAGTGGTAGCGGGTGCCCGCCGCGAACGACGCCATCGACATCGCCGGGATCGGCGAGAACCCGACGACCCGGTCCGGGCCGTACGTCTTGGTGGTGTACACGTGCGCGGCCGCCATCATGGTGATCGCCTCGTCCCAGTCGGCGCGCACGAAACCGCCGCGCCCCCGCTGCGACTTGTACGCCCGCGCCTTCAGCGGGTTCTCCACGATCTCCGCCCAGGCCAGTACGGGATCGCCCAGGCGCTCGTGCGCCTCCCGGAACATCTCCGCCAGCACGCCGCGGATGTAGGGGTGGCGCACCCGCGACGGCGAATACTCGTACCAGGAGAAGGAGGCGCCGCGGGGGCAGCCGCGCGGCTCGTAGTCCGGCGAGTCCGGGCCGGTGGTGGGGTAGTCGGTGGCCTGGTGCTCCCAGGTGATCAGCCCGTCCTTGACGAAGACGTTCCACGAGCAGGAGCCCGTGCAGTTGACCCCGTGGGTGGAGCGGACCACCCGGTCGTAGCGCCACCGGTCGCGGTAGAACGCCTCCCACCCGCCGTCACCGACCTGGTGCAGCGTGCGGCCGTGGTCGCCGACGGTCTCCCTGGTCAGGAAGCGGCGGGCGGCCAGCAGCGGCGCGGTACCGCGAACCTGGTCGGTGGCGGGCGCGGCGACCGGGGGGTGGCGGTGCGGTGACACGGGGGGCTCCTCGGGGCGGTGCACGACGGGCCCGTGCGGGCGTCGGTACCGCGCGGCTGCGGGGTACCTGCCCAAGGTTGCGCAGCACTGATCTTTCGACGGGAGGCGGCGGTCCCGAGCTTGCCGGGACCAAAGTCCCGGGGGCGCCCGCGCCGACAGCGCCTCCCGTGATCCGTTCCACAACGGGCCGAGCCGGCCCACCCGCCGCGCGGCGCGACCCGCTCACCCCTTCGGGAGGATGTCCCGGCCCCCGAACGGGCCTTTGCTTGGGGCGGGGACGCGGTCCGCCGCGCCTGGTGAACCCCGGCGGCGGCGTTCGAGGAGGTGGGCACGGTGAACGAGGTTCCAAGCATGCACACGCCCGCGCACGCGGCCGGTCATGGCGGCGGCGGGCAGTGGCGCATCTGGGCGAGCGCGGCGACCGCCGTGCTGATGATCGCGGTCGTGGCCGCCGCCATCGTCGGGACGAACCGCCCACCGCAGAGCACGCTGGCCGTCGCCGCCGACCAGGCCAGCGTCTGCTCGGCCACCCAGGTCGCCGAGCAGGTGCTCCCCACCGTCGTGACGATCTCCGCGACCAACGGCCGGGGCGCCGGCACCGGATCCGGCGAGGTGATCCGCAGCGACGGCCACATCCTCACGAACAACCATGTGATCGCCCTGGCCGCCGACGGAGGCCAGGTCAGTGTCGTGTTCAACGACGGCCGCTCGGTGCCCGCCGTGATCGTCGGCCGCGACCCCAAGACGGACCTGGCGGTGATCAAGGTCGACGGCCAGCCGCCGCTGCCGGTCATCCCGTTCGGCTCCTCCGACGACGTCGTGGTGGGTCAGCCGGTGGTCGTGCTCGGCGCACCCCTGGGCCTGTCGAACACCGTCACCTCGGGCATCGTCAGCGCGCTGGACCGCACCATCGAGGTGCCGGGCGAAGCGGGTGAGAGCGCCCTGCTGGTGTCCTCGGTGCAGACCGACGCCGCCATCAATCCGGGCAACAGCGGCGGCGCGATGGTCGACTGCGCGGGTCAGCTCATCGGCGTGCCCTCGGCGGGCGCGACCGTGCCGGACTCCGGCGGAGGCAGCATCGGACTCGGATTCGCGATCCCCGTCGACCTCGCGAGGGCGGTCTCCGAGGAGATCATCGCGACGGGGAAGGTCACGCACGCGTACTTCGGGTTGAGCCTGGCGACCGTACCTCCCGCCGCGCCGGGAGGGCCGCCACGCGGCGCCTACATCAGGGCGGTGGTGCCCGGCGCGCCCGCCGCCGCCGCGGGCCTGCGCGCGGGCGACATCATCACCTCCGCCGACGGGAAACCGGTCCTGAGCACCGACGACATCGCCGCGTTGACGCTGACCAAGGACCCGGGCGACCGCGTCGTCATCGGCTACGCCCGCGACGGCAAGCCCGCCGAGACGACGGTGACCCTGGCACCGGCCCCCTGATCCGCTCGGGGTTTCGTGGGTCCGGCTCAGGACCTGCCGCGTCGCAGGGTGCGCAAGGCGGGCACCCGTATGCGAGGCGGTAGTGGTGGGCGTGCTGGAGCCGGACCTGACGGAGATAGCCCATCGGGTTGGCGGCGCGGTCTGGCTGTGACATGGAACCCCTCCGCTGGTTTCCACGGTGTTCGACGTTATAACGTCAAACACCGTGGAAACTGAACGGACCGGCCCCAGCGGGGAGACGGTCAACACGCACCGGTACCGGGCCCTGGGCTCCGACAGCCGGGTGGAGATCCTGAGCCTCGTGCGCGCCGCGGCCGGTGGGCTGACCGCCGCGGACGTGGCCGCCCACACCGGGCAGCACCTGTCCACCACCCGCACCCACCTCGACCGGCTGGTCGACGCCGGGCTGCTCGTCAAGGCGCGCGCCAGCGGCGGTGCTCCGGGCCGCCCGGCCTGGCGCTACCGCGCGACCGCCGCCGGCCCCGCTCCGGCGCCGTACCGGGCGCTGGCGGCGGCGCTGCTGGATCACCTGCCCCGGGCCGCCGGCGGGGACGTCCGCGACGCGGCCGCCCGGGTGGGACAGGACTGGGGCCGGCAGCTCGCCGCCGCGAGCCCGCCCCACGACGACCCGGTCGACACGGTCTCGGCCGTCCTGACCGGGCTCGGCTTCGAGCCGCGGCGCCAGCCCGCCCAGCCGGACGGTGCCGTCGAGGTGCACCTGCGTACGTGTCCCTTCCTGGAGCTCGTCGGGCAGAACCCGGATGCGATGTGCGGGCTGCACCTGGGTGTCGTGCGCGGCGCCCTCGGCCATCACGGGGTCGGCGGCGGTGACGCCGTGCTGGAGCCCTTCGGCGCGCCCCACGCCTGCGTGATCCGCCTGCCCCTGCCGACGACCGGTCCGTCGCGCGCCGAGCGCGGCGGCCCCGAAACGGCGGAGGGGGGCCCACGATGAGCGCCACCGATCTGGCCCGGCCGCGTGCGCCGAAGCGGCGCCGGTCCGTGCGCCGGTTCGTCGCGCCGCAGCACGGGGCCTGGGCGATGCTGCTGGTGCCGTACCTCGTCGGGGTGCTGGCCGCCGGATTCCGCTGGCCGCACGTGCCGCTGCTCGGCGCCTGGCTGGCCGGTTACCTGCTGTCGTACTACGCGCTGCAGGCGGTCAAGACCGGCCGCCCGCGCCGCTTCCGCGCCCAGCTCCTGCTCTACGCCCCGATCACCGCGTTGCTCGGCGCCGTGGTCGTCGTTGCCCGGCCGCAGGTGCTGCTGTACGCACCGGTCTACGCGCTGCTGCTGGCCGTCAACGCCGCCTACGCCCGGCGCCGCGACGAGCGGGCCCTGGTCAACGACCTCGTCTCCGTCGTGCAGAGCTGCCTGATGGTGTTCGTCGCCGCGACGGTCGCCGGCGTCGCGCCCAGCCGGGTGAGCGTCGCGTTCGGCGCCGTCCTGCTGTACTTCGCCGGCACGGTGTTCTACGTCAAGACGATGATCCGCGAACGGGGCAGCGCCTCCCACTACCGGCTGTCGGTCGGCTACCACGTGGCGGCCGTCGCGGTGGCCGCCTGGCTGGCGTGGCCGCTGTCCGTGTTCTTCGCCGCGCTCGCGGTGCGGGCGTGGGCGCTGCCGGCCCGGCGACTGCGCCCCGTCCACGTCGGCCTCGTCGAGATCGCCGCCTGCGTGCTGCTGGTCACGACCATCCTCGTGGCCGAGGCGTGACCGGGCCCTAGATCGGGCCGTAGCGGGCGTGGGCACCGGAGCCGTCGGCGGCGCGCCCATCCACCCGCAGCTCCGGAACATCGGGCACGTCAACGAGCGGTTCACCGTCGTCGCGGCTGGGCACGGCCGCGACCCGCGGGTCCGACAGCAGGATCACCGTTCGAACGCCAGCTCGACCAGCCGCCCCACCAGCGACACGTAGTCGATCCCGGACGCCGCCCACACCTTCGGGTACATCGAGTGCGCGGTGAAGCCGGGCATCGTGTTCAGCTCGTTCACGTACAGTTCGCCGGCCGTCTCGTCCCACAGCAGGTCCACTCGGGACAGACCCCAGCCGCCGACCGCGGTGAAGGCGGCCAGCGCCAGCTCGCGTACCCGATCGGTGACGGCCTCCGGCAGGTCGGCCGGAACCGTCATCGGGTCCGCGTCGCCGAAGTACTTCTGCTGGTAGTCGAACCAGCCACCGCTGACCGCGACCTCGCCCACGACGGACGCCGCGGGCTCCCAGCCACCGAGCACACCACACTCGATCTCGCGCGCGGTGACCCCCTGCTCGATCAGTACGAGACGGTCGTGCTCCAGCGCCGTCTCCACCGCCGCGGCCAGATCGTCGTCGTCGGTGACCCGGGTGATGCCGATCGACGAGCCCATCCGCGCGGGCTTGACGAACAGCGGCCGCCGCAACCCGGCCGCCAGCGCCTCCGGATCGGCCGCGGTGCGCCAGGTGTGCCGGTCGAACCACACGTACGGGGTGACCGGCACCCCCTCGGCGACGAACGCCCGCTTCATCGCGACCTTGTTCATCCCCACCGCCGACGCCGCGATGTCGCACCCGACGTACGGCACGCCCAGCGCCTCCAGGACGCCCTGCACGACCCCGTCCTCGCCGAACGGCCCGTGCAGCACCGGGAACACCACGTCGCAGGTCGCCAGCACGGCCCCGTCGGCGTGGATCGCCAGCGTGCGGGGCGCGGCCCCCCGGCGCAGCTCGACCTCGGGCCCGGTGACCTCCAGCGCGTCGTCGATCGCCCGGGCGACCCTACGGTCCCGCAGCTTCTCCAGCACCTCGTCGGGGACCAGCCGGTAGCCGCCGTCGCGGGTGACGCCCACCGCGGAAACCTGGTGACCGCCCTCGGTAAGGGCGCGCAGCACCCCCAGCGCCGAGGCGCAGGAGACGTCGTGCTCGGCCGAGGGACCACCGAAGAGAACCGCGATGTTCATGCCGCACTGCCTTCCATGAGTCGGCCGACCAGGTCGGCCTCGACGTTGCCGCCGGTCAGCAGGACGCCGACCGTACGGTGGGTGCTCGTCTCGGCGACCCGCAGCGCGCCCGCGAGGGCGGCCGCGCCGGACGGCTCGACGACGAGCTTGAGGTGCGTGACGATGAGCCGGAACGCGTGCGCGATCGCGTCGTCGCCGACGCCGACCGCGTCGATTCCGGAGTCGCGCAGGACCCGGAACGGCAGCGCCCCGACACAGGCGGGGCGCAGGCCGTCGGCCAGCGTCGCCGCCGGGGTGACCGGCACGCGATGGCCGGCGGCGAGGCTGCGGGCCAGCGAGTCGCATCCGTACGGTTCGACGCCGTACACGTCGATGCCGCGGCCCGTGGCGGCCAGCACAGCGCCCGCCGCGCCGCCGCCCCCGCCGACCGGGACGACCAGCGCGTCCAGCGGGGTGCCCGCCGCCTCGGCCGCCTCGATGAGTTCCAGCGCCGCGGTGCCCTGCCCGGCCACGACGTCCGGGTGGTCGTACGCGTCGATCACCGGGTAGCCGGTGTCCGCGTGGACCTGGCGGACGACCTCGTGCGGGTCGCCGTCGGCGCGCAGCACGCAGGCGCCCGCGGCGGCGGCCCGGGCCACCTTCGCGGGCGCGGCGTCGGGAGGCAGCACCACGACGGCGGCCAGCCCGTGCCGCCGCGCGGCCTGCGCGACCGCGGCGGCGTGGTTGCCGGTGCTCTGGCACACCACCCCGGTGGCCTGCCCGGCGGCGGCCAGCCGGCCCACCGCGACGGTCGCGCCGCGCATCTTGTACGAGCCGCTGTGCTGCAGGTTCTCGGCCTTGAGCAGCAGCCGGGTACCGGCCAGCTCGTCCAGTTCCGGGCAACCCAGCATCGGGGTCGGCACGATCCGCCCGGCCAGATAGCGGGCGGCGTCGGCCACATCGGCCTGGTTGAGATCACGCTCGGTAACGGCTGGCTGCACGGTCTCGGGTCCCTCCTCGGCGATGACCCGGCCGAGTGTTACAGCGAGTCACCCGGGCGGGCCTCGGGCCGTGGACGGATCATGGTGGGCGGCGGTCCGACTTTCGGCCTAGGCCATCTGGGAGCGAGCCCGGCCATACCGGCCCGGTGGATGCGGGCACGGGAGACCCGCGGCGAAGGGCGCCTTTCCCTGGTGGACGGAACGGGTGGCGGCGGCCCGGCGGGTGGTGGATCCCGCGGGCCGCCGTCGGGGGAGGGGTCAGAGTGCGGAGTTCAGGGCCGGCAGGTAGCCACTCTGGTAGCCGGTGCCCGTCGGGTGGAAGGAGTCGGTCGGGGGGAGCACGGTCAGGCCGTGCAGCCACGGGCTGGGCCCGCAGATGCCGTGCCCGGCGAACTCGTCGCTGACGTCCGACCAGCGGAAGCCGGCCGCCTGGGCGTGGGCCTTGATGGCCTTGTTGAGTTCGACCGCGCCCGCGTTGATGGACTTGCGCTTGGGGATGCTCATGCCCGCGAAGCCGCAGCTCGGGGCGTTCTCGTCGAACAGGATCGGGTAGCCGAGGACGACGACCGTCGCGTTCGGTGCCTTCGCGCGGATCTCCCGGTAGGTGGCGTTGAACTTGGCGGGCATCTGCTCCTTCAGTTTCTTCATCCCTTCGGCGACCTTGGCCGCGCACCCGCTGTCACTGGACAGCGTGCAGGTGATGATCGTCGAGGCGAAGCCGACGTCGTTGCCGCCGATGGTCACGGTGACCAGGTCCGTGCTGGAGTTCAGCGCGGACAGCTGGCTCGAGCGCAGCGTGTCGGTGGTGGCGCCGCTGCAGGCGACCGAGCGGAACGTCGCCGGGTCGTTCGCCTTGTCCCACAGCCCCGGATATCCGTTGGGGCTGCGCAGGCAGATGCCGGACTGCCCGGAGGCGCCGACCCCGGACGAGTACGAGTCGCCGAGGGCGACGTAGTCCCAATCGGATGAGTCCGCTGCCGCGGCGGCGGCGGGAGTTGCGGTGGCGATGGTCAGTGCGATGGACGAGATGAGGCAGGCGAGGGCGGTGGTGGCTCTGCTCATCGGGGGGCCTCCGGATCCACGATCGGAAAGGGGGCCGAAGCGCTCCGGTACCGACGAGTATGTCAATATCTCAAGCGAATTAATATAGTGACATTGTTGTTAACGTGTTGTAACATGCATCAATGTGACCTGCATGAACGCCATGCGGTCATGTTTCCTGCGCGAACCGCCAAGAATGTTTCAAGAACGCCGCCGGTACTCGTATTTCCCGGGCCCGGTGCAATTGCGCTGCGTCCCGTACGTAAATGCACCGGCGCTATTTGATCCACGCCCGCCGCCCGATCACCTTTCTTCCTGGTTGGTGGTTTCGGGCTGGTCAGCTCGGGTTCGCCGGCCGCAGAGGCGAGGGCGCCCGGGCCTGCGGCACGGCATGCTGGTCCGGATTCGCCGCCGGTCGTCAAGGGGTTACGCGTGGAGCTGGAGCAGGTTGAAGGCCGGGGGCTGGCGCGCCGCCGGGTACTGGGCCTGCTGGGGCTCACGGCGGTGGCCCTGGCCACCGGCCAGGCCGCCGCGGGAGCGTCGACGGCCGGCCGGGCGCCCGCGACCCTCGATCTCGCCTCGAACCCGGCGTCCGCCGCGGCGCGCTGGGGCGGGGCGGTGCCGTTCCGGCGCGGCCGGGCGATGTTCGGCTCGTACCTGTCCCTGCACGGCCGGACGCTCACCCAGAGCCTCGCGCTGCGCCGTCGGCAACTCGGCCGCGACCAGCGGATCGTGCACCTCTACTACCCGTGGTCCGACTACTTCCCGGCCGCGCACCCGGAGGTGCCCGCCGACGCGGTGCTCATGATCTCCTGGAAGGGCACCAAACTCAGCAAGATCACCAGTGGCGCCCGCGACCACCACATCGCCAAGATGGCGCGGCTGATGGCCGACATGAAGCGACCCATCCTGCTGCGCTGGGGCTGGGAGATGAACGGCAACTGGTTCTCCTGGGACGGCGTGCACAACGGCAAGAAGCCGTCGGCGTACATCAAGGCGTGGCGGCGGATGCACCGCATCTTCCGCCAGCAGGGCGCCACGAACGTCGCCTGGGTCTGGGCCCCGAACTGGAACTCCGGCCCCGACGTGTCCTGGAACAAGTTCCACCACTACTACCCCGGCGACGCGTACGTGGACTGGGTCGGCGTCTCCGGCTACAACTTCTCGAAGGAATCGCCGAAAAGGCTGTTCAGCCCGATCGTCAAGGCGTACGGAAAGCGCAAGCCCATCATGCTGGCGGAGACCGCGGCCATCGGGCACGGCTCGCACACCAAGGCCCGCTGGATCAGGAAGCTGTCGAAGTACGTGTCCGCCACGCCATCGATCGGCGCCGTTGTCTGGTTTGACACCGACACCCAGCGGGGCACCCGGCGCAACTTCCGCCCGGACACCGACGCCGAGGCGCTGGCGGCGTACCGGGCGATGGTGCGCAAGCCCCGCTTCTCCGGCTGAGGCAGCCGGACGGCTCGGGGATAGGGCTGGCCCTACCCCGTACCCGGCGGGCGGGCATCTCCTTCTACTTCACCGAGGGCATCGGTTCCCCGTCGGCGTGCTGGCGCTGCTCACGCTCCCGTTCGCCGTGCGCGCGATGACCCTGGGCCAGGCTGATCATCGCCCGGCGCTTCCGCCCGCACCCCCGTGTCATTACGCTCAGTTACTGATGCCGGTGGCTGTCGGCGATCGTTTGCATGGCGTGGACGCGGACAATGTGATATCAACCATAGTCATCTTCGGCCTACTGGCAAGTAACAATCACTCGACGCGAACGAGGTCACGGCTCGGCAACCGCCGGGTAACTCCTCCCGACCCACTCGAACCCCGAGCCCTTGTCCCAACGTACTGAACGTCAACCGTCTGCTGCGGAGTCGACTGATGATCATTGGTGTAGTCAGGGAGTTACGCCTGGGTGAGACCCGGGTGGCGGCCACGCCCGCCACCGTCACGGAGCTCATCAAGCTGGGGTACGAGGTGGTGGTGGAGGCCGGTGCCGGTCTCGCCTCCTCGTTCGCCGACACGGCGTACGTTTCGTCCGGTGCGAGAATCGGTGACCCATTGGTCGCCGATATCGTGTTCGCGGTCAATGCGCCCACGAAGGAGCAGCTCGACCGGCTGCCCAAGGGCGCCACCGTGATCGGCATCCTGAACCCCCGGCTGGACCCCGACCTCGTCGAGGACCTGGCCCGGCGGCCCATCACGGCGCTGTCGATCGACGCCGTGCCGCGGATCTCGCGCGCCCAGTCGCTCGACGTGCTGTCGTCGATGGCCAACATCGCCGGGTACCGCGCGGTGGTCGAGGCGGCGCACGTCTTCGGCCGCTTCTTCACCGGGCAGGTGACGGCGGCGGGCAAGGTGCCGCCCGCCAAGGTGCTCGTCGCGGGCGCCGGTGTCGCCGGTCTCGCGGCGATCGGCGCCGCGGGCAGCCTCGGCGCGATCGTCCGGGCCACCGACCCGCGACCCGAAGTTGCGGATCAGGTCCGCTCCCTCGGCGGGGAGTACCTCGCGGTTCAAGCCCCGGACGTGGAGGTCTCCGCCACCGGCTACGCCAAGGAGATGTCCGACGACTACAACGAGCGTGCCGCCCGGCTCTACGCCGAGCAGGCCAAGGAAGTCGACATCATCATCACCACGGCCCTCATCCCCGGCCGCCCGGCGCCCCGGCTGATCACCGCCGAGATGGTGGCCAGCATGAAGTCGGGCAGCGTGATCGTCGACATGGCCGCCGCGAACGGCGGCAACGTCGAGGGCACCGTGCCCGGCGAGGTGGTCGTCACCGACAACGGCGTGACCATCATCGGCTACACCGACCTGGCCGGACGCCTGCCCGCGCAGGCGTCCCAGCTGTTCGGCACCAACCTGGTGAACCTGATGAAGCTCCTGACCCCGGCCAAGGACGGCCGGCTGGTGCTGGACTTCGACGACGTCGTCCAGCGGTCGATGACCGTCGTACGCGACGGCGAGCTGACCTGGCCGCCCCCGCCCGTGTCCGTGTCGGCCGCACCGGCACAGGCGCCCGCTCCGGCGGCCGTGGCGACCGAAAAGCACGCCAAGCAACCGCCCTCGACGCCGCGCCGCCTGGCGGTCGTCGGCGCGGCCGCCGCCGTACTGTTCCTGCTGACCGCGCTGTCGCCGGCCGCCATGCGGGGCCATCTCACGGTCTTCTCGCTGGCGATCGTCATCGGCTACTACGTGATCGGGCACGTGCACCACGCCCTGCACACCCCGCTCATGTCGGTGACCAACGCGATCTCCGGGATCATCGTCGTCGGCGCCCTGCTGCAGCTCGGGCACGGCGACTACGTCGTGACCGCGCTGTCCTTCGTCGCCATCCTGCTGGCCAGCATCAACGTCTTCGGTGGCTTCGCGGTGACCCGTCGCATGCTCGCCATGTTCTCCAGGAGCTGACTCTGATGACATTCATCGAAGCGGCGGCGCAGGCCGCGTACCTCGTGGCCGCTCTGCTGTTCATCCTGGCGCTGGCGGGCCTGTCCAAGCACGAGACCGCGAAGATCGGCAACGTCTTCGGCATCGCCGGCATGGCTCTGGCGCTGGTGGCGACGATCGCGCTGGCGATCGTCCACGAACTCAGCACCGTCGGCCTCGCCCTTCTCATCGTGGCGACCGCCGTCGGCGCCGCGATCGGCCTGTACCGGGCCAGCAAGGTCGAGATGACCGGGATGCCGGAACTGATCGCGCTGCTGCACAGCTTCGTCGGCCTCGCCGCCGTGCTCGTCGGCTGGAACGGCTACCTGCACGTCGAGGCCGACCTCGACGGGGCCGAGGCCGGGCTGCTGCGCGGACAGGAACTGCTCGGCATCCACAGCGCCGAGGTCGTCATCGGCGTCTTCATCGGCGCGGTGACCTTCACCGGATCGATCGTGGCGTACCTCAAGCTGTCCGCCCGGATGAAGTCCAGCCCGCTGATGCTGCCGGGCAAGAACTTCCTCAACCTCGGTGCCCTCGCCGCGTTCGCCGTGTTCACGGCCTGGTTCGTGATCCAGCCGCAGCTGTGGCTGCTGATCGTCGTCACCGTCCTCGCCCTGCTGCTGGGCTGGCACCTGGTCGCCTCCATCGGCGGCGGCGACATGCCGGTCGTCGTGTCGATGCTCAACAGCTACTCCGGCTGGGCCGCGGCCGCCTCCGGCTTCCTGCTGGAGAACGACCTGCTCATCGTCACCGGCGCGCTGGTCGGCTCGTCCGGTGCGTACCTGTCGTACATCATGTGCAAGGCGATGAACCGGTCCTTCATCTCCGTGATCGCCGGTGGTTTCGGCATCGAGGCGGGACCCGCCGACGACACCGACTACGGCGAACACCGCGACATCACCGCCGAGGGCGTCGCCAGCCTGCTGACCTCCGCCGACTCGGTGATCATCACCCCCGGGTACGGCATGGCGGTGGCCCAGGCGCAGTACGGCGTCGCCGAGCTCACCCGCAAGCTGCGGGACAAGGGCGTCGACGTCCGCTTCGGCATCCACCCCGTGGCGGGCCGCCTGCCCGGTCACATGAACGTGCTGCTGGCCGAGGCCAAGGTGCCGTACGACATCGTCATGGAGATGGACGAGATCAACGACGACTTCGCGAACACCTCCGTCGTCCTGGTCATCGGCGCCAACGACACGGTCAATCCGGCCGCCACCGAGGACCCCGGCAGCCCCATCGCCGGGATGCCCGTGCTCAAGGTGTGGGACGCCGACGACGTCATCGTGTTCAAGCGCTCGATGGCCTCCGGGTACGCCGGTGTGCAGAACCCGCTGTTCTTCCGCGAGAACAGCGCCATGCTCTTCGGCGACGCCAAGGAACGGGTGGAGGACATCCTGCGGGCACTCTGATCACGAGACGACCTGCGCCATTTTCCGGCCGAGGGCCCGGGTTCCCGCCGTACTGGTTCAGAGAACGTCGGGAATCCGTACCTCGATGGTGGTGCCTTCCTGCGGCCGGGAGCGCACGCGCAGCTCGCCGCCCAGCAGCCGGGCCCGCTCGGCCATGCCGCGCAGGCCGTGCGGGGTGCCGTCGGGGCGCAGCGCCTGACCGCTCGGCTCGAAGCCGCGGCCGTCGTCGGTGACGGTGAGCATGGCCGTGCGGCCATGCTTCGCCAGCCGGATGACGGCCCGGCTCGCGTGCGCATGGCGGACGATGTTGTGTACGGCCTCCTGCGCCACCCGGAACAGCGACGTGCCCACGTGTTCCGGCAGGCACAGGTCCTGCGCGTCGACCTGGATCGGCAGGTTCGGCACGTTGCGGGCCAGGCTGGCCAGTCCGGCCGCCAGGCCGAGGTCGTCGAGGATCGGGCTGCGCAGTCCGGTGATGGCGCTGCGGGTCTCACCGAACGCGAGATCGGCCAGCGACCGGGCCGCGTCGACCTGCCGCGCGGCGTCGTCGATGTCGCCCGCGTGCACGGCCGCCTTCGCGGCCGACAACCGGAAGCTGAGGCTGGCGAGGGCCTGGGTGACGCCGTCGTGCAGATCGCCGGCGATCCGGCGGCGCTCGGCCTCCTGCATCGTGACGGTGGTCGCGACCGCGGTGGTGCGCAGGTCCCGGTATCCGTCGATGGCCGTCGCCTGCGCGGACAGGTGCACCCGCAGCGCCACCAGGTCGGCGACCGCCTGGGCGGTGTCCACCTCGGCGCGGGTGAACGCGCGGCGGCGCCTGCTGAACACGGCCAGCACGGCCACCGTCGTGCCGCCCGGTATCCGGGCCGGTGCGCACAGCCGGGACACCGGCTCGCCCGGCTGGAGTCCCATCAGCTCCCGGTGGCGCGCGTTGCGGGGGTGGTCGTCGACGAGGACGGCAGGGTGCGCGTCGGCGGCGACCCGCCCCGTGACGCCGAACCCGCGCGGAATCCGCAGCCCGTGCTCACCCGGCCCTGGGCGCTCGGTCGTCTGTGTGTGGTGCTGCGGGGTTGGGTGCACCGTCGTCAGTAGGAGGTCGCCGTCGTCGGTCACCCGGAACACCAGGCAACCGTCGGCCGCGAGGGTGTCGGTGAGGGCGGCGGCGACCCGATCCAGCACGGTCGGCAGTTCCGCTTCGCGCGTCACCCAGTGCCGGATCCGGTCGAGGAGCTCCGCACCGCCGGGCGTCGAGCAGCCCGGCGGCCGCTGCCGCTCGGTCAATGGAACAGCGATTCGCGCAGGGCGACCGCGACGGCCGAGCCGCGGTCGTTGACCTCGAGCTTGCGGTACAGGCCCCGCAGGTGGGTCTTGACCGTGTCGTCGCTGACCACCAGGCGCGCGGCGATGGCCTTGTTGGACAGGCCGCCGACGAGCAGGGCCAGCACCTCGCTCTCGCGCTGGGTCAGGCCCAGCCGGGCACCGGGCCAGAACTCGCCCCGGCGTACGTGGGCGGCGGCCGCGGCCACCCGCCCGGCGAGACCCGGGTCGATGACGATGTCGCCGAGCTGGACGTTCTCCAGGTGACGGACCAGTTCCTGCCCGTCGACGCGCTTGAGCAGGTACCCGGACGCGCCCGCACGCAGCGCCTGGTACAGGTACTGCTCGTCGTCGTACACGGTGAGGAAGACGACCCTGGTGTCCGGTGCGGCGGCGCGCACGGCCCGGCACACGTCGAGCCCGCTGTCGCGGCGCAGCCGGACGTCGCACAGCACCACGTCGGGCCGGTCCGTGGTGACCGCCCGTACCGCACCCGCCTCGTCGCCGGCCGTGCCGATCACCTCGACCACGTCCGGAAAGCGGGACAGCATGGCCCGCAGTCCCTGCAGCACCATCTCGTGGTCGTCGACCAGCAGTACCCGGATCGGCGTCCGGTGGCTGCTCACGATGACACTCCTCAAGCGAGTCGATACCTCGCTCGTCGTCGGGTGTGTCCCACCCACGCGACCGGACCCGTCCGATGCGGCGGCATTCCCCCGCCGATGACGGCCTTTGGTCGGCATGGGAATGGTACGGGCCATGCCCATCGATGTCGAGGGCGACCGCGACCCACGGTGACCCGGCAGGAACCGAGGGTCCACCCGAACATTGCGGAGTTGTGGTCAGCTCCTGACCTGATGTCATCAAGATCGGCGGATCGAGGGGTGGGTGGGGGTGGTGGCGTGGAGGTTGCGTAGTGCGTCCACGGTGATTCCGGCGGTGAGGGCGTCGGGTGGGCGGGGGTGGGGGTGGGGGTCTGCCATGTCGCGGGCCAGGTAGCCGGGCACGACCGCCGCCGCCCCCGGGAACGGCATGTCCCGGTGGTAGGCCGACGTCACCACCAGGCAGGTGAGACCGGCCGCGGTGGCGGCGGCCAGCCCGGGCGGGGAGTCCTCCACGGCAACCGCGTCCGGGGCCTCGATCCGCAGCTCCCGTAACGCCCGGTCGTACACCTCGGGGTGCGGCTTGAGCCGTGTCACGTCGTCACCGGTGACGGTGGCCGCGAACGCGATGCCGTGGAAGAGGCGTTCGAGCAGCACGCTCACCCACTGCCGGCGTCCGGTGGTGGCGACCGCCAGACGCACCCCGCCCTCGCGCAGCCCGGCCATCAGCTCGGGCACGCCGGGCCGGGCGACGATCGGCCCGTCGCGCAGCCAGTCGGTGTAGTAGGCGGTCTTGGTCCGGTGCAGGACCTGCGCCAGCCCGTCCGCGTGGGGCAGGCCGCGCTCGGCGAGGTACCCGGCCAGGCGGCGCCGGCCCCCGGTGACGGCCAGCAGTTCGCCGTACTCCTCCACGCCCCACTCGTAGGGCAGGCCGTGGTCGCGGAACGCGAGGTTGAACGCGCGGCGGTGCCCGTCGCGTTCGGTCTCGGCGAGGGTGCCGTCGACGTCGAAGATCACCGCGCGCAGCCGGCGGGCCGTCATCGTTGGTACACCTCCTGCATGAGGTGGAACAGCAGCAGTTCCTGGGTGATCGCCAGTGGTTCGCTGTGCGCGCCGTCGGCGAGGCGCCCCAGCCCGCGCGGGATCTCCCGGTCGTGGCCGACACCGTCCCACAGCGCCTTCTCCAGCAGCCGGGCGTCGTCGGCGGTGGCGTCCGCGTGCACCCGCAGGCAGTCGACCGGGGTGCCGTCGTCGTCGCGGATGATGTTCAGCGACAGGGCCGTGCCGACGTCGTCGGTGAGCAGGTGGGTCAGCGGCGGATGCTGCACGGTGGGGCGCAGCAGCAGTTCGGCGGTGGACGGTGTGTCCGGCGGGTCGGAGCCGTCGCGGGCGGGCGCGAACCGCACGACGATGTCGGCGAAGCGCCGCTGCGGCCGGATGTACGCGGCCGAGTCGGGTTCGCGCCGGGCCAGCTCGCGGCGCACCTCGGACTCGGTGTACCCGCGGCAGGCGGCGTCCCGGCGGATCTTCCACCGGTGCCGGATCTGTTCGGGCGGGTCGAGGAAGACGGTGATGTCGAAGCAGGCCCGCGACAGCTTGGAGAACAGTGGGAACAGGCCCTCGACGATGACGAACGGGCGGGGGCGCAGGTACTCGGTCCGGGCGAACGTGCCGGTGCGGTGGTCGTACACCGGTTTGAGGATGGGTTGACCGGTGGCCAGCATCTGCAGGTGCTGTTCCATGATGTCGAGGTAGTTGGCGTCGGGGGACAGCGCGGTCAGCGGCAGCACCCGTAGCTGCGCCCGGTCGTAGCGGTGGTAGTCGTCCACGCCGATCGTGGTGCACCGGTGCGCGCCGATGGCCGCGGCGAGTCCCCGCGCCAGGGTCGTCTTGCCGGATCCGCTGTCGCCGCCCACGGCCAGCATGACCGGCCGGGTCTCGGCGGGCTCGCTCCCGCGCGAGCGCATCATCCGGATGAGCTTGTCGGACATCGCGCCGTCACGCCCGGGCCCTGCGCTGCATGAGGCGCAGGATCATCGGGGTGAAGATCAGCTGCATGGCGAGTTCCATCTTCCCGCCCGGGGCGACGATCACGTTGGGCCGCGACATGAACGAGTCGTGCAGCATCGACAGCAGGTACGGGAAGTCGATGCCCTTCGGGTCGGCGAACCGGATGACCAGGAAGCTCTCGTCGGCGGTCGGGATGGTCCGGGCGATGAACGGGTTCGACGTGTCCACCGTGGGCACCCGCTGGAAGTTGATGTGGGTCTGGGAGAACTGCGGGCAGATGTGGTGCACGTAGTCCGGCAGCCGCCGCAGGATCGTGTCCATCACAGCCTCGTCGGAGTAGCCGCGCTGGGTGCGGTCGCGGTGCAGCTTCTGGATCCACTCCAGGTTGATGATCGGCACCACCCCGATGCGCAGGTCCGCGTGGCGGGCGACGTCGGCGTCCGGGGTCACGATCGCGCCGTGCAGCCCCTCGTAGAACAGCAGGTCGGTGCCGGGCGGGACGTCCTCCCACGCGGTGAACGTGCCGGCGTCCTGGCCGTACGGGGCGGCCTCCTCGTCGTCGTGCAGGTAACGGCGGATCCGGCCGGTGCCGGTGCGGCCGTACTGTTCGAAGAGGGTGGCCAGCTCGGGCAGCAGGTTGGCCTCGGGGGAGAAGTGGCAGAAGTTGACGTTGCCGGCCGCGGCGGCCTCGGCCATCGCCTTCTTCATCTCCTCCCGGTCGTAGCGGTGGAACGAGTCGCCCTCGACGATGGCCGCGCTCAGCCCTTCCCGGCGGAAGATGTGCTGGAACGTCCGGGTGACCGACGTGGTGCCCGCGCCCGAGGAGCCGGTGATGGCCACGACGGGGTGTTCGGCCGACATCAGCGGGCTCCCCGGAACATCGAGCGCACGTTGAACAGCGAACCGTCGAAGCTGTCGTCGTCGGGTTCGTAGTGGTAGCGCTCGACGCGTTCGACCTCGGCGCGGGAGCCGAAGACCAGCGGCGCGCCCTGGTGCAGCCGGGCGGGGCTGAGCTCCAGCACCCGGGAGCGGCCGGTGCTGGCCCGGCCGCCCGCCTGCTCGATCAGGTACGCGACCGGGTTGCACTCGTACATCAGCCGCAGGCCGCCGGGGTGGGTGGGGTCGCGGCTGTCGGCCGGGTACAGCACCACGCCGCCGCGGGTGAGGATGCGGAAGACGTCGGCGGCCAGGGACGCCACCCAGCGCATGGTGAAGTCGTGCTCGCGGGGGCCGCTGCGCCCGGCCAGGCATTCGCCGATGTAGCGGCGTACCGGTGCCTCCCAGAAGCGTTCGTTGGCGCTGTTGATGGCGAACTCCCGGGTCTGCTCGGGCACACGCATCTGGGGGTGGGTGAGCACGAACGCGCCGATGTCGCGGTCCAGGGTGAAGCCGTCCACCCCGTCGCCGGTGGTGAGGATGAGCATGGTGGCGGGGCCGTACAGGGCGAAGCCGGCGCAGACCTGTTCGGTGCCGGGCTGCAGGAAGTCATCGACGCGCGCCTCGCCGCCGGGGCGGGGGCTGCGCAGCACGGAGAAGATCGTGCCGACGGACAGGTTCACGTCCAGGTCGCTGGAGCCGTCGAGCGGGTCGAACAGCAGCAGGTACTTGCCGCGCCGGTAGGGCGCGGGGATCGGCAGGATGCCCGCCGACTTGCCGGATGCGATGGCGGCCAGGTGCCCGCCCCACAGGGTCTCGGCGACCATCGCCTCGTTGCTGGCCAGGTCGAGGCGGTGCTGCACCCTGCCGGAACCCGCCCCGTCGGCGGCGAGCTCGCCCCGGTTCACCTGGTTGGCGATGATCTTCACGGCGGTGGCGATCGCGTTGAGCAGGCCGGAGAAGTCGCCCGTGGAGTCGAGGTGGCGGTGCTCCTGCTCGATGGTGTGCCGGGTGAGGGTGATGCGCCCGAGCGGGCCGTCGGTCAGGGTGGGCACGGTGGTTTCCCAACGGTCGGGCCGCGTCCGCGGCGTCCTCAGGATGCCCAGGACCGTACGGCGGGACGCGGGCGACCGCCTCACCCGCGCGGGCGGGTGGACGGATGAGATCGGGCCACCCGGAACACCAGCTCGCCCGCCCGCTCGGGATCGGTCAGGTGCTTCAGGAACAGCGCGGTGGTGGCGGTCGGGGCGGCGGTGGTGACGGCGTGCCAGGGCCGGCTCAGCGGGGTGCCGGGCGCGGGCACCCGGCGCAGCGTGCCGGCGCGCAGGTGGTGCTCGACGGCGTCCGTGGAGACCAGGGTGACGCCCAGCCCGAGAGCCGCCGAGGACACCACCGCCCCGACCGAGCCGAGGGTGAGCAGCGGCGGGTCGATCCCGATCCGGCGCAGCAGCGCCAGCGTCGCGTCCCGGGTGCCCGAGCCGGCCTCGCGCAGCAGCCAGGTCACCGCGCCCAGGTCGAGAGTGGGCCCCGCGCCCGGGTCGGGTGCCGCCACCAGCACCATCGAGTTCGCCCGGGTGGCCCGGGTGACCTGGCCCGCGCCCGGGCGCCCGCCGATGACCACGTCGAGCCGGTGGTCGGCCAGCAGCGCCGACACCCGGTCGCGGACGTCGATGTCGAGGGTCACCTCGACCTGCGGGTAGCGCTGCCGGAACGACGCCAGCAGACCCGGGATCAGGGCCTCCCCGGCCGTGGTGACCGCGCCGATGCGCAGCCGGCCGCGTTCGGCGTCGGCACCGCGGCGGGCGGCGGCGACGCTCTCGTCGAGCAGGCCGAGGATGCGCCGCGCGTACCCGGCGAAGACCGCGCCCGCCTCGGTGAGCCGCAGCCCTCGGCCGCTGCGTTCGAACAGCGTGACGCCCACCTCGGCGTGCAGCGCGGCCAGCGACGCCGACACGGCCGACTCGGTGACCGACAGCCGCTGGGCCGCCGCCCGGGCGGAGCCGCACTCGTGGATCGCCAGGAACGTCTGCAGCCGCGCGGGGGTCATGGCGTCACGATAGACAAGCGAATCCTCAAGTGTCGACGGGGAAAGCTCGCTGGACGGATTGACTGTCCGGGCGGCAGTGTCGAGCGCATGACCAATGAGGACAGGTGGAACCCCGGGGTTCACAGCTACGCGAGCATGGGCTACTACAACGCCGACTACGTCCCCAAGGACACCGACGTGATCGCCGTGTTCCGGGTGACGCCGCAGCCCGGGGTCGACCCCCTCGAAGCCGCCGCCGCGGTGGCCGGAGAGTCGTCGACCGCCACCTGGACCGTGGTGTGGACCGACCGGCTCACCGCGAACACCCACTACCAGGCCAAGGCGTACCGGGTGGATCCCGTGCCCGGGCGGCCGGGGGAGTACTTCGCGCACGTCGCGTACGACATCGACCTGTTCGAGGAGGGGTCGATCGCGAACCTGACGTCGTCCATCATCGGCAACGTCTTCGGCTTCAAGCCGCTGCTGGCGCTGCGCCTGGAGGACATGCGCATCCCCGTCGCGTACGTGAAGACCTTCCAGGGTCCGGCGCACGGCATCGTGATGGAACGCGAGGTCCTCAACAAGTACGGCCGCCCCCTGCTCGGCGCCACGGTCAAGCCGAAGCTGGGCCTGTCGGCCCGCAACTACGGCCGCGTGGTCTACGAGGCGTGCCGGGGCGGCCTGGACTTCACCAAGGACGACGAGAACATCAACTCGCAGCCGTTCATGCGCTGGCGCGACCGGTTCCTGTACTGCATGGAGGGGGTGAACCGGGCGATCGCCGAGACCGGCGAGAGCAAGGGCCACTACCTCAACGTCACCGCGGCGACCGTCGAGGAGATGTACGAGCGGGCCGAGTTCGCCAAGGAACTGGGCAGCGTCATCATCATGATCGACCTGACGGTCGGCTACACGGCCATGCAGTCGATGGCCAACTGGGCCCGCCGCAACGGTGTGCTGCTGCACCTGCACCGGGCGGGGCACTCGACGTACACCCGGCAGAAGACGCACGGCGTGAGCTTCCGCGTCATCGCCAAGTGGTGCCGCCTCATCGGGGTCGACCACGTGCACGCCGGGACCGTGGTGGGCAAGCTCGAAGGCGACCCCGCGACCACCCGCGGCTTCTACGACACGCTGCGCCTGGACCACGTCCCGGCCAACCCCGCCAACGGCATCTACGTCGAGCAGGACTGGGCCAGCATGCCCGGGGTCATGCCGGTCGCGTCCGGCGGCATCCACGCGGGCCAGATGCACCAGCTCATCGACCTGCTCGGCGAGGACGTCATCCTGCAGTTCGGCGGCGGCACCATCGGGCACCCGATGGGCATCGCGGCCGGCGCCGAGGCCAACCGGGTGGCGCTGGAAGCCATCATCAAGGCCCGCAACGAGGGCAAGGACCTGCTCAAGGAGGGCCCCACCGTGCTGCGGGCCGCCGCCCAGCGCTGCGGGCCGCTCGACGCCGCGCTGTCCACCTGGGGCGACGTCACGTTCGACTACGCCGCCACCGACGCCCCCGACGTCGTCGTCACCGCCAGCCGATAGGAGACCACAGACATGTATCTGCGCCACGGAGCCTTCTCCTACCTGCCCGAGCTGACCGACGACGAGATCGCCGCGCAGGTCCGGTACGCCCTCGACAACGGCTGGCCCGTCTCGGTCGAGTACACCGACGACCCGCACCCGCGCAACGTGTACTGGGACATGTGGGGCCTGCCCATGTTCGACCTCACCGAACCCGACGCGGTGGTGCGTGAGATCCAGGACTGCCGGGCCGCGTTCCCGCAGCATTACGTACGGGTGCTGGCGTACGACGCGCGGCTGGGGCGCCAGACCACGGCGCTGAGCTTCCTCGTCCAGCGGCCCGCGCACGAGCCCGGCTTCCGCCTGGTCCGCACCGAGGCCCACGACCGGGTGCAGCGCTACTCGTTCCAGCCGTACGCGACCGAGGCGCCCACCGGGGCGCGGTACGCGGCGCCATGACCACCGCCGGGTTCTCGATGCGGCCCGCGGGAGCGCGGCAGGAGCCGGAACTGCTGCCCGACGACGCGCGCATCGACCTCAACGCGGACGAGGCCGCCGCGAAGGCCCGCGCGGTGCTGGCCGACTTCGACCGCGACACCGTGGGGCTCACCGCGGTCAAGCGGCGCCTCGCCGAGATCGCGGCGCTGCTGCTGGTGAGCCGGGCCCGGACCCGGTTCGGACTCTCGGCCAGCAAACCGTCGCTGCACATGAGCTTCACCGGCGGTCCCGGCACCGGCAAGACCACGGTGGCGATGCGGATCGCGGAGATGCTGCACGCGCTGGGCTACCTGCGCACGCCGCGGGTGGTCGCGGTGACCCGCGACGACCTGGTCGGGCAGTTCATCGGACACACCGCGCCGAAGACGAAGGAGGCGATCGCCCGGGCGGCCGGCGGGGTGCTGTTCATCGACGAGGCGTACTACCTGCACCGCCCGGAGAACGAACGCGACTACGGGCAGGAGGCCATCGAGATCCTGCTGCAGGAGATGGAGTCCGAGCGCGGCTCGCTGGTGGTGGTGTTCGCCGGGTACGCGGACCGGATGGAGAAGTTCCTGTCGTCCAACCCCGGCCTCAGCTCCCGGGTGGCCCACCACATCCGCTTCGACGACTACAGCCACGACGAGCTGGTGCGGATCGCCGAGCTGATGCTGTCGCGCGACAGCTACTCGTTCACGCCGGACGCGCGGGCGGCGTTCGACGCGTACGTCGATCTGCGGATGGCGATGCCGCGGTTCGCGAACGCCCGCAGCATCCGCAACGCGCTCGAACGGTGCCGGTTGCGGCAGGCGATCCGGCTGGCCGCGCTGCGCGAGCCGATCGGTCTGGCCGAGCTGACCACGCTGACCGCGGCCGACGTACGGGGCAGCAGCGTCTTCGCCCAGGCGGGCTGAGTCCCGCCGCCGGCCCGGAACCCCCTGGGACCCTCAGCCCCGGGGGTTCCGGGCCGATGTCTTGATCAAATCCTGAGAAAAAGCTCATGACACTCCGTCGCGGGACGATCACTAAGCGCAGTCACCCGGTTGCAAGGGTGGAGTTGCGGAGTCTCCAAGGAGTTCACATGCTTATCCAGTACATCCAGGCAGTGCTCGCGTCCGTGCGGCGTCACGACGACGAGGGCGCCACCGCCGTCGAGTACGGCCTCATGGTCGCCCTCATCGCGGTCGTCATCATCGGCGCCGTGATCCTGCTGGGCGACAACCTCAGCGCCATGTTCGGCGGGGTCGCCGACTCGGTCAAGGCCCCGGCCGGACCGTGAGCCGTCGCGGGCGTGGCCGGCCCACGCGGTCGGCCGCGCCCGCGGGCCGGCGCGGGGGGCCGGCCCCGGACCGGGGAGCGGCGGCGGTGGAGATGGCCATCGTGCTACCACTGCTGCTGCTGCTCCTGTTCGGAATCATCGACTTCGGCCGGGCACTCAACGCGCAGATCACGCTCACCGAGGCGGCCCGCGAGGGCGCCCGGGCCACCGCCATGGGGCTCGACGGCCGCGCGCGGGTCACGTCCGCGGCGGGCCAGGTCAACGTGAGCTCGGTACAGGTCACCCTCTGCGGCACCGACCTGACCCGGGACGCCGTCGTCCAGGTGTCCACCGCCTTCCGTCCGGTCACCCCCGTGGGGTCGCTGATGACGCTGTTCGGGGGGCGTTCGGACGGATCCTTCACCATCACCGCACGAGGAGTCATGCCATGCGTCGGCTGACGCTGTTTCACCGTCCCCGCCGCGACGACGGCGGGGCGATCGCCGCCACCGTCGCCGTGGTGCTCGGTGTCGGCGTCCTGCTCGGCGTGGGCGCGGTGGTCATCGACGTGGGCCGCCTCTACGCCGAACGCGAGCAGCTGCAGAGCGGCGCCGACGCCGCCGCCTGGGCCGTCGCCGAGGTCTGCGCCGTCACCCCGGCGCAGTGCGCCGGCCAGACCGGCACAGCGGGCCGGTACGCGAACACCAACGCCGCGGACGGCGCCACCAAGGTGACCGCGATCTGCGGCACCGGCACCGGCCTGGCGCCGTGCCCCGCCAACCCCACCAACCGCACCGGCTGCCTCGGCACGGCGCCGCAGGACGCCCGCTACGCCGAGGTGCGCGTCGAGACGAAGCTGGCGGACGGCTCGACCGTGCTGCCGTCGGTGTTCGCCCGCGCGCTGGCCGGCGGTGAGCCCGGAACCACCGTCGGCGGCTGCGCCCGGGTCGCGTGGGGCCCGCCCCGGGTGGCGCAGGGCTTCGCGGTCACCTTCTCCCTCTGCGAGTGGGACAACCTCACCGGCGGCGGGGCCACGCTCTGGTCGGCCACCGGCATCCCACCGGCCAGCGCCGAGCGCGTCGTCAAGCTGCACGACAGCCAGGGCAATCCCGTCTGCCCGGCCGGTCCGGCCGGCTGGGACCAACCCGGCGGATTCGGCTGGCTCGACGACCCGACCGCGTCCTGCACGGCGATCGTGCAGGCGGACGGCACCTTCGAGGGCGACACCGGCAACTCGGCGTCGCACCCGTGCAAGGACGCCCTGCAGGCGGCCCGGCAGGCACGCAACATGGTGCTGATCCCGGTCTACGACTACGTCCGCGGTCAGGGCGCGAACACGGAGTACCACCTCGTGGGCTTCGCCCCGTTCGTGCTGACCGGGTACCTGCTCTCCGGCTTCTCGGCGCCGTCCTGGCTGACCAATGTGCACCATTGCAGCGGCCAGGAGCGCTGCCTGTACGGCTACTTCGTGCGCGGACTGGTCCAGGCGACCGGATCGCAGATCGGCGGCCCGGACCTCGGTGCCGCCGTCGTCAACCTCGTCGGCTGAGCCGGGCAGGAGTAAAGCGAACAATGAGACGGCGGCTCCTCGCGGTCCTCGTGGCGGCCGTGCTGGCGGGCATCGGCTGCATCGCGGTCGTCGCGTACGTGCGCGGCGCCGACCAGCGCGCCCTCGCCGGCCGGCAGGCCGTCTGGGTGCTCATCAGCACCCAGCGCATCCCGGCCGGCACCAGCGCGGCCGCCATCCGCGGCGGCGGGTACACCGAACGGGTCGCGATGCCCGCCGAGACGGTTCCCTCGACCGCGCTCGGCCAGCTCGACGCCCAGCTCGACACGCTCGTGCTCACCGCCGACCTGCCGCCCAGCCAGCTCGTGCTGCGCGGCATGTTCGCCGAGTCCAGCGAGGTGACCGGCGGCCTGCCGGTGCCCGACGGCAAGCTGGCCGTGAGCGTCCAGATGACCGCCGCGGGACGGGTCGCCGGCTACGTGCGGCCCGGCTCCCGGGTCGCCGTGTTCAGCACGTTCACCATGCGCGAGGGGCGCGGCCGGGTGCCCGCCGGTGACGGCCTGAGCAGCGGCCACGACTACAACCAGGCCACCCGGGTGCTGTTGCCCCGCGTCGAGGTGATCGGGGTGGGCGAGCGCGGCGTGTCGGGCGCGGCCACCGCGGGCGACACCGCCGCCGCGGCCGACGGCTCCGGTGAGTCCGGCTCCGGTTCCGCCGCCAAGGCGGGCGTCACCATGCTGGTCACGGTCGCGGTGAGCCAGCAGGAGGCCGCGAAGCTCGTGCACGTCTCGCTGACCGGGACGCTGTCGCTGGCCCTGCTGGACGACACCGCCACCGTCGAACCGGACGCCGGCATCGACAACAACACCCTCTTCCCGTGACGGCGCTGGTGATGACGATGACCATCTACTGTGACCCCTTCACCCCGTTCCCCGGCTCGGCGCAGCCCGCCTGCGCCGTACCGGACACCGCGCAACTGCCCGGGGTGCTGGCCGAGTGGCCCGACGCCCAGCTGGTGGTCATCGGCGCCGGGGTGCCCCTCGACGAGGCCGTCGGGTTCGCCGCCCGGCAGCGCGTCGAACGCCCCGCCCTCGGCGTCGTGCTGCTGCGCGAGCACGTCGAGGTGGACGTGCTGGCCGAGGCGATGCGTGCCGGGGTGCGCGAGGTGGTGGCCGCGGGGGACCGGGGCGCCGTGGACGGCGCCTGCGCCCGGTCCGTCGAACTGTCCCGGCAGCTCACCTCGGTGCCGCCGGCGGCGGGCGAACACGCGACCCAGGTGATCACCGTGTTCGCGGGCAAGGGCGGGGTCGGCAAGAGCACCGTCGCGGTGAACCTGGCGGTCACCCTGGCCGACAACGGCCGCCGCCGGGTCTGCCTGGTCGACCTCGACCTGCAGTTCGGCGACGTCGGCATCATGCTCCAGCTGCCACCCGAGCGCAGCCTCGCCGACGCCGTCGGCATGGCCGGGCGGCTCGACGAGGACGGCGTGCGCTCGCTCATCACGCCGTACCGCGACGGCATCGACGTGCTGCTGGCCCCGTCCGGACCGGCCGAGGGCGACCAGGTCAGCCGGGAGCTGGTCGGCGAGCTGCTCGGCCTGCTGGCGCCGATGTACGACTACGTCGTCGTGGACACCCCGCCGTACGTCAGCGACCAGGTCCTCGCGGCCCTCGACCGCACCGACTGGTTCGTGCTCGTGGTGACGCCGGACCTGCCCGCGCTCAAGAGCGTCCGGCTCACCCTGACCACCTTCGAGATGCTGCAGTACCCGGCCGAGCGCCGGCTCGTCCTGCTCAACCGCGCGAACTCGGAGGTGGGCCTGACCGTCGCGGACGTCGAGAAGGCGATCGGCCAGCCCACCGCCGTGCTGATGCCGTCCTCGCGCGACGTGCCGCTGTCGGTGAACCGCGGCGTCCCCCTGGTGATCGAGCACCCGGGCCACCCGGTCGCCAAGGCGTTGCGGGAACTCGCCGGCAAGTGCGGCGCGCCGGACTCGGGACGCACCCGTCGCCACCGGGCCGGGCTGTTCGGCCGGAGGCACTGACATGGGACTCGCCGAACACCTGTCCCAGCGGCACCGCCCGGCCGAACCGGTCCGCGCCGAGCCCGGCGCGGCGCGGCCCGCCGACGCGGGCGGCGACCGGCTGCGCGGGGCGGCCCGCCCCGGCCCGGACCCGCTCACCGAGGTACGGCTGCGCATCCAGCGCCGGCTGGCCGAACTGCTCGGCCCCAAGCTGTACGACGAGATGGGCGCCGCCGAGGAGCTGGAACTCCAGGTACGCCGCGCGGTCGCCGAGCTGCTGGCCGTCGAGGAGACGCCGCTGACCAGCGCCGACCGCGCCCGCATCACGCAGGAGGTGACCGACGAGATCCTCGGGCACGGGCCGATCGAGCCGCTGCTGCGCGACCCGTCGGTCAGCGAGGTCATGGTCAACGGCCCGCACAGCATCTACGTCGAACGCAGCGGCCGCCTGGAGGCCGTGGCCGCCGAGTTCGCCGACGAGGGCCACCTGCGCCGGGTCATCGACCGGATCGTGTCCCGGGTGGGGCGCCGCGTCGACGAGGCCAGCCCGATGGTCGACGCCCGCCTGCCCGACGGCAGCCGGGTCAACGCCATCGTGCCGCCCATCGCGCTGGACGGCTCGTCGCTGACCATCCGCAAGTTCTCCCGTGATCCGTTCACCGTCGACGACCTCGTCAACTTCGGCACGCTGACCCGGCAGACCGCCGAACTGCTGCGGGCCTGCGTACGCGGGCACCTCAACATCGTCGTCAGCGGCGGCACCGGCTCGGGCAAGACCACCACGCTCAACGTGCTGTCCGGCTTCGTGCCCGCCGAGGAGCGCATCGTCACCGTCGAGGACGCCGCGGAGCTGCAACTGCACCAGGACCACGTGGTGCGCCTGGAGTCCCGGCCGCCCAACGTGGAGGGTCGCGGCTCGGTGACCACCCGCGACCTGGTCCGCAACGCCCTGCGGATGCGCCCGGACCGCATCGTCGTCGGTGAGGTCCGCGACGGCGCCGCCCTGGACATGCTGCAGGCCATGAACACCGGCCACGACGGGTCGCTGACCACCCTGCACGCCAACACCCCCCGCGACGCGCTGGCCCGCCTGGAGACCATGGTGCTGATGGCCGGCATGGATCTGCCGGTACGCGCCATCCGGGAGCAGGTCGCCTCCGCGGTGCATCTGATCATCCAGGTCAGCCGCCTGAAGGACGGCAGCCGCCGGATCACCCACGTCACCGAGGTCGTCGGCATGGAGTCCGACGTCGTCACCCTGCAGGACCTGTTCCTGTTCGACTTCCGGGCCGGCACGGACGCGGCCGGGCGTTTCCAGGGTGCGCTGCAGCCCACCGGCCTGCGGCCGCGGTTCCTGGAGCACCTGGCCGCGCACGGGGTCACCGTCGGCGTCGACGTCTTCCAGGCCGGTGGGCGATGACCCGCCGCCTGCTCGCCGCCGCGTTCCTGGTGGCGCTGAGCCTGCTGCCCGCGGGCCCGGTCGCCGCCGCTTCGGCGGGCCTGGTGGTCACCGGGGTCCAGCCCTCACCCGGCGCGATCGAGTTCTTCGTGACCGGCCGCCACCTGCCGGCCGCCGCGCTGGCCGGCGCCGCCATGAGCGTGACCGCGGACGGCGTCGTCCTGCCCGCCCGCACCCACCGGGTCGCCGCCACGTCGGCCGGCGCCCCGCCCCGGGCGGTGGTGCTGGTCCTCGACACGAGCGGGTCCATGAAGGGTGCCCGCCTGACGGCCGCCCGCGCCGCCGCCCTCGACTACGCCACCGCGGCGCCGCCCGAGGTCCAGCTCGCGGTGGTCGCCGTCGCCGAGCGGGCCACGGTCGCGCTGGCGCCGACCGGCGACCGGGCCGCGTTCGCCGCGGCGGTCTCGCGCCTCACCGCCGCCGGGCACACCGCCCTGTACGACGGCATCGCCACCGCCGAGGACCTGCTCGACGAGCGGCGCCACGCGGCCGCCGCCGCGTACGCCGAACGGCGCATCGTGGTGCTGTCCGACGGCGCCGACACCTCCTCGCGGTTGACCGCGGACCGCCTGCTGACCAGAGTGTCCCGGGCGGACGCGACGTTGGACGCGGTGGCCTTCGGCCGTGGCGCCGACCCCAAGCGCCTCGGCGACTTCGCGGCAGCCGGCAGCGGGCGGGTGCTCAGCGCCGCCGACGCCCCGGCACTGCGCGCGGCCTTCCGCGGCATGGCCGAGAGCCTGTCGGCGCCCGTGCTGGTGCGCGCCACCGTCCCGCCCGCACTGTCCGGCCGTACCACGGTGCTGCGGGTGCAGGTCCGGGTCGGCGCGCAGACCGTCGGCGCCGACGTGCCGGTGGCCTTCCGCGCCGACCCGGCCGCGGCCGCCGCGCCGCAGACGTTCCGGTTCGGCGGGGCCCCGGGTCGCGGGCCGCTCGTGACCATCGTCGTGGTGGCCGTGGCGATCTTCGGGGCGGCGCTGCTGGGGTTCGGTCCGCTGCTGGCCGGTGGTCCCGTCCAGCGGCGGATCCGGGACCTGGAACGGTTCGCCCCCGCCCGGCGCGGCGCGGCGGGCCCGGCCGACGCGGACGGCAACGGCCTCGTCCGGGCCGCGCTGGCCGTGTCCGAACGCGCCGTACGCCGCCCCGACCGCCGCCAGCGGCTGGAGCTGGCCCTCGACCGGGCGGGCAGCCCGCTGCGGGCCGCCGAGTGGCAGCTCATCCGGTTGGGCTGCGCGGCCGGTGGCGCGCTGGCCATGCTGGTGCTGCTGCCGTGGTGGTGCGCCATCCCGGCGGGCGCGCTGGCCGGGTGGCATGGTGCCGCGCTGTACCTGCGCCTGCGCGCCGCCCGCCGGGCCCGTGCGTTCGGCAACCAGCTGCCGGACGCGCTGCAACTGCTGGTCGGGTCGCTGCGGTCGGGGTTCTCGCTGCCGCAGGGGCTGGACGCGCTGGTCCGCGACGGCGGCGAGCCGATCGCGGGTGAGCTGGGTCGCGCGCTGGCCGAGACGCGGCTGGGCGGGGACCTGGAGGAGGCGCTCGACCGCGTCGGTGAGCGCAACGGCAGCCAGGACATGGCCTGGCTGGTCATGGCGATCCGGATCCAGCGGGAAGTGGGCGGCAACCTCTCCGAGACCCTGGAGACCGCCGTGGGCACCATGCGGGAGCGGGGGCGGCTGCACCGGCACGTGCGTGCGCTCTCGGCCGAGGGGCGCCTGTCCGCGATGATCCTGCTCGGCATGCCGATCGTGCTGGGCGGCTGGATGTTCGTGTTCCGGCGCGACTACCTGCGCCCGCTCTACACCGAGCCGCTGGGGCTGATGATGCTCACCGGCTCCGTCGTCGGTGTCGTCATCGGCGCCCTCTGGCTGAAGAAGCTCGTCAAGGTGGAGGTGTGAGCATGCCACCGTCCATCGTGCTGGGTGTCGGGCTGATCGCGTTGACCGGCGCGGTCGTCGTGCTGGCGCTGGCCTTCGCCGACGCCCGCGACGGCGCCGGGGTCGCCCGGCTGCTGGACACGCTGCCCCGGCCCGCCGCCGCCTCCTTCGTCGCCCCCCGGGACCGGCCGTTCGCCGAGCGGCTCGGCGCGCCGCTGGCCCGCCGGCTGGGCCGGCTCGGCACGGTGCTGACGCCGACCGGCGCCATCGCCCGCCTGCAGCGCCACCTCGACTACGCCGGGAATCCGCCGTCGATGTCGCTGGCCCGGCTGGTGCCGCTCAAGGGGGTCACCCTGGCGGTCGGGGCGCTGGTCGGGGCGGGGTTCGGTGGCCTGCTCGGCGCGGGCGGCGGTGCGCTGCTCGGCGGGGCCCTGGGTGCGGCCGGTGGCTTCTTCGGGCCCGACCTGCTGGTCTACAACATGGCGCTGAAACGGCAGAAGGAACTGCTGCTGTCCATGCCGGACGTGCTGGACACCCTGGTCATCAGCGTGGAGGCGGGTCTGGCGTTCGACGCGGCGATGGCCCAGGTCGCCCAGCACGTCCGTACGCCGCTGGCGCGCGAGCTGCTGCGGGTGCTGCAGGAGATGCAGCTCGGCGTGAGCCGGGCCGCGGCGTTGCGGGCGCTGGCCGAGCGGACCACCGTGCCGGAGCTGCGTACCTTCGTCACCGCGGTCGTCCAGGCCGGTGAGCTCGGCATCCCCATCGCCGGGGTGCTGCGCGAGCACGCCCGGGAGATGCGGGTCAAACGGCGCCAGCGCGCCGAGGAGCTGGCCCAGAAGGTGCCCATCAAGATCTTGTTCCCGGTGCTGTTCTGTCTGTTCCCGGCGCTGTTCGTGGTGATCCTCGGACCCGGCGTACTGCAGATCATCCACGCGTTCGCCCGCTGAGGGCCCGGTAATCAACGACCCCGAAAGATCAGGAGAAGCACGATGGCGAAGGTTCTGGTGGTCGACGACGATCCGGCGATCTGCCGGCTGCTCATGGACGTCCTCGAACTGGACGGCCACGAGGTGCACGTCGCCATCGACGGCGAACACGGCGTCCAGGCGTTCCTGGCCCTGCGGCCGGACTTCGTGGTGCTGGACGTCATGATGCCGCGCCTGGACGGCTACGGGGTCCTGCAGGCCATCCGCGCCCAGGAGGTGACGCGGGTGCCGGTGCTGCTGCTCACCGCGCTGCCCGACTCCGGGGCCCGGGGCCGGGCCTGCGGGGCGGACTACTTCCTGTCCAAGCCGTTCACCGCGGACGAGGTGCTGTACCTCATCGACGGGGTGCTCGGGCACGACACCGGACTGGCGGAGGTCCAGGCGGCCGTCGACTACGCGCGCGGCCAGGGCTATCCGGGCCAACCATGAGATCAAGTTCTGCTCAAGTTCCCCCCGGCCGCGCCGATGGTCTTGAACGCATCGGCGTCCGGCTCTGGCCGCCGACGGACCGATGTGTACGGGAACCGCTGACAAGTGAGGTGCGCATCCCATGACATCGATCAACCCAGTGGGTCCCGCGACATACACCGGCGCGAACCGGCGCGGATTCGCCGTCGCCGCGGCCGTCGCCGTGGCGCTGGCCGGTGTGCCGATCTCCGCCCCCGCTCAGGCCGCCGGCCGGCCGTGGAGTGAGGTCGTGGTGACCGGGGTGGGCGCCGAGCAGGCCGCCCACGCGGTCGAGGCCGTCGGTGGGCGCGTCCTGGCGGTCCTCCCGGTGGTCCGCGGGGTCGCGGCCCGGCTCCCGCTGGGCAGCGCGCTCGGTCCCGAGTGGACCGTCGCGCCGCAACGCGCGATCACCGTCGCCGCCGCGGCGTCGGACGGCGCGGGCACCGCCACCACCGTGCGGCAGATGCTCGGCCTGCCCGCGAAGGGCGACGAGGGGCGCGGCGTGACCGTCGCGGTCGTCGACACCGGCATCGCGAACGTCCCCGACCTCGCTGGCCGCGTGACCCGGCGGGTCGACCTCACCGGCACCGGCGGCGGGGACGGGTACGGTCACGGCACGTTCATGGCGGGCGTGATCGCCGCGTCCGGCGCCGCGTCGGGCGGCGCCTATCGCGGGGTGGCGCCCGCCGCCGAGCTGGTCGACGTGAAGGTCGCCGACGCGCAGGGGCGTACCGACCTGGTCACCGTCCTGCGTGGCCTGCAGTGGGTCAGCGACCACCGCAAGGACGTGCAGGTGCTCAATCTGTCCCTGTCGTCGCGCAGCCCGCTGCCGTACCAGCTCGACCCGTTGAACCGGGCGCTGGAGTCGTTGTGGCGCGACGGCGTCACCGTGGTCGTGCCCGCGGGCAACGACGGGCCGGAGGCCGGCACGGTGACCTCGCCCGGCAACGACCCGCTGCTGCTGACCGCCGGCGGTCTGGACGCGGCGGGCACGACCGCCCGCACCGACGACGTGGTGGCGTCCTGGTCCGGGCGGGGACCGACGTGGCAGGGCGATGCCAAGCCGGAGCTGGTGGCCCCGGGCAGCCGGATCGTGAGCCTGCGTTCGCCGGGCAGCGCGATCGACGCGGGCAACCCGCAGGCCCGGATCGGTGACGCCTACTTCCGTGGCTCGGGCACCTCGATGGCCACGGCCGTGACCTCCGGGGTGATCGCGGCGACCCTCGCGGTGCAGCCCCGGCTGAACCCGGACGCGGTGAAGAACCTGCTGGTCACCACCACGTACGCGAATCCCGCGCTGACCGCCGCGGCGGGCGCCGGAGCGGGCGGGCTGGATGCCGGGCGGGTGCTGGCGGCGGCTCCCGGCTGGCCGACCGGCAAGGCGCAGAGGCGCTTCGACGAGGACACCGACACGTTGCGCCGCGACGCGAAGCGGTGGTCGGCCCTGGCGGGGGCCATCGCCGCCGGGGACCGGGCGGCGGCGACGCGGGAGTGGAACGCGCTGACGCCGCCGTCGCGGGACTGGGCCGCCCGGTCGTGGGCCGCGCTCGACCCCGCGGCCCGTGCCTGGGCCGCCCGGTCGTGGGCCGCCAACGGCTGGACCGGCGCTGACGACGACTGGGCGGGCCGGGCCTGGGCCGCCCGCGTCTGGGCCACCCGGGCCTGGGCGGACGACGCCTGGTCGGCGCGGGCCCGCGCCTGGGCCGATGCGGAGTGGTCGGCGCGCGCTCGCGCCTGGGCCGACGAGGACTGGTCGGCGCGGGCTCGCGCCTGGGCGGATGTCGAGTGGTCGGCGCGCGCTCGCGCCTGGGCGGATGCGGAGTGGTCGGCGCGGGCCCGGGCCTGGGCGGATGTCGAGTGGTCCGCGCGCGCCCGCGCCTGGGCTGACGCTGATTGGGCGGCCCGCGCTCGGGCGTGGGCGGATGCCGAGTGGTCGGCGCGGGCCCGGGCCTGGGCGGACGACGACTGGTCGGCGCGGTCCTGGGCCTGGCTCCCCAGCTCGTGAGCGCACCCGCGGCCACGCTCCGCGCCCGTGTCCGGGACCCGATCCTGCGGCGGGTGGCCGCCGTCGGCCTGCTCGGCGCGCTCCTCGCGGCCCTCGTCGTCGCCGTGGCCGGAAACCGGGAGGTGCTGCACGGCATCACCGTGCCGATGGCGCTGCTGCTGCCCGGCCTGGCACTGCTCACCTGCCTGGCCGAGGTCACGGTCGTGCGGCTGCGTCACGGCGAGGCCGTGGAGGAGCTGAGCCTCTACGAGGCCGCGCTCGTCATCGACGTGCTGCTGCTGCCGCCGCGCGAGGCGCTGATGGCCGCGGCGGCCGGGCTGGTCGCGGCCAGCGTGGTGCAGCGGCGGCCACCGGTCAAGGCCGCCTTCAACCTCGGCACCTACACCGCGGCGGTGTCGGTGCTCATCCTCATCGTGCACCTGGCCGGTGGCTCACCCGGCACCGTGACGCCCCGCGTCCTGGTGGCGGTCGTCGCCGGGACGTTCGCCTTCACCGCGGTGAACCTGTGCTGCCTGGCGCAGGTGCTCGGGCTGATCAACGGCCGGTCGCCGTGGGCCGTGGTACGGGCCGAGGCGCGGTTGTCGGCGTACATGGCGCTGGGCACCGTCGCCACGGGGCTCACCACCACCGTGGTCGCACTGCACGCGCCGCTGCTGCTGCCGTTCATGGCGATGCCGGCGCTGGCCGTGACGTACGCGTACCGGGCCGCGGCGCGCGAGGCCGACGAGCGGGCCCGCTCGGCCTGCCTGCTGCGCCTGTCGCACGCGCTGGCCGAACGCGAGGACGTGGAACGCCGGTTCCTGCTGCTGGTCCGGGAGGCGTTCGACGCCGAAGTGGCGCTGATCCTGCCGGCTGGACAGGACCAGGCGCTGTCGGTCACCGCCACGGAATCCGCCGTGGTGCGGCGCGGCGCCGCGCCGTCCTGGCTGGCCGCCGCCCGCGACGCCGAGGGCCCGACGCAGTTGAGCGAGCACGTCGCGGCGGGCCTGCGGCAGGTGGTCGTGGTGCCCGTGGCGGCGGGCGGCCGCCGCTTCGGCACGGCGGCCTTCGCGCCCCGCGCGCGCAGCCGCATGTCCACCGGGGATGTCACCCTGCTGGCGTCGCTGGCCAACGCGCTGGCGGTGTCGCTGCGCGGCGCGCAGCACCTCGGCCGCCTGGTGGAGGAGACCAGCAAGCTGCAGGCGGTGGTGGAGCAGTCCGCCGAGGGCATCATGGTGGTCGACGGCGACGCGGTCGTGCAGATGTGGAACCCCGCGCTGGAGGCGCTGACCCGGGTGCCGGCGGCCGAGGCGCTCGGGCGGCCGATGGCGCGGCTGTTCGACGTGCCGGCCCAGGAGCCGGGCGCGCTCCTGCCGGTCTCGCCGGGCGCGCCGCGGGCGGCGGCGGAGCTGACGATCCGGCGGCCCGACGGCGAGCAGCGCCGGATCCGGATGGCGCACTCGGCCACCTTCGCCGCGCAGGGTCTGACCCGCGACGTCATCGTCATCAGCGACCTCACCCGGGAGTACCGCACGGAGCGGTTGAAGTCCGACTTCATCGCCATGGTGTCGCACGAGCTGCGGACGCCGCTGACGCCGATCGTGGGCTACGTCGATCTGCTGCGTAAGCGCGGCGACCGGATGACCCCGCAGAAGCGCTCCGAGGCGCTGGAGCTCATCGGCGACCGCGCCGCGCACCTGTCCCGGCTGGTGGAGGACCTGCTGCTGGCGTCACGCTTCGGCGACGGCGGGGACGAGATCGCGCTCGACGTCTCCGCCGCCAGCCACGACCTGCGGGCGCTGGTCGCCCGGGTCGTGCAGGATCTCGGCTCGCCGCGCGTCGTCGTGAGCGTGCCGGACACGCCGGTGCCCGCGTACTGCGACGGCGGCCGTACCGTGCAGGTGCTGGCGAACCTGATCGGCAACGGGCTGAAGTACTCCGCGCCGGACGCCACGGTCGAGGTCACCGTGCGCTCCAGCGCCGAGGGCGTGTACGTCGACGTGCGCGACCACGGGCGCGGCATCCCCGCCGACGCGCTGGAGCTGGTGTTCGAGAAGTTCTACCGGGTCGAGGACCCGATGACCATGAGTACGAGCGGCACCGGCATCGGGCTGTTCCTGGCCCGGCGGCTGGCCCAGGCGATGGGTGGTGACGTCACCGTCGCGTCCACGCTGGACGTCGGCTCGGTCTTCACTCTCGCGCTGGTTCACCCGTACTGATCAGAGCTTGAACGCCGAGACCAGGGTGCGCAGCTCCTCGGCCATCGTGGCCAGGTCGGTGGCGGCGCCCTGGGAGCGGTTGACGCCCTCGGCGGTGGAGTTCGCGGCGGCCGCGACGTCCGCGATGGTCGCGCTGATCTCCTCGCTGGCCGCCGACGCGTCGGCGACGTTGCGGCCCATCTCGGCCGTGGTCTCGGCCTGCTGCTGCACGGCGGCCGTGATGAGATCCTGGTATCCGCTGATCCGGCGGATGATCGTCGCGATCTCGTCGATGGCGGCGACGGCCCCGGCCGTGTCGCTCTGGATGATCTGGACCCGTTCGGTGATGTCCTGGGTGGCCCGGGCGGTCTCCTGCGCGAGATCCTTGACCTCGCCCGCGACGACCGCGAAGCCCTTTCCGGCCTCACCGGCGCGCGCCGCCTCGATCGTGGCGTTGAGCGCCAGCAGGTTGGTCTGCTCGGCGATGGTGGTGATCGCGTTGACGACCGTGCCGATCTCGGTGGAGGACGCGCCGAGCCGGGTGACGGTGGCGGTGGTGGCCTCGGCGGCGGCGACCGCCTCGACGACCACGGCGGCGGCCTCGGACGCGTTGGTGGAGATCTCCTCGATGGAGGAGTCCACCTGGGCGCTGCCGACCGTGACGGTGTGCACGTTGGCCGACACCTGCTGCGCGCTGCGCGCGACCTCCTCGGCCTGGCTGCTGGTCTGCGCCGCGATCGCCGCGATCTGCGTCGCGGTCGCCGTGAGGTCGGTGGAGGCGTCGGACATGTGCTCGGCGTGCCCGGTCAGCGCGCCGACGGTCTGCCGCAGTGCGGAGGTCGTGTCGTTCAGGGCGTGACCCAGTTCGGCCAGCTCGTCGTTGCCGGCCACGTCGGCGCGGACGGTCAGGTCACCGGCGGCGAGGCCGCGCAGCGCCCGGACGACGACGCGCAGCGGCCGCACGACCGACCGGGTGGTGGTCACGCTCAGCGCGACCGCGGCCAGCAGCGCGACGACCAGCGTGGTGGCCAGCACCGTGATGCTGGTGGTGCGCAGCTTCGCCATGTACGCCCGCTCCTTGGCCATCCGGGAGCTGAGGTCGGAGTCCATCGCGTCGATGGTGCCGGAGATCTGCGAGTAGACGTCGTGGGTGGTGCCCTCGTTGAAGCTGGCCTTGGCCGCGGTGATGCCCGCCCGGGAGTCCTGCTGGATGGCCCGCAGCAGCGCGTCGTCCTCGGCGAAGTAGGCGTCCCAGCCGGACCTGAGCTTGGTCCACAGGTCGCGTTCGTGGGCCGTTCCGGCCTTGGCGGCGCCCTGCTTCAGCAGGTCGTAGACGCCCGCCTTCGCCTCCAGCAGGCCCTTGCGGTTGTATCCGTCGGCGCCGGTCGCGGCCGCGTAGCCGTCGGTGGCCACGTCGACGATGACCAGGCCCTGCCAGCCGCTGACGTCGGCGAGCTGCAGGCGGGCGGCGGCGACGTCCTCGCGGATCTCGACCAGCTCGCCGAAGCGTTGCTGGGCGTCGCTGGTCTTCTGCAGGCCCCAGCCGCCGGCCACCGAGGCGACGATGATCAGGGCGGCGACCATCGCGAACGCCGCTCCCATACGCACACCCACACGCAGGTTCGCGATCCGCATTTCGAGGTCCTTCCGGGCGCCATTGCCTTGCAGAGCATCGGTGTGATCGGCGGCGGCCCGGCTCGCACAAGACGCCATGACCGAGCTCACGTGGCGTCAGTGCGATGTCACAGAGCGCTCTGGCGCTCGCGCACATTGACGACTTAACATGTTTGAAATCTTTTCGCGTTCGTGTGGTCGGAAGGAAGCTTCCATGCGCCGACGCTCCGCCTCCCTCGCCGCCCTGCTCGCCGCCGCCCTCCTCGCCACGGCCGGGCTCACCCCGGCCATCCCCGCCCCGGCGGCCGCCGCCGAGGCCGCCACCGCCCCCGCCGATTACTGCCTCGGCGAATGCTCGGACATCCTGCCGCCCGGCCAGAACGGCGACGCTGACCTGGTGCAGATCCTCGCGTACCAGACACTCGGTATCAGACCCCCGCACTCCGCCGACCAACTGGGCCTGTACGCGTCGCTGGCCTCCCGCTACACCGGCCTGACCAGCCAGCAGATCAGCACGTTCTTCAACGACAGCTCGTACGGCGTGCCCAGCACCGACGTGGCCAGCACCATCTCGCCCCGCTCGGACGTCACGATCGTGCGGGACAAGTCCTTCGGCATCCCGCACGTGACCGGCACCACCCGCTCCGGCACCATGTTCGGCGCCGGCTACGCGGGCGCCCAGGACCGGCTCTTCCTGATGGACCTGATGCGCCACGTCGGGCGGGGGCAGCTCACCCCGTTCGCCGGCGGCGCCGAGGGCAACCGGTCGCTGGAGCAGAGCCTGTGGCGCAGCGCCCCGTACACCGAGGCGGACCGGCAGGCACAGATCGACGCGCTGCGGGCCAGTGGCCCTCGCGGCGCCCAGCTCTACGACGACGTCCAGGCGTACATCGCGGGCGTCAACAAGTACATCGCCGACTGCATGGACCGCCGGGACTGCCCCGGCGAGTACGTGCTGACCGGGCACCTGGACGCGATCACCAACAAGGGCGGCCCCGAGCCGTTCGTCGTCACCGACCTCGTCGCCATCACCGGCGTGATCGGCGGCCTGTTCGGCGGCGGTGGCGGCGGCGAGATGCAGTCGGCGCTGGTCCGGATCGCCGCCCGGGCGAAGTACGGCACCGAGATCGGCGACCAGGTGTGGACGCAGTTCCGCACCCAGAACGACCCCGAAACCACCCTCACCCTCCACAACGGGCAGAACTTCCCGTACGGCGCCGCCGACCCCAACGCGGCCGGTGTCGCGCTGCCCGACGCGGGCACGGCCAAGCTCGTGCCGATGGTGTTCGACCAGACCGGATCCGCCGCCCGGGGCACCAGCGGCAAGAGCGCCATCGCCGACTCCCTCGGCAAGCTCGCGTTCAACGGAACCCATCGCGGCATGTCCAACGCCGCCGTCGTCTCGGCCGCGCACTCGGCGACCGGGCACCCGGTGGCCGTCTTCGGGCCGCAGACCGCCTACTTCGCGCCGCAGCTGCTCATGGTGCAGGAGCTGCAGGGGCCGGGGATCAGCAGCCGGGGCGTCGCGTTCGCCGGGCTGAACCTCTACACGCTGCTCGGGCGCGGCCCCGACTACGCGTGGAGCGCCACGTCGGCCGGTCAGGACATCACCGACACCTTCGCCGTGCGGCTATGCGAGCCGGGCGGCGGCACCCCGACGGCCGAATCGACGAACTACCTGTTCCACGGGCAGTGCCTGCCGATGCAGGCGCTCACCCAGGTCAACTCGTGGAAGCCGACCACGGCCGACCCGACCCCGGCGGGCTCCTACCGGCTGACCGTCCTGCGCACGAAGTACGGGCTGGTCAGCTGGCGCGGGCTGGTCGGCGGGCAGCCGGTGGCGTTCACCAGCCTGCGCTCGACGTACCTGCACGAGGTCGACTCCGCGATCGGGTTCCAGATGTTCAACGAACCGGACCAGATGGGCGGCCCGGCCGGGTTCACCGCGGCGGCCTCGAACATCGCGTTCTCCTTCAACTGGTTCTACGTCAATGCCGCGGACACCGCGTACTTCGCCTCGGGCTACCAGCCCGTGCGCGCCCCCGCCGCCGACCCGAACCTGCCCACCTGGGGTGAGGCGGCCTACGAATGGGTGGGCTGGAACCCCGCCACCAACACCGCCACCTACGACCCGGCCTCGGCCCACCCCCAGGCCGTCAACCAGGACTACTTCGTGAGCTGGAACAACAAGCAGGCGGCCGGATACTCGGCGGCCGACGGCAACTTCAGCTTCGGCGCCGTACACCGGGCCGACCTGCTCGACCGGCCGATCAAGGCGGCCATCGACGCCGGGCGCAAGCTCGACCGGGCCGGGCTGACCCGGATCGTGGAATCCGCCGCCACCACCGACCTGCGCGGCAAGGAGGTGCTCGGCGACCTGCTGCGCGTCATCGACACCGCCCCGGTCACCGATCCCGCCCAGGCCGCCGCCGTCGCCAAGCTGCGCACCTGGTACGCCGCCGGGTCGCACCGGGAAGAGACCGCGCCGGGCAGCAAGGCGTACCGCGACGCCGAGGCGATCCGGGTCTTCGACGCGTGGTGGCCGAAGCTGGCCACCGCCCAGTTCGCCGGGGTCGGCGACGACCTGTTCCAGGCCCTGGTCAACGCCCTGCAGATCAACGAATCGCCGTCCGGCGCGCAGTCCGGCTCCGCCTCCGACCTGCCGGGCTCGGCCAACGAGAACCAACCTCACAAGGGCTCGGCCTTCCAGTACGGCTGGTGGGGCTGGGTCGACAAGGACCTGCGCGCCACCCTCGGCGAAACGGTGCCGAACTGGCCACGCACCTGGTGCGGCGGCGGCGCGGTCGGAGCCTGCCGGACGGCGCTGCTGAGCAGCCTCACCGCGGCCCTGGCCGAACCCGCCACCACCACGTACCCGGGTGACAGCGGCGGCTGCGCGGCGGGGGACCAGTGGTGCGCCGACACCATCGTGCAGTCCCCGCTGGGCGGGATCGCGCACGAGCGGATCTCCTGGCAGAACCGGCCCACCTACCAGCAGGTGATCTCGTTCCCGGCGCGGCGCGGCGACGACATCCGCAACCGGGCGTCCGGCGCGGCGGCCACCGTCTCCAGCGCCCAGTTCGGGCATCCGGCGTCGCACGCGGTCGACGGCAACGCCGCCACCCGCTGGGCGAGTTCCTGGTCGGACAACCAGTGGCTGCGGCTCGACCTGCGGTCGACCACGCAGGTCGGGCGGGTGACGATCCGGTGGGAGACCGCGTACGCCAGCGCGTACCGCGTGCAGGTGTCCACGGACGGCACCACCTGGCGGCAGGTCGCGGCCGTCGACGACAGCAACGGCGGGGTCGACACCGTGGCGTTCCCCGCGGTGAGCGCCCGCTACCTGCGCCTGGACTGCGACCGCCGGGCGAGTTCGTACGGCTTCTCGGTCTACGAGCTTCAGGCGTACGCGAAGTGACCGCCCAGGGGTGGCCCGGCGCGCCGTGGCCGGGCCACCCCTCCCGTGTCCCGCCGGTGGCTGGCATGCTCAAGCGCATGCAGAGCGTGTACGAGGCCGCCGGCGGTGACGCGGGACTGCTCCGGCTGGCCGAGGCGTGGCACGCCCGGGTGGTCGCCGACGAGGTCGTCGGTCACGCGTTCCGCCACGGCGTCCACCCCCGGCACACCGAGCGCCTCGCCGCGTACTGGGCCGAGGCCCTCGGCGGGCCCACCACCTACACCGAGCGCTACGGCGACGAGAGCTCGGTCGTCCGTAGGCACAGCGGCAACGGCGTCCACGAGGAGATGGACCAGCGCGCGATCGCCTGTTTCGACCAGGCCCTCGTGGACGCCGGGCTCACCGCCGAACCGTTGCGGGGGGTCCTGCACGACTACTTCGCCCGCACGACCGACACGATCGCCCGCTTCCGCGAATCCGCCGACGACGTCCCCGCGGGTCTGGACATCGTCCGCTGGTCGTGGGCCGGCCCGCAGCCCGCTACCGGACCGACCGGATCCGGGTGACCAGCACCGAGCCCAGCGCCGTCACGGCGGCGGCGGCCAGGTACAGGGCCGGGTAGCCGCCCAGGTGCTCCACCAGCAGCACCGCCACCACCGGGCCCAGCACCTGCGGCGCCGAGTTGGCGATGTTGATGATCCCCAGGTCCCGGGCCCGGTCCCGGGCACTCGGCAGCACCTCGGTGATCAGTGCCTGGTCGACGGAGAGGTAGACGCCGAAGCCGAGACCCAGTACGGCCGCGGCGACCAGCGCCCCGGCCCAGGTCGGCCAGAACGCCAGCAGTGCCGTGGCCGCCGCCATGACGTAGCCCGAGACGATGACCGAGGGTTTGCGGCGCCCGACGCGGTCGGACACCCAGCCGCCGGTGACCACGGTGACCAGCGTCGCCGCGGTGTAGACCACGATGAGCAGCGCCAGGCCGTCGTCGGCGCTGCGCCCCGGGAACAACTGCTCGAAACGCACCTCGTCGCGCAGGAAGTACAGCAGGTACAGCGTCGCCATGGCGTTGCCGAGCTGCACCAGGAACCGGGTGGCCCACGCCCACCCGAAGTCGCGGCCGCGCCCCGCCCGGGGCCGGTCTGCCGCCCGGGCGGGGCGCGGCCCGGCGGCGGGGCGGTCCGGCATGGTCACGGCGAACGGCGCGACGGCCAGCACCACCACCACGCCCGTCAGCACGTACCCGGTGGCTCCGCCGGTGGACGCCGCCAGCAGTACCGCGACCACCACGCCCGCCGACTGGGTCAGCCCGACCCAACCCGACACCAGGCCGCGCTGCGGCACCGGGACCTGGTCGGGCACCACGGCGGTGAGACCGGCCTGCAGCGCGTTCAGCCCGGCCTGCGCGAGGCACCACGCCACGACCACCCCGGCCAGGTCGTCCTGGACGGCCAGCAGGGCGAGCCCGGCGCAGCCCACCAGCGCGCCACCGGCGATCCAGGTGCGGCGGCGCCCCGTACGGGCCGTGGTCGCGTCGGACAGCGCACCGGCCAGCGGACCGACCACCACGGCGACCAGCGCGCCCAGCCCGGTGACCACGCCGAGGGCGGTGGCCTTGCCGCCGCCCGCCAACTGCTCCACCTGGTTGGGCAGCAGCACCTGCAACGGTCCGAAGTAGCCCAGCCACAGGCCGAGGTTGGCCAGCGACAGCAGCCCGATCCACCGGGCACCCACCCGGCCGGTGCGTTCGCTGTGCAGGTGGGACGCGGTCTCGGTGCGCTCGCTCACGTGGTGGCCCGGATCATCGGCGGTCGGCCAGCGCGGCGCGCAGCCAGGTGAACGAGTCCTTGGGGGTGCGCCGCTGGGTGTCGTAGTCGACCCGGACCAGCCCGAACCGTTGCGTGTACCCTTCGGCCCACTCGAAGTTGTCCAGCAGCGACCAGACGAAGTACCCGCGCACGTCCACCCCGTCGGACATGGCCCGGTGCAGCGCCCGCAGGTGCCCGTCGAGGTACTCGATGCGCGGCGTGTCCCGGACCCGGCCGCCCGGCTCCACCTCGTCCAGGGTGGAGCAGCCGTTCTCGGTGACCCAGATCGGCGGCAGGGCACGGCCGTACCGGTCGCGCAGGCCGGTGAGAACCTCGTGCAGCCCCTCGGGGACCACCGGCCAGCCGAAGGCCGTGGTGGGCGCCCCCTCGACGGGCAGGATGCGGAACGGCAGCGGATCGTCCGCACCGGGCGCGCCGACCCGGGTGGGGAAGTAGTAGTTCACCCCCAGCCCGTCCAGCGGGGTGCCGATGATCTCCAGGTCGCCGTCGCGGACCCCGGCGTCCAGGCCGGGCGGGTACCGGCCGGTGAGGATCGGGTCGAGGAACAGCCGGTTGTGGAACGCGTCGTACACGGCCGCCGCGGCCTGGTCCGCCTCGTCGTCGGTGGCCGGGACGACCGGCGTGAGATTGTTCGTGATCAGCACCTCGCCCGCGCCGGCCGCCCGCAGCGCGCGCACCGCCAACCCGTGCCCCAGCAGCTGGTGGTGCGCCACCGGCAGGGCCGCCAGCAGAAGCTCCCGGCCGGGGGCGTGGACGCCGAACGCGTACCCCTGGGCCAGGTGCACCACGGGCTCGTTGAGGGTGATCCAGCGGCGTACCCGGTCGCCGAGCCGCCCGGCCACCAGGGCCGCGTAGTCGGCGAACCGCTCGGCGGTGTCGCGGGCGAGCCACCCGCCGCGGTCCTCCAGGGCCTGCGGCAGGTCCCAGTGGTACAGCGTCGGCAGGGCCTCGATGCCACGCTCCAGCAAACCGTCCACGAGGCGCTCGTAGAAGTCGAGGCCCTTGGCGTTGGGTGCGCCGTCACCGCCGGGCTGGACGCGCGGCCACGCGATCGAGAACCGGTACGCGTCCGCCCCCAGCAGGGCCACCAGGTCGAGGTCCTCGGCCCACCGGTGATAGTGGTCGCAGGCGACGTCCCCGGTGTCGCCGCCGCGGGTGCGTCCGCCGGTGTGGCTGAAGGTGTCCCAGATCGACCGGCCGCGCCCGTCCTCGTCGACCGCACCCTCGATCTGGTACGCGGCCGTCGCGACGCCCACGTGGAAGCCGGCGGGAAATCGGGGGAGCGGATCCATCGACGAACCTCCCGGCCGTTGGTGAGTGTTGCTCACGTTAGCGGTGGGGCTGCCGGTCCGGAAGACACCCGCGGCGCCGGTGGACCGCCTGCGGCGAACGGCCCGCGCAAATGGGGTCGAAGGACCCTCACCACCGGATCGCCGTCGTCAAAGGATCAAGGTGCGGACATCTTTCGCGGGGTCCTGGGGGAGGAGCAGGGGGGAATCATGAGCACCATGGCGAACGACGCCGTCGAAACGCTCACGCTGCCCGCGCGCACGGTCATGGGCATGCGGGAACACGTCGCGGCGGCGGAACTGCCCGAGTTCTTCGCGCGCGCGATCCCGGCCGTCGCCCGGGAACTCGCCCAGTGCGGCGCCGCCCCGGCGGGACCGCCGGTCGCGGTGTACAGCCACGAGGTCGAACGGGCGTTCGACGTGACCGTCGGCTTCCCGGTGGAGGGCGGGCCCGCGAGGGCCGGCACCCTGGTCGCGGAGCGGCTCCCGGCCGGGCGGGCGGTCAGCGCCGAGCACCTCGGGCCGTACGAGACGCTGCCCGACGCGTACGCGGCCCTCGGCCGGTGGTTCGGCGACCACGCGCTGAACCCGCCCGAGATCATGTGGGAGGAGTACCTGGTCGGACCGGATGCGGCCAGCGAGGCCGGGTACCGGACCCGGATCGTCTGCCCGCTCGGCTGAGGCCGGGCAGGCGCCGCGACGCTGCACGCTCGGACCCGACCAGCGTCGGGCGAAGAGCCCCGCTGGTCAGGGCCCGGACGAGGCGGCGTAGGCCGGGCTGGTCACGTCGTCGCGCGGCGTGCCCGTGACGACCCGGTTGCGGCCCGCCCGCTTGGCCGCGTACAGATTGCGGTCGGCGGTCGACAAGGCCGCCGACGGGCTGGACGGCGAGGGGTCGCCCACCCCGACGCTGACGGTCACGGGCAGGCCGCCGGTCACCGCCGTCCAGTCGTGCTCGGCGATCGCCCGCCGCAGCGCGTCCAGCCGGGCGGCCGCCACCCGCACCGGGGTCGCCGGCAGCACCAGCAGGAACTCCTCCCCGCCCAGGCGCGCCACGAACCCCTCCGGTGCCACCGCGGCCAGGCCGTCCTCCAGCAGCCGGGACACGTTCACCAGCACCTGGTCCCCGGTGTCATGGGACAACTCGTCGTTGATCCGCTTGAAGTGGTCCACGTCCGCGATCGCCACCACGAGGCCCGGGTCCGCCGCGATCATCGCCGGCAGTTCCTCGTCCACGAACCGGCGGTTGCGCAACCGGGTCAGCGGATCCCGCCGCGCCTGCTCCCGGAACCGGACCGCCTCCTGCCGCGCCTCGGTCGTCGCGAACAACTCCTGCCGGGCCTGCGCCTGCGCCTCGCGCTCCCGCGAGCGCAGCCGCTCGTGCGCCGCGAAGGACTCCTTGCGCGCCGCGAACGCCGCCGCGAACTCCCCGCGCACCGCCAGCAACTCGGACTGCTCCTGCAACACCCGGACCATCACCTCGGGCAGCCCCAGATCCACGCACAGCGCCCGCGAGGCGTCCAGACTCTGTTGCGCCTGCGCGAGTTCTCCGAGCCCACGCTGCGCGCGGGCGAGGGTCACCAGGTATTCCGCCATGTCGTCGGCACCGTCGCTCAGACCCGCCTCCCGGCGGGCGATGCACAGGCGCATGGCGCGCTCCGCCTCGGCGTACTCGCCGTTGGCGATCTGGATCCACGCGATCGTGTCCAGGTCGCGCGGATTCAGCTCGAGGCCGTGCGCCTCGGCGTGCGCCAGCAGGCGCCCGACCACCTCCTCGGCGCGCGCGGCGTCACCGTTGTCGTACTCCGCGAACGCCCAGTTGTTGAGCACGAGCATCAACCGCTGCCACTGGCCCGCCGTGCGCGCCAGTTCCGCGGCCTGCCGGTATCGGAGCCGGGCCGCGTCGATCGCTCCGGTCTGTGCCAGCGCGTCGGCCAGCTTGGTGCGGTGCGTCACCTGGATGTCCGGCGCGACGGTCTCGTCGAGCAGTTCGACCGCGCTGACCGCGTGTTCCAGGTGCTTGGCGGCGTCGCCGGACAGCCGCGCGACCTGTGCGCAGGCCATGTGGGAGCGGGCCTGCAACAGGCGGTCGCCGTGCCGGGTGGCCCACTCGTGGATCTCGAAGACCTCGCGGGCCACCCCGCCGATGTCGCCGGTCCGCAGGCGCAGCGTGACGCGCACGAGGCGGGCGCGGACCTCCAGCGCCGCGTCCCCCAGCGCCGCGGCCCGGGCCTGGAGTGCAGACGCGGTGGCGAGGGCCGCGTCGGCGTCCGCGATGGGCTGTTCCTCGAGCACGAGCAGGGCAGCCGACAGCTCCCCGTGCGGCGCGCTGCCGTCCATGAGTCCACCCCCTTCCCGGTCCCGATCGGCCGCGACGGCCGCGGGTGAAGGGGAGTGGACCGGGATCCGCCGCTCGGCCGAGGCTCAGGCGGAGCCCCGGCGCTTCCCGGAGGACACCAGCTCCCGGTCATCGAAGGTGTACGACACCGTGGAGAGCACCTCGACCACACCGGGAAGCTGATAGATCAGCCGGGCGACGAGGTCGGCGGCCGACCAGCGGTCCACCCGCCCCGCCAGCGTGACGACACCGTCGAGCACGGTCACGGAGATCGTGGCGGCGTCGTCGGCCAGGAACGGGTGCAGCACGCTGGTCTCGACGTCGCGCAGGATCTCCTCGTCCGGTCGCAGGTGCACCTTCAGCAGGTCGCCGCGGGAGACGACACCGACCAGCCGGCCGAGGTCGTCGACGACCGGCAGCCGCTTGACGCCTTCGCCGTCCATGATTCGGGCCGCCGCCGGGATCGACGTGCGCTGCACGACGACGACCGCCGGGCTGCTCATCAGGTCGCCGGCCGTACGGGCCATCGACTTGGCCCGGTGGTGGCGGCGCCGCCGCCCCTCGAGGAACCGGGCGTCGCCCTCACCCACATACTCGATCTTCCGAAGCAGGTCGGCCTCGGAGACCACACCGGTCACCCGCTCGAACGCATCGATGACAGGTACGGCGCTGACGCGGTGCTCCATCAGCAGGTTCACCACCTGCCGGTAGGAGTCCGTCTCGGTCGCGAAGACCGCGGGCTTGGTCATGACGTGGCTGACGGTCCAGTCCTTCATCGCCGCGCCTCCTTTCGTCGTCAGGATCGCCGGTCGGTCCGGTCGGCCGGCAGGGCCGATGGTCCCGGCGAGGGTGGGTCGCGGTCCCCGCCGTGCTCCCCGGGGCGCGGCGGTCGCGGGCACGGCGAACGGTATGATCGGCGGGCGATGAGCGGTGGCGTCCCGGTGGAGATGGTTGGCGTACCCGAGGGCTGCGTGACCCTGTCGGACCGGCGCACACAGCGGCGCTGGTCGGTGCCGGTGGCGGCGTTCGAACTGGCCGCGTTCCCGGTCACCGAGGAGCTGTACCGGCGCGTCACCGGCGGGGAACGACCCACCGCCGGGCACCGGCGCCGCCCGGTCGCCAGCGTGTCCTGGTGGGACGCGGTCCGATTCTGCAACGCGCTGTCCGCCGCGGAGGGACGTACGCCGGCCTACCGGTATGCCGAAGGCGTCGACGAGGTCGAATGGGACGTCACCGCCGACGGGTACCGGCTGCCGGCCGAGGCCGAGTGGGAACACGCCTGCCGCGCCGGCACGACCGGCCCCCGGTACGGGCCGCTCGACGACATCGCCTGGTATCGCGGCAACTCCCAGCAGCGGTGCCACGACGTCGGCGGCCGGCTGCCCAACGCGTGGGGCCTGTACGACATGCTCGGCAACGTCTGGGACTGGTGCTGGGACCGCTACGACCCGGCGGTCTACGGCGAGTACCGGGTGCTGCGGGGCGGCGGCTGGTTCGACGAGCACTGGAGCTGCCGGGCCTCCGTACGCCGCCGCAGCCACCCCGACCTGGCCATCGACGACGTGGGGTTCCGGGTCGCCCGGTCTTTCCGGTGACCTCCGGGAACATTTCCGCCGGTGCGGCCCTCAGACCTTCCGACAGCGAGGCGAGGAGGCGCACATGTACGAGTACGCGGACTACGACGGCGACGGCTTCCCGGAGACCGTGGTCTCCGACTCCGACCAGGACGGCCGGTACGACACGGCCACCCTGGACGCCGACCGCAACGGCGTGGTCGACGGCATCGGCCTGGACACCAACCGGGACGGCCTGCTGGACACGTTCCACCTCGACCGGGACCGCAACGGCCGGTTCGACAGCGTCGGCGTCGACACCAGCGGCGACGGCGTGCTGGACCGCGCCGCCTACGACGACAACGACGACGGCGTCACCGACCGGGTGGTCACCGACGCCAACCAGAACGGCGTCGACGACGCGGCCGAGGCGATCGTGGTCCCGGACACGGCGGTGATCGGCCGGCCCCGGTACGACGGGGAGACGGGTCTGCTCATCGAGATCGCCGAGCAGACCGGCCAGGTCACCTTCGGTACGCCGGACAGCGACGGCGACACGTACCCGGACAACCGGGACGCCGCGCCCGGCGACCCCCGGCGGGCGTGAACGCCGTGAACCCGTACGGGCCACCACCGCCGGAGTTCCGTGACGAGCTGCCGGCACCCCCGATCGACCCCGTCCGGCAGCTGGACCCGGCCACGGTGCGACCGTGGCAGGGTCTGCTCGCCGCCGGCGTCGGCGCCGAATGGGCGGTCTCGTCGGTGCGGCGGCTGACCGCGCCCATGCGCGTCACCACCTCGGGTGCCCTGCTGGACGAGGAACCGTTCACGCTGCGGCGGGCCGTGGTGCCGGACCGCGCGCTGGACCCGGCGCAGAACCCGGGCCTGCCGGTCGCCGACCGGCTGCGGCGGCGCTTCCGGGTCATGCTGCCGCACGGCAGCGCGCCGGTGTCCGAGGGCGAACCGTGCCGGATCGGGGAGTTGCCCGCCCGGTGCGACCGCTTCCGCGACCGAACCGGCGAGGGCCTGCGGGCGTTCGTCGTGTCGGCCGACACCGGCGAACTCGACGCCGGCGGCTCGCCGGTGGGCGTGGTCGCCGTGGTCTCCGGTCCGCCGTCGCGGTACGAGACGGTCGCCGCGACCGGCTGGTCGCTGGCCACCGCGGCGGTGCCCGGACGGCCGTGGCGCGAGTGGGCGGCGCCCGACGGCTGGCACTGGAGCGAGACCCTGCAACTGGACGCGGGCGACCGCATCGTCAACGCGAGCATCGAGGAGACCTGGGCACAGGACCTCGACGAGTGGACGGGGGAGGTCTTCGCGCGGGCCCCGTTCCTGCGCGGCAAGCGCACGCTCGGCGACCGCCCGGTGCGCGTCGACGGCCTGCGCGAGGCCCGGATGCACCGCTTCGACTGGCAGCCGTCGGGTCGCGGCCGGATGCTCACCAACGTGGTGGTCGGCGTGCAGGACGGCGTCGGGTTCCAGCTGGTGATGGAGCTGCCGTTCCACGCCGACGCCGCCCTGTCGGCGACCCTCGACGACGTGCTCCCGGCCGTCCGGCTGGGGCTGTAGGACGCTTAGCCGGGTTCGCGCAGCAGCTCGGCCACGGCGGAGCGGGCCCGGTACAGCCGGGTCTTGACCGTCTGCACGCCGACGCCCTGGTGCGCGGCGATCTCCTGGTAGCTGAGGTCGCCGTACTCGCGCAGCACCAGGGCGGTGCGGAACGGCTCCGGCACCCGCGCGAGCGCCGCCTGGACGCGGTCCCGCTCGGCGTGCCGGTCGGCGTGGTCGTCGACGACGACCAGGTAGTCCTGATCCTCGGGCGCCAGCGGAGTCTCGCGGCGGCGGCGTACGACGGCCAGCGCCGCGTTCGCCGCGATCCGGTACAGCCACGTGCCGAAGCGTGCCTCCTGCCGGAAGCCGCCGATGTGCTGCCACGCGGCCATCAGCGCGTCCTGCAACGCGTCCTCGGCGTCGGCGTGGTTGCCGGTCAGCCGCAGGCAGATGGCCCAGACCCGGGTGCGGCACCCCTCGGCCAGCGCGGCGAAGGCGACACTGTCACCGGCCCGCGCCCGGGCGACGAGCGCGGCGTCGTCGCTTGTTCCGGCAAGGCGGGCCGCGGCGTCCGCGCTCACGGCCGCGCCCGCTGGGCGATCAGCTGGTACGAGCGGGCCAGCACCCGGCCGGCCTCCGCCTCGGCGGGCATCGGGGCGAAGGCGGCCTGTTCCTGCGCCGCGGCGGCGCACCGGCGGGCGGCGGTGGCGACGTCGTCCGGGGTCGCCGACGCGGGCAGGCCGACCCTGACCTGGTCGGTGGTGTCCGCGCTGACGCGCTCCAGCTCGGCCCGCAGCGGCGAGACCGGGGCCTCGGCGACCAGGTGACGCAGGGCCCGCAACTCGCGGACGGGATGCAGGGCCGGGTCGAGGCGGGCCTGCTCGATCAGACCGAGCGCGGCGCCGGTGTCGAGGCCGGTCCGGTTCGCGGCGTCGGTCAGCACCCGGAGCGCGCGCATGGCCTTCAGCGCGTGGGCGCGGCTCAGCAGGCTGCGGCGCACCAGGTCCTCGACCTTGGCCACCCCGGACACGGACTCCAGCCATTGGACGAGCTCGTGCGCTCCCCGTGCGCTGCGGTGCCGTCCCTGGTGGACACCGTGGACACCGAGCAGCCCGAACAGCCGGTCCAGCTCGGCCGGGTCGGTGCCGGGCAGCGGGCGGGTGCGCCGCAGCCGTAGCAGGCTCTCCGGCACGTCGGCGATCCCGGCCAGCAGCCGGGCCTCGCCCTCGCCGAGCCGCCCGGTGCGCGCGGCCTGGGCCAGCAGGCCGGAGGCGGCGACGACCGCGGACACGTCGGCGGCGCGGGCGGCGGCGAGCTGGGCGGCCCGCCCGTCCGCGACCTCGAACGGATCGGTGCCCGTGAACTGGTCGGACTGGGACAGTACGCCGACCGCGTTGACGGCGCTGGCGCCGATCTCACCGGTGGCGGCGCGGAACTGGGTCAGGAACTCGATCTCGTCCTTGCGCTCCGCTTCCCGGAACACGAACAGCAGGGCCTCCGCCTGACCCGCGGCGTACCGGGAGACCTGCTCCGCGTCGTCCGGTGCCGCGCCGGCACCGAACACCTCGGCCCGGGTCGCCGCCTCGTTGGCGCTGGTCAACGTGGCCAGGCCCGGCGTGTCGATGACGGTCTGGTCGCGCAGCGCGGCCGCCTGCAGGTACACGACGACGCGGGCCACCTGCTCCGCCGGCACCCCGAGTGAGTCCGGCAGGCGCCCGCCGCGCCACGGCAGGTCACGCCGGCTGCCGTCGCGCAGCTCGACCTCGGCGCGCTCCGGGGCGCCGTAGCGGTACCAGGTGACCGTACGGGTGCACTCGCCCACCGCGGTCGGCGCGATGCGGCGCTTGACCAGCGCGTTGACCAGAGTGGACTTGCCCGCCTTGACCCGGCCCACGACGGCGAGGCGCAGCGGTTCGGACAGGCCGGCGCGGACGGCCGCGACCGTGTCCTGGCCGTCGGCGGCCAGCAGCGGGCCGATGTCGTCGCACAGCCGCGCGATCCGCGCGACCACCGGACGCATCAGGGCCGGCCCAGGTGTGCGCGGATCCGGTTCGCCACCGCGTTGAGCTGGCCGGTCCTCAGCTGCAGGTCCGCGCCGGACGGCGGACAGCTCGCCCCGGGCCGGGGACAGGTGCTGACGACGATCCGTCGCTGCGCGTTGGCCCAGTCCGTCTTGATCCGTACGCCGGTGACGACGTCGGGCGTGAGGATGATCGGGAAACCGCCCCAGCCGATCCGACCGGTCGTCATGTCGTACGTGCCGCCGTTGAAGGGGATCACCACGGCGCTCGGCCGGGTCGCGGTGGCCTGGTAGAACAGCAGCTCGGTGGAGAACCCGGTCATGGCGACGCCCATGAGCTCGACCTGGCACCGGAAGTTCGCGGGCAGCTCACCGAGGCGGGCCCGCACGAGCTTGCCCGAGTCCGGCTGACGGGCCGTCGCCGCGGCCAGGCCGCCGCCGCCCGCGGGCGCGTACGCCTCGGCCAGGTCGCGCAGGTACGCCTCCTGCTGCGGGGTCGGATGGGCGGGCCGGACGAACTGCGACGCCTTCGGCGCGACCGCGCTCGGCCGCTCGATGGCCGGTGGCAGCCAGATCGTGTCGGGCTCGTCGCCGTCGCCGTGGTGGAAGGCGTCCAGGTAGTGCTCGCCGGGCACCCAGGTCGCCCACTGCGGGCTCAGCAGGATCTCCCGCTGCTCCTGCGTGGTCGCGGTGCACCAGGTACGCATCGTCCGTACCGCCCAGATGTCGCCCGGTCCCTCGCTGTCGTCCCACCGGCGTCGCGCGGCCGGATCTTCGTAGGCGCGCAGCCAGTACGGCGAGTCGCCGAAGAAGACCCGGATCGGCAGCGGCACACCGCCCGGCCGGGCCTGCGGAATCTTCAGCAGCGTGTTGCTGCCACGCAGCCGCCCGATCAGGCCGGGGTCGGCGCACACCTGGTCCAGCAGCCCCGGAACGCACATGAGTGCGGCCAGGGTGGGCAGGTCGTCGACGGTGGCCGGGCCCTCCGGCGTGGCCGCCAGCGCGGTCATCAGCGCAGGGTTGACCATCAGGACGCGCTGCGCGGCGGCGCTGAGCCCGGCCGCCCCGGAAGCCACGGCTCTGGCCGCGTGCATACCGGCGGACGACATCATCAGGCTCGCCGTCACCGGCACGGCGGATTCCGCCGCCTGCTCCGTCTCCGGTGGCGGTGCCGCCGCCCGCTCCGGGGCCGGCGGGGTCGCGGCCGGGCGGGCGGGCGCCGGGGCCGGCCGGGCGGGTGCCGCGGCCTGTCGCGGGTCCGGCGGTGAGGCCTGGGACGCGGCTCGTTCCGGGCTCGCCTTGGTCGGCGGCGCGGCGGCGGCGTGGTGCGCGCCAAGCGCCACGACGAGCTTCGGGTCGTCGAACTTCTCCGGCGAGCGTCCCAGCATGGCGGTCATCTCCCGCTGGACCGCCAGCAGGTACGACGAACCGCCGGTCAGGTAGAGCTTGTGCAGGTCCGCGACGGCGACCTGCGCCTGCGCCAGGGTCCGCTCGGTCAGCTCGATCGCGCGCCGGATCTGCGGCGCGATCAGTTCGTCGAACTCGGCGCGGGTGATCGTCACGATCTCCTCGTCGTCGCCGAGCTCGACCATGACCCGGGCCTGCTCGTTCTCGCTCAGCTCGCGTTTGCCGACCTCGACCTCATTGCGGAACCGGTGCAGCGCCTTGGCGTTCGCGGGATCGCGCAGGGCCTGGACCAGGTCACCGCGGTCCCGGTCGTCCAGCCGGGCCAGTACGGCCGTCGCCAGCAGGTGATCGATGACGTCGCCGCCCAGGGGGTCGGCTCCGGCTGAGGCGAGCACCCGCAGGTCCGCCGGGTTGTCGGCGTCTGCGGCCCGCAGCACGGCGACGTCGCAGGTCCCGCCGCCGAAGTCGAAGACCGCGACCGCGGCGCCGGGCGGCGGCGGCGTCGTGTGGGCGTGGTAGGCGACCGCGGCGACCGGCTCCGGGATCAGGCGTACGACGTCCGGGGCGAAACCCGCCTCGAGGGCCGCCGCGCGCAGCACGTCACGGCGCGGCCCCGCCCAGTCCTGCGGGTACGTGAGCAGCACCGAGTCCGGGCGGTCGTCGCCGCCGACCTCGCTCGCCTTGGCGGCCACGGCCCGCAGCACGGCGGCGACCAGGCTCTGCACCGGCACGTCACGGCCACCCAGGTACGTGGTGTCCTGGCCGATCAGGCGTTTCGGTGAACGTTCGAACCCGTCGGGAAACCGTCGCGCCGACCGGCGCGCCGTGGCGCCGACCTGGATCCCGTCCGGGGTGACCAGCACGGCGGACGGCATCTGGTGGGCGTCGTTGGTCAACATGATGGGCACGGGATCCCCGCCGCCGCGGCGGTACGCGGCGGCGGTGTTGGAGGTGCCGAAGTCGATCGACAAGGACCAGCCGGGCAATTCAGTACATCTCCGGTTCAGGCCCCGGTGACCAGGGGTCGTCGGACGGGGAAAGATCCGCGCCATCATGATCTTCCGGCGCATGCCCGGTCAACCGCCCGGACGGCTCGGACCACCGGTCCGGATCGTCGTGGTGCGGCCCCGCCGGGTCGTCGACGACATCCGCATGGTCCGCCTCGAAACCGGTGAAATCCGCCGGACCCTCACCAGAGCCGGCGAAATCCACCAGCTCTGGTACGAGACCGGTGGCCTCGATCATCGGCGCGGTGGGGTCGAGTGCTCGGGCGAGCACCCAGGTCCACACCTCCGGCGGGGGTGCCGGCGGCTCGCCGAGCACCCCCGGATCACGTGGCGCGCTCACCTGCGACGGGTCGCGATCAAGGCGCCACCGGCCAGGACCACCGGCAGGAGGACGTAGGGCCGGTCCACGACCCAGGACACCACGGATTCGATCTGTCCCTTCGGCGCCAGCAGGGCCGCCGTCGCGTCGTCGGCCACGCCGAACACGGGCTTGCCCGCCTGGTCGGCGACCGGCAGCCCGACGGGGACCGCCCCGTCCGGCTGCGCCGGCGTCCGCCCGCCGGGCGGCTCGTCGCAGACCAGCGCCGTGTTGCCCGAGTCCTCCCACGCGTCGGCCAGCACGGTCAGCGGAACCTCCAGCATGTTGCCGTCCGGGGTGCCGGGGTCGGACAGGACCGCCACGCCGCGCGCGGTGTCGATGCCGGTGAGGACCACCGCGTGGTCCGCGGTGGCCTCGTCCTCACGGCCGTACCAGATCTCGTCGCTGTCGACCGCCAGCATCACCCGGCGCCCCTGCGCCAGGTAATCCTCCAGGGTCTCGATGCCGATGCCAGCCTCGATCCCCGCCGGTACGCCCGCGTCCTCCAGCAGTTTCTGGGCGCCACCGACACCCATGCTGGGCACCCCGTCCGGGCCGACGGTGAACAGGCCGAGGGCGTTGGCGCGGGCCACGAACGCCGATTCGTCCATGTTGTGGACGCCGGTGTACTCCGAGACGATCTGCGCGATGCTGGCCGGCACGCAGTACCCGTTGGCGGACTGCTCGAACCAGTGCTCCGCGTCCCCGGTCGGGTCGCCGACCAGCCGGCCGTCCGTCACCCAGCCGGGATCCGGCAGGCCCACGGCACCGAAGTCCAGCTCGGGGCGCTCGGGCACGGCCGGATCGTCGTGCGGGCCGTCCTGCACGTGTGCCGGGTCGAACGGCGCCGGGTCCGGCTCGAACGGGATCGGCTCGGGCGCGTCGGTCAGGAACGGCTGCAGAGCGTCGGTCCAGTGATGCTCGTCGGTCATGGCGTCTCCCGGGCGCGGTCGTCGGTCATCGGGAGTGGGATGCGGCGGACGCCGCGGATGTTCCCGGCCGGGCGAGCAACGCGAGCTCCCGTACGACGAGGTCGCGTTGCGTGGCCACCGCGGCCAGTTCCCGGTCCACCGCGGCCACCTCCTGTTCGCGCTCGTGCGCGGAGGCCTTGGCGTGGCGTTCGGCCTCCTGGATGACCGCCGTGACCCGCGCGATCTCCGCGCGCAGCTGGTCCTCCACGGCGATCCCCACCTCCGGCCGGCAGTCCCGGATGGCGGCGTCGATCCCGGCCGCGAGGTCACCGCGCAGCACCGCGAGGGACTCGTTGAGGGCGGCTTCGAGCCGCTGGCGTCCGACGCGCAGCCGCCGCATGCCGAGGTTCACCAGGAACCACGCCCCGCCGAACAGCAGGCCCATCGGCCCGAAGATCGTCGCTCCGGTGGCGTGGATGACCCCGAGTCTGGTCGCCATGCCCGCACCCATCACCGCCGAACTGGCCAGGGACGGGTCGAGCATGCCGGAGCTCATGTCCGGGCCGCGGCGGCCCGGCGTCAGCTCGATCTCGAAGTCGGCGGTCACCGGGCGCAGCACCGCGACGGCGGCGTCCACGCCGCCGATCTGCTCCGCCAGCGTGGCGACCAGGCCGTCCTGCACCGTGGCGCTGACGTGGGCCGCCACGAGGCGCAGTTCGCTGCGCAGCTCGCCGAGCAACTGCCGGGCGCCGTCCTCGGTCACCCCGCTCCATTCCTTCGAGATCCGCAACTTCCACCGGTCGCGTACGTCGTCCAGCAGGCGGCCGGCGTCGCGGATGGCGGACTGCCGGAACCGAAGCAGGTCCCGGTCCAGGTCCGAGCGCCACCGGCGCTCGCGCAGCCGCAGTTGCGTCAGCGCGTCCCGTTCGGCCTGGACGGGGTCGCCGCCGTCGGGTGAGCCGGCGGCACCGCGCCGCCGGCCCTGCAGGTCCCCGGTGAGCCGGTCCAGCCCGGTGATGGCGACGCGCAGCACGTTCGCCAACCCGACCGTACGGGCGTCGGCGGTGCGCTCGCGCAGCACCTGTGCCAGGGCGGGCAGGTTCGACTCCCGTTCCAGCAGTTCCCGGATCTCCGGGTCGCCGTCGACGGTGCCGGCCTCGGCGGCCAGGCTCGCCGAGACGGCCAGCATCGGCGAGCCGGCGAACCGGGGGGCGTGCGTCCGCAACAGGGCCGCGTTCTCGGCGAGGATCTGACCGCCGCCGTCGGGGTAACGGTCGGACTTGGTCACGGCGAACACCACCGTCTCCACGCCCTGCGCCGCCTCCTGGAGGAACCGCAGCTCCGGCGCGGTGAGCACCTGGCCGGCGTCGGTCACCATGAGCAGCACGCCCGCGCGTGCCGCCGCCCACGAGGCGAGCCGGGTGTGCGCCGACTCCAGGCCGCCCACCCCGGGCGTGTCCACCAGGGTCACCGTGGGCAGCCACCGGCTGTCCGCCGCCACCTCGGCGTACTCGGCGGACTCCGCCTCGTCCTCGCCGGGTCCGGCCCGCAGGAAGGCGGCCGCCTCGGGAGCGGGCACCGGGCGCCGCCCGTCCGGGCCGACCAGGGCCCAGGTGCCGTCCGGCAGGTCGTCCGACGGCGGCACCACGCGCAGGAACGCCGCGGTCGCCACCTCCACGTCGACCGGGGACACGTCCCGTCCGGTCAGGGCGTTGACCAGCGAGCTCTTGCCGCGCTTCACCTCGCCGACCACGACGACCGCGGGTTGCTGCTCGGCCGCCTCGCGCATGCCACGGTTCAGTCGCTCCACGTACTCGAACAGCTGGTGCGCTTTGAGCATCTTCCGGGTACCGGCGATGGCTTGGTCCTGGTCCGCGCTGATCCTGATGCTGCGTGGCATTCGCTGTGCTCCATGGTCGGCCGCGGACGTCCTTGCTGGCCGCGCGGTGGAGACGATGGTGCCACGCGCCGTCTCCCGGCAGGGGGCCGGTGACCAGGAATTTCCGTGCGTGCGGCCGCGCACGTCGGCGAAGATCAGGTCCATGGCCCACCACACCGCGCTGACCGACGAACTGGTCGAGGAGCACACGATCCTCCAGGTCGTCGTGGGGTCGCGGGCGTTCGGGCTGGCCGGTCCGGCCTCGGACACGGATCGGCGTGGCGTCTTCGCGCTGCCCGCCCCGGCGTTCTGGCGGTTGGCGAAGCCGCCGCCGCACCACGAGGGTCCGTTGCCGGAGCAGCTGCGGTGGGAGGTGGAACGGGTGTGCGGCCTGGGCCTGGCGGCGAACCCGAACGTGCTGGAGGTGCTCCACTCGCCGCTGGTGGAGACGTGCACGCCGCTCGGCGAGGAGTTGCGGGAGCTCACCCCGGCCTTCCTGTCGCGGCGGGTGGCCGACACCTACCTGCGCTACGCGGACGCCCAGTTCGGCAAGGCGCAGCGCGGCATCGACCGCTCGGGCACCCCGGTCTGGCGGCACGTGATGCATCTGATCCGGCTGCTGATCGCGGGCGGCGAGCTGGTGCGTACCGGGAGGCTGGTGCTCGATGTCGGTGAGCATCGGGACCGCCTGCTGGCGGTCAAGGCGGGCCAGGTGCCGTGGGCGGAGGTGGTCGAGTGGCAACGGCGGCTGTCGGCCGGCCTGCGGTCGGCCCTCGACAGCAGCCCGTTGCCGGACGGACCCGACGAGGATCGGGTCGAGAACTGGCTTGTTTCGGTACGGCGCCGATCGGTGGGTGGGGCATGAGCGTGCTGGACGGTGCCGGGCTGCCCGGCGGGGTCGACCTGACCGCGGTCGTCGCGGAGCAGCCGTACCCGGTGCTGTTCGCGACCGTGTCGGGCGCGCACCTGTACGGCTTCCCGTCCGCCGACTCCGACGTCGACCTGCGCGGTGTGCACCTGCTGCCGGTTCCGGCCCTGATCGGGCTGGGCGAGCCGGAGGAGACCCGCACGACGATGTGGGACCGCGCCGGGGTCGAGATGGATCTGGTGACGCACGACCTGCGCAAGTTCGTGCGGCTGATGCTGCGCCGCAACGGCTACGTGCTCGAACAGTTGCTGTCGCCGCTGGTGGTGCACACCGGGCCGGTGCACGCCGAGCTGGTGGCGCTGGCCCCGCGCGTGCTGACCCGCAACCACGCCCACCACTACCGGGGCTTCGCCGCCACGCAGCGGCGGCTGTTCGACCGGACCCGCGAGCTGAAGCCGCTGCTGTACACGTTCCGTGCGCTGCTGACCGGAATCCACCTGATGCGCACCGGCCGGGTCCAGGCGCACCTGCCCACGCTGCTCGCCGAGGAGCGGGCACCCGGATACCTCGCCGACCTGATCGCCGCGAAGGCCACCGCCGAACACGGCGCGCTCGGCGACCGGGTGGCCGCCGACGTGCTCGACGAGGACCTCGCCGGGTTGGGCGCCCGGCTCGACCAGGCGCAGCAGGACAGTACGTTGCCGGAACAGCCGTCCGCGCACGCCGACCTCGACGAACTGGTGATCCGGGCCCGGTTGACGGAGCCGGTGCCGTAAGAGCGGCCGCGTCAGGCGGCCCGCAATCGGTCGCGCACCTCCATGAGCGCGAAACCCAGCAGGTTCTGCCCGCGCCAGCGGCCGGGCACACCGGCGTCGGGATGCTCCGGCCAGGTCTGCTCGGTGAACCCGCGCACCTGGCGGCCGAGTTCCCGGGCCGCCGCCGGGTCCTCGACGGCCAGGATCCGGCGCGCCGTACCCGCGTCGGCGAACAGCGTCGCCTTGCGCCACATCATGTAGTGCTCGGCGGTGGGGAACACTGTGCCGCCGGCGACGAACGGCGCCTGCCAGAACTGGCTCAGGCAACCGGCCCGGGCGTGCCGTCGGCCTCGGGCAGGGGCCGCCAGAACGGCAGGTAGCCGACCGCGCCGCCGGGGGTCTCGCCGACCCGCGCCCACACCCGGTTCCGTTGCGCGCTCAGCGCATCCGCGGCCGTCACCGCCACCACCTCCTCGACGCGGGGGCGCCATCCTCGCACGGGCCGGCCCACCCCACGACGGGGATTTCCGCGTCCCCCGGTGCCACCCGGTCATTCGCCGCGGAGGAGGTGAGCCAGGCGCGCCGTACGTTTCGATTGCGGCAGCAACCCTGAATGCTTGGTGAACGGGAGACGCGGATGTTGAAGCATCCCAGGGCCGCGCGGCCGGTGTCGGAGCAGGTGGCGGTGGCACCCCGGTACGGGCTGGAGAACCTGACCATCCCGCGGCACGAGCTGCCCGCCGACGAGCTGTCGCCCGACGTGGCGTACCAGATCGTGCACGACGAGCTGATGCTCGACGGCAACGCCCGCCTGAACACGGCCACGTTCGTCACCACGTGGATGGAGCCGCAGGCCGACCGGCTGATGGCGGAATGCTTCGACAAGAACATGATCGACAAGGATGAGTACCCGCAGACCGCCGAGCTGGAGTCGCGGTGCGTGCACATCCTGAGCCGGCTCTGGCATGCGCCGGACCCGCGGCAGGCGACCGGCTGCTCCACGACCGGGTCCAGCGAGGCCGCCATGCTCGGCGGCCTCGCGCTCAAACGCCGCTGGCAGAAACGGCGCACGGCCGCGGGCGCCTCCACCGACCGGCCCAACCTGGTGATGGGCATCAACGTCCAGGTGTGCTGGGAGAAGTTCGCCAACTACTGGGACGTCGAGATGCGGCTGGTCCCGATGGACGGCGACCGCTACCACCTGAACGCCGAGGAGGCGGTGAAGCTCTGCGACGAGAACACGATCGGCGTCGTCGCGGTCCTCGGTTCGACCTTCGACGGATCGTACGAGCCGGTCGCGGAGATCTGCGCCGCGCTCGACGACCTGCAGCAGCGCACGGGCGTCGACGTGCCCGTACACGTCGACGGCGCCTCGGGCGCGTTCATCGCGCCGTTCCTCGACCCGGAGCTGGAATGGGACTTCCGGCTGCCCCGGGTGGCGTCGATCAACACCTCGGGTCACAAGTACGGGCTGGTCTACCCGGGCGTCGGCTGGATCGTGTGGCGCGACGCGCAGGCACTGCCCGAGGATCTGATCTTCTGGGTGAACTATCTGGGCGACGACATGCCCACGTTCGCGCTCAACTTCTCCCGGCCCGGGGCCCAGGTCGCCGCGCAGTACTACAACTTCCTGCGGCTGGGCTTCGCCGGCTACACCCGGGTCCAGGGGTACGCCCGCGACGTCGCCACCCGGATGTCCGCGCAGATCGCCGAGTTGGGCCCGTTCGAGCTGATCACCCGCGGCGACGAGTTGCCGGTGTTCGCGGTGAAGCTGCGCGAGCAGGTCACCAACTTCACGGTGTTCGACGTCTCGCAGGCGCTGCGGGAACGCGGCTGGCAGGTGCCCGCGTACACGTTCCCCAAGAACCGCGAGGACCTCGCGGCCCTGCGGATCGTGGTCCGGCGCGGCTTCACCCACGACCTGGCCGACATGCTGGTCGAGGACCTGCGGCGGGCCCTGCAACGCCTGGAGAAGCAGCCCGTGCCGACGCACGACGCGTCCACCGCGTCCGGCTTCCATCACTAGCGGGCCCGCCACCGGCCGTGTGGATGGCCCTCGCGTTCGCCCTCGGGTCGACGTGCTTCCTGATCGGCCCGATCCCGGGCTACGCCGAGCTGGTCGGCGACACCGCCGACGCGGTCACGTTCTTCGTCGGCTCGATACTGTTCACCACCGGCGGCGCGCTGCAGGTCCGGGCCGCCGCGCCGGGGCGCCACGACCCCGGCCCGGGACGTGCCGCGTGGTGGGCGGCGATCACCCAGTCCGCCGGTACGGTCTTCTTCAACGTCTCCACCTTCCAGGCCATGCACACCGCCCTGTCCAGCCCCGGCTACGACCACCGGGTGTGGCGCCCGGACCTGTTCGGCTCGATCTGCTTCCTGGTCTCCGGCGCCATCGCCTACCGGGCGTCCGCCCGCCACGGCTGGCTCCCCGCGCGTGGCCCGGCCGGGTGGTGGCAGCCCGCCGTCAACCTGCTCGGCTGCGTCTTCTTCGGCGTCTCCGCGCTCGCCGGGTACGTCCTGCCCGCCACCGGATCGATGGTCAACGAGTACCTGGCCAACCTGAACACGTGCGCGGGCGCGGCCTGCTTCCTGGCCTGTGCCCTGCCCGGCCTGCGCCCCCGGCATGCGGCCGTCGGCGCCGCACCGGGTTGACCGGCCCACCCGCCGACCGGGGCGCTCAGCTCCCCACGGGTTCCTCGCTGGCGGACAGGGCCGCCGCGAGCTGGGTCGACCAGGCCCGCACCACGCGGGCGCGCCGCCGCGAGTCGTCCGTGAGCACGTCCGCCAGGGCCAGGCCGCGGGCCAGGTCGAGGGTGGCCTGGATCAGCCCGCGCGTGGCGGGGTCGCTGTCGTCCACCCGCAGCAGGCGGACCGCGCGCCGGTGCACCTCGCGGGCGAAGTGGCGCTCCAGCGGCACCACGGCGGCCCGCAGCTCCGGGTCGGCGGCCGCCACGGTCCACACCTGCAACGCGGCCCGGAACAGCTCCCCGCCCATCGCCTCGACCAGGCCGGTCACCACGGCGTGTACCCGCTCGGGCCCGGAACCCGCCGGGTCGGGCAGCGCGTCGAGCAGCGTCGTACGCTCCTCGAACATGTGCTCCAGCGCCGCGAGGATCAGCGCCTCCCTGGTCCGGTAGTGGTGTTGCACCGCGCCTCGGCTGATGCCGGCCTCGGCGGCGATGAAGCCGACCGTCGAGATCTCCCACCCGTGGGTGGCCAGGCAGCGGACGGCGGTCTCCAGCAGGCGCTGCCGGGTGGCGCGGCTGCGGTCCTGCTTGGGCACCGCGTCGTCAGTCGTCACCGCTGTCCACCACGGCCAGCAGCGTACCCTGCGCGACCTGCTGTCCCACCACGACCGGCAGATCGATGACCGTGCCGTCGGCCGGGGCGTGCACGGCGTGTTCCATCTTCATGGCCTCCAGCCAGACCAGCGGCTGCCCGGCCACGACCGCGTCGCCGGCGCGCACCTGCACCCGGACCACGGTGCCGGGCAGCTGCGCCACCAGCGCCCCGGCCGGGACCTGCGCGGCCGGGTCGGTGAAGCGCGGCACGACGCGCAGCTCGATCGAGGAGTGCGGCCCGTCCACCACCACCCGGCGGTCGTCGCCCGTGCTGAAGCGGCCCACCCGCCACCGGCGGCGTACCCCGTCGACGTCGAGAACCACCTGCTCGGCGGTGGCCTCCACCAGGTCGATCCCGGTCATCCGGTCGACCTCGAGACCGGTGCGGCCGAACCGGTAGCGCACCTCGAACTCCTCGGGGCCCGCCGCGTAGGTGCGGCTGCGGTAGCCGACTTCGATGTTGCGGAATCCGCTGCGCACGCCGGGCAGCAGCGGATCGTGGGACCCGGCCCCGGCGTCGCCGAACCCGGCGGCGCGTTCGGCCGCCGCGTCGGACAGCGCCGCGACCAGCGCGCCGACGGCGGGTTCCAGGCCGGTGCCGATGGTCAGCTCGGCCGGCGGGTGGGCGGCGTAGAAGCCGGTGTCGGCCGTACCGGCCAGGAACACGGGGTGGCGCAGGCTCGCGACCAGCACGTCGCGGTTGGTGCCCAGGCCGTGGACGCGGGCGCGGCGCAGTGCGGCGGCCAACTGCCGGGCCGCGGCCTCCCGGGTCGGCGCGTACGCGACGACCTTGGCCAGCATGGCGTCGTAGTGGGTGCCGACGACGCTGCCGTCCTCGACGCCGGAGTCGAGGCGGATCCCGTCCGCCCCCGGATGGGCGAACCGCGCCGTCACGTGCGGGACGTCGAAGGTCTCCACGGTGCCGGTCTGCGGTCGCCAGTCGTCGGCGGGGCTCTCGGCGTACAGGCGGGCCTCGATCGCGTGGCCGGTCATCGTGGGTTCGGCGCCGGTCAGCGCCCGGCCCGCGGCGACGTCGAGCTGCAGACCCACCAGGTCGACCCCGGTGACGCACTCGGTGACCGGGTGTTCCACCTGCAACCGGGTGTTCATCTCCAGGAACCAGAAGTCGCCCGCCGCGTCGGCGAGGAACTCCACCGTGCCCGCGCCGAGGTAGCCGACGGCGGACGCGGCGGCCCGGCCCGCGGCCAGCAACCGCGCGCGCAGGTCGCCGCCGATCCGCTCGACCAGCGGCGCGGGCGCCTCCTCGATGACCTTCTGGTGGCGGCGCTGCAGCGAGCACTCCCGCTCGCCCAGCGCCCACACCGTGCCGTGGGCGTCCGCGACGATCTGCACCTCGACGTGGTGGCCGGACTCCACGAACCGCTCGCAGAACACGGTCGGGTCGCCGAACGCCGCGGCGGCCTCCCGCGACGCCGACGCCACCGCCGTCTCCAGATCGGCCAGCGCCCGGACCACCCGCATCCCCCGCCCGCCGCCACCGGCGGACGCCTTCACCAGTACGGGCAGGTCGGCCTCGGTGACGGCGGACGGCTCCAGATCCGCCAGTACGGGCACCCCCGCGGCGGCCATCCGAGCCTTGGCCGCCACCTTCGAGCCCATCGCCGCGATGGCCTCCGGGTCCGGGCCGATCCACACCAGACCCGCCGCCTGGACGGCCCGGGCGAAGTCCGCCTGCTCCGACAGGAAGCCGTAGCCCGGGTGGACCGCGTCGGCGCCCGCCCGCTTCGCCGCCTCGATGATCAGGTCACCGCGCAGGTACGTCTCGGCCGGTGCGGCACCGGGCAGGCGCACCGCGGCGTCCGCCTCCCGTACGTGCGGGCTGTCCGCGTCGGCGTCGGAGAAGACCGCCACGGTGTCCAACCCCCGGCGGCGGCACGTCGCGAAGATCCGGCGCGCGATCTCCCCACGGTTGGCGACCAGAACACTCGTGATCGGAACCTCGGTCATGGTGCCTCACATCCGGAAGACGCCGAAGGCGTCGGTGCCCCGCACCGGCGCGGTGTGGATGGCCGACAGCGCCACGCCGAGCACGTCGCGGGTGTCGCGGGGGTCGATGATGCCGTCGTCGTAGATCAGCCCCGACAGCACCAGCGGCATCGCCTCGGCGGAGATCTGCTGCTCGATCATGTGCCGTACCACCTGCGCGCCGTCCTCATCGAACGGTTTGCCCTGCGCCAGCGCCGACGCCCGGGACACCAGGTACGTGACGTCGGCGAGCTGCTGGGCGCCCATCACCGCCGACCGCGCGCTCGGCCACGCGAAGACGAACCGCGGATCGTACGCCCGCCCGCACATCCCGTAGTGCCCGGCGCCGTACGAGTTGCCGATGAGCACCGAGACGTGCGGGACGGTCGAGTTGGACACCGCGTTGATCATCATGGCGCCGTGTTTGATGATGCCGCCCTGCTCGTACTCGGCGCCGACCATGTAGCCGGTGGTGTTGTGCAGGAACACCAGCGGGGTGGCGGAGGAGTTGGCGAGTTGGATGAACTGGGCGGCCTTCTGCGCCTCCGCGCTGAACAGCACCCCACGGGCGTTGGCCAGAATGCCCACCGGATAGCCGTGCAGCCGCGCCCACCCGGTCACCAGCGACGTGCCGTACAACGGTTTGACCTCGTCGAAGTCGCTGTCGTCGACGATGCGGGCGATCACCTCGCGGGGATCGAACGGTGCCTTCAGGTCGGGCGGCACGATCGACAGCAGCTCCTCGGCCGGATACCGGGGCGCGCGCGGCACCGCGGTCACCGGGCCGGACGCCTTGCGCCAGTTCAGCCGGGCGACGATCGAGCGCCCGATCCGGATGGCGTCCGGCTCGTCGCGGGCGTAGTGGTCGGCCAGCCCGGACACCCGGGCGTGCATCTCGGCGCCGCCCAGGGACTCGTCGTCGGACTCCTCCCCGGTGGCGGCCTTGACCAGCGGCGGACCGGCGAGGAACACCTTGGACCGCTGCTCGATCATCACCACGTGGTCGCTCATCCCCGGCAGGTACGCGCCTCCGGCCGTGGAGTTGCCGAACACCAGCGCGATCGTGGGGATCCCGGCCGCCGACAGCTGGGTGAGGTTGCGGAACACCGCACCGCCCGGGATGAAGACCTCCTTCTGGGTGGGCAGGTCGGCGCCGCCCGACTCGACCAGGGAGATCACCGGCAGCCGGTTCTGCCGGGCGATGTCGTGCATGCGCAGGGTCTTCTTCAGCGACCACGGGTTGCTGGACCCGCCCTTGACTGTCGGGTCGTTCGCGATCAGCAGGCATTCCACGCCGCTGACCACGCCGATCCCGGCCACCACGCTGCCGCCCACGGTGAACGCGGAGCCGTACCCGGCCAGCGCGGCCAGCTCCAGGAACGGCGCGTCCGGGTCGAGCAGCAGCTCGATGCGTTCCCGGGCGGTGAGCTTGCCCCGGGAATGGTGGCGCTCGACCGCCTTGGCGCCGCCGCCCGCCACGGCCTGGGCGGTCTGCGCGGCCACCTCATCGAGGGCGCCGAGCATGGCCTGCCGCGCGGCGCGGGCGTCGCCCGTGGTGGTGTCGAGTGTGGACCGCAGGATCGTCACGGTGCCTCCAACAACGATTCGGGGATCTCGACGTGCCGCGCGCGCAGCCACTCGCCGAGCCCTTTGGCCTGCGGGTCGAAGCGCGCCTGGTAGGCCACGCCCGCGCCGAGCAGCCCTTCGATGACGACGTTGACCGCGCGCAGATTCGGCAGCCGGGTGATCCGTACGGGCAGCCGTGCCGCCTCGGGCAGCAGCTCCCGGACGGTGTCCTCGGTGATCAGCGCCGCCAGCCACGGGTACGCCGCGTCGTCGCGCACCCACAGGCCCACGTTGGCGTCCCCGCCCTTGTCGCCGGAGCGGGCCCCGGCGACGGTGCCCAGCGGCAGCCGCCGGGTCGGGCCGGGCGGCCCGGGGTCGCGGGGGAGTGGCCCGGTCAGTGGTTCCAGGGCCCGGGTCTGCGACGGGGCGGCGATCGGCTCGACGGTCCCGTCCGGCAGCACCACCTCGTGCGCGGCGACGGACTGGGGCACGAACCCGGCCGTGTACACCCCGTACGGGTGGGCGCCGCCGGGTACGCCGGTGGCGAAGAACCCGGGGTAGGAGCCGAGCGCGAGCTCGACCGCGGTACTGGTGAACGCGCGCCCCGCCGTGGCCTCGTCCGGGTCGCGTGCCACGACCGTGAGCAGCGCCGACGCCTGTTGTTCGGTCGCGGCGTCCGGGGTGTCGAGCCGGGCCAGGGTCCAGCTCACCTCGGCGGGTTCGCGCGGGCAGGCGGCGGTGAACTGGCGGCGGAACAGCTCGGCCTTGGCCTCGATGTCCAGCCCGGTGAGCACCACGGTCAGCTCGTTGCGGTAGCCGCCGATCGCGGTGCGGCACACCTTGACCTCGGGGGGCGGGGCCTCACCGCGTACCCCGGTGATCTCGACCCGGTCCGGTCCGGCCTGGCGCAGCGACACCGTGTCGAGGCGGGTGGTGACGTCGGGGCCCGCGTAGCGGGCGTCGTCCACCTCGTACACGAGCTGGGCGGTGATGGTGCCGACGGTGACCGCGCCGCCGGTCCCGGGGTGTTTCGTGATGACGCTGGAGCCGTCGCGGGCGATCTCGGCGATCGGGAAGCCCGGCCGCAGCGGGTCGGCGACCTCGGTGAAGAACGCGTAGTTGCCGCCGGTGGCCTGGGTGCCGCACTCGATGACGTGACCGGCCACGGTGGCACCGGCCAGCGCGTCGAAGTCCGCGCGGTCCCAGCCGAAGTGGGCGATGGCCGGGCCGACGGCCAGGGACGCGTCGGTCACCCGGCCGGTGACCACGATGTCGGCCCCGGCGCGCAGGGCCCGCGCGATGCCGAACGCCCCCAGGTAGGCGTGGGCGCCCAGCGGCGAGCCGAGCCCGAGGTCGCGGGCCCGCGCGGTCAGGTCGTCGCCGCGGACCAGCGCGATCCGCGGGCTCAGGCCGTGGCGCGCGGCCAGCTTCTCGATCGCGGTGACCAGCCCGGCCGGGTTGACCCCACCGGCGTTGGTGACCAGCCGCACGCCGCGGTCGAGGGCCAGCGCGAGGCAGTCGTCGAGCTGGGCGAGGAACGTACGGGCGTAGCCGGTCGCGGGGTCCTTCATCCGGTCCCGGCCGAGGATGAGCATGGTCAGCTCGGCGAGGTAGTCGCCGGTGAGCACGTCGAGCGCGCCGCCCTCCAGCATCTCCCGCATGGCCGCCAGCCGGTCCCCGTAGAAGCCGGAGCTGTTGCCCACCCGCAGCACGTCAGGGTCCATGACACGTGACACTGGCACAGCCGAGAAAAACAAGCAAGCGTGCTTGTTTTCCCGGCGCGCCGTCGATACCGTCGACGGATGCGGCTCACCGAGGACCACCGCGCGTTCGCCGACACCGTTCGCCGGTTCGTCGACACCGAGATCAACCCGTACGTCGACCAGTGGGAGGCGGCCGGGCGCGCGCCGCTGCACGACGTGTTCGCAAAGGCCGCCGCGCTCGGCCTGCTCGGCCTCGAATACGACGCGGCGTACGGGGGCGAGGGCGCCGAGCACAGCTTCCAGCTCGTCGCCGCCGAACAGTACGGGCGGATGCACGCCACCGGCATCGGCATGGCCATCGGCGTCCAGGCGATGATGGCCACCCCGTCCCTGCACGAGTACGGGACACCGGAGCTGAAACGGGACTACCTCGCCCCCGCCATCGCGGGCACCGCGGTCACCGCGATCGCCGTGACCGAACCCGACACCGGCTCCGACGTCTCGCGCCTGCGTACCCGCGCGGTCCGCGACGGCGACGACTGGGTGATCACCGGCCGGAAGGTGTACATCACCAACGGGGCCCAGGCCGACTGGCTCTGCCTGCTGGCCCGCACCTCGGACGAGGGCGGCTACCGGGGCATGTCCCAGATCGTGGTGCCCACGGACTCGCCCGGCTTCACCGTGGCGCGCACTTTCGACAAGCTCGGCAACCGCTGCTCCGACACCGCCGAGCTGGTGCTGGATTCGGTGCGGGTGCCGGTGGCCAACACGATCGGCGAGGTGGGGCGCGGCTTCCAGCAGCAGATGCGGCAGTTCGTCCTGGAGCGGATGTTCGCCGCGTACTCCACCGTCGGGCAGTGCCAGTACGCCCTCGACCGCACCCGCGCGTACGTCACCGAGCGTTCCGTCTTCGGCCGCCCCCTGGCCGACCGCCAGTACGTCGCGTTCCGGCTCACCGAGCTGCAGGCCGAAGTGGACCTGCTGCGCAGCCACAACCTGCAGGCGTGCGAGGCGCACATGGCCGGCGAGGACATCACCCGGATGGCCACCGTGGCCAAGCTCAAGGCGGGCCGCCTGGTCCGGGAGGTCGCGGACTACTGCCTGCAACTGCACGGCGGCACGGGCTACCTGGAGGAGACCTGGACCGCCCGCCTGCTGCGCGACACCCGCCTGACCTCGATCGGCGCGGGCGCCGACGAGGTCATGCTGCAGGTCCTCGCCCGCCTGGACGGCCTGCCCGCCTGATCCTGGCGTTCAACCGTGGGCGCCGTCTGCGCCCCGGCGGCCAGCGCTGTCGGCGGTCACGGTTGGAGCAGGTGGTGGCGCGCCCGGGCCAGTTCGGCCAGCCGCGCCTGGGCCGTGGAGGTCCGGGCCGCCACGTCGTGGTGCACGGCGCCCAGCGTCCGCAGCGACTCGTCGACGTTGTGCAGGGCCTGCTTGATGTGGCCGCGCACCGTCAGGTCGGTGAAGATGTTGTCGAACCACACGTCCGCGAACCGGGTGGTGCGCCGCACGCCGACCTCGCCCATCGACCGGACCAGGCCCACGTCGGCCAGCTCGCCGCGCAGCACCGCGAGGCACCGGTCCGCGTACGCGGCGGCGGCCGCGGCCTGGTCCAGCCGGTGGTGCTTGAACGAGCTGGCCAGCACCCCGCCGCCGAGGAAGGTGTCGTACGCCGACCAGCCCGCGGCGCCGTCCAGCTGACGCCGCACCTCGAGCAGGGCCCGGTGGGCGGCCTCCCCGGCCCGCCGCGCCTCGTGCAGCTCGCGCAGTTCCGCCTCGGTGCGTCCCCGCTGTTCGGCCAGCTCCATCAGGTGGGCCGCCAGGGGGCCACCGGCCGCGTGGACGTAGCGTTCCTTCTCGTCGACCGTGGCCGCGAACCGGGCGGGAACGTCGGCCAGCTCCGCCAGCCGGGCCTCGACGGCCGCCAGTTCACGCCCGATCGCGTCGAGCCGGTCCTGCGCCTCGGCCGCCCGGTAGCGGGCCGCACCGGCCTCGGCGCGCTCGCGGACCAGTGCGTCCTGCCGGTAGCGGGCGCCGCGCAGCGCGACCCACACCCGGGTGAGGGACAGGCCCTCCAGGCGGTCCACGTCGCGCTGTTCGAGCGCGTGGCGCCGAAGCAGGGCCTCGAGCGCGGCGGCCTGCACGTCGCGGTGCCCCCGCAACGAGGTGCGCCGGGCGAGCAGGATCTCGCGTTCGCGCCCCAGCTCGGCCAGCCGGGCCAGGCGTTCCTCGATGTCGGACACCCCTTCATTCGATCATGCGGGGGCAACCGCCCGGCGGACGCGTTGAGCCCGGTCCACGAATAACGCATTGTCGTGAGTGAATGGGAGGTGCACAGGAATGCAGATCATGACCCGGGGTCGTGCACGTATTTTCACCGCGATTGCCCTCGCGCCGAAACAGCTCCTAGGCTGAGGCGCCACGACGGTAAAGATCAGACTCCGAGCAGGGAGGATCGCATGCCGTGGCGCTCATTCTCGACCATGTCCACGTGCGACAACGCGCGGAGGTCTGGCTGCACGAGCTGAACCTCGAACTGCCCGCCGGGCTGACCGTACTCCTCGGGCCGGCGACCGCCGGAAAGACGACGTTGATGCGGGTCGTGGCGGGACTGCTGGCACCCACGGCCGGGCGGATCGTCGTCGGCGGCGTGGACGTCACGCGGCTCTCGGTCCGCAAGCGTTCCGTCGCCTTCGTCTATCAGCAGTTCATCAACTATCCCTCGCTGTCGGTGTACGAGAACATCGCCTCCCCGCTGCGGCTCGCCCGCGAATTCCCCACGGCCGGGATCGACGGCCGGGTCCGCGACATCGCCGCGCTCATGGGCATTGAGGCGCTGCTCGACCGCAGGCCCGCCGAGCTGTCCGGCGGCCAGCAGCAGCGCACCGCCATCGCCCGCGCGCTCGCCCGGCCGGCCGACGTGCTGCTGCTGGACGAGCCGCTGGCGAACCTGGACTACAAGCTGCGCGAACAGCTGCGCGCCGACCTCAAGGACATGTTCACCGACGCCCCGGGGGTGGTGCTCTACGCCACCGCCGATCCAGCCGAGGCGCTGAGCTTCGCGGCGCCCACCGTCGTCCTGGGCGAAGGGCGCGTGCAGCACGTCGGCGACGTCGCCGACGTGTACGAGCAGCCGCCGACGCTGGCGGTCGCGGCGACGCTCAGCGACCCCCCGCTGAACCGCCTGCCCGGGACCGTCCACGACGACCGGATCAGCTGCCTCGGCGCCTCCCTCCCGCCGCCGCCCGCCGCCACCCCCGGCGCGGAGGTCACCCTCGGCGTGCGGCCGCACCACGTCACGGTCGAGCGCACCGGCCCGGACGATCTGGCGTTCCCCGCGGAGATCCGGCTGGCGGAGATGACCGGCAGCGACACGTTCCTGCATCTCGTCCTGTCCGACCGGCGGCATCTGGTCGCCCAGCTGCCCGGCACGCACCGGTTCACCCCGGGCGAGCAGGCGGTGGCGTACGTGGACCCGGCGCGCGTCCTGGTCTTCGACGACACCGGGGCACGCCTGCCCGCCCGACCGGCGGCGGAGGCCGAACCGCATGGTTGACATCCACCTGGAGGGCGTGGGCCACAGCTACGACGGCGGCCGGAGCTGGGCACTGCGCCCGATGACCCGGACCTGGCGCTCGGCCCGCGCGTACGCGCTGCTCGGGCCCAGCGGATGCGGCAAGACGACCCTGCTGAACATCATGTCGGGGCTGCTGCGGCCGACCGTGGGCCGGATCTACTTCGGGGACCGCGAGGTCACCACGATGCCCACGGCGGCCCGCAACATCGCCCAGGTCTTCCAGTTCCCGGTCCTCTACGAGGGCATGTCGGTCTACGACAACCTCGCCTTCCCGCTGCGCAACCGGAGGTATCCCAAGGCCGAGGTCGACCGGCGGGTGCGAACGGTCGCGCGGCTGCTCGGGCTGGACGACCAGCTGCACCGCCGGTCCCGGCGGCTGGATGCGGGGCGGCAGCAGATCGTCAGCCTGGGCCGCGGGCTGGTCCGCTCCGACGTGGCGGCCGTGCTGCTCGACGAGCCGCTCACGGTCGTCGACCCGGCGCTGAAGTGGACGCTGCGCAGCAAGCTCAAGGAGATCCACCGCGACACCGGGCACACGCTGGTCTACGTCACCCACGACCAGACGGAGGCCCTGACGTTCGCCGACGAGGTGGTGGTGCTCAAGGACGGCGCGGTCGTGCAGTCGGGGGAGCCGACCGAGCTGTTCCTGTCGCCGGCACACGAGTTCGTGGGCCATTTCATCGGCTCACCGGGGATGAACATGATTCCGGCCGAGGTCACCGGCGGCGTCGTCCGGGTCGGCGACACCACCGTCGGGCGTGCGGTGGGTGTCGACGGCGACCTGCCCGCCGGACCGGCGCGCATCGGCGTACGGCCCGAGTTCGTCCGGATCCCGGCCGCGCCCGCCGCGCCGGGCCTGCCGGCGCGGGTCACCGGCGTCGACCGGATGGGGGCGTACCACCTCGTGCGCGCCGACGTCGACGGGCACCCGCTGGTCGCCAAGGTGGACACCGGCTCCTGGTACGCACCCGGCAGCCTGGAGTACTTCCACTTCGCCCCGGACCGTGCGTTCCTGTTCCGCGACGCGGTCCGGTGCGGCGTGCTCGCCGCCGCAGGTGAGGCGGAGCGGCCGTGAGCGACACCCCGCGCGACGGGTCCGCGGACACGAGGCCGAAGGACAACCGGGCCTGGATCTTCGTGCTGCCGGTCGTGGCGTCGGTCGCCTTCACCGCGCTGATCCCGCTGATGACCGTGGTCAACTACTCCGTCCAGGACGTGTTCAGCCCGGACGACCGCATCTTCGTGGGACTCGAGTGGTACCGCTCCGTCACCCGCGACCAGGAGATCCGCGCGGCTTTCCTGCGTACGTTGCTGTTCTCGCTGCAGGTGCTGCTGCTGGAGATCCCGCTGGGGGTGGCCATCGCCGTGGCGATGCCACGCCGCGGCCGCGCGATGTCGGCGGCGCTGGTGGTCGTGGCGCTGCCGCTGCTCATCCCCTGGAACGTGGTGGGCACCATCTGGCAGATCTTCGCCCGTCCCGACATCGGGCTCGGCGGCTGGACGATCAACAGCGTGTTCGGTGTGGACTTCAACTACACGCTGGACTCCACCGACGCCTGGGTGACGGTCCTGCTGATGGACGTCTGGCACTGGACGCCGCTGGTGGCGCTGCTGGCGTACGCGGGCCTGCGCTCGATCCCCGAGCCCTACTACCAGGCGGCCCAGATCGACAGCGCCTCGGCCTGGGCGGTGTTCCGGCACATCCAGCTGCCCCGGCTGCGTGGGGTGCTGACCATCGCGATCCTGCTCCGGTTCATGGACAGCTTCATGATCTACACCGAGCCGTTCGTGGTGACCGGGGGTGGTCCCGGCAACGCCACGTCGTTCCTTTCCATCCTGCTGTCGAAGGTCGCCGTCGGGCAGTTCGACCTGGGTCCGGCGGGTGCGTTCTCGCTGCTGTACTTCCTGTTCGTGCAGGTCGTCTGCTTCGTCTTCTTCGTCGTGCTGACCAGAACCGGGAGGTGAGCGGTGGCCGTCACCGAACACGAGACCACGCGGGCCGCCCGGCGGGCCACGGCGGCTGAGCCACGCGTGCGGCGCCGGCTGCCGTGGGCCCGCACCGTCTTCTGGCTGTACGCGGCCACCCTGATGTTGCCGATCCTGTGGATGTTCGGGATGTCGATCCGGCCGAACGAGGACATCCTCGGCAGCTTCACCCTCATCCCCACGCAGGTGACGGCCGCCAACTACCGGACCTTCCTCACCGACGAGGTGTGGTATTCGAGCTACCTGAACTCCATCGTCTACACGTCGCTGAACGCGATGATGTCGCTGGTGGTGGCGATCCCGGCCGCGTACGCGTTCTCCCGCTTCCGGTTCGCCGGGGACAAGCACCTGTTCTTCTGGCTGCTGACGAACCGGATGGCGCCCGTGGCGGTGTTCCTGCTGCCGTTCTTCCAGATCTATCAGAGCGTGGGGCTGTTCGACACCCACCTGGGCGTGGCCATCGCGCACATGCTGTTCAACGTTCCGCTGGCGGTGTGGATCCTCGAAGGGTTCATGTCCGGCATCCCGCGCGAGATCGACGAGACGGCGGCGATCGACGGGTACTCACTGCCCCGCTTCTTCCTGCGGATCTTCCTGCCGCTGATCCGGTCGGCGATCGGCGTCACCGCGTTCTTCTGCTTCATGTTCAGCTGGGTCGAGCTGCTCATCGCCCGGACCATCACGTCGGTCGACGCCAAGCCGATCGCGGCCACGATGACCCGCACCGTGAGCGCGGCGGGGGTGGACTGGGGGCTGTTGGCCGCCGCCGGCGTGATGACCATCATCCCGGGCGCCGTCGTCATCTGGTTCGTCCGCAACTACATCGCCAAGGGCTTCGCCCTCGGGAGGGTCTGACCATGCTCGGCTGGATGGTCTGGACCGCGCCGACGGCCTCGGTCTTCCTCGGCCTGGCCGTGCTGCTGGCCGGGATGGGGGTGTGGGCCCGGCTGTCGCCCCCGGTGGCCCGGCGCGGCTTCCTGCGGATCGAGACCGACCGGGGCGACCGGCTCTACATCGGACTGATCACCGCCGCCGTCGTGCTGGCGGTGTGGCTGGCCGTCACCGACCTGTCGATGTGGCTGGCGGTGGCGTGCGCGCTGCTGGCCGTGGTCGTCATCGGGCGGTGGGGATGACATCACATCGAGAGGAGTCACCGTGCTACGACGATCTCTGGTAGCGTCGGTCGCCGCGCTCAGCCTGGTGCTGGTTGGCTGCACCGGCGGGGACGACGACACCCCCAAGAGCGACTTCAAGGTGGACGACGGCCGGGCGGCGGCCCGCCGGTGGGTCAGCGCCGAATTCACCCCCAGCACGCTGTCGCAGGCGGACCAGCTGGGGGAACTGGAGTGGTTCATCAAGGCGGCCGCGCCGTACCGGGGGATGCAGATCAACGTCGTCTCGGAGACGATCACGACGCACCAGTACGAGTCGCAGGTGCTGGCGAAGGCGTTCACAGAGATCACCGGGATCAAGGTCAAGCACGACCTGATCCAGGAGGGCGACGTCATCGAGAAGCTGCAGACCCAGATCCAGGGCGACAAGAACATCTACGACGCGTACGTCAACGACTCCGACCTGATCGGCACCCACTCCCGGGGGGACTACGTCGTCCCGCTGTCGGACTACATGACCGGTGAGGGCAGGGACGTCACCTCACCGACCCTCGACGTGAACGACTTCATCGGCACCAGCTTCACCACCGGCCCGGACAACAAGCTCTACCAGCTGCCCGACCAGCAGTTCGCGAACCTCTACTGGTTCCGCTACGACTGGTTCACCAATCCCGAGATCAGGAAGCAGTTCAAGGCGGCGTACGGCTACGACCTGGGCGTGCCGGTGAACTGGGCCGCGTACGAGGACATCGCCGACTTCTTCTCCCGCAAGGTCAACGGCAACGGCACCATCGACGGTAGGAAGGTCTACGGTCACATGGACTACGGCCGCAAGGACCCGTCGCTGGGCTGGCGTTTCACCGACGCGTGGCTGTCCATGGCGGGCAACGGCGACCCGGGCATCCCCAACGGCCTACCGGTGGACGACTGGGGCATCCGGGTGGAGAACTGCCGCCCGGTCGGCTCCTCGGTCAGCCGGGGCGGCGACACCAACGGCCCCGCCTCCGTGTACGCCCTGACCAAGTACGTCGAGTGGCTGAAGAAGTACGCGCCGCAGGAGGCGGCCGGGATGAACTTCAGCGAGGCCGGTCCGGTGCCCGCCCAGGGCAACATCGCGCAGCAGGTCTTCTGGTACACCGCGTTCACCGCCGACATGACCAAGAAGGGCCTGCCCGTGGTCAACGCGGACGGCACGCCGAAGTGGCGGATGGCGCCCAGCCCGCACGGCGCGTACTGGAAGAACGGCAACAAGCTCGGCTACCAGGACGCCGGCTCGTGGACCCTGCTGAAGAACACCCCGGCGAAGCGCCGCGCCGCCGCCTGGCTGTACGCGCAGTTCGTCACGGCCAAGACGGTGTCGCTGAAGAAGTCGATCACCGGCCTGACCTTCATCCGCGACTCCGACATCCGCAGCGACTACTTCACTCGCAACGCGAAGAACTACGGCGGGCTGATCGAGTTCTACCGGTCGCCCGCCCGCAAGCAGTGGACCCCCACCGGCACCAACGTGCCGGATTATCCGAAGCTCGCGCAGCTGTGGTGGCAGAACGTCGCGACCGCCGTCACGGGGGAGACCACCCCGCAGCAGTCGATGGACAACCTGGCCCGCCAGCAGGACGAGATCCTGGCCCGGCTGGAACGGCGCGGCTACGGCGGCGACTGCGCCCCCAAGCTGAACCCGGAGACCAGCGCGCAGTCCTGGTTCGACCAGCCGGGCGCTCCCGCGCCGAAGCTGGCGGACGAGCGCGGCCGCCCCGAGACGGTCGACTACGACAAGCTGCTGGCCAACTGGAAGGCCATCGGCTGACGCCCCCGGTTCCTATCTATTTACATCGATCTTTTTGACTACGCTGTCCCTAAGGAGGGTTGATCCGGCGATACCCGGCAAGGCAGGGATGGCAGAGACGCGGCGGGCGCTGGCCGTGACGGCGGCCCGGATGTACTACGGTGCGGGACAGTCCACTCAGGAGATCGCCGACTATCTGCGTGTCTCACGTTCCACGGTGTCCCGGCTGCTGGCGTTCGCCCGCGAGGCGGGGGTGGTGGAGGTGCGGGTGCACGAGACCCTCGACGCCTCCACCGGTCTCGCCGCCGACCTGGTGGCCCGGTATCCGCACGTGCGGTTCCAGGTCATCGGGGTGCATGCGGGCGCCAGCAGCGGCCGGGTCAACAACGCCGTCGCCCGGTACGCGGCCCACGCGGTCGCCGCCATGGTGGAGCCGGGCATGACGATCGGCATCGCCTGGGGCAACACGGTCAGCAGCTTCATCGACTACCTGAATCCCAAGCCGGTCAGCGACCTGCTGGTCGTCCAGCTCAACGGCGCCGGGAACGGGGTGAACTTCGGCCTCGCGTACGCCTCGGACATCGTCGTCCGGTTCGCCGAGAACTTCGCGGCCAGTCCGCACCTGTTCCCGGTGCCCGCGTTCTTCGACCACGCCGCGACCAAGGAGGCGCTCTGGAAGGAACGCAGCATCCGGCAGATCCTGGCCCTGCAGGAGAACGCCGACCTGCTGGTGTTCAGCACCGGCGCGCTGGTCGGCGACCCGGCCAGCCACATCTACACGGCCGGCTTCCTCAGCGACCGCGACGTCCGGGACCTGCGGGCCGCCGGGGTGGTCGGCGACATCGGTACGGTCTTCTTCGACCAGAAGGGCTCCGGCGACCTGCCGATCAACCGCCGCTCCAGCGGGCCCCCGCTGTCGCTGTACGCTCGCTCGCGCCGCTCGGTCTGCGTGGCGTCCGGGGCGGGGAAGGTCCCCGGGCTGGTCGCCGCGCTGTCCGCGGGCTACATCTCTGACCTGATCGTGGACAGCCGGACCGCCGCCGAGCTGCTGCGGCGGGCCGCGCCCGGTGCGAGCATCTCGGCGCCGGTGCGGCCGCGCCGGCGGGGAACGGGGTGACGATCGCCGGGTTCAGCGGACGAGCCGGTCCACGAACGCCACCACCGCGTCGTCCGGGGTGAGGTCCGCGCCGATCGAGGTCGTCAGCATGTCGAGCAGCAGGCCGTCCAGGGCGTAGTGCAGCAGGGCGATCTCGACCGCGCCGCCGGGCAGCCCGGTCGTGGCGTGGAACGCCACGTCCTCGCGGTAGCCGCCGCGCAGGGTCGCGCCGAGGCTCTCGGCCAGTTCGGGGCGCCGGGCCCCTTCCAGGCGCAGTTCGATCAGCGCGCGGGTCAGCTCGGGCTGTGCCGTGGTCCGCTCCACGATGTACCGCAGGTAGTCGACGAACAGTTCCCGGCCCGGCTCGCGCCGGGCGAGCCGGGCCAGTACCGCCTCGTCGGGCGCGAACCGCTCCATGATCCGTTCACCGAGGGCGCCGAGCAGGGCGTCGCGCGAGCGGAAGTAGTTGGAGGCGGTGCCGGTCGGCACGCCCGCCTCCGTGTCGACCGCGCGGTGGGTGAGGCCGCGCGCGCCCGAGTCCGCGAGCACGCGCAGCCCCGCGTCGGCCAGCAGGCGCCGGCGTTCGGGATTCCTTGCCATCGGAAAAGGCTATCGCACAAACCACTACAGGTGATGTACTTTGGTCCACGACAGCAATAGTGGTTCGGAGGGACTCCCATGCGAAAGCTCGTGTACTACGTGGCCGCCACGCTCGACGGATTCATCGCCGCACCGGACGGCAGCTGGGACTTCTTCGGCGCGCCGGACCCGGGGCTGATGGCGTACGTCACCGCGCGGTATCCGGAGACCCTGCCCACGGCGGTGCGCGAGCAACTCGGCGCCACCGGCCCCGCGCAGGTCTTCGACACCGTCGTCATGGGACGCGGCACCTACGAGCCGGCCCTGGCGGCCGGCGTCACCAGCCCGTACGCGCACCTCGACCAGTACGTCTTCTCCCGGACGCTGGATCCGGCGACCGATCCGGCCGTGACCGTCGTGGCCGACGACCCGGCGCCGTACCTGCGCGAACTCAAGCAGCGGCCGGGCAAGGACATCTGGCTGTGCGGCGGCGGCGCGCTGGCGGCCGCCCTCCGGGACGAGATCGACGAGTTCGTGATCAAACTCAACCCCGTGCTGGCCGGTGGGGGAGTCCCGCTGGTCGGCGGCCCGTTCGACGGGCGGCCGCTCACGCTGCTCGACACCACCGCGCTCGACGGGAGCGGCGTGCTGGTGCTGCGCTACGGCGTCGCGCCCCGATAGGACGGCCGACCGGCGGGGCCTCCCCGCGCCTCAGCCCAGGGCCTTCACCACCTGGTGCGCGGTGTCGGCGCTGGACTGCGGGTTCTGGCCGGTGATGACGTTGCGGTCCACGACGACCGTGCTCGACCACGCCGGCCCGGACTCGACGACGGCCCCGAGGCCCCGCAGCCGGCTCTCCACCAGGTACGGCGACGCGTCCTTGAGCCCGCCCTGCCCCTCCTCCTCATCGGTGAAGACGGTCAGCCGGCGTCCGGCGAAGGCGAAGGCCCCGTCCGCGCCGACCGCGCTGAGCAGTCCGGCGGGGCCGTGGCACAGCGCGGCGACGATCTTGCCGGAGCGGTCGGTGTCGGTCAGCAGCCGCCCGAGGTCAGCGTCGCGGGCCAGGTCCTGCATCGGGCCGTGCCCGCCCGGGAGGTAGACGCCGTCGTAGTCCGCGGCGTCTACCTCCGCGAGGACCAGCGGCCGGGCCAGCTGGTCGTCGAGGGACTCCAGGTACGCGCGGAACTCCGCGGCGGCCGCCTCCGGCACGCCACCGCGCTCGTCCAGGCTGATGGGATCGACGGTGGGTCGTACGCCCCCGGGGGTGGC